>CAVXBJ010000101.1:0-56680 GCA_963759915.1 uncultured Actinomycetota bacterium | reverse complement strand
CGCACCCGAAGTGGGACGGCACGAAGGCCGGGTTCGTGGAGGCACCGTACGACGACGGCAGTGTGATCGCCTGGCCCGCGGGGCTGGGCACCGGCTTCCTCACCGACCTGGGTTTCACCATCCCGAAGTCCTTCGAGAAGTTCGTGGACGACGAGGTCGCCCAGGCGCAGATCCCGGCCAAGGACACCGGCGTGCTGAACGACGCCGAGGTGCTCGTCTGGGCGACCGACGTCGCCGGCGACGGCACGGACCTCCAGCAGGACAAGGTCCTCGGCAAGCTGGACGCGGTGAAGGAGGGACGCTCGGTCTACACCGGTGACGAGCTGGCGTCGGCGATCTACTTCAGCACGATCCTCAGTCTCCCGTACGTGCTCGATCGTCTCGTTCCCGAGCTCGAGAAGGTCTTCCCGGGCTGAGGCCACACCGGCGGCTGACCCCAGGGCTCGCGGCGGTCAAGGCCGGCCGGTCGCTCTACACCGGGGGCGAGCCGGGGCGATCTACTTCTCGACGGTGCTGAGCCTGCCGTTCGTCCTGGACCAGCTCGTACCGGAGCTGGAGAAGGCGCTGCCGGCCTGATCTCGGGCCGTGCCGCGGACCCGGGGTCGGTGGACCTCCCGGTGAGAGGATGTCCGGGTGAGTGAACCCGTGCCCCAGCGGATCGGCGACGCGGAACGCGATCGCGCCGCCGACTACCTGCGTGAGCACATGAGCGTCGGCCGACTGAGCCAGGAGGAGTTCGACGAGCGGGTCACCGCCGCCCTGCAGGCGCGGACGGCCGCCGACCTGGAGCCCTTGTTCAACGACCTGCCGGCCCCCAAGCCCGGGCAGGACGTGGCGGTCGCCGGGAGCGCGCCGTGGCCGGCCTACCAGCCGCCGACCAACCCGGCAGCGGCCTCCGCCGCACTGGCCGTGCCGAGCAGCAGCGCGGCGAACCTGTGGAGCACGCTCGCGGGGGTCAGCTGGGTGCTGTGGATGGTTCCGAACTTCATCTTCGGTTGGCACCTGTGGTGGCTGGTCTTCATCCCGATCGTGATCTCCAGCATCGCGGGTCAGCAGAAGGAGGAGCTGAAGCGTCGGGAGAAGCTCTGGCAGAAGCAGCAGAATCCGCAGCTGCCGCCCGGCACGCCGACCGACCCGCCGGCCTGACACCTCGGCAAAGACTTTCAGCGCGCCTTCATTTCGGGTTAACTCTTGACACGCTGGTGGGGCCTTCGTAGGTTCGACGAATGCCCCTCTCCCCCCGGTGGGCCCGGTCTGCCACAGGCCTGGCCGCCGTCACGCTCCTGAGCGCCGCCTTGTGCGCCTCGGTCTCCGTGCCAGCCGCCGCCGACCCGAAGAAGCCGTCGGACCAGATCGACGCCACCGTCGCGGCGATGACCCTGGAGCAGAAGGTCGGCCAGCTGTTCGTCCCGTACGTCACCGGTGGCACCGCCGACACCGTCTCCGCGGAGAACCGCACCCGGTTCGGGGTGGACACGCCCGCCCAGGCGGTGGCCAAGTTCCACCTCGGCGGGGTCATCTACTTCGCCTGGTCCGGCAACACCGACAACCCGGCCCCAGATCGCTCGTCTCAGCAACGGGCTGCAGCGCGCCCGAACACCGCGGCGGGCAACCCCGTGCCGCTCAGCGTCGCCACCGACCAGGAGACCGGACTCGTCGCCCGGGTCGGTCCGCCGGCCACCGTCTTCCCCGGCGCGATGGCCCTGGGAGCGGCGCGCGACCCCAAGCTGACCTACGACACGTACGAGATCACCGGCCGCGAGCTGCGGGCGATCGGCATCAACACCGACTACGCCCCGGACGCGGACGTGAACGTCAACCCGGCCAACCCGGTCATCGGCGTGCGGTCGTTCTCCTCGGATCCGAAGCTGGTGGCCAAGAACGTCTCGGCCGCCGTCAGCGGCCTGCAGGACCAGCGGGTCACCGCGACCGCCAAGCACTTCCCCGGCCACGGCGACACCGGAGTCGACTCCCACTACGCCTTGCCGACGATCGACCACACGCGGGCGGAGTGGGAGAAGATCGACGCCCCGCCGTTCCGCGCGGCGATCAAGGCCGGAGTGGACGCGATCATGACCGCCCACATCATCTTCCCGGCGTTCGACGACTCCGGTGACCCCTCGACGCTCAGCCACCGCGTGCTCACCGGGGTGCTGCGCGACGAGCTGAAGTTCACCGGCGTGATCGCCACCGACTCGCTCCGGATGGAGGGCGTGCGGCAGAAGTACGACGACGCGGAGATCGCCATCCGCGCCGTCGAGGCCGGTGCCGACGTGCTCCTCGACCCGCAGCAGCCGGCCCTGCAGATCCAGGCGGTGATCGACGCCGTACGGTCCGGACGCCTGTCCGAGGACCGGATCGACGCCAGCGTCCGCCGGATCCTGATCATGAAGAGCAACCGAGGCGTGCTGGCGGACCCCCTGGTCGACGAGACCCGGGTGAGCGCGATCGTCGGCAACCCGCAGCACAAGTCGTGGGCGCAGGTGATCACCGACCGCACCACCACCCTGGTCACCGACGACGCTGGCCTGGTGCCGCTGCCCGCCGAGAAGACGTTCGTGACCGGCTGGGGGACGACCCAGGTGCCGCAGCTGGCCGCCGGGCTGAAGCAACGCGGCTGGACCACGGACTCCCTGGTCACCGGAGCCACACCGACGGCCACCACGATCGCGTCCGCCGTGGCCAGGGCCCAGTCCTCGGACCAGATCGTGGTCACCACCTCGGCCGCCTGGAACAGCACCGCCCAGCAGCAGCTCGTGGCCGCCCTGCGGGCGACCGGGAAGCCGGTGCTGGTGGTCGCGCTGCGCGACGCGTACGACATCGGCCACCTGGACGGTGTGCAGAGCTACCTGGTCACCTACTCCTCGACCACGGTGGCCGTCGAGTCCGCCCTCCGGGTGATCACCGGGGAGAACAAGGCCCGCGGCAGGCTGCCGGTCGACATCCCCGATCCCGATCAGCCCGGCACCGTCCTGTTCCCCTTCGGCACCGGTCTGAAGAAGTGAGGCGATGATCATGAGCGGAACCATCGGCCGTCGAGGTCTGCTGATCGGGGGCGGCGCTCTGGCCGCCACCCCGGTGATCGGACGGGACCACGCCTCCGCCCACGGGCGCGGCGGCCGGGTACGCACCGGTGCCGACGTGGTGGCGGCCGAAGGGCTGGCGCGAGTTCCGCGGCCAGCGAGTCGGCGTGATCACCAACCCCACCGGGGTCCTCAGCGGTTCCTTGATCAGCATCGTCGACGCCATGGTGGCCGCGGGGGTCACGGTCGGCGGCGTGTTCGGACCCGAGCACGGGTTCCGCGGGGCGGCCCAGGCAGGCTCCTCGGAGGACACCTACGTCGACGAGCGGACCGGCGTCACGGTCTACGACGCCTACGGTGCCGACGCCACCGAGTTCGCCCGCTTCTTCACCGAGGCGAAGGTGCAGACCGTGATCTTCGACATCCAGGATGTCGGCGCGCGGTTCTACACCTACATCTGGACCATGTACGACGCGCTGATCGCCGCCGGCCAGCTCGGGCTCCGGTTCGTGATCTTCGATCGACCGAACCCGGTCGGCGGACGGGCCCGGGGTCCGCTGCTGATCGACGGCTTCACCTCCGGCGTGGGCAAGGACAGGATCGTCCAGCAGCACGGGATGACCGCGGGTGAGTTCGCCCGGTACGCCAACGGCGTGCTGCTGCCGGCGGCCGGGAAGGCGACGGTGACCGACCTCGACGTGATCGCGGTGGCGGGTTGGAAGACCGACGAGCTGTACGCCGACACGGGTCTGCCCTGGATCCTGCCCAGCCCCAACATGCCGACACCGACGACGGCGCTCCTCTACCCCGGCACCTGCCTGTTCGAGGCGACCAACCTGTCGGAGGGCCGGGGCACCACCAAGCCGTTCGAGCTGATCGGGGCACCGTACGTGGACCATCGCTGGGCCGCGGACCTGACCAAGGCGAAGCTGAGAGGGGTGGAGTTCCGCGAGGCCTACTTCACCCCGACCTTCTCCAAGCACGTCGGCGTGGTCTGCGGCGGCGTCCAGGTGCACGTCACCGACCCGTCCGAGGTCGACGCGATCGCCGTGGCCACGCAGATGATGGTCGCGCT
Organism: uncultured Actinomycetota bacterium; assembly: GCA_963759915.1. Classification (GTDB taxonomy): domain Bacteria; phylum Actinomycetota; class Actinomycetes; order Propionibacteriales; family Propionibacteriaceae; genus Microlunatus. The sequence continues at coordinate 52,582 of CAVXBJ010000101.1, read as the reverse complement.
GCGGGACCGCTACGACGCCTTCGCCTGGCGGGCCGGGGACAACCCGCCGGGACGGTGGATCGATCTGCTGACCGGGTCCAGCCGCTTCCGCACCCAGCTCGACGGCGGCGCCTCCGCGGCCGAGATCATGGCCGCGTGGAAGACCGAGCTGGCGGAGTTCGACCGACGTCGCCGCCCGTACCTGCTCTACCGGCGGAGTCGCTAGTGGCTGCGGCCGGCGGCTCGCGACTGGTCGTCGTCGGGGTGGCGGCCGCGCTCGTGCTGGGGACACCGACGGCGGCGATGGCTGACCGTGGTTCCGGGGGAGCGACGGAAGGGCGGTTCGATCGTCCGCAGCCCGGGTTCGCCTCCGCGCGCACCGAGCTGCGGGCGTCGACACCGTCGCGAGTGGGCCTGGATCCGGCCCCGCTGGACGCCGCCTGGCGAGCCATCGAGGGCTACACCGAGCCGCAGGCCACCGGGCGGCCGCTCTACCCCGGCGCGGTGCTCAGCTACGGTCACCAGGGCCGGGTGGTGCTCACCCGGGCCACCGGCTACTCCCGGCTTGTACGCCGACGGTTCGGGCACCCAGCTGCCCGAGGCCGACCGGATCGCGACCCGGACCGACACGATCTACGACCTGGCGTCGGTGTCGAAGCTGTTCACCTCCATCGTGGTGATGCAGCAGGTCGAGGCCGGTCGGGTCGACCTCGACGCCCCGGTGGCCCGCTACCTGCCGGAGTTCACCGAGCACAGCGCGGCGTCGCCGTACGACAAGAGCGGTGTGACCGTACGCCAGCTGCTGACCCACACCTCCGGCTTCCCGGCCTTCCTGCCGCTGTGGCGCGACCACCCGGACCCGGCGTCCCGGCTGCGGGCCGCCGTCACCGCTGATCTGACCGCCGAGGTCGGATCTCGCTACCTGTACAGCGATCTGAACCTGATCACGCTCGGCGCGCTGGTCGCCACGGTGAGCGGCAAGACCCTCGACCAGCTGGTCGCGGACGGCATCACCCGCCCCCTGCGGATGCGCGACACCGGCTACAACCCCACCGATCGGGCCCGGCGGGACCGGATCGCCGCCACCGAGTTCCAGGCCGTCCCCGACCGGGGCATGGTGTGGGGCGAGGTGCACGACGAGAACGCCTGGTCGTTCGGCGGCGTCGCCGGGCACGCCGGGGTCTTCTCCACCGCCCGCGATCTCGGGATCCTGGCCCAGACGATGCTCAACGGTGGCGCGTACGACGGGAAGCGGATCCTGCGCGCCGGCAGCGTGCAGCAGATGATCACCAACGAGAACACCGAGTTCGCCACCAACGCCCACGGACTGGGCTTCGAGCTGGACCAGCGGTGGTACATGGGTGGGCTGAGCTCGCTGCGCACCGCGGGGCACACCGGCTACACCGGCACCTCGCTGGTGATCGACTTCGCGTCCCGGTCCTTCGTGATCTTGCTGACCAACCGGGTCCACCCCTCGCGATCGTGGGGATCGGTCAACCCGGCGCGGGTCGCGGCGGCGCAGGGTCTGGCCGAGTCCCTGGCGGTCCGGCCACGGGAGGGGCGGACGGCCTGGTTCTCCCAGACGGCGAACGCTCGGACGGCCACCCTCACGGTCCCGGTGCCGGCCGCGCCGCGACCGTTGCGACTGAGCTGGCAGCAGTTCACCGACACCGAGGCGAGCGATCCGCTGACCCTGCAGGTGTCCGGCGACGGGACCACCTGGACCACGCTCCCCCACCGGCTCGGCACGGAGTCGATCGACGGCCCGTACGCGATCTCCGGGGTGCGCCGTTGGCAACCGGCGTCGGCGGAGGTCCCGGCGGGCACCACGGCCATCCGCTGGACCTACGTCCAGGACGCCGCCCTGTCCGGCCGTGGGATCTACCTGGATGGCATCACGCTGCGGGACGGACGCCGGGTCGTGCTCGACACCGAGCGCCAGGCCGAACGGGTGAGCGCCGACGGCTGGACACCCGCCGGACGTTGACCCGGCGTCGGCCGCCACGCCACGCGCTGCTCCCGGCGATCCCGGAAGCCGATCAGTACGGTGGGCGGCATGCGTCGCGTCCTGGTCCGCTCCGGCAAGAGCCCGCTCGAGGCCCTCGGACCCGAGGCGACCCTGGGGGCGTCGCGAGCCGGGCTGTTCGCCGGCAACGTCGGCAACTACCTGTTCACCGACGCCGTGCACCGCCTGCTCAGCGTCGCCGGCACCGAGGTGGTCTCAGACGCCTACAGCACTGAGCGGCGCGGTGTCCCCGACGCCCACCTGGCCCGGATCAACGAGGAGTTCGACCACCTCGTGCTTCCCCTGGCGAACGCGTTCCGGACGAGTTACGTCGACAACCTGAGCCGGTTGACCCGGGTGGTGGAGAGTCTCGAGATCCCGGTGAGTGTGGTCGGAGTCGGAGCCCACCTGCCACTGGTCGGAGCCCGTTCGGCGCCGCCGGAGGCCGTGGCGGTCTACACCCGCTTCGTCCGCGCGGTGCTGGAGAAGTCACCGTCGATCGGGGTACGCGGCCACTTCACCAAGGAGTTCGTCGAGGGCCTCGGTTTCGACGCCGACCAGGTCGAGGTGATCGGCTGCCCGTCGATCTACCTTCTTGGACCCGAGCACAGAGTGCGCGAGAACACCGGTTCCTTGCAGACCACGGACCCGGTCGCGTTGAACCTCACCGTCGGCCACTCGCTCGTGCTGAGCTCGCAGTATCCAGCGTTCTTCGCCCGCCACCTGGAGCGGTTCAGCGACTCGACCTACATCGGTCAGGTCTCCGCCGAGCTCGCGATGCTGCTGTGGGGCCGCTACGACGGTCCCCCGGTGTCGGATCTGCGGCTGCCCTTCCACCCCGAGCACCGGCTGCACCGCGAGGACCGGATCCGGTTCTTCGTCGACTCCAAACCCTGGCTGGAGTTCCTCGGCACCCGCCGGTTCTCCGTGGGCACCCGGATCCACGGCACCATCGCCGGGGTGCTGGGCGGCACCCCGTCGTTCCTGGTCGCGCACGACCCGCGGACGCGGGAGCTGGCCGAGTACCACGAGATCCCGTACCGGCCGATCCAGGACATCGACGGCGACAGCCGCACCGAGGACCTGTACGACGCGTGCGACTACTCGGCGTTCAACGCCGGGATGGAGAAGCGCTGGGAGGTGCTCACCGCCTTCCTCGACCGCCACGGTCTGGAGCACGTCGGCCGACCGGACGCCGACGGCAGCGCCTTCGACCGTGCCTGGGACGAGACCCCGAAGCTGCCCGGGGTCCGCTCGCTGCACACCGAGCAGCCCGAGCTCGGTCAGCTGCTCGGCGATCGGATGACCTGGTTGCGCCAGGGGGTCGAGGTCGACCGGGGGCTGATCAGAGGCCGGGACCGCACGGAACCGTTCACACCGGTCGCCGCCCCTGCGCCCGACGTGCGTCAGACGGTCGCGGCGCTCGCCCGCGACGTCCGGAGGCTGCGGACCCGGGTGGAGAAGCTCGACGCCCGGGTGGAGCGGCTGCGGGCCCGCAACGCCCGGCAGGCCGAGCAGCTGCGCAAGCTCACCGGGCGCCGCCGCAGCCTCCTGTCCCGGGTGAGGGCGCGGGTGTCGGCGACCCTGTCCCGCGGCTGACCGCCAGCACCTCCGACGGCGGGACCTCGACGCGACAGCGCCTCGACGATCAGCTCCCGGAGGGTGGCGGGAACTCCTGCGGGGGCGGAGCCTGCTGCTGTGGGGGCGGCGGAGCCGGCGCGAGCCAGGCCAGGGACAGCAGGGGTGCGGAGAGCTGGACCTGGCGCGTGGTGGGCTGCCCGGCGTAGTCGACGCCCGGGAACCGCCCGAACTGCTGGTCGAAGCCGGCGGGCCGCTCGGCCGCGGCGCGGTCCAGCAGCAGGAGCGCATCGGCCGGCGTCGGGTACGCCAGCGAGTCGTCGCTGCCCGGGGGCAGCGGTCCCAGGTAGCTGGCCCCCGGGGTCCCGCGCAGTCCCGGACGGAACCACAGGTGACCGGGACGCCGGCGGTCGCGGAGCGCGTGCGTCCGCCAGGTCGTCACCGGGTGGCTGGACTGCCAGTTGGCGATGTGCACCCAGAGGCCCTTCTCGTGCGCGGCACGGTCGGCGAGCTCGTTGACGTTGACGTCGGCGTTGAGGTACTTGCCGGCGGCCAGCACCGCCATCACCCCGGGCGCCCCCGCCGGAGCGTGCAGGTAGCCGAAGTTGTCGGCGGTGTACTCCTGGCTGCGCGAGTACGCCGTGCCCAGCAGCGGCACCTGGGCCAGCAGGTTGGTGAACACCAGCCGGAGGTACGACACGTGCCCCGCCGCGATGTGCCCGACCTCGTGGGCGATGACGAAGCGCAGTGCGTCGGGATCGCGGACCGCGCCGCCGACCTCGAACAGGTCGGAGTTGATGGCCACGAAGCGGCGGAACCCGTGGCCCGCGGCGAACGCGTTGATGACGCCGTTGCCCAGCACCACGTACGCGTCCGGCACCCGCCGCAGACCGAACTGGAACGCCGCCTCGGCGACCATCCGGTAGCCCTCGGGGAACTGGGTCGGGCTCATCCGCACCGACTGGACCCGCAGCTGCGCGTACATCAGGGCGCGGGCGATCCAGATCAGGAACGGCAGCGCCATCAGCAGCAGCACGAGCTGGGCCAGGACCGACGCCTCACCGATCGCGTTCTCGACCGAGGACCCGCGTCCCGTGACGAGCAGCACGATCGCGTACGTGAGCAGGCCGATCCAGGCGATGTAGGCGACGGTGGTGAACGAGGCCCCGATGATCAGCAACGGCAGCTCCCACGGGTGACGCATCCGGACGTCTCCCGAGAAACCGTGCACGGTGGCCCCGTTGGTCAGCGTCGGCGGCGCCGGACGGTACGGGTCGCCGGCGACCGGCGGGCCGCCCGTCGGCTGCGGGTTCGAAAGAGTCATGGCGGTGCGTGGACCTCGTGGATTCGGTGCGGGACCGGGCAGCCCCGTGTGGTCCAGTGAGCGTACGACCCACGCCGATACCGCCCCCAGCCTGCGGCCACCTCTTCACCCCCACTGCGCGGGTGCTGCAGCACACGCGGAGTCGGGAGGGGGCGGGTCCTAGGGTGAGCGGCATGAGCGCAGCGGACGTCAGGTGGGGCATCGTCGGGCCGGGCCGGATCGCCGCCAAGGTGGTCGAGGACTTCGCGTACGCGCCCGGGGCCGTCGCCGTGGCCGCCGCCTCCCGCTCGATCGAGCGGGCCCGGGCCTTCTGCGACGAGCACGGGGTGGAGACCGCGTACGGGTCGTACCGCGAGATCATCGCGGCGCCCGACATCGACGCCCTCTACATCGCCACCCCGCACCCGCAGCACCACCGGATCGCGGTGGCCGCGTTGCAGGCCGGCAAGGCCGTGCTGGTGGAGAAGACGTTCACGGCGACCGTCGCCGGGGCCGAGGACATCATCGCGACGGCGCAGGGCACCGGCGTCTTCGCCATGGAGGCGATGTGGACCCGGTTCCAGCCCGCGGTGGTTGCCGCCCGCACGCTGATCGAGAACGGTGCCATCGGGGAGGTCCGGCAGCTGCAAGCCGATCTCGGAGTCAACCGTCCGTACGACGAGTCCGACCGGCTCTTCGACCCGGCACAGGGCGGTGGCGCGCTGCTGGACCTCGGGGTCTACGTGGTCTCGATCGCGCAGTACTTCCTGGGCACCCCGGATCGGCTGGAGGTGACCGGTTCCCTCGCTCCGACGGGGGTGGACCGGGAGGTCGGGCTGCTGCTCGGCTACGACGACGGGCGCGCGGCCACCCTGCTCGGCTCGCTCCGGCACCACACGCCGGGGATGGCCAGGATCTTCGGCACCGAGGGGTTCATCGAGATCCCGCCGCGCTTCCACCACCCCGACCGGATCGTGCTGCACCGCGCCGGCGCCGCTCCCGAGGAGCTCATCCGCCCGCCACAGGGCGCCGGCTACTCCCACGAGCTGGTCGAGGTCAGCGAGTGCCTGCGCGAGGGCCGCACGGAGTCGACGGTGATGCCGCTGGCCGACACCCTGGCCGTGCAACGGATCCTGAACGAGGCATCGGAGCGCCTCGGTGTCTTCCACCAGGAAGACGCAGGAGTCGAGGTCTGAGGGTCTTGTCCTCCGCCGGCGCGGTCAGGTGGTGACGTAGCGGCGGCCCTCGAAGGCCCGCCCGAGGGTGACCTCGTCGGCGTACTCCAGATCGCCCCCGACCGGCAGACCGCTGGCCAGCCGGCTGACCTTGACGCCGAGCGGGATCAGCAACCGGCTGAGGTACGTGGCCGTGGCCTCACCCTCGAGGTTGGGGTCGGTCGCGAGGATCACCTCGGTGACCACCCCGTCGGCCAGCCGCTGGCACAGCTCGCGGATCGTCAGGTCACCGGGTCCGATGCCGTCGATCGGGCTGATGGCACCGCCGAGCACGTGGTAGCGGCCACGGAACTCCCGGGTCCGCTCGACCGCGACGACGTCCTTGGACTCCTCGACCACGCAGATGATGGCCGGGTCGCGCCGCGGGTCGCGGCAGACGCGGCACTGGGTCTCCTCGGAGACGTTGAAGCAGATCTCGCAGAACCTGACCGTGTCCTTGACCAGCTTCAGGGTGTCGGCCAGCCGCAGCACGTCCTCGGCGTCGGCCGCGAGGATGTGGAACGCGAGTCGCTGCGCGCTCTTCGGACCGATGCCGGGCAGTCGCCCGAGCTCATCGATCAGGTCCTGGACCGGGCCTTCGTACACCTAGCTGTGCTCCTCGACCGGATCTGTCAGAACGGCAGTCCGCCGCCGCCGAGCCCACCGGCCAGCGGCCCGAGCTTGGCGGCCGTGACGGCCTGCACCTTGTTGTTGGCGTCCCGCACGGCGGCCAGGACCAGGTCGGCCAGGGTCTCGGTGTCCTCGGGGTCGACGGCCTCCGGCTTGATGACCAGTCCGACCAGCTCACCGGTCCCCTTCACGGTGGCCTGGACCAGGTCACCGCCGGCGGACCCGACGAGCTCGGTCTCCGCCAGCTCCTGCTGCGCCTGCAACAGCTGCTGCTGCATCGCCTGGGCCTGGGCCAGGAAGCCGGACATGTCGCCATCAGAGGGAAGCATCGCGCTCTTTCGGGGTGGTTTCGGCAGTCGTCGGGGTGGTCGTGCCCGCCCAGCCTATGTGGCGTACCCACCTGCGAGCCCCTGCGCGGCCGGGTGTCCCGACCGGAAGCGGCCGGATGACCCTCAGACGAGGTACGCGAACACCAGGGTGGCGAGACAGATGAGCAGCATCCCGGTGGCGTTGAGGAACAGATCCCGACCGAGATCGCGTGCCCGGAGGTGCAGGACGATCGCGACGACGAAGTAGAGCACCAGCGCGACGGCGGTCACCAGCCCCAGGCACGGGATCCAGATCCCCGCCACCAGTCCCAGCGCGGCCGCGAGCTTCAGCGGGCTCAGCCACGTCCAGTACCGAGGCGGGAAGCGCACGTTGGTGAGGCACCGCGCGATGAAGGGGACCGGCTTCAGACACATCACACCGTCGGCCAGCTGGATGACGGCCAGCAGCACGACCGGCCAGACCGGATCCGGCAGCATCGCGATCCCCTCTCCCCGACGGGCAATACCATACCGTATCGTATGTTCTCGGGACGGTCGTCCGCGGACGGATCCCCCGCGCACCGGTCAGTCGGCGGGGACCAGCGGCAGCAGCAGCTCGTACAGGCGGCGCAGATCGTCAGCCTCCACCGGAGGGACGACGACGGCCGCGCCCACCGCCAGCAGGTACGGCAGCAGGGCCGACAGGCGGGCGGCGCCCGGGTCGGAGACCGCCCGGCTCCAGACCCGTTCCAGCGCGTCGATCCGGGAGGTGTCGACCCGCTGCTGGACGGCACGGACGTCCGGGTCCGTCGTCGACCAGGCCCGCACGGCCAGATCCAGCTCCGGACGGTAGAGGCCGGCACCCTCGACGCGGACCATCGCGGTGAGCACCTCGAGGACGTCCCGGGCGGAGGCGTCGGCGGGCTCACCGGCGATCGCTGACTCCAGCGCATCGACCGACAGCGCCTCGTAGTGGGCCAGGAGATCCCGCTTGTAGCCGTCCGCACCGGCGAAGTGATGATGGAACGATCCCTTGGACAGCCCCAGCCGTGCGGCGATCCGATCGATCCGTACGCCCGGGGCGCCCTCGGCGGCCAGAACGCGCAGACCCTCGTCCAACCAGCGGTCCCTCGCCGAGCTCACGGCGCGACCGTACCAGTCCGTATGGTGACGCCCGAGCCGCCGACTGTCAGTAGCCGTGCTTCTCCTCGCCGATGATCTCGGCGCCGAGCTGACGGGCCAACAGCTCGGTGTGCGACTCCTCCTGGTCCTCGATGTCGGAGTCGTTGATGGAGGCCGCTTCGTCCCGCAGGTCATCCCCACCGCCGTCGGCCTGAGTCGGCCCCTGGCGCGTGGGTCGGATGTGTTGCCGCGCCTGCTCCCGCCAGCGCGGATCCACCGGCGGCTTGCCGGCGGGCGCACCGGCTGGACCCTCGGACTCGGGGGCAGTCCCGGACGTGGCGGAAACACCGGGCACAGCGGGGGCACCGGGCACGGCGGGCACCTCGGACCACTCGGCCGGGCCGACGCCCTCCCCCGACCGGGCGCCGGTGGACGGCTGCGCTTCGCGGTCGGCCCGCGCGGCCGGCCCCGATCTGTCGGTCTCCTCCGGCGGCTCCGCGTCCGGCGGCGGGGCGTCGGAGTCGGCCAGGCCGGCCGGGACCCGCTGGCCTCCGCCCCGCGTTGCACCTCCCCCGCCGCCGGCCCGACCACCGGAGGTCACGCTGGGATCGACGATCGCCTCGATCCGGAAGTCGACGCCGAGCGCCTCGTTCAGAGCCTCCCGCAGGATGTCCTCGCTGCCGCCCTTGGCGAAGCTGTCCCGCGGACCGACCCCGGCCATCGCCAGCACCAGGACACCGTCGCGGACGTCGGCGACCTGGGCGTTCTGGCTGAGCAGGATCCAGGTGAAGCGTCGCCTCCCCTTGACCTCCTCGAGCACCTCCGGCCACAGGCGGCGCACGTCGGTGACGGTCAGCGACTGCCGACCCGCCGAGGGCGGGGCGGGCGCCTCACGGTGCGGCCCGAGCGCGGTGTCGTCGGACTCACCGCCGGCGGAGCCGAGACTCGGGTCGGCGCCGTCGCCCGGAACGGCCTCCGGCCGCGGTGGCTCCGACGGGGAGCGCGGTGGCGCCGGATCGGCGTCGCGACTGGTCGCCGCCGGTGGAGCGGCCGACGGGCGCGGTGGCGCGGCCGGGGCTTCGGTCGTGGTCGGTGTGGCGACCCCGCCCGTCGGCGCCTCCGCCCCGGCTCGGGTCTCCGCACCGGCCCGAGCCTCGGGCCCGGGGCGGGACTGCACCGCAGGACGGGACGCCACTGCAGCGCGGGACTCCACCGCAGGGCGGGACTCCACCGCAGCGCGGGACTCCACTGCAGGGCGGGGCGGGGCGGGCTCCTGCGGCGCCGCCGCGCTGGCCGCACCGGTCATGTCCAGCCGCCGCTCGATCCGGTCCAGCCGGGCGTGCACCCCGCGCTCGTCGACGTCGGCCCCCGGCAGCAGCACCCGCGCGCACATCAGCTCCAGGTGCAGCCGGGGCGCCGTGGTCCCGCGCATGTCCGTCAGCCCCTGGGCGATGACCTCCGCGGCCCGGGTCAGCTCACCGGCCCCGAGGGCGGCCACCTGGGAGGACAGCCGTTCCGCCTGGTCGGCGGCCACGTCGACCAGCCCGGAGGTCAGGGCATCGGGCACGGCGGCCACGATCACCAGGTCCCGCAGACGCCGGAGCAGGTCCTCGGCGAACCGCTTCGGGTCCTGGCCGACCTCGATCACCTTGTCGACGCAGGCGAACACCCCGCCCGCGTCGCCGGCGGCGAAGGCGTCGACGAACTCGTCCAGCAGCGAGTCGGGGGTGTAGCCGAGCAGGGCGGCCGCCTGCCGGTAGCCCACACCGTGCTCGTCGGCGCCACCCAGCAGCTGGTCGAGCACGGAGAGCGAGTCCCGCACCGACCCGCTCCCGCCCGGACCACCAGCGGCAGCACCGCCGGCTCGACCGTGATCCCCTCGGCCGCGCACAGGTGCGCGAGGTAGTCACCGAGCACCTTGGGCGGCACCAGCCGGAACGGGTAGTGATGGGTCCGCGACCGGATGGTGCCGATCACCTTGTCCGGCTCGGTGGTGGCGAACACGAACTTGACGTGCGGCGGCGGTTCCTCGACCAGCTTCAGCAGGGCGTTGAAGCCCTGCGTGGTCACCATGTGCGCCTCGTCGACGATGTAGATCTTGTAGCGGCTCGACACCGGGGCGAAGAACGCCCGCTCCCGCAGGTCCCGGGCGTCATCGACCCCACCGTGGCTCGCGGCGTCGATCTCGATCACGTCGATGCTGCCGGGCCCGCCGCGGGCCAGGTCCACGCAGGACAGGCACTCCCCGCACGGCTCCGGTCGGGGACCCTTCTCGCAGTTGAGCGCCCGCGCCAGGATCCGGGCCGACGTCGTCTTGCCGCAGCCGCGGGGGCCGGAGAACAGGTACGCGTGGTTGACCCGGTTGTTGGCCAGCGCGCGCTGCAGGGGCTCGGTGACGTGCTCCTGCCCGATGACGTCGGCGAAGGTGTCGGGGCGGTAGCGCCGGTACAGGGCCAGCGGCGCGGCGGGACCGGTCGGCGCGGGGGCCGTGGCCCGGGACGCCGGCGCGGGTGGACCCGTCGACTCCTCGGGCTCGGAGAAGAGGGCCTCGTCCTGGCTGAACTCCGGCAGGTCCGGTGGCGCGTCGCCGTCGTCCGGCGCGTCCCAGCTGCCGCTCTCGGCCGTCTCGGACCACGTCACACCCTCACCCACGCAACGCACCCTATGCCCCGGCACCGACAGGCGACGCCGGATGAACGGACCGGTGTCAGTTACCCCTGCTCAGGTCCCAGATCGCCGCGGACAGCGCGACCAGCAGGATCGCCAGCGACGTCAGCAGCGTCACCGAGAGACCGGCCACCGGGTCGCCGCTCCCCCGACCGAGCTGGTACGCCGTCACCAGCACCGCCGCCCCGAGCGCGCTGCCGATCCGCTGGCCGGTCTGGATCACCGCACCGGCGGCCCCGCCCATCCGGGGAGGCACCGCGCTCAGCGACAGGGTCTGGTTGGGCGAGATGACGGCGCCACCACCCAGCCCCGCGAGCAGCAGCGGGAAGGCCAGCATCCACCAGCGGAACTGGTCGGCCTGCTCCGGCAGCACCAGCCACAGCACCACCAGGCCCGACATCATCACCGCGATGGCGATCACCGTGATCTTCCGGTGCAGCCGGGCGACGAGCCGGCCGGCGATGGGCGACATCACCGCCGTACCGAGGGCGAACGGGGTGACCAGCAACCCGGCCTGCAGCGGGGTGTAGCCCAGACCCTCCTGCAGGAAGACCGAGACCACCAGCAGCACACCGGTGAAGCCGGTGAAGTAGAGCGCGCCGATCAGCACCCCGTTCGCGAAGCCGCGGGTCCGGCGCAGCAGCGTCAGATCCAGCAGCGGCGCCAGCCCGGCGGCCTGCTGCCGGCGCTCCCACCACAGGAACAGGCCGAGGAACACCGGCACGGCCAGCAGCAGGAACAGCCACGGCCCCGGTCCGCTCTCCGACTCGACCACCGGCAGCAGCAGGCTGAACACGGCCGCCCCGAGCAGCAGCGCCCCGACCACGTCGATGTGCCGTTCGGCCTTGGTGCGACCGGCGTCGGCACTGCGGCCCGGCACCCAGCGCCAGATGAAGATCATGGCCACCAGACCGATCGGCACGTTGATGCCGAAGATGTAGCGCCAGCCGTCCTCCTCCCCGAACAGCGCGATCAGGGCACCGCCGAGGATCGGCCCGATCGCGCTGGCCACCCCGACCGTGGTGCCGAAGTAGCCGAAGGCGATGCCGCGTTCCCTGCCGCTGAACAGCTGCTGGATGAGGCCGCTGCTCTGCGGCGTGAGCAGGCCGGCCGACATCCCCTGCAGGACGCGGGCCGCGATCACCAGCTCGGCGTCGGCGGCCAGCCCGGACGCGGCGCTGCCGAGGATGAAGCCGGTCAGCCCGATCATCATCAGCGCCCGTCGCCCGTACACGTCGCCCAGGCGTCCGCCGGCGACCAGGGTCAGGCCGAACGCGAGGGCGTACCCGGAGACCACCCACTGGATGGTCGCGGTGGTGGTCTGCAACCCGGCCTGCATCGAGGGGATCGCGACGTTGACGATGGTGACGTCCAGCAGCGCCATGAAGCCGACGGCCAGGGTGACGCCCAGGATCCGCCAGCGGGCCGGGCTGGGCTGCGCGTTGGTCTCGTCGGTGGGCACGGCGCGATTCTGCTCCTCGGGTCCTCGTGGATGCCGCCCTGCTCACGCACGGTCTCGGCGCGCACAATGGGATCGGTGGTGACCAGACGACAGTTCCTGTACACCTCCTCGGGCCTGGCGCTCGCTGCGGCCACGGGCTGCAGCGTGGACGATCCGGCGCCGAGCGCGACCGCGAGCCCGGCCGGGACCAGCACCTCTCGCCGCGCCACCAGCCTCACCCCAACCCCGACCCCCTCCCCGACACCGTCCCCCACCACCTCCCGTACGTCGGCGGCCTCCCCGACCCCGACGGGGTCGCCGAAGCCCGAGGTCGCCGGCACGATCGCGGACGACCTCGACGTGCCGTGGGGGCTGATCTTCCTGGCCGGCGGCGACGCCCTGGTGTCGGAGCGCAACTCCGCCACGATCATCCGGGTCACCGCGAAGGGGAGGAAGACCACCCTCGGCGAGGTCTCCGGGGTCGTCCCGCCGACCGGCATGGGCGAGGGCGGCCTGCTCGGGATCGCCACCGCCCCCGGCGACGAGGACACCCTGTTCGTCTACTACACGACCCGCTCCGACAACCGGGTCGGCCGGCTCAGCCTGGCCGGCGGCAGGGTCGGCAAGCCGAAGGCGGTGCTGAGCGACATCCCGACCAGCACCCACCACCACGGCGGCCGGCTGCTGTTCGACTCCGACGGCCTGCTGCTGGTCTCCACCGGCGACGCCGAGCAGTCCTCGCTGGCGCAGGACAAGGGCTCGCTCGCCGGGAAGATCCTGCGGATCCGCCCCGACGGCCGCGCCGCGCCCGGCAACCCCTTCGACAACCGCACCTGGTCGTACGGCCACCGCAACGTCGAAGGCCTCGCCTTCGACGCCGACGGGCGGCTGTGGGCGACCGAGTTCGGCGACAAGGAGGCCGACGAGCTCAACCTGATCGGCAAGGGCAAGAACTACGGCTGGCCCGACGTCGAGGGCAGGTCCGACGGCGGGGACTTCGTGGATCCGAAGGCGACCTGGTCCCCGACCAGCAGCTGCTCGCCGGCCGGGCTGGCCATCACCCGGTCGACGGCGTTCGTCGGGGCCCTGCAGGGTCGGTGCCTGTTCGCCGTGCCGCTGGACGGCACGAAGGCCGGCAAGCCCAAGGCGTACTTCGCCGACGACCACGGCCGGATCCGCAACGCCGTCGTCGCCCCCGACGGGTCGCTCTGGATGACGACGTCGAACACCGACGGCCGGATCGACCCCGGCAGAAACGACGACAAGATCCTGCGCGTGACCTTGTAGTCGCCGCTCGCCTCTACCCTGACCGGGTGGCCCCCGACCCCGATGACCTCCTCCACCAGCTTCCCCTACCCGAGGCCGACTTCGGTGAAGCCATCGCGGAGATCCTCCGTGAGGCCGGGTGTCTCACCCTGGAACAGCTGGTCGACCATGCGTACGCCGACGGCTGGGATCTCGGCGACGATCCCGAGGACGCGGTGCTCGACGTGCTCGACGACGACGACCGCCCGTATCACCCCCTCGACGACGGCCGGTGGGCCCACCTCCCCTCGCTGCTGGCCGGCCGGGTCTTCACCCATCGCCTGACCGAGGTCGAGGTCGAGCACGACGTGCTGGAGGTCGAGCCGGATCTGACGTTGACGCAGCTGCTGGCCGAGTTCCCCGGCCATGATCGGCTGGTGGACGGCGGCCACCTCGGCTTCGCCTTCCCAGGTGTCTCTCGCCGGGACAGGGCCCGAGAGGTCCCCGACAGCGCGCTGGCCGAGCTGGGGTCCCTGGTCCTTCCCGTCGGCACCGTCTCCGGTCTCGATCGTCGAGCCGGCGATCTCGTCGGTGTGCGGCACGGCGTGGACGGCATCGAGATCATGGGTGTCGACGATGCCGGTTCGCTCCCCGACGCCGTCGGCGGCTACGTGCTGGGCATCCTCGACGAGGACGAGCCCACCGAGAGCAGCGATCTGCTCAGTCTCGTGCTGGCGGATGTTCCGGACGCCTTCGCCGTCCCGACGGACCCAGTGAGCGAGACCCTGCGCGACGTGGGTGCGAGCTACCGCGATGGCCTGATCGCCCGCCCCGGCTTCGACTGGGAAGGATGGCGCCCTCGCCTGCAGGCGAAGCGGTTGGCCGAGCGCTACGGGCTGCCGGACGACGAGGCGCACGCCGCGGCCACCCTGCTGGCCTACGTCCGGTCGACCACGTTCGCCCTCGACGAGGTGGACAAGCGCATTCGGGACACGGGGCTGGAGCTCCGCCAGATCGAGGGGCAACAGGTCGACGACCTGCTGGACGACATGGCGGCGACGCTGGCTCTTCCGCTGCCCGACCCCGTGGACGTCGACCGGAGTCTCGCCCACCTCGTCGAACCGCCCGTCGCGTACGTGGTCGCCGACGAGTCGTACGGCAGCGACCCCGTACGATCCGGGACCGGCCTCGCCGTCGCGGCGGAGAGCCTGTTGGCATCGGCTGCCCGTCCATCCCGAGGGGCACTGCACTGGCTCCGCGCGCGAGGCCTCGAGTGGTCGGGCGACCTCGCTGCGGCCGAGGTCCACCTGCGCACGGCCGACCGTCTCGACCCCGACTTCTACCCCGCTGCCCTCGACCTGGCCAGGCTGGCGAACGACCGGGGGGATGTCACCACCGGGCTCGCCCTGCTGGCCCGGGTGCCCGAGGAGGTGTCCCCGTTCCTCCGTTCGGTGCTGGAGGAGCAGCGGCCGCAACCGACCCGGATGATTCCCCGCAATGATCCGTGCTGGTGCGGATCCGGGCGCAAGTTCAAGGCGTGCCATCTCCGTCAGCCGCAGGCCGCCCCCCTGCTCGATCGGGCTCGGTGGCTCTACGCCAAGGGGATCGTCTACGCGCTGGAATCCGGCTGGGCATCCCTGGTCGAGATCCTGAGCGAGATCAGGACGGCCGACATCACGTCGGAGGAGCTGGCCCACGAGCTGGTCAACGACGGTTTGGTCCTCGATGTCGCGCTGTTCGAAGGCGGTGTCTTCGCCGAGTACCTCGCGGCACGAGGCCAGCTGCTGCCGGCCGACGAACTGCTCCTCGCCCAGCAGTGGCTGCTCACCGAGCGATCGGCGTACGAGGTCACTGAGGTCGAGCCGGGTGTGTCGGTGACGTTCCGAGACCTGCGCACCGGTGATGTGATCAACGCCGCCGACAGCGTGGCGAGTCAGACCCTGAAGCCCGGGCACCTGGTGTGCTGCCATCTCCTACCCCAACCCGATGGCGATCACGCCATCCACTCGATCGACCCGATCGGGCTGCACGAGCGGTCCGAGCTCTTGCAGCTGCTGGATGAGGACGAGGTCGATCCCGAGCTGCTGGTCGCGTTCCTCAGCCGCCATCTGGCCCCACCCACCCTGGTCAACTCCGACGGCCATCCCCTGATCCTGTGCGACGTGCAGCTGACCAGCACCGACCCGGCGGCGCTGAGCGTCGCGCTCGACGAGAGATTCGGGCCGGCCGACGTCGCCGACGGCGAGTCGTCCTGGGCCGATCGGCTCGAGGTGGAGGGGACGGAGACCATCCGCGCCACACTCACGCTGGCCGATGACCGACTCACCCTCTCGACGAACAGCATCGAACGTCGCGACCCCATCCTGGCCGACCTGCTGGAGCTCCAACCCGATCTCCGCGTGGTGTCCCAGTCCGAGTCCGATCCCCGCGAGCAGATTCGCCGAAGGGAGGTGCCGACGGTGCCGACGCATCCGTCCGGGGGTCGCGAGCGGTTGGCGCCTTCGGCCAACCGCTCGCCGACAGCCCCGAGGCCCGCGCGGCGGTGACGGACCACATCCGCGGCTACGAGATCCGCTGGCTCGACCTGGAGATCCCGGCCCTGGACGGTCTCACCCCCCGGGAGGCCGCGAGCGACCCGACCCGGCGCGACGACCTGATCCGGCTGCTGGCCACCTTCCCCGCGGCCACCGACCCGACCGAGATGGACCCCGAGCGGCTGCGGACGATGCTCGGCCTGTGATCCGCGCAGGAGCCCGTGGTGGCAGGATGCCGTAGTGACTTCTCGACGGATCCTGTTCATCGGCGGCAGCGGCGTGATCAGCGCCTCCAGCGTGCGGCTGGCGGTCGCCCAAGGGCACCAGGTGACCGTGATGAACCGCGGTCAGAGCAGCTCCCGAGACCTGCCCGAGGAGGTCGAGACCCTGGTCGCCGACGCCACCGACGCGGCGGCCGTCGCCGCCGCCCTGGGTGATCGGGAGTTCGACACCGTGGCCCAGTTCCGCGCCTTCCTGCCCGATCACGTCGCCTCCGACATCGAGCTGTTCTCCGGCCGGGTGGGGCAGTACGTGTTCATCAGCTCCGCGTCGGCGTACCAGAAGCCGCCCTCCCGGGTGCCGGTGACGGAGTCGACGCCGCTGCGGAACCCGTTCTGGCAGTACTCCCGCGACAAGATCGCCGGCGAGGACCTGCTGGTCGCCGCTTACCGCGACGCCGGCTTCCCGGCCACGATCGTGCGGCCGTCGCACACCTACGACAAGACGCTGCTGCCGACCATGGGGGACTGGACCGACGTCGCCCGGATGCGGGCCGGCAAGCCGGTGGTGGTGCACGGGGACGGGACGACGCAGTGGACCCTGACGCACGCCGACGACTTCGCGGTGGCGTTCGTGGGGCTGTTCGGGCACCCGGCCGCGATCGGTGAGGACTTCACCATCACGGGCACCCACGCACCGACCTGGAACCAGATCTACACCTGGCTCGGCCGGGCGGCCGGGGTCGAGCCCGAGCTCGTGCACGTGGCCAGCGAGACCATCGCGCAGGTCGCCCCCGACCTGGGTCCCGGCCTGGTCGGCGACAAGGCGCACTCGATGGTGTTCGACTGCAGCAAGGTCTCCGCCCTGGTGCCGGCGTTCCGGACCACCATCGAATACCACGACGCCGCCCACGAGCAGATCGCCTGGTTCGACGCGAACCCGTCCGCCCAGCAGGTCGACGCGGAGCAGGATGCGATCTTCGACCGGCTGGTCAAGGGCGCGCGGGCCTTCTGAGCGACGGTCGGGACACACGCGTGGCTGATGGGTCCCGACAGGGCGGGTCGACGATCCGAGGGACCTCGAGCCCCGGGTCTGTTCCTCCTGCGGGGGATGAGTCCGTGGCTGAGGTCCGGATCGGCATCTCGGGCTGGACCTACCCGCCCTGGCGCGGCACCTTCTACCCGCCGAAGCTGCCGCAGAAGCGTGAGCTGGCGTACGCGGCCTCCCGCCTCGGCTCGATCGAGGTCAACGGGACCTTCTACGGCCTGCTCAAGCCGGACGCGTTCCGGAGCTGGGTCGCCGAGACCCCCGACGGCTTCGTCTTCGCCGTCAAGGGCAGCCGGTTCATCACCCACATGAAGAAGCTCGCCGACGCCGACACCACGCTGGCCAACTTCTTCGCCTCGGGTGTGCTGGCTCTCGGAGACCAGACTCGGCCCCCTGCTCTGGCAGCTGCCACCGACCATGGCCTTCGACGCGGACCGGCTGGCGGACTTCTTCAGCCACCTGCCGCGCACGCACGGCGCGGTCGCCGAGCTGGCGGCCCGGCACGACCACCGGATCACGGCCGACCGGGCGCTGGTGACCACCGACCACCCGGAGCACCCGGTCCGGCACGCCCTCGAGATCCGCCACGACAGCTTCCGCACGCCGGCGCTGCCGGACCTGCTCCGCGAGCACAACATCGCGCTGGTCTGGGCCGACAACCCGGGCACCTGGCCGATCCTGGACGAGACCACGACCGACTTCCGCTACGTGCGGCTGCACGGCGACACCGAGCTGTACGCCAGCGGTTACACCGACGAGGCGCTCGATGCGTGGGCGAGGAGGATCAGCGGCTGGGTGGCCGACGGCCAGGACGTCTACGTCTACTGCGACAACGACGCGAAGGTGCGGGCGCCGTACGACGCGATGGGACTGATGGACCGCCTCGGCCTGGCCAAGTCGACTCCCTGAACCGACCGATCCGAGCCCGCCGGCTGCCCCGGGAACGAGAGAGTCCCCCGCGCACCCGAAAGAGCTCACTTACCCTTGCTGTCTTCCGACCCTGGGGGAGTTGGGTGAGGTATCGCCACGCGGGGGACCGGCGACCAGTGTACAGATCGGTCGGCGTGCTGCCGGCCACCCGCGAGCTGCGAGACTCAGGCGATGACCTTCGAGCCCTGATCGGTGATCGCGTGCGCGTCCTCGTCGTCGAACCAGAAGCCACCGTCGGCCAGGTACCGGAAGGCGATCTCCTCGCCCGCCGGCACGGCGACGGTGACGCTGCGGGTGCCGTTGCTGCGCTTGACCAGCTTGTGCTTGCCGGGCGTCCAGTCGTTGAAGGTGCCGACCGCGGAGACGGGGCCGGTGTGCGCATCGTCCGGCAGGACGAACTGGATCTTGGTGGTGCTGCCCTTGGTGGTGATCTTCAAAGCCATGTCAGTAACTCCGTGTGCATTCTCAGTCAGTACTTTTCGGTGCGCTCCCGGAGGAACGCACCGCTGAGAGTAGGGAGCCTTTGCTTCGATGGTGTTACGCCACACCGAGCGTGGCGGATCTCACGCCGCCGCAGAACTGCTCACTCAGGCGCGATCGGGCTCGTACGAGGGCTCGACCGGCTGTCCGGTGGGCTCCTCGACCTGCTCGGTCGGGCGGGAGACGATCGGGGCCACGATCACCGCCACGACGCAGAAGATCAGCGGCAGGGCGAAGGCGAGGTTCAGGCCGATCCAGCCGGCCACCACCCCGACCAGGGCCGGGCCGGCGAGCTGGCCGACGTAGCCGGCCCCCACCACCCGGGACAAGATGATGCTCTGGTTGGTGGCACTGATGTTGCCGGCGGCGGTGAACAGCTGCGGCACCACTCCGGCCAGGCCGAGCCCGCACACGGCCCAACCGACCAGGGTCAGACCGAAGACCGGCGAGACCATCACGACACCGATGCCCACGGCCGCGGCCAGCGATCCGTACCGCACGACGAAGGCGGGTCCGAACCGTCCGGCGATCCGGTCGACGGTCAGCCGACCCACGGTCATGGCCACGGCGAAGGTCGCGTACGCCAACGCGGCGGCCGACGTGGGCTGGTCGAGGTGCTCGACGGCGTGCAGCGCGCTCCAGTCGTTGGCCACCCCTTCGGCCAGCATGAGCAGGAAGGCGAGCACGCCGAAGCCGATCACCCGGCGGCGGATGCTCCGGCCGACCGCCGGGGTCGTGGTGCCGTCGTGGACGGCGGCCGTCGCGTCGGCGGTGAGGGCAGGCTCACGGGTGAGCAGCAGCCGCACGCAGATCACGCCACCCACCGCCGCGGCCACGGCAGCGATCAGCACGGCGACGCTGACCTGGTAGCCCAGGCCCAGGGCGGCGGCGCCGATCAGCGCGCCGGCGGCCCCGCCCACGGACCAGAACGCGTGGAAGGCCGACATGATCGGGCGGCCGTAGCCGCGTTCGACGATCACCGCCTGGTCGTTCATGGACACGTCGACCGCGCCGTTGGCCAGACCGAAGGTCAGCAGGGCCAGACCGAGGGTGATGGTGCCGGTCGTGTGCACGGGCAGGTTGACGGCGACGACGTAGAGACCCAGGGCGGCGCCGGTGACGACCTTGCTGCCCCAGCGGGCGATGGCGTACCCGGCGATCTGCATGCCGATCACCCCACCCGCACCGAGCACCAGGAGCAGCAGCCCCAGGGTGGCGTGCGAGATGCCGGTGCGCTGTTGGACGGCCGGGATGCTGACCAGCCAGGCCGCCATCCCCAGGCCGACGACGAAGAAGATCCCGAAGACGCCGAACCGTGCCCGGCGCAGTCGTGCCGCGACCGGGGTGGCGGCGGCGGGTACGGACGGGCTCACGGGGTCTCTCCTGAGACGGCGATGTCGGTGATGCGGGCGACGGCGAGCCGGACGAGCGCGTCGTCCTGGGACTCCGTGTCCAGGGCGCGGTGGAGGGTGAGCCCTTCGATCAGGGCGTCGAGCATCCGGGCGGTGGTCGGGTCGAAGTGTCGTTCGAGAGCGGCGCGGCTGCGGCCCATCCAGGCGTTGGTGATGTCACGGAAGGAGGCGTCGCGGGCGGCGAGCGTGTAGAGCTCCTGGGTGAGGACGAGCTCGCGCTGGTCGCTGAGGATGTCTCCCTCGACGGCCTCGACGATCGACAGGATCGCGGCCTCGCGGTCGGTGGCCGCTTCCATCCGCGCGGCGAACCGGTCGCTGAACGCGACCGAGAACCGGGTGAACGCCTCGTGCAGCAGCTCGCTCATGCCGGTGAAGTGGTAGGTCATCGAACCGAGCGGCACGTCGGCGGCCTCGGCGACCTTGCGGTGCGACACCCCCGCCACCCCGACCTCGGCGATGACGTCGAGGCAGGCGGCGATGATCCGGTCCCGCCGGTTCGGGTCGTACCGCCGCGTCGTCTGCTCGGGTGCCTCCGTGGTCATGCGTACGATCGTACGCTGAGTGTACGACCGTACGCAACGTGGTAGAGGTCACCCGTGGAGCCAACCGTTTCGCACCGTCGCACCGATCCAGGTAAGGTTCCGCGCGGAGGATTCGCCTAGAGGCCTATGGCGCTCGCTTGGAAAGCGGGTTGGGTTCACGCCCTCACGAGTTCGAATCTCGTATCCTCCGCCGCTGCCGATTAGGGAAAACGCCGCGCGCCCTGGATTAGGACTGCGCGGCGTTTCTCGGCTCAGGGTCTCAATCTGGGTCTCAACTCGGCTGATTTTGCGCCCGGATCAGTCCGTCGACGAGCTGGGGGACGGAGCGTCAGGACGGTCGCGGCGATTCATGATGAGTTGTGGACGGACCACGTTTCGAGCAAGTTCATGGTTCGCGGAATTCAGGGGCACCTCAACGGTCGAGCGAGGTTCTGCAGGGTCGCACGCTGAGCGACCCTCTTGCGGGCAGGGGCCGGAGGGTTGCCGCAAACGCAAGCGGTCTCACAAGCCGCGCTCAACTACCCCTACGAGACGTTGTACATCGGCAACAATGGCTCGCAGCCAGGATCTCGGTTGGTGTCGTGCGGCGGGGTGGCGTCGAACGTTTGCATCCCAGAACTCTTCGAGGATGTCGCGTTGGGTCTGGATGGGTCGATCGTCTCGACGCTGTGGTTGAAGGTTCGTCAGGACGACAGTTTGCGGTGCGGGAGGCTGACGATGAAGGTGCTGCCGCCGCCGGGGGTTCCCTCATAGCCGACGTAGCCGGCGTGGGCCTGCACGAGGCTGGACACGATGGCCAGGCCGAGCCCGGCGCCGCCGGTTTGTCGGGTGCGGCTGCTGTCGCCGCGGTAGAAGCGTTCGAAGACCTTCGTGGTCATTTCCGGCGGCAGGCCGGCCCCGTGGTCGATCACGCGGGCGAGGACCCGGTCGTTCTGCACCCCGATCTCGACCTCCACCGGATCGCCCGTCGGGGGTGTGCCGCATGGCGTTGGAGACCAGGTTGGCCAGTACCTGGTGCAGCCGGGCCTGGTCGCCGTGGACGACGGGCGGCTCGTCCTGCCCACGGGGCCCGGTCCGCGGTCGCAGCATGATCGGCCGGCCGGGATCCTGGGCGCGGGCGTCGACCACGGCGTCGGCGGCGATGCGACAGCAGGTCCACGCGGCCGCGTCCAGCTGCGGGGCGGAGTCCATCCGGGCCAGCAGCAGCAGGTCCTCGACCAGGGCGCCCATCCGGACCGCCTCGGACTCGATCCGGCTCGAGCAGCCGCGCGACGTCGGCCGGGCGGTCGCCACTCCCTGGCGGTACAGCTCGGCGTAGCCCGCGGATGGTCGGCGATCGGGGTGCGCAGCTCGTGGCTGGCGTCGGCCACGAACTGCGCGGAGCCGCTCCTCGCTGTCGGCGCGGGCGGGGAAGGCCTGCTCGATCTGGGCCAGCATGGCGTTGAGCGCGCCCGCCAGCCGCCCGACCTCGGTCCGTTGGGGGCCGCGATCCACGCGCCGGACAGGTCACCGCGGGCGATGGCTCCGGCGGTGTCCTCGATGGCGGTCAGCGGCCGCAGCCCCAGCCGGACCAGCATGAGCCCGCCGGGCTGCGGCCGAGCGCCAGGATGCACCAGCGAGGTGCCCGGCCGTCACGGTCGCCAGCCGGCGCACGGTCGCCCGAACCTCGGCGAGCGAGACGCCGACGACGAGCAGTGGTTGTCGAGCACGGCCTCGGCCCGCCACGACCGGCCGCCGCCAGCTCCGGCCGTCGAGGGTGCGCACCGCTGCCGGCGGCGGCCGCAGCGGCCAGGCCCGGCGGGTCAGCGCGCGCAGGTCGGGACGTCGCGGTGGCCGCGAGGTCGGGCGGCAGCTGGCAGCGGACTACGCCCGAGCTGTCGACCACGGTGATGCACGAAGTCGTGGGCAGCCGCTGGCGCCCGCCGCGTTGTCGCACGGCGGCCAGCGCACGGGTCGGGCGTCGGTCCCGCTCGGCGGTCGTCCGCGAGGGTGCGATGGCCAGCTGCTGGTCGAGGCGCTGCAGCAGGTAGGAGCGCAGCAGCAGCGACCCCGGAGACGTCAGCGACGAGCAGCCCGCAGGCGAGCAGGGCGGCGATGGCCGAGGACCAGCCGCGCCCGCAGGGACAGGTTCACGGCGTGCTGCGCAGCAGCCGCAGGGTGTAGCCGACGCCGCGCACGGTCTGCACCAGCGGCGGGTCGAAGACGTCGATCTTGCGCCGCAGGTAGCGGATGTAGGAGTCCACCACCGAGCCGTCGCCGTTGAAGTCGTAGTGCCAGACGTGCTCGAGGATCTGGGCCCGCGACAGCACCCGGCCGGCGTTGCGCAGCAGGAACCGCAGCAGCGCGAACTCGGTCGGCGAGAGGTCACCAGCTCGTCGTGGCGCCAGACCTGGTGGCCGTCCTCGTCCATCACCAGGTCGGCGTAGGTCAGCCGGGTGGCCGTCGGGTCGAGCTCGCCGGTGCGTCCGCGAGCGACGCAGGATCGTGCCCGACCCGGGCGACGACCTCCTCCAGGCTGAACGGCTTGGTCACGTAGTCGTCGGCGCCCAGGGTGAGGCCGTGCACGCGGTCCTCGACGGCGTCGCGGGCGGTGAGGAACAGCACCGGGAGGTCGCGGTCGCGCGCGCAGCTCGCGCAGCAGCGTGAAGCCGTCGGTGTCGGGCAGCATCACGTCGAGCACGACCAGGTCGGGCTGGAAGCTGGCGCCGCGACCGAGGGCCTCGGCGCCGGAACCCGCGGTCGGCGACCTCGAACCCGACGAACCGCAGGCTCAGCTGCAGCATCTCGGTGATGGACGAGGCGTCGTCGACGACCAGGATCCTGGCGCCCGACGGCCGGCTGGTGGCACCTGCACGGTGACCAAGCCTGCGCCACGCAGATGACAGTTCGGTGAGAGGCCGTCTCTCACCGATCTCTCACCGAACCGACGCCGGACGCACACGTTCGATCGGTCACGGTGGCGCCGTGCCCGAACCTGATCCCGCCCCGCCCGCCCGTCCACGCCGCGCGAGCGGCCAGCGATGAACCGCCGTCGCGTCGTCGTGAACAGCGTGCTGGGGGTGGCCGTCGTCGGAGCCGGTCTCGGCACCTACCTGTCGGTGAGCTCGGCCGGGCCAGTCGACCGCGCAGGCCGCCCGCACGGTCACGGTCAGCACGGGGCAACCTGACCTCGACGGTGACCGCCACCGGCAACGCCGAGGTCGTCACCACCATCGGCGCCGTGCTCGAAGGGCTCGGCGTCGGGAGTCGTCCAGAACATCTACGTGAAGGAGGGGCAGAAGGTCACCAAGGGCCAGAAGCTCCTCCAGATCGACCAGACGTCGGCCAAGCAGGCGCTGAAGACCGCGAAGAACGGCGTGAAGTCGGCCGAGGCGTCGTACGAGACGACGACGCAGGGCCAGACGGCCGCAGGAGCTGGCGCAGAGCAACGCCTCGATCGCCGCCTCGCAGACGTCGCTGAAGAACGCGAAGACCGGCCTCAGCCAGGCGAAGGTCGTCGTACTCCCTCGACAAGAATCAGCAGAGGAAGCTCGGTCGACATCGCCGAGGACGCCGTCGACCGCGCCGAGAAGGCGAAGGACGACGCGGAGGACGCGGCCGACGAGCGACGTCGCAGCACCGACGGCGGCCGGCACCGGCACGACCGCCACCACGAGCAGCGCGACACAGCGTGGACAGCGCCGAGGCCGCGGTCGTCTCGGCCAAGACCTCGCTGACCCAGGCCAAGCAGTCCCGCGACTGCGACGCTGCAGAAGGACCGCCAGGCCATCCAGACCCAGGAGGGCCAGGTCGCCTCCGCGCAGAAGGCGCTGAACTCCCAGGTCGCCGTCGGCCAACGTCGCCGCCGAACCCGCCCGCGCCGGGGCCGTCAAGGCGGCGCAGGCGCAGATCGACAACGCCGAGGTCGCCGTCGACGAGGCGCAGACCACGCTCGACGACACCACGCTGCGGGCACCGGCCGACGGCACGGTCGCCACGATCACCGCGGTCGAGGGCCAGTCGTCGGGCTCGTCGAGCTCGAGCTCGTCGGGCTCGACCAGCTCCGGCTCGACCAGCTCGACGAGCTCGACGTCGACCTCCTCGACGACGTCCACCTCGAGCTCGACGGGTCTGGTCACGCTGACCGACCTCGACAAGAAGCAGGTCGTCGCCGCGGTCGCCGAGGCCGACGTGACCAAGGTCAAGGTCGGCCAGACGGTCTCCGTGGCCTTCGCCGCCACCGGCAAGACGGTCGCCGGCACCGTCACCGCGATCGCCACCCAGGACACGGTCACCAACAACGTCGTCGACGTACGGCGTCACGGTCACCCTGGACGGCGACAGGCCGGCGGTGCGGATCGGCCAGAGCCGCCACCATGACGATCACCACCGGGACGGCGACCGACGTGCTGGTCGCGTCCCGACCAGCGCCCTCACCACCGTCGGCGACCGCTCCACCGTGCACCCGGCGGGTCGAACGGCGTCGACACCCCCGTCGAGGTGCAGACCGGCCTGGTCGGCACCACCGGCACCGAGATCACCGCCGGCCTGGCCGAGGGCGACACGCTGGTCGTGCCGACCGCGACCGACGCCGACGGCGGGCACCGGCCACCGGCGGCCGGCCTCGGCGGCCTCGGCGGTGGCCGGTGACGACCCGGCGGACGGTCGCCGGCCGGTCATCGACCTGCGCAACGTGACCAAGACCTACGGCGAGGGCGAGACCGCGGTGCACGCCGTGGCCGGCGTGACCTGCGACGTCGAGCGGGGCGACTACGTCGCCATCATGGGCGCCTCCGGGTCGGGCAAGTCGACGCCTGATGAACATCATCGGCTGCCTCGACATGCCCACCGCGCGGCGCGTACCGGCTCGACGGCATCGACGTCCGCCGCCTCGTCGACCGGCAGCTGTCGCTGGTCCGCAACCGCAAGATCGGCTTCATCTTCCAGAGCTTCAACCTGATCCCGCGCACCACGGCGCTGCGCAACGTCGAGCTGCCGCTGGCGTACGCCGGGCGTCCGGCAGGCGGAGCGGCGCGACCGGGCGATCGGCGGCGCTGGAGCAGGTCGGCCTGGCCGACCGGCTCGACCACACCCCGGCCCAGCTGTCCGGCGGGCAGCAGCAGCGGGTCGCGGTCGCCCGGGCCATCGTCACCGAGCCGGTCCTGCTGCTCGCCGACGAGCCCACCGGCGCGCTCGACAGCCACAGCACCGTCGAGGTGCTCGCCCTGTTCGACGAGCTGTCGGCGGCGGGCCGCACCATCGTGGTGATCACCCACGAGGACGAGGTCGCCGCACCACGCCAAGCGCGTGCTGCGGATGCGCGACGGCCTGATCGTCTCCGACGTCCGCGCAGGTCGGCGTGCACGACCTGCCGCCGCGGTGGCGCAGGCCGCTGAGCGGTGGCGCGTCGTGAACCTCGCCGAGAGCGCCCGCTTCGCCTGGCAGGGCGTCACCGCCAACAAGCCCCGCTCCGCGCTGACCACGCTCGGCGTGCTGATCGGCGTCGCCGTCGGTGATCATCCTGGTCGCGGTCGGCACCGGGTCGAGCACGGCGTCCAGGACTCCATCAGCTCGCTGGGCAGCAACACCCTCACCGTCACCAGCAGCTCCGGCGGCGACCGGCGGCGTGGCGGCGGTGGCGGTTCGCGCGGCGGCGGCGGCGGTCGGCGGCTTCCGGCGCGCCGGGCGGCGACAGCCACGACCAGCCACGGACACCGGCACCCAGACCGCGCCGGCCGAGCTGACCCTGGCCGACGCCGCAGGCGCTCGCCGACCAGCGACGCTGGCCCCCGACGTGCTCGGCGTCGCCCCGGTCGTCGTCGGCCACCTCGGTCGACCGCGACCTACGCCGGCGCCTCGCACACGGTCGGCACCTTCACCGGCACCACGCCGGCCTACCTGCTCGATCAACAACGACACGGTGCGGTCGGGCGGGCCTTCACCGACTCCGACGTACACGCGCCACGCCGGGTCGCGCTGGTCGGGCAGCACCGTCGCCGAGGACCTCGCCGGCGGCGACGGCAGCGACCTGCTCGGACCAGACCGATCCAGCTCAACGGCAGCTCGTTCGACGTCGTCGGGATCCTGACCGAGAAGGGCAGCACCGGCCCGCAGGACCAGGACGACCGGGTGATCGCGCCGCTGACCGCGGTGCAGGACACCCTGTCCGGGCTACGGCGCGCTCGAGCTCGATCTCGGTCAAGGCCAC
Organism: uncultured Actinomycetota bacterium; assembly: GCA_963759915.1. Taxonomy (GTDB): domain Bacteria; phylum Actinomycetota; class Actinomycetes; order Propionibacteriales; family Propionibacteriaceae; genus Microlunatus. The sequence goes on along the minus strand of CAVXBJ010000101.1, from coordinate 25,739 downwards.
CTCGGCCGACACCGTCACCGCGGCCGCAGGCGCGAGGTCGAGGCGATCCTCGACGCCCGCCACGGCGTCGACCGCCAGCGACCGCGACTACTCGGTCTCCAGCGCCTCCTCGTTCCTGACCGCGGCGACCTCGTCGACCAAGACCTTCACCGTGCTGCTGGGCGCCGTGGCCGCCATCTCGCTGCTGGTCGGCGGCATCGGCGTCATGAACATCATGCTGGTCACCGTCACCGAGCGGACCCGCGAGATCGGCATCCGCAAGGCCATCGGCGCCCGGCAGGGCGACATCATCGCCCAGTTCCTGTTCGAGGCCGTGCTGCTGTCGCTGCTTCGGCGGCGTCGCCGGCGTGGTCGTCGGGCCTCGTCGGCTCGCAGTTCACCATCGTCGGCGTCGAACCCGTCGTCGCGCCGTACTCGGTGGTCCTGGCCTTCGGCGTTCGCCATCGCCATCGGGCTGTTCTTCGGCCTCTACCCCGCCAACCGGGCCGCCGTCGCTGCGCCCCATCGACGCCCTCCGCTACGAGTGAGGAACAACAGACCATGCCCTCCAAGCGGCGACCCGCCGGCCAGCCCGACGCATCACTCGACGACCTGCTCATCGAGCAGTGCACCCAGCACCTCAGACGACACCGTCGAAATCGAACCGCAACCCCCGGCCGACGCCACCCTGCAGCCTGCCGACGCCGAAACATCAGATCACACGAGCGCGGCATGCTCGACGACGTCGACTTCCAACCCCAAGAGCGAAGAAGACCGTCGAAGCTGACACTGGCGCTGGTTACCATCTCATCCTCGGAGTCGGCACACTCGGCGGCATTTGGATCCAGAAGGCCGCCGGCACCTCAGCCGCCATGGGCTCGGGGGCACCGGCCATGCCGGGCGGGGGGCAGGGAATGCCGGGCGGGGGCCAGGGAATGCCGTCGGGAGCCCCCTCGGCGCCGTCCGACAACGGCGAGAACAGAAGCCCGACGGAGGACAGCGACTCCCCGGCCGTTGTGGGAACGGTTACCACCCTGAAGAAGACCGAGCTCGTCGTCACCGACCTCGGCGGCAAAACACACGAGGTGACCGTCTCCGACGCGACGACAGTGACCGTGCCGTTCAGCCACGGCGAACTGAAGGCCGGCGACACGGTCATGATCAGTGGCACCACCTCAGGCACGACTGTCACCGCCACCTTGATCACCGTTCGCTGAACGGTTCCCCCAAATCCCCACCGACAGGAGATCCACCACCATGACAAACACGCTTCGCCAACGACCGCGCCCAACCCGCATCGCCGTCGCAACAGCAATCCTGGTCGCCGCTACCAGCCTCGCAGCCTGCGGCGAGCCGAACCAGACCTCAGCCGAGCCCTCGCAAACCCAGGCATCCGCAGCACCGGGTGGCGGCCCTCGAGGCGGAGAGCAGCTGACCAAGATCCGGGGCTGTCTCAAAGCGGCCGGCATCGACGTCCCCGACATGCCCAGCGGCATGCCGAGCGACGGACCCAGCGGTATCTCCAGCGGGGCACCCACCGGCCGACCCAGTGACATGCCGAGCGGCCGACCCAGTGACATGCCGAGCGGCCGACCCAATGGCATGCCGAGCGGCGGGCCTGGCGGCATCAGCTTCGACGACGCGAATATCAAAAAGGCGCTGCAAGCCTGTGGCATCGAGATCCCCTCAGGACAGCCTTCGGCGCCACCCCGCCGCTGACCGTCCTCCGATGAGGTTCGTCTAGTGGTGAATAAGACCTGGTCGTCACCAGAAGTCATTGCCCGCGCGATCCATCGGCCCGAAAGCTGATACGATCAACAGTTGTTGACAACGACGTGTTGAGGGTTCAGCATTTTGGTATGGCCAAGACTGCTGAGGACCGTCGTCGCGAGCGTGCACCACATGCGCTGTTCCGGTTGACCGAGCGGCACGCCGGCTCAAGCCGCCTTCGCGGCCGCGCCGTCAGCGCAGCCACCGTGCAACCCAGCGAGGCAGTGCGTCTCGTGGAGCTCCTGGCGGCGGGTGCAGCGACCTACGCGGCGGGGGAGGACCGGGTCGACTCCGATGATCTCGTCGCCGCGTTGACATTGGTGCCTCATGTTCGCGCAGAGCTCGACGAGTCCGAGCTCGGCCTGCTGATCATGGCGCGAGGGCGCGGACTGACCTGGCAGCAGATCGCCGAGGCGCAGGGACTGGGAAGTGCGCAGGCGGCGCAGCAACGACATGATCGGCTCGCTGCACGGATCGAGGACAGTTGACGGTGCGCGACACTTTCGTTGTGGGAGCGTGTGGCTGAGGTCGCTTAGCTAGGTGGCCATCGAACCCCTGAGCCTGCCGCACTACGACGAATGCTGTGTCACAAGCCGTCGCTCATCCGGAGCGCGAGTGCGGTCGAGGCGCGCTCGGTGAGTCCGCCACTGACAGTCGCTCGCAGGCCCCGCTCGATCAAGACGCCCGAGCACGGGACGCCAACTACAACGCGGAGGAGTCCCCGGCGGCTAATCTGGCGCACATCGTGAGCGCTTCGCCACCCTCGTGCTGTTGGATCTCACGCACATGCCTAAGCCGCGCTTGCGGCAGCCCTACTCATCGGAGGCCCAAATCAGGCCGTCGACGAGCTTGGCGACGGAGCGTCGGATCGGATCACTGACGTGCTGGTAGCGGGCTGCCATGCCCGTGCTGGACCAGCCCATGATGCCCATCACGGTGCGCTCCGGAACGCCGAGGACCAGGAGCACGGTGGCGGCGGTGTGCCGAGCGTCGTGAAGCCGGGCGTCTCTGACGCCCGCTCGCTTCAGCAGCGCCTTCCAGGCGTGGTAGTCGCTGTTCGGCTTGATGGCCTCACCCAGTTCATTTGTGAACACTCGGTCGGTCTCCACCCAGAGCGATCCGGCGATCGCCCTTTCCCGATCCTGCTCCTCTCGATGTGAGGCCAGCAGTTCGACGAGTGCCGGCGGCAAGCCAACTCGGCGGCGGCCGGCCTTGGACTTGGGCGGCCCGTCGTCCGCGGTGACTTGAACTCGCGCCGGACACCAGCCCGCCTTCTTGCCGCACGGCACCTTGCAGCCGTGCTCGTACTCGGGCCGCAGCCGGTTGGTCCGGATCCTGATGATGCCGGCATCCAGGTCGACATCAGGCCAGTGGAGACCGAGCACCTCGCCCTGTCGGAGGCCGAGCGCCAGCGCGACGGCCCAGCGCGCTGCGTTCCTGCGCTCGGCGGCCGCCTTGAGGATGAGCCGGACCTCCTCGATGGTGTACGGCTCAATGTCCTCCTGCTCGACTCGCGGCGGCCGCGCCAAGGCGGCCGCGTTCTGAGCGACTTGCCGGCGCCGTACCGCTTCGCCGAGCGCAGTCCGCATCGTCCGATGTACCTGGTGCGCGGTCGCCGGCCTGGCACCGGCGTCGATCATCTTCCGATACAGCCTCTCCAAGTGGTCAGGCTGCAGTCTGTCGAGACGCTGCCGACCAAGGTTCGGTATGAGGTGCTTCCGCACGGCGATGCGGTAGGCGTTGTACGACGAGCGCCGCACCGATGGCGCAGCGATGTTCTCCAACCAGTGCTCGAGCCAGGTTTCGACGGTCCAGCGGACGCCGGCGGCGGGTGTTGTGCCGTTATCGCGCTGCCGCTCGAGCTCGCGGACGGCGCGACGGGCCTCCGCTTCGGTCTTGCGCTTGACGTGGCGGCGATCGGCCGAACCGTCGTCGCGCCGGCCAACCGTCACTCGACCGTGCCATCGGCCATCCACGCCGAAGTAGACGCTGGACTCGCCGTTGGGTCGCTTTGATCGCGTCACGCTGCGCCAGTCCTCGCGCTGGCGCGGAGGTCGTCGAGAAAGGTGACGAGGGCATCTGCAGGCACGCGGCGGAGGCGGCCGATCTTGACAGACTCGACGGCACCGGAAGTGACGAGGGCGTACATGATCGTGCGACCAACACCGAGCCGTTCGGCGGCCTGTTCGATCGTCAGGACGAGCGGCACACCCTGTGAGAGCTGGTCGCGACGGGCGGGGAAGAGCTGGTTGAGGTCGTCGTCGGTCATGGCATGAACTCCTTCGTCAGGCGTTGCAGGTGGGGTGGGTGTGGGTGCCGTCGTCGTAGCTGAGGGGTTGGCGGCAGCTGATGCAGACGGCTTGCGAGAGTTGGCTGCGCCCTGCCGTCCCAGCCGTCCCGCCGTCCCACAGGCGTGGATTTGGGACGGGATGGCGGACGGTTCTGGGACGGCTGATGCTCGTCCACAGTGAGCGTGCGTGCTCTGCCGTCCCAGATTCACGCTCGTGGGACGGTGGGACGGCTGGGACGGCAGGGTGACGTGGAACTGCGGTTCGGGGCAGTAGCGGCGCCAGGAGTCGTCGAACTGCTCGCGTCTGAAGCCTTTGGTCTGGCTGCCGTCTTCCCATCGGTCGCGTGGCAGAGTGGATGCCGAAGTCGCGGAGCAGCCCGGCGAGCGACTTGGGGTTGAGGCCGTTCTTGCCGAGGGTGTCCCACGGCGCTTCGGCGTCCTCCCGGAGCCGGGCGACGAGGGTTTCGGAGGGCAGCCCGTCGGCGTCGTCCGAACGCGGTGCGGACGTCGATGAGCAGCCGGACCCTGAGAGACACCGTGCTCGACGTCGACGTCGTCGGTGGTGAGGGCGAGGACGGCGGCGCGGGCGTTGGTGGGCCAGTCGCCGCCGGCGGCGTCGGCGATGGCGACGAGGGGTTCCCAGGTGTCGGCGGCCCGGTCCTCGACGGGCAGCTCGGGTGCGGCCGCCTCGAGCTGGTCGAGGTGGCCGCGGACCCAGCGGTGCAGGTCGGTCTTGAGGCCGGCGAGGGCTGGACCATCGCGGCGGGTCCGGTAGGGCTGTACGACCTCGTCGGGTGCGCGGCGGCGCATGCCGATGATGACGGCGCGGTCTTCGATGGTGTCGGGCATGTTGCCGATGCCGGCGAGGGCCGCCATGGCGAAGGTGGCGATGCGGTCGAGGCGTCGGCTGCCGGCGTCCCAGCGCAGAGCGGGGCGGCCGCGTTGGTGGCCGGCGTTGAGGAGCCCGCGGAGGTCTTCGTTCGCGTCGCCGGTCTTCGGGCCGAAGATGGTGTCCGCTTCGTCGATCAGCAGGGTGGGCGGATCGGACGGGTGCTCGCCGATGGACCGGTAGACCGCCGATGGCGAGGCGTTGGCGGTCAGGATCGGTCGGTGGCACAGGGCTTCGATGAGGTCGAGCAGGCGGGACTTGCCGCATCGTTTCTCCGGCGCCTTGATGACCAGCCGGGGCGCGGTGTTCCAGGCCGGAACGGCGTGGGTGGCGGCGATCCACAGCACGACCGCGGCCGCGGTGTGGTCGTCGGGCAGGACGACGTAGGAGCAGATCGCGGCTTCGACCTGGTCCAGCAGCTCGGCGCCGTCGACCAGATCCACGACGTTGTCGCCGTCTGTCGTGAGCGCGGTCATGGGGCGCTCCTGCCAGCTGGTGTGCGTGGTTCGGCCAGTCCGCGGGTGAGGCCCGAGGTGATGGTGGCGTCGGCCTCTGCGGCGGTGAACGCGCCGGCGCCGACATGGTTCGGCGCAGGCGGAGCGGAGGTGGTCACGGACGGTGGCTTCGTCGATCAAGCCGCCTGCGACGAGCTGGCCGAGAGCGATGGCGGCCGAGAACAGGGTGTGGTTCCTGGTGCCGGGAGGGGCGGTGCGGACGCGGGCGGTCTCACCCGCAAGCGCAGCGGTCGCGTAACGCTCCCCTAGCCCGGTGGCCGCGCCGATCCGCGGCCGCGACTCCGGTCGCGGCGGTGGGCTGGGCAGCAGGTGCGGTATCCGATGCGGGTTGTTGAGCAGGTGGACGAGCCAGGTTGGCAGCTCGGCACACGGCGTGTCCCGGAGGACGCGGTAGGGCCGGTAGTCGACGACCGTGGGTGCGGCGACGACGTAGCCGCCGTGACCGCGGGTGTCGATCAGCTCGCCGAGCCGAGAAGCGGTGTTCCCGAGATGGGCCTGCGTCGGGGTGCGGTAGTAGCGGTGGATCCCGCCGGACGGGGTCGACACGGTGTAGGTGTCGGGGAAGGGCTTGTCGCCGACCAGCTCGGCGAGCACATCTTCGCCGGAGCGACCGCTCGAAGCTGGTGGCTGGTCGGGTTTGGGCACGTCGGTGTCGATGACGAGCAGCCGGGAGGGACCGCAAGCGATGCCGATGCCGTACGGGCGGTTCGACCAGGCGCGGCGGATCCGGTCCGGGTTCTGCGTGGCGCGTTGTTCCCAGCTGGTGTGGCCGTGGCGGCACCACGGGTCGGACTGGTCGCACCGATCCGCGGTGTGTGCTGGGCAGGCCGGGCGCTTGGTGCCGGGCACGAGGGGGAAGACGAACCAGCCGCGCTTCGCGTAGTCGAGCGCCGCCGTCACCAGGCCGGCGGTGGTGTCGTTCATCGGGTCACCTCGGCAGGGGTGTTGTCGTAGCCCTGGTCGGCGATCTCGGCTCGGGCAGCGGACATGGCGCGGCCAGCCAGGTAGATGTGGTTGGCGGCTTCATCGAGCCGGTCGCGCGCGTTCGCGACCGAGGTCTGCGGGTCCCGCCGGTCGTGCACCTGGTAGCTGGTGAGGGACGCGTCGAGCGCGCGCTCGAGGTGGTGCCGCAGGACCCGGTCCAGGGCGAACGCGAGGTCCTCGAGCTCGGCCAGGGTCTGGTAGACGTCGGGGGCAGGGATCGGGTGCGGGAGCAGGGTGAGCCCGATGATCGCGCGGACGGCCTGGTCGGCGTCGTGGGCGCGGTCGGTGACCTTTCCGCCGAGCCAGCAGTGTGGATGGAGTCGGGGTCGGACATGACGGATCTGCCTTTCGAGGGTGTGCGGGACCGCGGCCGCGGCAGGTAGCCGGGTCGAGGGACGGCGTAGGGGTGGGTTGGTGAGCGTGGCCGGCGCGGGCCGGCTCGGAGGCTGCTACCGGGCTACCGCCCTAGTGGGGCTGGTAGTCGGGCGGGTAGCGGGGCCGCTACTGGTAGCGGGCCGGGGTCGGACGGCTGGCGGGCGTCGGGTGAGTCGTCCGGGCCGGCGGTCGCGCCGGCGGGTGGAGGTGGTAGGCGGGCCAGCTCGTACGTGCCCTCGGCGCGGTCGTCGAGGGCGGCGTGGAGGGCGGTGCGGGCGAGGCCGCGGCGGTTGAGCGCTCTGCCGTCGACGGTGCGTTTGATCTGGATCGACTTGAGGCCGTGCGGGCGGACGGCGGAGGTGACCTGTTCCCCGGTCCAGGCCCCGTAGAGGCCGGGGATAGGTGGCGGCGAGACGTTCGGCGAGGTCGTCCCACCAGACCTTGTCATCGCTCGGCAGGCCAGACGGTCGCCAGGTGGTCCAGGATGCCGATCGTGCTGTCGTCGGGGTCGGGGTCGACGCCGGCGGCGTGCCCGGTGAGCAGGCCGGCGGTGAGCCGGGCGGCACGGGCGCGGGCGGCGACGGCTTCGGCGGTGGGTCCGTCGAGGTAGGCGGCGCGGACGATGACGGGGTCGTCGCCTTCGCCGGCGAGGTAGCCGACGCCGCGGTCGGTGCGGGCGAAGGTGGTGGCCCGGACGCCGGCCTTGTACATCGAGGTGCCGAGCACCATGTCGTTCTCGACCTGCCCAGCAACCTTGAAGCACAGCCTGAGCACCGCGTTCGAGCTGATGGCGGTCGGGAGTGACTTGGCGTCGACGCGCTGGGTCGCCGAGCAGGACGATGATGCCGGCGGCCGGACCGCGCTTGCCGAGGTCGGTGACCAGGGCGACGGTGTCGGGGTCGTCGTCGAACGCGAGCTGGCACTCGTCGATGACCAGCACGACCGGCCAGAGGCCGAGGGATCTGCGGTCGGCTAGTTCGCGGGTGACCTTCCCCTCTGGGCAGACGTCGCGCGGCAGGCTCCGGAGGGTCTTGTAGCGGCGTGACATGTCGGCGTGAACGGCCTTGAGGTCGGCCTTGAGGTAGGCGAGGTCGTCGGGCTCGTCGCCGATCCGGAACCGGTGAGCGACTGGCTCCAACGGCAGCATGTCGGCGCCGCCCTTCAGGTCGTACACGTGAAGTTCTGCGGAGGTGTCCAAGGCGGCCGGCGAGGGTGAGCAGCCGGAGCAGGAACGTCTTGCCCATCCTCGGGAGTGCGCCGATGATCATCAGCGCGAACATCAGGGTCACGACCACGGGTCGGCCTTGGGGGTCGACGCCGATCGGGAACGGCGCGAACAGGTCGACCTTGCCGTTCTTGACGAGCGGCCACGCGACGGGCTTCGCGCGAGACATGGGCTTGTCGCCGACCCAGATCAGGAGCCGGCCGGCGTGGGTGTCGTGCTCGGCCGAGGGCCACACGCTCGACAGCGGGCGACGCAGACCGGACTGCGAGCCGGTCGCGGCGTTCGATCACATCGCCGGCGGTCACCCCGGGCGGCAGGTCGACCTCGGCGCGGAAGCCGGGACCGTCGCGCATGATCGGGGCCGGGAACCGGACGCCGGCCTCCACTCCAGGCTTGAGCGCCTTGTTCAGCTCCGCGATGCCGAGCGAGCCAAGGGCGGTGACGATCAGGTCTGCCGTCAAGCCGAGGCACTGCCTCGGAGTCGACCGAACGGGAGGTGACCGGGCGGTCCGCCGACCGGCCGACGACACCCAGGACCGTGAGCAGGACCGGCGGCGGTCGGCCGCGATCGACAGCGAGTGGATGCTGACGTGAAGACCAGCCAGGCGGCCAGCCCGACCGCAGCTGCCGCCGGCGGCGGTGACCAGCAGCCGGGTGCGGACGATGCCGCGGCGCTGCTCGGTCAGCCGGATGAACACGGCCGGATCGCTGCCGGGTGTCTTCATCGCCGACCGGACGGCTCGGCCGTCCGGATCGGTCGACCACCGCCACAGCGCGCCGATGATGCGAGCCACACCGACCGGTGCCCGGACCACCAGCCGCAGCCAGTAGAGCAGGCAGCCGGATCCCATGGAAGGCGCCGACGTGGACGGTGTGGCGCAGCCACCAGCTCGTCGCGTCGAGGAACGCCGGCCAGGACTTCACCCAGGCCGGCAGGATCGGCCGCGGCGCCGCCGGTCGCGCCAAGCGGCGTTATCGCAAGGCGTGAGTCGATCACAGTCGGAGTCGGCTTCGTAGCCTCGCTCGGCTCGCCGGGTCTGCGATACGGCGACAAGGTCGCTGCTCGGTCCGGCTGGTCGCGCACCAGCACCGCTGACGGGTCGACCTCCACCGTCGATCGTGTCGTCGGCGGACGTCCTGCTGGCCGTCGGAAGCGCGCTGATCGCTCATGATGCCAACCGCGAGATGCTGCCTGCAGTTCTGGGGCGGACTGACTGGTCTGCATGGCGACCAGCCATCCCGCAACCGCCCACGGATCGCCGCCGAACGCGTACAACGCCAGGTCGCGCTCCCGTCGCGATGCCCGGGCGAAGGCGGCCAGCACCAGGTCACGCGTCGGCCGGTCCAGCCGGTCGAGAAGCTGGACCAGGTCGGTGACGCGTCGGCCACCCAGCAGCGCTTCGACCACGGGCAGCAGGCGCAGTTCGCCGCCCACGCCGTCGAAGCTGGGCATCGGCTCCGGGTCGAGCCAGAACACCCCCAGCTCGTCGGCCTCGCGGACCCACGGCCAGCCTGGATCGGCCAGGCTCCCGTCGAAGGCGCTGATCACCAGCTCGACGGCCGCAGCGTTGAAGTCCGCATCGGGGCCTTCGATGGTGGCCGGCCACTGGCGCAGGCCGGCGCACACCATCCGCAGCTCGCTGAGCTTCGCCTCCCGTACGGCGTCCATCACTGCACCGCCGCCGAGATCGCCGCGACGACCGTTTCCGACGCGACTTTCACCGCATGCAGGATCGGGGGACCTAGGGCCGTCGTGGCCAGCGCCAGCCCGAACACGACACCGACGAGGATGCCGGAGATCTTCTGGTCGCCCCACATGACCAGCCCGAAGGCGACCAAGGCGAGCAGTGCCACCAGTGGCAATGTGATCATCTCTCTCCCTCCTTGGGCTACTTATAAGCCCTAGTACAACTACTAAGCCTCAGCAGACCAAGTCTGTCAAGCCCTTAGGGTGATGTTGTGCAAGACGACTTGGACGACCCCAGGCCGCTCTACGTCCGCGTCGCCGACAGCCTGCGCGCTGCCATCGACCGCGGAGAGTTCCCTGTGGGGGCGAAGTTGCCCAGCTACTCCGAACTCGGATCCCAGTTCCAGGTGTCGCACATGACGGTGAAGCAGGCCATCGCGACGCTGAAGAACGAAGGAACGGTCGTCGCACGACAAGGGATGGGCGTCTACGTTCGCTCGACGACCACCGGTGAAAGTCGTGCACCCGATCTGGCTGGGATCAACAGCCGGCTTGACCAACTCGAAGCTCGTATCCATGCCATCGAGAATCGCGTTGATCTCTTGGGCGATCGATGACGCAGGAGTGCAGTTTCGATGCACTTAGAGGCGACCTCGGTGCACTAGTGACCATGGGGCGACCTCGCACCGGGCTGACCGGGAGTGCAGCCTCCGCGTTCGATGAGTTATCTGGTCGCGCCCGTCGTCCTGGCCGGGCATAGACCTCGATCGGGTGCGGGCTGCGTAGCCTCACACTCCTCAGGGCTGGCGTAGACCCCGCGGGGCGCGGAGGCCGTCACGATTTGGTGGACGTCCTGTCCTCGTCAAACCGCGACCTAGATAATGTCTGCCGTGAGCAATGGTTCGGCACCAGGAAAGAGCAGCCCTTCCGGTCGTACACCTCGCCGAAGGAGCACCCTTCATCCTGCGGCAACGGTTCTACTTGTCGTTGGCGTCACATCGGGCCTGCTGGCACTCGGGTTACTTCGAGATGGTGGGCTCATCTTGCTAGTTCCGCTCGTCATCGCGGGCGGGTGCGGCGCTTGCCTAATCGTCTTCGCTCCCTGGACTCAGCACCCCACGCTGATCAAGTTGGTCGGAGCCTTTGCTGCCATCGTCATTGCTCTCGCCGCGATCCTTGCTATCCCCGGACTCACCGCCGGCTCGTCACCTGGCGCGCCGCGGGGCCAAGCGTCCGCTGTAACTCCTGCCGCCACGCCCACAGTTTCAGTTCCCTCGGCCGAACGCCAGCGCACCGACACCCCAAGCAGCGCTGGGCCCTCCCCGTCAAAGCCGAGCGCTGCCCTCATTGTGAAGGAAGTCGGCTGGCCCATGTTTACGGATTGTGATGGTGCGCGAAGCACTGTCGCGCTAGAGGGGCAGCCGGGGCCAGACAAGTACCTGCGGAAGCAACGCGACCCTGAGTTGCGCAAGAAGATGATCGCCGACGGTGGCGCCGCCTGGCAGCTTGGAATAGTCACGCTCGTGCTTACCGCTCCAAAGGGCGAGGACATCGTCGTGACCGGAATTAGCCCCGCCATATTCAGCAAGAAGAGTCAACAGGGGACTTGGCGATACCAGCCACTTGGCGGCTGTGGCGGGTCAGACAATCGCGCCTACGCTGTTCAGCTTGATGCGACGGATCCACATCTGTTCGAGGTCGACACGACATCCGGTGAAAAGAAAAGCAACAGATTCGGACCGGCTTTCCACGTGTCATCTGACGACCAGGTGACTATCGAGATCTGGGCATCAGATTGTGATGCACTCATCGAGTGGGGTCTCGCCGTCACGTACTCAGTCGGCGGGGACGACGATGTCCGGGTCGCCCATGTGCGCAACTCGAAAGATCCGTACCGGTCAATTGGCGGCGCAAAAATCCGCACGTACGCCGACGCTGAAGATTTCGGGTCGGTTGTCCGCTCACCAAGTCTGGATCACAGGAGTTGCCAACGCGATTGGCCCTAGCGCCGAGGAAGACATGTTTGGTGTAAGCCGAGTCGTGTTCTCACAGAGACCGGGCAAATGTGAAGCGGACGCGCAAGTCAGCTAGCCAGATATCATAGAGTCTCAGCTCTCAGATTTACCTAAGCCTGGCGTCCAAGTATTGCTGGACCCCTTCGAAGAAACCGCTGGGAACCAATTCGGAGCCTGCGACCTACTGGCCCACGCGAGTTCTGCGATCTCGTCAGTGTCGCGAACCTCGGGCGTGCCGTCGTCCGGTGTGCAGGCAAAGTAGTGCATGCGGCGGCCGGTTATCGGATGGACGCGTTCACCGAGAGACTCAACGGGCGTCACAGAAAGCCCCACTTCCTCAAGCGACTCGCGTCGCGCCGCGTCGGCAGGAGCTTCGCCGGCTTCGACGCCACCTGAAGGCAGCGCCCATAGGAGCGCGCCTTCACGTAGTCGCCGACGAATGAGCAAGACCCTGCCGTCGCGGACGATCACCGCTGCAGCGATGGCGGGCTCGGACGTCGCCGTTTCAGTCATACTTCTGATCCTCTCAACGCCGCCATGACAGGCGGATAGATGGCAGTGAGTGGGATGAACTTCGACAACCTGTCGATCGGAGCCCACAGGACGTCAGCGTTCTCAACAGGGTCAAGGTTCTCAGGATCGCCGGCGAGGTACTCGCACAGCACGTAGCAGCAGTGGACACGCGTGACAGGGTGTATGCGCGATCCGAGAGTGCGGACGGCAGCGCAGTGGACGCCTGTCTCAGCGAGGGTTTCGCGCTCCGCGATGCGTTCGGCCGATGCGCCCGGCTTGATGATGCCCGCCGGGAACTGCCAGTGAACAGCGACAGCGGTGTCAGCTCGACGGCAGACAACGAGCACACCCTTCTCGCCAGCCACAATGGCGATGGCTGCGCGGAGCGCTTCACTGTCCGAGGATGTCGCACCTCTGCCGGCCTCGGTTAAGGGACGCTCGTGAAAGCGCTCGAGTTCGGCCGGAGACAGCCGAGTCAGAAGTTCGTCAAGCAGCTGCTGCATCTCCATCCGTGGCTGCAGCTGTGGCTTGGCATGCCAGCCCGCCACAGTGCGAACCGCAATGCCAAGGCGCTCCGCGAACGTCTCGTTGGTGAGCCGAAGCGCCGACTGGAGGGCGGCGGCGTCACGGCCAGTCCAGTGTGTGATGTGCATGATCATCCTTCGGAGGCTGCAAGGCCGCAGTAAGCACAGAGATCGGTTACCGGCGAGTCAGCGCACCTCACCTCTGAGGGCGCCCTCGACCGAACGAGCCACCTCGGCGGCAAGACGTTCCGCCATCCTGCGTGTTCGCGGCGTCAGTTGATCGTGGCGGATCACGTTCCCCTCGGCGATATGCGCATCGGGCGCGATCTCGATCACCGCTTGCGTGCGCTGGACGAAGTACGGCATGAGGTGCTGCCGGCAACGAACGTCGAGATCGCCTTGGTTGTGCGAAGCGACGACGACCGTGCGCCGCACGAGATCCTCGAGGCGGGGATCACTGCTGGACTGCAGCTCCTCGAGCATCTCGACGGCGGGCAGTGAGTAGTCGTTTCGCCACTTGATCGGCACGACCAACGCATCGGCGCGCTTGACCGCTGCGCGCCAGTTCTCTGCCGACTCGTCGTTTGCGGTGTCGACGATCACGACTTCGTAGAACCGGCACCCCAGGTCGTGGACGCTCTCGAACTCCTGGCTGGTGAGCGCGCGGTCCCGCTTCGTCTCCGACACGATCACGTCGAACTGGCCGGCAATCTGGTGTCGGACGTAGGCGGACAGATCGCCGATCCTGATGAACTCGCCCTTGGTGCCGCTGTATTGCTGGGCGCCCAGCAGATCGCGGATGGTGCGGTCCTTGCCCTGGCTGTCGACGCGCAGATGCATCGTGCCGCGCAGCTCGTGGTTCTCCAGGACGAGCACACCGCCACCTCGAGCATTGCCGAACGCGCCGGCGAGCAGGATGGAGGTGGTCGTCTTGCCGGAGCCTCCGCGCGGATCGGCAACTACGACTGTGATCGGCCGCCCGAAGGTCTGACACGCGGCTGCACGGTCGGCTCGCTCCTGCAACTCGCGCTTGCTGGGCGAGAGGCCGAGCAGAGCGCGCCACCCGCGCGTCGCCTTCGGGATGCGCGTCACCGGCACGATCCGTTGCATGACGTACGTCGAGTCGTACGCCGGCCGCAGATCGGCCGTGTGGGCATCACCGACGCCGCCGGTTGGTGCGACGGTCGTCGGGCCGCTGGGCGCGACCGTACGCGAACTCGGTCCCCCATCGGTGTCTGTCTGCGGAGCGGGGTGGTACTCGGTGATCTGCCCGTCGGGATGGGCGAGCAGCTGCCACTGCCCGTCTGGGTCGTGAGCGTCGAACCGGACCGGCCGGTCCCTGGCCGCGGCTTGTTCGAGGACGAAGGCGATCCCTGCCGTCCGTGCCTCGTCGACGGAGTTGGCGTCGATGGGCTGTGGCTCGTCGCCCGCGATGGTGAGGGTGCTGACGCCCGTGGCTCTGAGCTGGAGCACGACCTCGGGGATGGTCTCGTCGGTGGTGGTGGTCATGGCGACTCTCCTTCGAGGGGATGTGGAGGTGGCGGGGGAGGTTCCTCGGCGACTTCAATCCAGACATGGCGCGCTCCGACGCAGGTGGCTCGCGGAATTCGCTCGGGTCGTCGGTCGTCGTCGACCTCGAGCCACCGGTACCACTGGGCCTCGTCGACGACGTTGACGAAGAGCCCGCCCGAGTCTTCGAACACCTCCGAGGCGCAGCGGAGGTCGTAGACGACGCGGTGCCGGCCGGCGAAGGCGCACCGCAGCCCGAAGATCTGCGGTAGGTCGACGGGGAGAGCCAACGCAGGGTGGGTGGTGGACCGTAGGTCTCGACCTCCTGGGCCTGGCTGAGGTCGAACAGGTTGCCGTGCCCGTCGAAGACCCAGTCGGAGTCGTCGCTCATCGCATCCTCCTCACTCTTCCCAACGGTCGTAGGCGTAGATGCGCCAGTCGGTTCCGTCGAGGATCAGGTAGGTGACCAGGGTGAGATCGGAGTCGTAGTGGACGAAGACGGCGACCTTGTCCTCGCCGTACTCGGCTGGCTCGATGTTGACGAACGCCCCTTTCGGGACGTTGGCGAGGGCGACGGTGGCGAGTTGGTCCCGACCTTGTCGGTGACGAACGGGGCCAGGCTGGCCCGCCACTCTCGCCGCAGTCTTGCCCTTCGTGGCGGTGAAGGCCCTGCCGAAACCGGATGGCGACGGGCTCCCACTGGTGGCGGGCCTCGTCGGTCTGGCTGTAGGGGGTAGCGCCGGGGCTGGCGTCGTGGGCTTCGACCTCACTCGACGGCAGCGGGCTGGCTTCGCTGTCGCTGGCTCGCGGCGCTGGGCGTGCTCGGTCTCGGCGCGGCTGGAAGTGGTCGGTGCCGAGCTGACTGGGCCGTCGGCGCTGTAGGTCTGGGGCTCCGGGCGATGGAGCAGCACGACCGCCAGCGCCACGGCGAGCGCTGCCGCGACGGCCCCGAGTGACCCAGGTCACGGTCTTGGAGTTCACGGCGTCACCCCGATCTTGGCCAGCACCGGCATCGGGTTGACGGGGTTGCCGCTGATCCGGATCTCGTAGTGCAGGTGAGGACCGCTGCTAGTTGCCGGTGCTGCCGGTACGACCGATCACCTGACCGGCGGTGACCTGCTGGCCGACCTGCACGCCTCGCTCCGAGAGATGGGCGTAGTAGACGGCGATCTTGGGATTCGCGTGCATCGCGGATCACGATGTAGCGGCCGTAGCTGCCGTTGAGATCGCGGCTGACCTCGACGGTGCCCGCGTTGGTGCTGCGCACCGTGGTGCCGATCGGGGTCGGGAAGTCCTGGCCGGTGTGCGGAAGCCCGGACGCGGACACGTAGCAGGCGAACGCGCAGCCGACGGTGTAGGAGCCCTTCGGCAACGCCATCGTCCACTTCCCCGCGGCCACCGTGCCGTGCGCCGTCGTCGGACTTGGAATCCGGTGCCGGCGTCGCCGTAGACGGTGACGTGGACATGGTTGCGGTGCAGCGAGGAGTCGTTGATCGAGCCGGTGTAGCCGGGGCTGTACGGCCGCCAGCCTTCGGCATGGCGTTCGACAGACCAGATCTTGGCGTCGAAGATCAGGTACTGGACGCCCAGCGCCTGCCGGTTGTCCTTGAGCCAGTGGGCGACCTGCCAGCCGAACGCCTGGCCTTCGGCGGTCGTGTAGTTGGGGATCATGATGTCGACCGCTCGCCCGGAGGGATGGTCGGGCAGCGGGTCGGGGCGCTTGCCGCCGAAGTCGGTCAGGCTGGGGAACTTCGCCTTGGTGCAGCGCAGCACGAGCAGCGCGTCCCGGGTCAGGCCCTTCTCCGCCGGTGATCCGGTGGGGGGGCAGTCCCCCAGCTGCGCGTCCTGGCCGGTGCCGCACAGCAGCGGTGTGGTGGTCAGCGATCTGGCCGTCGCCGAGCTGCTGCACGATCGCCCGCGCCGCCGCCTCCCACTTGGCGTACGCGGACGGGGAAAGCCGAGATCTGCACCGCCTGGGCTGGCCGCCGCAATCGACATCGTCTGCCAGCCCTTGATGTCGGTCAGGCCCGTGTTGGACGTGTGGGCGGCGACCCCGTAGAACGCCGGGCGGCCAGCTGCGGGTCACGGATCTGCTGCACCGTCCCCCACCCGGAGGACGGTCGCTGCTGGAACAGGCCTTGGGAGTCACGGTCGCCGTAGGTCGAGATTGCGGAGCCCGGATTCCTGCAGCGCGGTGGCGATCGCCACGACCCAGCCGAACGTCGGGAATGCTGGCTTTCCTGCCCTCGGCGATGATCGTCGCGGCGTTGCGATCTGCTCACCCTCACGTCCATCGTCGCGCCCGGTACGCGACGAGGGCACGGTGATCTTCGCCGGGACGGCACCGACCTGCGCCGCGGTGTCTGTGGTGAGCGTGGCGGAGGAGCTGGGGCACGGTTGGTGTACTGGACCAGGACGGCACGGTGGTCGCTGCCGTAGTGGACGAGGATCTGCTGCCGGACCGGCGCGGCGGTGCGGGTGGTGGAGAAGATGCCGTCGATCAGCCGGGTGCCGCGGGTCTGCGTGCCCTCGTTCGGGTAGCCGAGCACCCGCCAGTTGGAGTACAGCCCGTACTTCTGCAACGCCACGTACGGGAAGCCGGCGGTGCGGACTCGGGCGTCCTTGCGGGCGTCGACGTTCCAGTCCGCGGCGATCAGGAACGGGATCTGCCCGCCACGGCTGAGCCGGGTCGCGAGCTCGCCAGCCGCGACGATCTGACTTTTGGCGTAGGCGACCCGTTTCGGTCCCTGCCGGTTCGGGTGGCCCTTGGTCTCGATGCGTGGGGACCAGGTGGTGGCTGGCGGCGATGAACACCGCCCTGGTCGAGGTGTCCTGCAGCTGGACCCACTGGATGAACTTCGGACCGATCGAGGCCCCGGCGGCGCCGCCGCCCTCGATCCGCACCACCCCGAACTCCTTCACCCGGCCCTGCGCCAGCAGCGTGTACTTGCTGGCCCGCCAGAACACCGGGGTGGCGGAGTTGCCGGCCGACATCGCCCACCCGGCCTGCCCATCCGCCGGGCGACCGCGTCACGGTGGTGGGCCTGCAGCTCCTGCACCCCGATCACGTCAGCACCCGCCGCCCCCAACGCCTGCAGGCCGCTGACGATGCGGTTGTTGCTGTTGGACTTCAGCACGTTCCACGTCCCCATCCGGACCGTGAGCTCTGCGCCGACCGCACCCGCCGGCAACGGGACGCTGCTGTCGGCGCCAACGGCGGCTGTACAGGCCTGTTCGGTGGCGACCTGGTGCATGAGCCGGAGCGACGGACGCCATCAGGTAGGCCGGGACGAACAGCACGAACGAGAACACCACAGCCTGCATGAGTGCCGCGACGATCAGCAGCCGACGCACCATCTTGCTCTTCGCCAGAGACAGTGCGATGTTCGCCGCCATCTTGAGGGTTACGGGATCCACGGCTCGAGCTCCTGCATCTCAGCCCAGTTGGACAGAGGAGACGAGCCATCCGTAGATGGCGGCCTGGTCGAAGACCAGCTGCAGCTGCAACGTCGACCCGTCGGCCAGCGGCTGCTCGACGGCGTAGCGCTGGTCGGTCGAGCCGGGTGTAGGCGGCGGCGCCGCTCGCCTGGGTCTTCGTCGAGTTTCGCTGCGGTTGCGTCGTCGACCGTGCGGCCACGCCCGTCACGGTGACCGAGGCCAGCACTGTCGTCCCGGTCGGCCGGCGGCCTGGGCCCAGGCACCGACGAACGTAGCGACGGCGTCGGCCGCACCGGCGGGCGGTGCGTCGGTGCCGGACGGGCTGGGCGACGGCGACGCCGGCAGCGCGCACCGGCGGCCTGGTGCCGACCGGCGAGGCTCAAGGCGAGCAGCCCAGCCAGCACGACGCACACGATGGCCAGGATCACCGTCGGACAGCGACTCCCGCGCCGCGGATGGGTTGACCGATGCCGTAGCCCATCTGGGGACCGTCGAGGACCGATGTCGTGCTTCCCCATCAGGTGCTCACCCATCTCCGCGTGGTAGATCGGCTCCCAGGTCTCCTGGCCGTTCTCGTCCACCTGAGGCTCGTTGAATCGCAGGTAGTCGCCGCTCTGGCCGGTCACGGCACTGCCTGAAGACCGGTACAGGGTTGGGTCAGGAGACAGGATGATCCCCGTCGGGTACACCACGGCCGCTCCTTCCACAGGATTGCGGCGGTTCGGGAGAGCCGGCTCGGTGACCGGTGGTTGCACAAGAGTCTCTGGATCTAGAGGCTCCGGCGTTGGCGCAGATGTCTGGTCGGCGTCGGTTCGGGGTGCTCGGCTGCGCGGGTTCCGGCTGCCACGCCGATCGCCGCTGCGGCGGTGACGGGAACGACCGCGGTCCCGGCGGGCAGCGCGCGGAGCGGCCGGTCGTTCGCGGATGGCAGCTCGCTCGGCTGCTGGAGCGGCGACCAGCTCTTGATCGGCGGGGCGGGCACGGCCACCGACCGCTGTGTAGCCGGCCCAGGCGGTGGCGGGTGCGGCCTCGAGGGCAGGCTGCCCCTGGCCGACGGGAAGGGCACGCAGCGGCGGTGGCGGAGGCAGCGGCGGACGTGCCGGTTCGACGGGTTGCGGTGTCGCCGCGGTTTCGTCCGCGGCAGTGCGCCGCGGTCGCGGTCGCGCCTGGCGCATCACCGACAGGCAGCTTCTGGCTGTCCCAGACCTTGTTGCCGACAACGGTGCCCACAGCCGTGCCGACGGCGCGCTTCATCATCGAGACGACCGCGGACTTGTTCGGGTCCATCCCGGCCATTGCCTTGAACGACCTGACCGGCCGGGTGAACATGACCGCGATCACCGTGGCGATGATCGCCAGCAGCATCCGCCAGCCGACCCCGACCGGGGCCGTGGACAGCGCGCTCAGCACCAGAGTCATCAGTCCGGCGGCGAGAGTGAACTTGACGATGTTCACCACGGCAGCGGTGAACAGGTCCCACACGTGCTGCAGGACGGAGAACTTCAGCACCCCGACGACCGAGGCGACCATTCCGTACACGATCGAGGCCGAGCATGACGAGCTTGGCCATCACGATCATGAAGCAGGCGATCGCGACGAAGATGCCCATCAGCACGACCCACACCACGCCCATGGTGGCCGGGGCGGTGCGGGTGTCGGTCTTGCCGGTGAGGGACTGGTAGGCCGTCGGGTCCTTCTTCTGCACCTCGTCGGCGATCGTCTTGAACTCGGTGGCTTTCGCCTGGTCGATCTTGGCCTTCGCGCCAGGGTCGGCGTTCATCCGCTTCACGTCGGACCAGGTGTAGGTGAGCGCGGACATGAGTCGCGGGCCGTACTGCTGCGCGATCGGGGAGTCGGCGGAGCCGAAGTTGCCGACCAGCCAGGTCTTGTAGATGGCTTCCCGGGTGACCAGGTCGGCTGCCTCGCTGGTGAAGCCGGCCTGCGCCACGTCGGCCGCGGTGTTGGCGGCGTCGTTGACCAGCTTCATCGCCTGCGCTGGGAGCACCAAGGTGACGACGGCCAGCAGGATCGAGCCCAGCGAGCATGCCGAGGCGGCGCATCGTGTCGGCGTAGCCGGCCGTCCGGGACGTGAACACGACCACGATGGACAGCACGACCGCCGCCAACGGCAGCCAGACCGTCAGCACCCGGTCCTTCAGGGCGTCGGCTACGGAGGTCACGACCACTTGGAGCCAGTCGAAGACTCCGCTGTGGGCCATGTGTTCCAGAGAGGCGATCCAGCTGGTGATCGTCGCCATCCAGGCCATCACGAAGTTGGCGGACGCAGTGGTGGCGACCGCGCTGGGATCGCGGATGAAGTCGTTGCCGCAGCCGAGGTCGTAGTTGGTGAACCGCCACGCCCAGCCGTACACGTCGCTGATCGGCACGCTCGGGTCCTTGAACGGGTCCGGTGCGGCGTTCGGGACGGTCATTCAGGTCGGGCTTGTCCATCACCAGCCCGGACACCTGGTAGTCCGGCCGCACCGGCGCCGGCACCGTCTGGCACAGGTCGTCCAGGCCGTCGGCGTGGGCCGGGCCGGCGGCGCTGGCCAAGCCCACGGTCAAGATCAGCCCGGCGAGCGCGGCGAGGATCCACCGCCGGCGCGAGCTGGTCGTGATCATGCCGCTTCGCCGTCGTCGACGATGGGGATGACGGTGATCGCCTCGAACAGCTCTTCGTCGAGGAACGGGGTCGGCTGCAGGGGCAGGTCGACGGTCGGGCGGGACCGGCCCGGGGTGGTGTTCAGAGCGTCGCGCAGTCCCGGGTACCAGTCGATGTCGATGCGGACCTTGCCGATCCGCTTCAACGGGTCGAGCACGACGAACTCGCCCGTGTCCTGTCTGGCGTCGCTGTCGTCGTCGACGAGCCGCTTCGGTGACAGTGCCTGGATGACGGACGCGTAGGACGTCGGGCAGCTGCAGCAGCTTGCAGGCCCGCTCCGCCGCGGACTCCTTGGTCAGCCGGCCGACGAACGCCATCCCCTGCAGGGCGTCGATCCGGCCGATCGACAGGTGATCGTCGGGATGCTGGGAGGCGGCCCCGACAGCGGTGTTCCACTTCCGCGAGTCCCGCGACAGCCGCACCATCAGCGCCCGGCCCGATCCCCACACCCCCATCAGGTGGGTCTCGTCCAGGAACACGTTCTTGCGGACTGTACGGGGCCTGCCGTAGATGAAGCGGGCGGTGAAGAACGCGGCCAGGTGCAGCAGCGGCTGCGCGTATCGCTCCGACGATCCCCACAGGTCGCGGTCCATGTCAGCCGGCGGCGGCTCCAGTCCCGGCATGGTCACCACGACCAGGGTCGCGTCCTCGGCCTGGCTGGCCGGCATCGGGTCCGAGTGGTCGGGCATGATCAGCTCGCCCAGCGGGAACTCGGCGGCCGCGTTGATCTCCTCGACCAGCGACCGTCGGTGCGGTCGCCCGAGCTTCGCCAGCTCCTCCACCACCCAGCGGGGGTTGGTCTCCACGTCGGCAGGCCGGCGTCGACGACCCGCGTGCGGGTGTTGCGGATCGCGGCGCGCAGATTGACGTCGGTGCCGGGCTCCTTCAACAGCGCGGTCGGGCAGCCACATCCGCAGCACGTCGAACATCAGCTGCTGCCGCTCCGCGACGGCCCGCCGCACCGCCCGCTGGATACTCCAGCTCGTTCGGGGTGCCGTCCTCGAACGAGGTGGTCTTCGGGCGGGGCTCGGGCACCAGCTGGTAGGGCGACAGCGTGCCGGGCTCACTGGCCGTCAGGTCCAGCACCCGCGAGGAGCCCTTCAGCTCCGGCATCGTGGCGAGCCGCGCCAGCGGTCCGGACGGGTCCAGGATGATCGTCGGCTCGCCGCGGCGGGCCGCGTTGAACGCCAACGCGCCGGTCAGCACGCTCTTGCCTGCGCCGGGCTCGGCGGTGATGGTGAAGAAGCCGGACTGCTGCAGCTTCTCCATCCCGTAGTGCAGGTCGAGCCGCATCGCCCGGCGGGCCGACCCGGTGCCGTAGCGCGAGATAGGGACCGGTCGGCGTGCCGACCTCGGAGCTCGACGTGCGGCATCGCCGCCGCCAGGTACCGGGCGGGGATCCGCCGCTGGTAGCCCACGTTCGACCACGGTTCCCCGGGCACGAACTCCCGCAGCAGCTGCGCCTGCCCGCGCGGGTTGCGCCAGATCGAAGTTGGCGCGGTCGCCGTACGCGTCGACCAGGGCACGGGCCTGCTCCAGGCACTCGGCCTCGGTGGCGGCGTAGGTGGCGAGCCGGACCGGGCCGCGGAACCGGACGCTGGACCGGCCGTCGCCCTCGGTGACCTCGTCGAGGTTCTCGGTTGCCCCGATGATCGCCCGCCCCACCGCTGGGGGCGGGACCAGGCCGTGCTCGGCGTAGTGGGCGGCGATGGCTGAGGCCCGGTTCTGCTCGTACTCGACGGCCGGCGCCAGCTGCTTCTTGGTCAGCATCGCCCCGGCCAGCGACCACTCCACCGGGAAGCCGAGCTTGTCGGCCGACCAGCATCCATGGGTCCTTGCCCGACTCTCGGCCAGGTGATGTCCGGCATCGGGCCGACCGACAGCACCGCGACGTGCCGCTCGACGGTCTGCCCGTGGTGCTCGGCGATCACCTTCACCGTCGAACCGGTCAGTGGCTCATAGATCCACTCCCGGCGGGAGAAGAAGCCGGCCATGTCGTCGGGCTCCCAGCGGTCGCCGCCGACTCCGGCGTGCATCGGCGCCGGAACCCCCATCGACAGGCTGCGGTGCATCAGGAAGGCCATCTGCCGCGGGCCGATCGGCCTGGCGTCGAAGCCCGGCCCCTTCATGATCTTGCCGACCTTCATGATCTCCTCGATCACCCGCACCGTCTCCGGCAGCGGATGATCCACGCCGTGGATCAGCTCCTCCTGCACCGACCTGCTTCGGGTTCGGCCCGATCCACACCGACAGGGTGACCAGCTTGGTGTCCAGGCCGGTCTGCTGCAGCCGGCGCTGGCTGTACCCGAGGTAGTCGTCCCAGCTCGGGGCGCCCGGCACGTCGGGCAGCGGATGCGGGGTGTCCTCGTCGAGGGAGCGGGCGAACTCGTAGCTCGGATACGGCATCGGGGTGCTACGGAGCTTGATCGGGCGCCCCTCCAGCTGCGACCACCGGAACGTGCCCTGGTCCCACAGCACCAGCCGGTCACCTTGGGACCGGAAGTCCCAGGCCTGTCCGCCCAGCACGTAGGTGCAGAACATCCCGCCCCGGGTGAACATGAACGGCCCGGCGATCCTGAAGGCGGCCGGAGTGAACCGTCACCTGACGTGGACGGGTCACCCAACGAAGGAGCCGGCTCGGTCGCGCCTTCGACAGACATCCTTGATCCGCGCCGGGGTGCCGGGCTGACCGCGGTATCGACATTGGCAACGGACGCGTCGGATGGGTCCGCCGGCATCGTCGGTGGATCAGCGGTGACAGCGGTCTTGAACGCCATCAGATGAGCCCTTTCGCAGGGTCCGGCTAGGTGCGAGCTGACGTGGTGTACGGGTTCGGTCTCGGCGACAGAGGTGCCGCCATTGCTTCGACTTCGGTGGATGACTGTGGGGGCGCGGACGTCCGGACTACCGCCGGCGCGGTTGGTGGAGTGGTGACGTACGGGTTGGCCAACGTCGCCTCGGCCCGGCTCCGAGGCGACGTGACGGCCAGCGGTTGTTGGGCGGTGATGTCCCAGCCCATGGCGCGGCGGATCGGCGCCGCCAGGTAGTCGATGGACGGCTGCTCGAACTCGACGGTCAAGCGGCGTGCGCCGACCGGTTGCGAGAACTGGCGGGAGAACTCGCGCCTTGACCAAGCGGCGCTGATAGCTCAGCGGCTCATCGAAGGTGACGTTCCGCATCAGGTGAATGGCCAGGTAGACCCCGCCGGCACCGAACCACAGCCCGCCCAGCCCGAACGCCCACACCGGGTCGCCGAGCAGCGCGTAGACGATCGCTGTGCCGATCGTTCCGGCGACCGGCACGGCGATGAGCGTGACCGCCCACTGCACGTAGGTCCACTGGAACGGCAGGGTGTGCCCGGCCGGCCCCAACCAGACCGCCCGCAGCTTGCGGGGGCCGTCGTCCGTGCGTAAGCGAGGCATGAGCTGCGTCTAGCCGACGTTGAAGCCGAAGAACTCGAGCAGCGATTTGCCGAAGACTGCGTAGGAGATCGCGCCGGCGCCGAGGGCGGCGATGACGATGCCGGCGAGGACGTTGAAACCGATGCGAGCCGTTTCGGCGTAGTTGGCTTTGCCAGCCTTGGCGATGACAGCAATGCCGGCGAGAATGATCACCAGGCCCAGAACAGAAAGCAGCAGCTTCTGTACCGTGCTCGGCGTCCACACAGCGAGCGGCAAGACCGTCTGCAGAGAAGTCAATACGATCATGGGAGGCGTCCTTCTTGCTGAGTGACGTAGGTCGGCAGACCAACGACTGGCGTTGAGACCAATCAGGAACGGATCCAGATCAGTCAAGGTCGCAAGGGCCCACCTCCCCGAGTTGCGACGAACTGGAAGACGCACAGTTCAGCCACGATGCATCGCACAGACACTTGAGGTTTGGCCCCGCGATACCTGGACAGCCGCAGGGGCCCTGCTTGCCGCAGGGCAAATGCGCGCCGCGACCGGTGATGTCGCTGCTCTCGGCTGACAGCATGCTTCGCCGCTCCTCCTGGAAGCTGCGCCGCTGTGCGCCCCGACACACATCGGAACATTGGTCACTTACACCACATAGTGCACTCTTGCAACGCGAGCATAGAAGAACTTGGCGAATAGTTCGAGCATCGATCTCATAACGCTCTTGGTGTCGCCCTGTCTGCTGAACATCGGCCCCACCGCCGACCGATGCATTGCAACTCTGTCCAGGAACCGCCGGACGTGTCGATCGGGATGAGACCATCGCTGGCTAGGTGGTGCCCGGCTGTGTGTAATCGCCGGTTGGCTCCCTAGTCGGGGCGGGCGGTGGGGGTGTGCTGGCGCGAGCGGCGGGTCAGATCGGCGGCCAGGGTGGCGAGGCTGGCGACCACCTCGGTGAGGTCTTCGGCGAGCAGCTTCGCGTGCGCGGGCTCGATCTGGTTGACGGGCAGGAGCCGGGCGGCGCCGGGTGGCGTGGGACACCTGTGTGAGCAGGGACTCGGCGCGGCGGGCGGTGTCCTTGGTTCCCGCGCCCTGCGGCTTGGCGGCTTTCCTGGCGGGCGCGGCGACCGCTTGTCGCAGTTCCTGGACGTCGTCGAGGTCGACGTCGGGGCGGGCCAGCACCAGGACCCGATACTTGCGTCCGGCGGCCACGGAGGGCAGCAGGGTCAGCTGGGCTTGTCCGGTGGCGGCGTAGCGGTGGGCGGCTCGGCGGGCGGCGGTGATCTCGGACTTGGTGGGTCGCCGGCCCAGGTGGTGCGACACGGCGTCGGCGACGCCAACAACGGCGGTCTCGGCGAGCGCCTGGTCCAGCACGGGATGCCACTGCACGGCCATGAGCTACGTCGTTTCTTGGGGGGTCAGCGAGTTCACGCCGGTGGCGGGGTCTCGACGGTGGTGAGGACGAGGTAGGGGCATCTGCGGTTCTGCCAGGTGAGGAGCTGGTGGTCGAGGGTGGCGTCGCCGGCTAGGGCGAGGTCGCGGGCGGCGCGGCGGACGGCGTGGGCTTCGTTGCGGGTCGGGTAGCGGCCGAGATGGTCGGCGGCCGTTGGTAGGACCGCGATCGTCGGTTGCTGGTCGAGGGCGTCGAGGAGGACCTGGTGCCACCGGCCGCGACGGGTGAGGCCGCGTCGGGCGCGGATCTCGTTGTAGCGGGTGCGGGCGGCGTCGGGGTGGATGCCGAGGCGGGTGGAGATCTCCTGGAAGCTGGTTCCGGCCTCGTACAGCTCGGCGATGGTCTCAGACGACACGTCCAGGCGGGGCCGGCCGGTGGGCCGGGTGGGTTCGCCGGCGGCGTTGAGGATCCGCCGGATCGTGTGTCGCGAGGTGTGGTGCTGGTTGGCGAGGGTCAGCATCGACGCGCCCTGGCGGTAGCGGGCGATGATGTCGTCGACGTCCACGGCCGTGATCC
>CAVXBJ010000100.1:0-76687 GCA_963759915.1 uncultured Actinomycetota bacterium | reverse complement strand
TCGCGTTCGCGGAGGCGGAGGGCGATGGTCTGGGTGAACATGTGCCGCTGCTTCACCGTGTCCTTCCGGGGGTCCTGCAGGAACGCCACACCACGAACCCCGGCGCCCGCCCCAGCCCAGCAGCGCCCGCAGCGCTTTGTCGGCGCGCTGGAACAGGTCCCGATGGTTCGACAGGTAGGAGGTCAGCATCGCGAGTTCGTCGATGACCACGAACACCAACGGCTCAGCCGTCGTCGGCGTGTGCGACCGGGTGTGACCGGCCAGCTTCGCGGCGCGGGCGGTCATCGCCTGGACGGCGTCCTCGAGCAGGATGACGGCTTGCTCGGGGGTGGTGGCGTAGCGGGTGAACAGTCGCAGTGCCGAGGCCGTGTTCCATCGCCGCCTTTCAGGTCGATGCCGTGGACCTGGACGAGCCCGGCCCGGATGGCGGGGGCGAGATTCAGCAGCAGCATCCACATCGCCGACGCTTTCCCCGACCCGGACCAGCCGGCCGTCAGGGTGGAGACCTGGATCGGGATGCAGCCACGGCTCGCCGTTCTCGGTGACCCCCATCTCCGCCGTGGTGATGTTCGGGTGCCAGGTTCGGGGAAGGGAACCTGGCCTCCATCACCGCGGCGAGCGGGTCGGCGAACAGGAACCGCAGCGTGCAGCCGGTATGGGTGTCGTTCGGGATCACCCGGACCTGCCGGGACCCGACCGCGGTCCGGAGCCGTTCCGACGCCGTCGACGATGTCGTCGACGGTCTGCCCGACCATCAGCTGCGGCACGACCACCAGCACGTCGGGGTCTTCCCAGCCGATCCGGTGCAGCTGCCGGCACCCGGAGTTCGGGCCCGTCCCGGCCGATCACCCGACGCGACAGCCCGCACGCTTCCATCAACGCACGCCCAGGACCGGCGGACGGAACGCCGAATCCGGCGCCGCCAGGCCGGGTGCACACGTGCCGGAGGTAGGAGTCAGGCCAGCACCGTGCCCACAGCGCCGGCACCACCGCCGCGACAGGAGCCCGGTCAGCAGCAGCCAGGTCTGCGACAGGTAGCCGACCAGACCGTGCCGGCGGTCCAGGCAACCGCCTCGACCGGGTGCACGGACCAGGAACCGGAACGGCCCGGCGATCCACCACCACATCTCGGCCAGCCCGTGACGGATGCCGCGCCGGTCCACCGCAGTCCGGTGAGGATGCCTCGACCCACCGTCCGCGGGCTGGTCATGCTGCGCCGCGTCGCTGGTGCCGGAACGCGAGCACGTCGTCACGGCGATACAGCAGCCGGCGCTGATCGTGCGTCCCGGTGGGCGGTCGGTGCCCCGTAGTCGCGTCGCCACTTCGCATTGCCCATCGTGTTGAACGCGACCCCGGCCAGCTCGGCGGCTTCCTCCACCGTCAGCCACTCCCGGTCCGCGAACCACTCGTCTGACCGGCTCCTCAGAAGCGCAGCGGCTGGACGCAGACCCACACCGGCACGGGCTCGTTCAGATGTGCGGACAGGCGGACCTCGACCGCGCACGCTTCCCGCACCAGCTGACGTTTGGCGTGGCCGGCCAACTCGCCCCACTGCTCCGCCCGCTGCGAGGCTGTCTGAGCGACTTGACCGCCGCGCCGACCGACAGATGCGCCGCGGCGACCTCCGACCAGTCGGCGTCCTCCCCAGCAGCCCAGTACAGGCCCTGCTCGGTCGACCGGCCCAGACAGGCGGCGAGCTGATGATCTGCCGGATGACTGGTGGACGACGGAACAGGCCGCTACGTGCCTCAACGTCAGCCGTCGACCCGTCGCGCGTATCAGGTCCGAGGTCAGATGCCTGCGCCGGACCGGAAGATGGGTCCACTCTCGCTCTGGAAACCCTCGACCATCCAAGCCTGGGACAGCGACCGGCCGCGACGGCGCTTGCGTTAACTCTGTCGCGGACCGTAGCCGACCGATAGCGCCCGCGATCTGATCGGTGTGATCCGTCCGGTGCTGCGCGCGACGTGGGCCCGCCACCTGATATGCGAGAAACTGAGGGGACCGCCTCGGGCGTCGAGGTCGAAACAGCAACTAGGCCCTAGACCGCATCAAAGAGTCTGAGGGCTAGTTTTGCTTGGCCCGCGGCGGTTGGGTGGAAGCTGAACTCCTGTCGGACTCACGAGACCATTCACATACGCCGGTACGGACGAGGTAGAGCAGATCTCGCCACCACTAAACGCGGTAGTCGTATCGACGAAGTGGATCCTCTGTGACGTGGGCGTCTTGAAGTTCACCGCATTCACCTGTTCGAGAATCGTTTGGTTCAATTCGCGCGTTTTGACATTAACCCAGGCCTGCTCCAAGAAGTTGATCTGAATCAGATTGCAGGTTGGATTAGTGATTGGTTCAGCTGGAAAGATGAGAGGATATCCAAGCACGTACACATCTGCATTCGGAGATAGAACTCGTATGCGCTCGTAGAGCTTGCTGAGGTCTGGCCCAAGAGCTGCAAGTTTCTTGGCAATTTTCTTATCATTCTTTGGCGAGTTGCAGAAGACAAGATCTCGATAGCAGTCGATTATCACGTCCTTAAAGCCGATGTCGTTACCACCAACGGTCAACGTCACCAGATCTGTGTTCTGAGCGCTGCAAGCTGCTTTGGTTCTTGTCTCCATTCCATTCCGCACGTCTAAAACTGTCGCCCCGCTGCAGGCAACGGAAATATACTTTCCTGTCGAGCCCAACATCTTACGGAATTGTTCGCTATATGCCAGCCTTGAACGGTGACAGGCGTCCCTCTTAGTATCAGTTCCCTTTATGAAGCTGGGTCCAGACGGGTCCGGAGCGCCTTCTCCCGAAGAGTACGAATCACCCAACGCAACGTAGCGATTGAAGGCCGGCGTCGGTGTGGGCGTCGGTGTGGGCGTCGGTGTCGGTGTCGGTGTCGGTGTCGGTTCGGTCGACGGTTCCGTCACGGTCATCGGTGTGAACGCGTACTGAAGCTCTGGAACCTCATGACTGAGTCACTGTGCGTACATGTTGCGCTGATCATGTAGGTCCCAGGCTGAACCTCGGTGCCAGCGAAGTTCACCGTGACCTGCCAGTTTCCCTGAGCATCCGCATTAACCGACGGCCCGCCGAACTGGTTCCAGGGTTTCACATAGAAGCTGGCGACAGACACACGCTGGCCGGCCACGGGGCACGGCTCGGTTGACGCGATGGTTATGTCGCCATTCGGCGCAGGACTTGAGACTCGCAACGGAGGTGTCGGGCCATTGACTGTAAATGCCAGCGGCTGGAACGTCGGAACTGCCGGACCCACCGCCTCGTTCTGAGATGGCGCGTAGGCGCATTCCATGTTGATGGTGTTGACACCCAATGTCACAGGAACACTAAATAGAATTTGCCAGCTGCCATCAGAAGCAACAGGGTTAACTGCAACTCGATTACGATCTCGCGCCTCGTAAACCCTAATGTACATCAGGGAGCCCACGGGGCCCGTTGGGCAAGCGTCTACACTTGCCACTCTCGGCATCAGACCACCGGCGTTATCGCCAAATATGCCGTGAGAAGATGGCCCTTGCGCTGGGGATATGGTTGCCCAAGGTCAGCAGCGTGCGCCGGAGTTTGTGGCAGAAGTGCGAGAGAGACCAATAGTCCAAGGACGAGCGTCCCGGCCATACACCGCAGCCTGTTTACAACTGAAGCCGACAAGATCCACCCCCCGATGGGTACAACTACTACGGATTGAGCCGCCTACTGCGGCAATCGCTCGCAACCTATCAGCCAAATGATGCTCGGGATACAGAAGTTGCTTTTCTGCCTCACTCCGACTTCCGAGGAAATATTTAGGCACAACGGCCGAGCAGGGCACCTCGCAGGGCCAGCACACAGGAGGGTACGCGATCTGATCGCCTGTCTTGCGTCAGCAGGTTCTTGACGGTTGTGTCAGGACCTGCTTGACAGTGCGCCTAGGAACCAGCGTCGTCTCGCAGACGTCGGCGCTGACGGTTGTCTTGGCCGAGCTGGCGGCCGAGTCCGGCTTTCCGACTGGTCCAAGACGCCGCCGACGCGGGGCCACCGCAGTTGGCGTCCCACGGCGGACCCGGCACCCGGGCCAGCCGCACGAATCGGCGCACGCGAGCGACGACGCACCCGCTCTGTGGGCACTACCGAGACAGGACACGTGATCTGATCTGATCGCGTGTCTTGACGCAGTAGTCCTTGACGGTTCGTGTCACGACTGCTTGACACTCCGCCTAGGAAACTGAGGTGTCAGCGGTCCGTGGCCGCTGTCCTTTGATGCTACGCACGGCTTGTCGGTGGTGCGCCGCACGACGCGGGTGTCGGCGTCGGGCAGGTCGATCGCCAGGGTGGTCTCGGAGACGTGCACGGTCACGGTGGTCCGGCGTGCTCGCGGCCGAGGGCGACCTTCTGCCCGGCGACCATGATCACGCCGGTGTTGGACGCGCGGCGTTGCACGGTGACCGGCTCGGTCGAGGGCCGCGGCACGGTCCCGCGGGTGGGCGCCGCTGCAGCCGGCGGCCTCGCCGGGTCGAGCGGGTTGGGGCGGGTGCGCAGCAGCTCGCGGGTCTCGGGGTCGAAGAACAGCAGCGGCGCACCGTCCTCGATGTAGATCCCGACCCGGCGACCGGCGAGGATCTCCGCGGCGAGCACGACGTGGCTGCCCAGCGAGACGGTCCCGGTGCGGGCCACGGTCCGCTCGACCTCGACGACCGTGCGTCCGGCGCGGCTGCCCGGCCCGCCGCGATGCGCACCGGTGCCGGCCCGGCGGGCACCGCGCCCTGTGGCGACGAGCGCGTCCAGGTCGGTGACGGTGAACCGGGACCGCAGCGACTTGATCCGCGCCCCGCCGACCGACAGGTGCACCCAGTCGCAGTCGATCCAGAACCGCACCACCTGCCCCGCGCGGGCCGGGCCGAGCCAGAACTGACTGCCCGCACAGGCACATGTTCCCCGACGGCCGGCACCGACCTTGTCCAGCTCGATCGGCGCCACCCGGCCCGGCGACGGACCAGCTCGGCAGCCGACTCGGGCTGCATCGGCGGCGCACTTCGACGGCCGCTGCGGCGCAGGTTGCGGCGACCTCCAGCGCGGGTGGCAGCCACAGCTCGCACCGTCCGCTCGGCCTCGGTGCGGCGGGGGTGAACCGGTCCGCGGGCACCACCGGCACCTTCTCGTCCAGGCCCTGATGCGGCCGTTCGCAGTTGTAGTGCCGACCCAGTCATCGACCGCGGCCTGCGCCGTCAGCCAGCGACTCGAACGGGCCCTGCCTCGCTGATCTCGGGCCGGAACGTCCCGTGGAATCTTTCCACCTTCCCGTTCTGGTTCGGCGACGCCGGCTGCGTGAGCCGATGGGTGATCCCGTTCGTGCGGCAGATCTTGTCGAACAACACCTCACCGCGCGTCGGCCCATACCGGCTGAACCGGTCGGTGAACTGCTTGCCGTTGTCGGTGATCACCTCCTCCGGCACCCCGAACCGGGCCAGCGCCTGCGCGAACGCCAGACACACCGCCCGGCCGGTGGCCCGCTCCACCACCGCCGCCATCACACAGAACCGGGAATGGTCATCCACCCCGGTGACGATCTTCGCCTCCCGCAGCTCGCCGGTCACCGGGTCGACCAGCCGGATCCCGCCGACGATGTCGATGCCCCACAGCTGCATCGGCCCGGGCCGCTCGAACCGCATGAACGACTCCCGCGGCCGCTTCCGCGGCCGCGACTTCACCAGCCCTGCCGGACGCAGGATCCGGTTGATCGTCGACGCTCCGACGGCACCGCCACCGCCACCGCTGCTCGGCATGCCACGGCCGCGGCCGGCCGCAGCAGCTCCAACCGGATCCGCTTCGCACCCCACCGCGGATGCTCCCGCCGCATCTCCACCACCGCCCGCTCCACCGCGCTCCGGCGACCTGATGCGGACACGACCGCGGCCGCGACGACCGATCCGCCAGACCCGGCGACGCCCTCGCCAGATACCGGCCCAGCCAGGCATGCACCGACTGACCGGCGACACCCCGACCTGCGCCGCCACCTCGGTCACCGACGCACCCGCCAACACCGCCCGAACCGCGTCCAACCGCTGCTCGACCACCGACAACGCAACCAGTGCCAATCCCGGCCTCCCAGCCCGACGACGTCCACGGAACATCGCCGACCACGAAGGCCGCAATCACGGCTCAGTGTCAAGCACCTACTGACACAGCGACTGTCAAGCACCTACCGGCACAAGAGAACGGGGACGACGGACGCCTGCTTCGTGAGTAGTTTCTGTACTCCTTCAAGCGCGGCCTACGGCCGCGCGTGGTTGGGCGGCGGCCGGCCTGCGTGTCCTCGCTGCGCTGCGGGCCTCGCCCAGACCGGCCACACCTGATGGGCCCCGAGACCCAGCATCGGGATCTCACGTGGAAGTTGCAGATGGCAGCCCCACGACGTGGACCCGATGACGGTCGGACAATGCTTTTGGAAGACGCTCCTGAATTCGTGTGTCAACAATCAGGAGGCAACTCGGTATGCTCATCAACGGATCCAACGAGTGTGGGTCGCAGCCCACCAGATTCAGCTGGCGAAGAGACCGCTGGCGCTCAAGGTCGGTCAGGTCTCTCACCGATGTCCTCGAAATATCGAGCGAAATCAATTCCGCGTCAGATGATATCAAATCCAAGCTTGAGAACTGAGCGCAACGGGACAAATTGAGTTTGCGAAGCAAGGGCATAGAACGTAGAAACGAAAAGTCGACCAAGTGTTCAGCGCCAGATAGCGCGAGTTCCGTCAGGTTTGCCGATGTCTCAAGGATCTGCACCGACCGAAGTGACGTGCAGCTCGACAAGTTCAAGATCTGCAGGGTGTTGGAAAGCCCGGCCAGCGACTGAAGCCCACTAGCGTCATCTAGGACTAGCTCGCGAAGCTCAACCGCAGCTGGCAAGTATGAGAGGTCATCCGAATCACCTAGAACGAATTGGTAATCCTCCTTAGCGAAAGGTGGTGCTACTCTCAGATCGCGCAGACTCGTTAACGACGAAAGCCAATTCAAGTCCCGACTAGACTCACCGAATTCTCCCGATATAACCAAGGACTTCAGCGACCCATGCAGAGTGCCTATTGGCGAGAATGATTTCAAACACCTCATATGTAAAAAGACAAGTGTCCTGATTGGCGGACCATCCATCAGCGAATCAACGCTTTCGATGAACGAACAGAACTTTACTCGCAACTCGCCCAAACCGGATGGTAAGCGTGGTAGCACGCGAATCCTGCTGGACTCAAGATTCAGCAACTTCAAATTTGAGAAGTCTGGAACAGGCGAAAAATCGTTGATACGCAGTGCGTTCGAAAGGTCAAGTACTGAGACAAGTTCCTTATTCTCGACTTTGGAAAGATCCACCACATGTGGATTCGGTGTGAATCGAATGACAGATAGGTTCGGCGACGCATCTGCTGCCGCTAATGCATCAGGGTCGCGAATGGTAATATTCGGACCAGCAATACTGTGGGCAAGGACTTGTGTTGCGTAAGTCCGACGATCGAAATACTCCCATCCTCTAATTAGTTCCTTTGCAACCGTCACTCGCGTATCCGCACGAAAACTCCTCAGGGACTCAAGCGCTTCTGGACCCCCTATAAGCGATAGCGACCGAACCGACGCGCTAGCCACGTGCGCCCGGGTAACAGAAGCGGAAATGGCTCAAGCAATGGCGAGGCCGAAAGGACCGACGGACGCCACAGCTTTTGCCTCAGTCATATTAGACGGCGGCAACGCTTTGGCCAGCGCGCTGCGTACGTGAGAGGCGGTGACTGGCGAGAGCTCAACGGCGGTTTCCAGGCATGCCGCTGCTAAGAAGCACAGCCGGTGAAAGTTGCCCGGCTCGCCATTGGCCCTCGTCAGCAAGCCCTCAATGATAGAATTCCGTTGACCCATATTCGCGTGACCTACTGCGAGCACGACCACCTCACGCCACTGATCTGAGGTTGCTTTTTCGATTAACAGAGGGATATTTCCCTCATCGATTGCTCTGGCGGCCGCCAAGTATTCCTGAAAAGTCCGATGTATGAAATCTATGCGACCGTGGACGGGCTCCCTGATGATACGACTCCTCAAGAGGAGATGAGTAAATACAGCAGCTGGCTCGAGTCTAATATTCGGGAGGTGCGCCCGGGCAGCAACCCGAGCGATGGCTTCATCCTTCCCTATATCTGTCTGACCATTCAGCACTAGCCAGTAAGCCAAATCCCGCAATAGCAGCTCTCGTTCAAGGTGGCTGAAAGCTCGACCGACGACACCTCCAGAATTTTTCTCTGACGTCACGCCGCTCCAAGAGTGTTTCTAGTGCAATCCGATACAGATTCATCCGGTCGCGTGGTAACTGGCTCTTGCCATCTCTGTTCAAAGCACAAAGCATTGCACAGAGCAGTGGAGTCGAGGCCAGCGCCCTCACCGCAGCGCTGTTCTGAATAACTCGCACGAGTTCTTTCTCATAATCTTCGAGTAACGCGTCGTCGGACCCACGGCCATCTTGAGCCTTAACGGCGCTGTGCCAATGCTCAACAAATGATATGATATCCGGCGTCGTCATGGGCATCAGTTCGAAGACCGAGAAGCCGAGTTCGTCGAGCCAACTTTCGGACACCGCCGGCGGTCGCGTAGTGATAACGCAAAAGCATCCCGGAAACTCAATGAGCAGTCGGGAGAGCCATCTCCTAGCGTCCGCCCGTTGGTGCTCGGGCAACTCATCGACCCCGTCAATCAGCAGTAGCGCTTTACCCGAGTCCAGCTGGTCCGTGGACCCAACCCGACGGCATCAAGGCAAGAATCTCTCGTGCTGAGTACTCGAGGAACTGCTGTAAGGAGCTCGCAGACGCCCTGATTTGCAGCGTTGCAGTTGTATAAAGAACGGCACCGCGCCGTGCCATGCGTCGAGCGTCTCATTCAACGAATCTCTTGCCGCATTCACGGCAAGCCACTGTAGAAGCGTCGTCTTGCCTGACCCTGCTTCTCCTCTAATGACGTGAATATTGCCATGCGCCAGGGCTTCGTCAACACGTAACTCCGCGGGCTCCTCCTCAGTCTCCCGCCGCTTCATCGTCGCCGCCAGGGGAATTCAAGTCTCGGCGCTCAGGATTGTATTTTGATGACGCGCATAGGTGGTTCGCAGACAGCGTGATGTAGGGGGTGCGTCTAGTTGATATCGACTAGATTGCTCGGACAGGGTTACGCCAAAAAGCTCCAGCTGATCAAGTCGTGTTGCCAGTACTCGGCGATATCTAAGGTGAAAGTCGCGATCGAGAGTTCCCTGCTCCAAGTCGGGTTGCGGCATGTTCCGCAGGATAAGTTCCACTAGTTCGATTAGCACAGAATCCCTCTTGAGAGATTCATCAAAGCGTGACTGGAAAAGCCGGGAGGGCTGGTAGCCAACTCCACTATGTAGTTCGCGTTCTCGCGCAATAGGCGATCGAATATGAACTGGGCTGCCGGAGCAAGGTCGTTTCGTTGCTTGAATTGCGGCTCTTGACTGAGAAGCTTCTCAAGTTGGACTGGATTAAGGTCAATTGAGAAGAGAGTACTCGCCGGCATATGGTCGAGGGCGCCAACAAGGTCAGTTACCGCGCTAATAGCGGCACCCACCTCGTGTTCAGGTACAGTTCCGTATTCGACCTCGATCATAGGTGTTAGTTGAACCACAATCCTATCCGCGATCTCCTGAAACTGCCGGGCAGCTCGCCGCCTTTCGATAAGGCTCGGAACGCGGGCACCAAGGGCCTCAATTAGTCCGTCACCAACACCTAGGGCACTGTCGCTCTGGATCCAGATTCGGGCCACAGCCTTCGCCACAGTAGTGCCGAGACTTAGCAGAAGTACTTCCAGCAAATCGTTCGATCCTCACCTTGGGCTGGCCGGGCGCGGCTATGCGGATTGGCGCTGAATGAACTACGTTGGTCGCAAGATACATTGGAGGAGTCCACTGTATGGCCGGGGCCCAGCGGTTCGTCAGCTAGCGTCGAACCCGATCACCAGGAGTCACCGTCCACGGTCAAGTCCTGCGGGGTGGTGTAACGGAAGTTGATTCTTCGGCTGGGTGTGTTGTTCAGGCGGTGAGGGCTTGGAGTTCGCGTTCGGCGTCCTCCTCGGGGTCGGTGGTGGTGGTGGGACCGTCCGGGACCTGGTGAGGATGTCGAGGCCGAGGTAGCGGCGGCCTTCGGCCCACTCATCGTGTTGCTCGGCGAGGACGGCACCGACGAGGCGGATGACGCTCCGGTCGGGGCGCCGCTCTCGTCAAGCGGCGACTGGTTCAGTCGAGATCGGCACCAGTTCGAATGACTCCGAGAGGTCGCGGAGCATGGCACGGTAGACGACCGCAGCGAGGTGTCGCTTCAGGCATCTTCGGGCCTCGGCGCCGGTCTTGCCCTCGGCCCGCTTCCGGGCCAGGTAGGCCTGTGCTTCGGGGTGCCAGCGGGCTTGGACCATGGCGATGGTGAACAAGGCACGGTTGAGTTGGCGGTTGCCGCCCCGCGCTAAACGATGTCGGTGAGTGTTGCCGCTGGAGGCTGGCACCGGGGCCGTGCCTGCATGGGCTGCGAAAGCCGCGGCGCTGCGGAAGTGACGGGCATCATGGGTCTCTCCCAAGATCTTGGCGGCGACGAGTGGCCCGACGCCGGGAATCGCCATCAGGTGTTGGTGGGGCCGAAGCTCAACTGCTGCGGCGATGTCGATCTCCATAGCCTTGATCTCGGCGGTCAGGGCATGCAGTCGTCGGATGGCGGCGAGGGCGAGTTTGGCTCGCACTGGGTCGTGGGCCCGGCCCTTCAGTGCGAGGCTGCGGGCGCGGCGGAGCGCCACTTGGCTGATAAGGGCGCCGGTCACCTGGCGGTGACCGGCGGTCAAGCCCAACAGCAGCGCGTGGAGACGGTTCCGGACCCGTCCCTGCTCGTCGACGAGCTGGTCACGTGCACCGACGAGCAACTGCAGGTCTGCGTCGAGATGGGCGGCGTTCATCTGGGGCAGATCCGGTTCCCGCAGGGCCACCCGAGCGATGACGACGGCATCACCCTCATCGTCTTTGCCCGGTCGCCGGCTGCGTCGGCGCCCTTCGGCGGTCAGGCCGGTGGCCACATCCACTACGGCTTCGCCGGCAGCCAGGAGCTGCTGGGTGAGTGTGCGCCCGTAGCCTTTGGCGCCCTCGATCGCGACCTGCCGCGGCCCCGGCAAGCTTTGCACCCACTCGACGAACTCGCCGAGTTGGTGGGTGCTGGCGGTGATCGCCCGTTCAGCAATTACCCGACCTTGCGGATCAACAGCAGCAGCCACATGCACCTGGCTGTGCGCGTCGACTCCGATCGTGGTGACAACGTCCATGACTGTCCTTCCTCGTGCACCGATGAAGTCAGTGATCGCGGACAGTCCTGCCGTTCGGTCAACACGCCGCTCTGAGGTCACGCGACCACCGTTGAGAAGAGCCGAGGGGACTGGCCCCAACAAGGTCAAGACCACAAGGTCTGACAGAAAGATTCCGGGTCACCCCCGGCTCCTCGTCCAGCGTGGCAGTCAGCCCTGACAGGCTTCCTGCCCAGCTCAGAGAACCACGCAGGAAGATCCCGACGACGTCGGTGCGGCGTCGGATCTCGCGGTTCAGCCGTTCGTTGGGGTTGTTCGACCAGATCTGACGCCACAGGTCTTTCGGATAGGCGGTGAACGCCAGAATCTCGGTGCGGGCGTCTTCCAGATGCGCGGCGACCTGGGGAAGCTTGTCGGCCAGGGCGTCGACGATCCGGTCGAACTGGGCCTGCACCGCCTCCGCGTCGGGCTGGTCGTAGACCGAGTGCAGCAACGCCTTCACCCAGCCCCAGCTGCTCTTCGGGGTGACCTGCATCAGGTTCGCCGCATAGTGGGTCCGACACCGCTGCCACGCCGCCCCCGGCAGGGTCGCACCGATCGCGGCGACCAGACCGGCATGGGCGTCCGATGTCACCAGGCTGACCCCGGACAGGCCGCGGGCGGTCAGTCCGCGGAAGAACGTCAGCCAGCCGGCATGGGACTCACTCGAGCACACGTCCAGCCCGAGGATCTCCCGGTGCCCATCAGCATTCACCCCCGTGGCGACCAAGCAGGCGACGTTGATGACCCGTCCGGCCTCACGGACCTTCATCGTCAACGCGTCCGCGGCGACGAAGGTGTAGGGGCCGGCGTCCAACGGCCGGGTCCTGAACGCCTCGACCTGCGCGTCGAGGTCCTTGGCCATGATCGAGACCTGCGACTTCGATAGCCGGGTGATGCCGAGGGTCTCGACCAGCTTCTCCATCCGCCGGGTCGAGACGCCGAGCAGGTAGGAGGTGGCCACGACCGAGACCAGGGCCCGTTCGGCCCGTTTGCGGCGTTCGAGCAGCCAGTCGGGGAAGTAGGAGCCCTCCCGCAGCTTCGGGATCGCGAGCTCGATCGTGCCGGCTCGGGTGTCCCAGTCGCGGTGGCGGTAGCCGTTGCGCTGGTTCACTCGGTCGGGGCTGCGGGTGCCGAACTCGGCACCACACGCGGTGTCGGCATCGGCACTCATCAACGCCTGCACGAACGCGGTCAGCATCGACCGCAGCAGATCGGGATCAGCCTGCTGCAGCTGCTCGAGCACGACGGGCAAGGTCGTTAGGGTTGGGGTCAGCGGTCATCGTGGTTCTTCCTCAGCAGTCGACTTTGAGCGGTCTTCTGAAGGATCACCACGGTGGCCGTCTTCACCACCACGACACGCTGTCAGCGGGTCAGGTCGTACACCACGTCCCTGGACTCATCTGAGCGCCTGGAGTTGGCGAAGCGGCCGGTGAGGGCATCCCCCGGTTTGGAAAGCGGGTTGGGTTCACGCCCTCACGAGTTCGAATCTCGTATCCTCCGCCGTTGCCGGTAAGCGAGACGCCGCGCGCCCCGGACTAGGACTGCGCGGCGTGTTCCTGGGTTTCGCAGCTCGGCTCGTTGGCGGCTGACCTCACCTGCTGGGGACGCTCTGGACGCTGATCACCGTCACCGGGACGTGGAACCTTCGCTGGACCTGGTGCGGGATGTCCAGCCCGAGCCAGCGCGACACGCCCTTCGGAAGCGTGGACAGGACCACCTCGTCGTACTGCCGGTGCTGCAGGGCCTCGGCGATGGCCTTGGCCGGGTTGGCGTCGCCGACCTCACCTTCCACGTCGGCGCCCAGCTTCCGCAGGATGTCCAGCCCGAACTCCAGGCGGCTGCGTGCGAACGCCCAGTCGTCATCGTCCCCGCCGGGGTCCACGCCGTTGCTGGGCTGCCATCTCCCCTCGCTCACGCTGGCCATCCCGTGCACCAACCGAGCTCCCGCCCCGTGGTCCCGAGGAGTGGCGGGCACGAGCAGGGTGAACCGGCAGTCTTCTTCCTTCGCGATCCGGTCGCGGACGAACTCAGACACCTCTCCGCTGGCCAGTGTCTTGTTGGCGACCAACAGCAGTCGAGCCATGATGGAACTCCTTCGTCGCAGGGTCCTCGCGCGCATCGCGGAGAGCGTCGATCAGCCCTTGTTCGTGCTGACCGATGGCCAGCTTGGTGAACCCAGCCTCGGGCGCAGGCGTGCGCTCACGCATCGGCAGATCCACCTAATCCGGGCGACAACCTTTGGTAACGACTTCTCGATGCCGCTCCTCGGCAAAGCGTGACGCCGCTAGCGTCAGGGTTGTGCCTGCAGAGAGCCGGCTGCCTACCTACGAGTCGAGGTTCGTCGGACGCGAGGCGGAGATCATCGAGGTCCTCCTCCTCCTCACCGTCCATCGCCTGGTCAGCGTGTGCGGCGTCGGAGGGTCCGGCAAGACCCGACTGGCCGCCGAAGCGGCCAGTCGGCTCGGCGGCGGGCAACCCGACCGAGAGCCGACGAACGTCCTCTGGACGGCGCTCGGTGACGTCCACGATGGCGCCCTCGTCCCGCATGCCATCGCCGGCAGCCTCGCAGTGCCGGGCGCCGCCGGGAGTCGGCCCATAGCAGCTCTCTGCAGCGCGCTGGCCGATGCACACGCGGTTCTCGTGCTGGACAACTGTGAACAGGTGGCGGCCGGCTGCCGCGACGTGATCGCCGCTGTGTTGAAAGCCGCGCCCGGTCTGCGGATCCTGCTGACCAGCCGGGTTCCGTTGGAGCTCGCGACAGAACGGGTCTACCCCATTCCACCGCTCGACCTGACCGGCGCAGCCTCCGAGCTGTTTGTGGATCGGGCCGCCGCGGTCGCACCCGTCTACGCCCTCACGGCCGCCAATCGCGGGCCGATCGCCGAGATCTGTGGACGCCTCGACGGGCTCCCGCTGGCGATCGAGCTGGCGGCCAGCCGGATCCGCGTACTGGCGCCGCAGGACCTGCTCCACGAGCTCGAGACGAACCTGAGTGTGTTGTCGTCGACCGAGCCAGCGCTGCCCGATCGGCACCGCAGCATGGAAGCCGTACTGGCCAACACCTGGCAATCGCTCGGCCAGGAGGAACGCACGGCGCTGGCCGGCTTGGCGACCTTCGTCGGCGGCTTCACGGCCAGCGCCGCTGAGGCGGTCGCAGGCGCCCGGGTCGAGCTGCTGAACGCCTTCGTCGACCGGGCCCTGGTGCAGGCCATCGTGATCGACCCGAGTGGGCAGCCGCGATATCAGCTCCACGAACTGGTGGGAAGCTACGCCCTCAGACGACTCTCCGCCGCAGATCCCCGGGGCGTCGAGATCCTGCGCGAGCGGCACCTCGACTTCTACCTGGGCCTGGCCCGGGAGCTGAGGCAACGCTGGAATGGCAACTCTCCGGTGTATCGGCAGGGTCCGGTGTGGGACGAGCGGGAGAACCTGGACTCGGCCATGTTGTGGGCCGTCGAACGTGGCGAGAGCGACCGGGCGCTGCGACTCGTCGGCGCGGTCTACTCATTCGGGGCCTACTCGTGGCCGTCGGAGCGTGCCAAGCGTGAGCGGCTGGAGCGGATGCTGGCACTGCCCTGGGCGCCGACGGGCCGGTCCTCGATCCTTGCGCGGGCGAGGGCGCTTGTTGACCTCGGGTACTGCTGGACCACCTCGACTCGACCCGCACCCATCGCGACGTTCGAGGAGGCACTCCGGCTGTACCGGCAGCTCGGCCACCCCAGCGGAACCGCCTGGGCGCACACAGCGCTGGCCTGGCACTACCTCACCGATGGGGATCTCGCAGCTGGCCGCCGACACGCGCTGGACAGCCTGGCCGGCTTCCGCGCGATCGGTCACCGATCCGGCGAGGTCGAGGCCTTGGGCGACCTGGCACGGATTGCGCTCACGGTGAGTGCTGGGGAGACGCAGAGGCCTAATCAGTCAGTCGATGACGATGTCCGACGAGCTCGGCGACGCCCACTGCACCTATCGCTGTCACCTGGCGCTCGCAGACCTGCGGCGGCTCACTCGACGCTGGTCCGAGGCGATCGACGAGTACGAGCGTGCACTGAGCCTCCAGCGTGAGGCGGGCTTCTCCGGGCACGGAGCGGACATCCTGGAGGGGCTGGGCGAGCTGGCAGCTCAGCTGGGTGAGTTCGAGCTGGCAGCGGAGCTGATCTCAGCGGGGCTCGTGTGGCGCCGTCATTTCGAGATCCCGCGAGGGAGCTTCAGCCAGGCGGGCTACGCGGCGGCCGTGGCCAAGGTGCAGAGCTACGGGGGCACCGAAGTGTGGATACGCGCGGAGGAGGCGACCTCCCAGCTGTCGCCGGCGGGCATCGAGGACGCCGCCGCATCGGGGATCGTCCGGCTCGCCAGCACGCTCGAGCGACTCCACCGCGGCCTCAGCGACCGCGAGCTGGAGGTCCTCGAGCTCGTGACGCAGGGGCTCAGCAACGCCGCCATCGCGGACCGGCTGGTGCTCAGCCACCGCACGGTGGAAGCCCACCTCCGCTCCGTCTTCACCAAGTTGGGTGTCACCACCCGGACGGCAGCCGCCCACGAAGCCGTACGGCTGAGCATCGCCCAACTGACCATCACCGCGCCCCTGGACTAAGACGAACCCGACTGCGTCGGCCGGATCTGGTGATCGGTGACGCCGATGCGCACGGCCTCGCGTGCTGCCGCTGTCCGGGTGGTGACGCCGAGCTTGTCGAAGATGGAGCGGAGGTGCGCGTGCACGGTCCGCGGACTGACGTCCAGCAGGTTGGCGATGTCGGCATTGCTCAGGCCGAGCGCGACCAGCCGCAGCACCTCGACCTCGCGTCCGGTCAACCGCGCCGGCAGCGGCTGGAGGCTCAGGTAGGCGGTCAGCTCAGAGATGGCAGATGCGAGCAGAGCCTGGCTCCGGACCGACGTGAGTGAGCGCCCCGCTTCGTACGACTCGCCGAACGCTCTCAGGTTGCCGCGGCCGGTCGGTGAGCGGGATGCCGGCGTCGGGTTCAGCGGCAGATCCATCATCCGTGGGTGCCCGAACGCGTCGCGCCACGAGTCTCCTGCCCCCAGCAGCATCGCCGCCAGTTCGTACTGTCGGATCTGCGCAGCGACTCCAGCGACCCCTTCGAAGATCACGGCGCCGAGCGTGACGAAGTTCCGTCCGCCCTGGATCGCCACCGCGCGCTCGAAGGAAGCGAGTGCAGATTCCCGTTCGTCGCGCTGACGATGCAGTTCGCCGAGTTGGGTGTGGGCGCGATAGGCGCCGCACCAGATCTCTAGTCGCCCGAATGCGCCGGCGGCTTCCTCGAACAGAGTGAGAGCATCATCGAACCGGGCGCTGGCGAAGGCGATCTCGCCCAAGTCGTATCGGGACCAGGCGACGCCCGCCTCGTCGCCGGTCTCACGGCACAGGGCGAGGCTGCGCTGCACATAGGTCTCGCAGGTAGCGGGGTCACCGGAACGGCGCCTGACAGCGCCGATGCCGCGGAGGCTCCAAGCGGTCGATCTGGAGTCGGCGATCCGCTCGGACAGCATCAGAGCCTCACCGAATCGGAGTTCTGCGAGGTCGACGTCGCCGGTGGTGAGGGCCGTGTGGCCGCCGAGGAGGAGCGCCCGCACTCGGGCTTCGATCGCGGTAGCCGACGAGGGTTGCCACGGCAGGCTCAGCGCACGAGTGAGCAGCTCTGCGCTGTGCCCGGCCGGCGCGGTGTCCATCCAGAGGGAGGCGAGTCCCGCCGACATCGCGAGCGCCCTGGCGGCCTGTCCAGCTCTGCCTGCCCAGCCCAGGGCCGCGTCGACGTTCGCCTGGTCGGCCACCAGGGCGCCGATCGCGCGATGCTCGTCCTCGGTGTCCCACGCGGCACACGCACGCTCGACAAGGCTCGAGAAGTAGTCGAAGTGCCGTGCCCGTAGCTCATCGACGGACTCGGCTCCGAGCGCGGTGAGACGCTCGACCGCATAGCCACGAACCACTTCATGCATGTGATACCTGCTGCCGCCGGTGGTGTCGGGCATCCTCTGGATCAGCGAGCGGTCGGTGAGCACCGACAGCGACGCCAGGGTCGCCTGAACGACAGCTTCGGCGGCCGCGCGGTCGAATCCACCGTGGAACACGCACAGGTCGCGGACAACCCGTCGATCCTCCGCGGCGAGCCACTCCCAGGTGCTGTCGAGCACCGGGTCGATGCTGCGACGCTCGCCGGCCCGAGGAGCGTCCGAGCCAGGCACCGTGGCACCCTCGCGAAGCGTCTCCAGCAACTCGCGGGGAGACCTCAATCCGACCCAGCTCGCGAAGAGCTCGATGGCGAGCGGCTGACCGTCGAGGCGGTCGCAGATCTCACCTATCGCGTCGCGATCGGTGTCGGTGAGTGTGTGCATCGAGCACGTCGTGGCCCGGTCCATGAACATCGTGACGGCGTCGCTCGGCTCGCGAAGGTCCAGCCCG
The DNA here is from genome assembly GCA_963759915.1 of uncultured Actinomycetota bacterium. Taxonomy (GTDB): domain Bacteria; phylum Actinomycetota; class Actinomycetes; order Propionibacteriales; family Propionibacteriaceae; genus Microlunatus. Next base: position 58,933 of record CAVXBJ010000100.1, on the reverse strand, counting down.
AGGGAGGGGATGCCGAACACCACCTCGGCTGCGCACGCGAGCGGGCGCCGACTGGTGGCCAGCACCGACACGCGGGGGCAGGCTGTCAGCACATCGTCCAGAAGTTGTCCGCAGCCGTCGGCGACCTGCTCACAGTCATCGAGGACAAGCAGCATCCACTGGTCCCCAAGAGACCGATGCAACGCATGAATGGCCCCGCCGCCGTGCGCTTCCCGGAGGCCGAGCGCCGCGGCTACCGAGCGCGCCACTGCTTCGGGTTCGAGGACGGTGCCCAGCGGGACCCAGACCACACCGTCGCGACAACCACACCATCTGGGCTCGCGGTTCAGCCGTCGTGCGCATTCGACTGCCAGCCTGGACTTGCCCGAACCGGCGACGCCGCAGAGCGTCACAACCCGACCAGCGCTGACCAGCAGGGTCAGCTCGGACAGCTCCTGCACTCGGCCGACGAAGCGGGTGAGATACGTCGGCAACGGATCACAGAACAACTCCTGGTCGACACTCACGACGGGGCTCCTGCGATGCCTCCCGGAACTCCGGGGCTGTCTTGATGTATCTCTGTGAGATGGACCGTGGATTCAGCACGGTGACCGTCCTCGACGGAGTCGTTGCACTCATCGGAACAGTCAGCCATAGCAGTGAGGATGGTCACAGCGCCGGCATTCGCGCGTGCGCCTTCGCCCGGGGCCTGGGAGGACGAGTGCCACCTTCACGCTCGCTAGCGCGAGCAGTGCGTGTGCACGACGGCGGGCGGCCCGTTCGCAGAACCCGACTCGCCGGAAACCTCTGCTGCCGTTCGGTCCGTCGAACATGGCGACCCCCGATCACCCGCAGCCGAGGAAGTACCTGACTGTTCGACACTGGCCCTGGTGGCGACCCCTGTCAAGGAAGGGAACAGCGCACAGCGATATCCCGGCTGGAGCTTGCGAGTCCCGGCCGTACGGCGGCGGTTTTCCCGATCAGCATCGGAGTGTGCGCATGTTCGAACGCCGAGCACCCCACCCTGCACCGTGCTGAACGGGCAGCGACGTCGGTGATCGGTACCGTCTCGGCAAAGGTCTCCGCAGTGTGTTCAGCGAGGACCGAGCACCCTCGAACTCTCCTCCGATGTCGGCATCGCCGACGAAACACCACGAGGGCCGAGGCCGTCGCACCATCAGGTGATGTCGAGGCTCGAGCCCACATCCGGGTTGTCGGTGAAGTAGCCGTCCATGCCGGCGCCGAGGAAGGCCCGGATCTCGCCGGCGAGATCGCCCGGGGCGGTCGGGTCGGGACCGCTGCGGAACTCCGTGGGCAGGAACGTGTTCTCGCGGCGGAACGTCCAGCCGACCACCGTCAGTCCGGCGGCGTGAGCGTTGCCGATGACCGGCCTGGGTGAGCCGAGGCGACCGGTGGCGTCGCGGGGGATCATGACGTCCTTGCACAGGCCGACGACGTCGGCGTACGTGGCGATCCTCCGCAGTCCGGTCGCGGAGGCCAGGTCGGCGTACGTCCGCGGGTCACCGGCGGCGCGTAGATCGTAGGGGGCACCGGCGCAGTCGATCAGCTGGACCAACGGGACCTGCGTGCGACGGTTCAGACGTTGCAGGTTCCCCGTCTCGAAGCTCTGGATGATCACCGGAGCGTTGCGGCGGTTCAGGTTCGCGGCGGTGAGGGCCCTCAGCAGCGGCCCTTCGATCGGATGACCGATCGAGGCGAAGTAGCTCGGGTGCTTGGTCTCCGGCGCCACCCCGACCGGGTGCCCGCTGCAGGTGCGGGAGTGGCGGGCCAGGTCGAGGACCTCGGCGAGAGTCGGGATGAGTACCTGCCGTCGAAGGCGGTGTTGGCCGGTCGGACCTGGGGCAGCCGCTCCCGGGCCCGGAGGGTGCGGAGCTCGGCCAGGGTGAAGTCCTCGGTGAACCAACCGGTGACGGAGGTGCCGTCGATGATCTTGGTGGTCCGCCGGTCCGCGAACTCGGAGTGCGCGGCCACGTCGGTGGTGCCGCCGATCTCGTTCTCGTGCCGGGCCACGGGTATGTCGTCCTTGGTCATCACGACGTCGGGCTCGATCACGTCGGCGCACTGACGGATGGCCAGGGCGTAGGAGGCGAGGGTGTGTTCGGGGCGGTAGCCGCTGGCGCCGCGGTGGGCGATGACCGTGTGCTCGGACTCGGTGACCGGGATCGTGGCACCGGGATCGATGATGATCATCTCGGTGTCATCGGGCGTGCCCGGTCGACGGGCCGCGTTGCCGGGGTAGTTGTTGTCGTTGGCGATCATGAGCCGGCCGTCGTCCAGCGGCACGAGGGTCTCGACCGACTGGAAGCCGAAGCTGAACGGGTCGCCGGTGCCCCACCCTCCGCCGGCGCCGATGGCCCGCGGGTTGTCGAGCTTGAGGAGGTCGACGACCAGGGTCTTGGCCAGCATGCGGGAGCGATCGGTCCGACCGAGGTTGATCCGGTAGACGCGCTTGGTGACCGCGGCGTCGCCGTCGAAGTCGTCGCGCTCCAGGACCAGCAGCGTACGGCCGTCGACGACCTGCGCGTCGGCGACCAGGTTGGCGTCGGTGTCGACGCGGTAGTCCCACCGGTCGTCCGGTGTAGCGGCCGTCCCGGGTGTCGAACTCAGTGATCACCCGGCGACGGGGGTCGCGGTCACCGACCAGTGCCTTCTCCAGGATCGGATAGAGATAGCGCCCGTTGCGGGACATGGCCATCGCCTCGAACCCACCGCTGGCCTGGGTCCGGCGGGTCGTCTCACCGGGCAGCGGGTTCTGCGGCGACGTGCCCAAGGGGAACGGAACCGGGCGGCGACAGGACCCGTCCCTGCCGGTCGACGTGCAGCAGGAACGGCCCGAACTCCTCCCCGATCCAGAAGCTGCCGTCGTCGGCCCGCTGCAGGGACTCGATGTCGAAGTCGCCGCCGGTCAGCAGCCGCTGCGCGGCCGGCTTCGCCGGACGATCGGGAAGTTGATCTTGTGGTTCGGGTCGGACAGCGTGATGTAGCGCAGGATCTGGATCGCTGCCGGCCGCCCGAGCCGCGATCCCAGCGGGGACGGACCAGGTAGATGCCGGAGCAGGAAGTCGGCCGAGTTCGCCTTGGTACCGAAGCCGTTGTCGGGCATCGCCCAGAACGTCCCGTCGCGGGTTCGCGACGGCGGCCGAGAAGCCCGGGATGACCTGACCGTTGAAGGGCCCGGTACGCCCGTTGGCCGGGGTGGCCTGCGCGCCGGAGCGCGGGCCGGGAGCCAGGTAGTCCGCCGACAGAGTCGCCCGGGCCAGCAGCCTCGGCGCCGTCACTCGCTCTCGGCTGTCGGGCTCGGCGGCCGCGGGACGGGCCGGCAGGAGGGCCAGGACCAGGCTGACGGCGAGCAGCGAGAGGACCAGCCGCACCCCTGCTCGTCGACCGCGGAGAGATGTCAGGTGAGACAAGGACGTCATCGAGGCTCCTGAGGTCTGGTCGGCCCGGAAGGCCGCAGCGCGCCTCACAGGCAAGAACGGCCGGGCGACCAGACGGAGCGGGCGACCAAGACAGCGGATGAGCGATCGGTGAACTCTGCACGTCAGCTCGCGGGCCGGACCTCACCGTCCTGAGGTGACGTCGAATCGGCGAGAGCGCGGGCGGCGGAACGCGGGTGAGGACACGTGGTCCTCACCCGCCCAGTCAAGCCCGCAGAAGCCGACCCCGTCAGCGCGGGGCGTCGCCGAAGTCGTCGATCGTCAGCCGCTCGCCACCGCGGCGAGCCGACTCCAGCGCGTACACCCCGGGCAGCGTGTACCGCGCCGCCTGCCACGCGTTCACCGGCGGCAGGCTGCCGTTGTTCACGGCGGTGACGAAGTCGTCGGCCAGGAAGTGGTGGGCGCCTTCGTGCCCGTTCGGTGCCCCGGTGAACTCCTTCGGCAGCCGGCTGGCGTCGTGCACCGGCGCCAGGCCCGACAGGAACGCGTCCCGCAGCGTCGGGGAGACGTCGGTCAGCTCGGCCAGCTCCTCCTCGGTCGCCCGGCGGGGCTCGATCTGCTCCGAGACGTCGGTGACCCCGGACTTGTCCTGCCGGTACGCGGTGGTGGTCATCTCCTCGAAGCTGGCCTCGGTGCCGAACCAGCGGAACCGCGACTCCCTGATGTGGGACGGGAACCCGACCCGGCGGAACTCGTTCACCCGGAAGGAACCCCCGCCGGCCACCTCGAACAGGCCGCTCATGTTGGAGAAGTCGTTGTCGAACATGCTGACCTCACGGTCGAACACGCCGTCGCCGCGGTCGTCGACCACCCCGATGGCGGACACGCTGGTGGCGTGGGTGCCCCAGGCACCGAGGATGCCGCCGATCGAGTGCGTCGGGTAGAGCATCGGGGGGTAGGAGGCGGTGGCCTTCCAGTCGTCGCCGCCGGAGAACTTGTAGGCGTCGTAGAAGCCCAGGTCCATGTCGTGGACGTAGTCGCCCTCGGCGTAGAAGATCCGGCCGAACGCGGACTCCTCGATCATGTCGCGGGCGTAGACCACGGCCGGGTTGTAGTGGCTGGTCTCCCCCATCATGTAGGTCAGCCCGGTCTCGCGGACCGCCTCGATGATCGCACGCGATCTCCTCCGCGCTGATCGCCATCGGGACGGCGGAGTAGACGTGCTTGCCGGCCCGCAGCGCCTGCACCACGAGCGGTCCGTGGGTCCACCGCTGGGTGAAGATCGCCACCGCGTCGATGTCGGGACTGGCCAGCACGTCCTCGAACGAGTCGTACGTGCCCGCCAGGCCGTAGCGCGCGACGAGCTCGTCGGCCCGCTCGGGGACGACGTCGGTCGCGTACACCTCCGAGACACCGGGGTGCAGGTGGAACAGGTGGGCGAAGGAGCCGGCGAACTGGCCGGCGCCGATCATGGCGATGGAGAACGGCATGGCGGTGACTTTCCTGGAGTGGATGGTGGCGAGGTCGCGTGGCTGGCGACGACCTCAGGCGATACGACAACGCTACGCGGGTAGACAGGAGTCGTCAAGCCCCTGATCTCCATCCCCACCAGCCTTTGGACAGAACCGCGAGGGTGTACGATTTGCCCCGGGTAGCGCTTCACGAAGGGATGCGTCGATGACGGCAGAGGACACGGTCCGCCGACGCGCCGGCGCCACCCGCAACGACGTCGCGCGGCTGGCCGGGGTGAGCACCGCCGTGGTCAGCTACGTGGTCAACGGTGGTCCGCGTCCGGTGTCCGAGGCGACCGCCGCCCGGGTCCGGGACGCCATCGAGCGGCTGGGCTACCGCCCGAACACCACCGCCCGCGCACTGGCGCTCGGTAGCACCAAGACGATCGGGCTGGTGGTGCCCGACAGCACCAACCCCTTCTTCGCCGAGTACGCCTGGCAGCTCCAGCGGGTGGCCACCGAGCTCGGCTACGCGGTGTTGATCACCAACACCGGCTTCGACCCCGTCGTCGAGGAGCGCAGCGTGCTCGACCTGTGCGACCGGCAGATCGACGGGCTGCTGCTCGCCGGGGCCTCGGTGCTGCGTCGGGTCGGCGAGCTGACGAGCCGCGGGCAACGGATCCCCGGTCGTGCTCATCGACGCGGCGTCGCCGCTGCACGGCCACACCACCGTCGGTGCCGACGCCGCCGCCGGGTCAGCCCGCGTCGTCGACCACCTGCTGGACGTCCACCGGACACGCGTCGGTGGCCCTGATCATCGGCGACTCCGCCGATCCGGCCGTCGACGGCCGGGAACGCGGCTGGACCGAGGCGCACGCCCGAGCCGGCCGTCGGCTGGGGTGGTGGAGCGCACCCCCTTCAGTCGCCAGGGTGGCTACGAGGCCGGGATGCGTTTGCTGCAACGCCGGGACCGCCCGAGCGCGATCTTCGTCAGTGCCGATCTCCAGGCCATCGGGGTGCTCCATGCCGCCCGCGAGCTCGGGATCTCCGTGCCGGACGAGGTCGCCGTCGGGAGCTTCGACGACAGCGAAGAGGCGCGGTTCTGCTGGCCGCCGCTGACCACCGCTCAGCAGCCCACGCCCGCGATGGCCGAGGCCGCGATCGCGGCGGTGCTGCGCGGTGAGGCCGAGCCGGCGCACCTGGTGTTCGACATGCCCCTGGTGGTGCGCCGTTCGTGCGGCTGCCCGACCGGCTGACCGGCCCACCGCGGATCTCCTCGACGGGCGTGGCCGCACCCGATCGGCGGTGTGTCAGGGTCGATGGGTGACCGAGACGACGCCGTCCACCGCGAGCTGGATCACCGCCCCCGGATCCGACCCGCAGCACCCGCTCCTGCGCACGACCTTCACCCCGCGGGGCCACGTCACCTCGGCCCGGTTGCTGGTGACCGGCCTCGGCGCCTTCCACGCTCACCTCAACGGTGCGCGGGTCTCCCTCGACGAGCTGGCACCCGGGCAGACCCACTTCGGCCGGACCGCGCTGCTGATCGCGTACGACGTGACAGAGCTGATCGACGAGGGCGTCAACGCGCTGGCGATCGAGGTGGGGCGGGGCTTCTACGCCATGACCACCGCGAACGTCTGGGGCTGGCACACGGCACCGTGGAAGGACAGCTGCCGGGCGCTCGCCGAGCTGCATCTCACCTACGCCGACGACACCACGGAGCTGATCGGCACCGGTCCCGGCTGGAAGGCGGGCACGGGTCCGATCTCCGCCGACTCGATGTATGGCGGCGAGGACTACGACTGCCGTCTCGATCCCGGTGACTGGACCAGCGTGGACTTCGACGACAGCAGGTGGGACGACGCCGTGGTCGCCACCTTCCCTCACGGCGCCCCGGCCCTCAGCCCGGCCGAGCACGACCCCGTACGAGTGGTCGAGACCTTCGCCGTCACCTGGCGGCCGCTCGGTCCGCGGAGCTGGGTGGCCGACCTCGGCAGCGTGATCGCCGGCTGGTGCCGCTACGAGCTGCTGACCGACGACCCGATCACCGTCACCGCGACCCACGGCGAGCGCCTCCGTCCCGACGGCAGCGTCGACAACGACAACGAGCACGTCACCGGCGCCCTGCAGGTCGATCACGTCCGCCTCGACCATGATCACCGCCGCTTCGAGCCACGGTTCAGCTACAAGGGCTTCCGGTACGTCCAGGTCGACGGGCTCGACGACCCGCCCCGGCAGCTGCGACTGACCGGTGCCCGGGTGACAGCGTCGATGCCGCGGTGGGCCGAGTTCAGCTGCACCGACCCCTACCTGGAGCGGTTCCACCAGGTGATGGTGCGAACCCTGGAGAACAACCTGATCCACATCCCCACCGACACCCCCACGTACGAGAAGAACGGCTGGACCGGGGACGCCCAGACCGCGCTTCCGGCGATGCTGACCACCTGGGACGCGGAGCGCTTCCTGACCAAGTGGCTGAACGACCTCCGCGACGCCCAACGACCCGACGGGTGGCTGCCGGTGATCGCCCCGACACCGGGCTGGGGATTCGAGGGGTGGCCGTCGCCGGAGTGGACCACCGTCTACCCGCACCTGCTGTCGGAGCTCGTGGCCGAGTACGACGCCAGCACGCTCATCGACGACCACCTCGAACCGGTCCTGGCCTCCCTGCGCTGGGAGCTGGGACGCCGCGACGCCGACGGCCTGGTCGACAGCGTCTGTGGTGACTACCTCTCCCCCGGCACCCCCGGTCCCCCACCGGAGGACCGGCGGTTCACCGGGTCGCTGTTCCTGGCCCGGGCGCTGCACGATGCCGCCCGCCTCTGCCGGCTCGCCGACGCCGCGCAGTCCTCCGACGAGCTGATCGCGGCCGCCGACGACCTGGTCGCCGCGGTCGACCGGGTGTTCTGGGATGACCGGACCGGCAGCTACCGGACCAGTCCCACCGCGTACCGCCAGACCCCGAACCTGCTCGCCGTGGGGATGGGCTTCGTGGCCCCGGACCGGGTCGACCGGGTGGTCGCGTCCGTGGTGGCCGACCTCGAGGCCCGCGACCGCCACCACAACGTGGGGCACATCGGCTCGCGCTACCTGATGCCCGTGCTGGCCGACCACGGCCACGCCCAGCTGGCCCTCGACGTGCTGCGCCGCGACGGCACGCCGGGCTGGAAGCAGTGGCTCGACCAGGGCCATCTCACCTTCATGGAGATGTGGGAGTCACCCCGCTCGTCGTGCCACTACTTCCACGGCACACCGGCGATCTGGTTGTACGAGGGTCTGGTCGGTCTGCGGCGCAGCGCCGAGGGCTGGCAGCGGTTCACCGTCACCCCGCAGGTGGACACCGACGTCACCCGTGCGCGCCTCAGCCGGGGGACCCGGCGGGGCCGGGTCGTCGTCGACTGGGACCGAGACCGCGGCAGCATCGAGATCGAGGTGCCGGACGGATCGACCGCCACCCTCCGGCTGCCCGGCCGCATCGTCGAGCTGGCCGCGGGGACGACCTCGGTGGGGCTGACCTGAACCACCACCTGCCCCCACACCTGGGCAGGGCTCAGCCGACGGCCGAACGGGCGCAGGACCAGAGACTGATCGCGGGGCCGTCGGCCGGCAGCACGTACTCACCCGACGACTCGGGCCGCCGATCCGCCGTTCCGGCCAACCCGACCAGTCGCTCGCCCAGCACCCAGGCCGGGATGGTCACCGGATCGTGCGGGGCCCGGGCCGCGTGCACCAGGACCGTCTGCTCGGGCGATTCGCGCAGGAAGGTGATCGCGTCGTCCTGCACCGCCAGCCAGCGCAGCCCGCCCCGGCGGAGGGCGACGTTGCCGGCCCGGGCCGCGAACAGCGCCTGGTTGATCGCGAACCGATCGTTGTCCCAATCGCTTCGGGTGATCCCAGGGCATCGTCCGGCGGGCGTCCTCGCCGTTGACACCCTCCTGCCCGATCTCGTCGCCGGCCCAGAGCATCGGGATGCCGGGCAGGGTGGCCAGCAGCCCGAACGCGACCGTCACCAGCCCCGGGTCGCCGAGCAGCGTACGGATGCGCATGGTGTCGTGGGAGTCCGACCAGGGTGAGCGCGTGCGCGGTCGCGCGCCACGGCTGGGCGGCGGCGAACGACGCGCATCGCCGACACCATCGCCGGACGCCGGGAAAGCGGGGCAGGGCGGTGAACGGTCCCGGCTCGAACGGGACCGGACCGGGCGGCTTCAGCCACTGCCAGACCGGGTCGGGTGAAGCCGGCGTAGTTCATCACGCCGTGCCAGCCGTCGCCGAGCAGGTCGGCGGAGGCGTCGTGGCTGTGCTCGGCGAGCAGCAGAGACTCCGGGTTCGCCTCGGCCATCGTCGCCCGGATGCGTCGTCGCGACCATGCGGTTGAGGTCGGTCGTGCCCAGCCGCGCGGTCATGTTCGCGACGTCGATCCGCCACCCGTCCAACCCGCGCGGGCCGAGCCATCGAGCGACGACGGAACCGGGTCCCTCGTACAGCCGCCGACGTAGCCCTGGGTCCCGATGATCGAACTTGGGCAGCGATGGGTGGCCGAACCAGCAGACGTAGCGGTGCGGATGGTCGGTGAACGTGAAGTAGCCGGCCTCGGGCGACGACGCGTCGGCGATCGCGGTCTGGAACCACTCGTGGCCGTCGCCGCAGTGGTTGGTCGTCAGATCGCCGATCAGCCGCATGCCCCGGGCGTGCACCGCGTCGGACAGCCGGGCCAGTGCCTCGTCGCCGCCGAGCAGCGGGTCGACCTCGTCGAAGGTCGAGGCGTCGTAGCGGTGGTTGGACCGCGCCGGGAACACCGGCGTCAGGTAGACCGTGTTGGCGCCGGTCGCGGCGATGTGGTCCAGGTGCGCGGTGATGCCGTCCAGGTCACCGCCGTAGTACTGGTACGGGCGTCTCGGGTCCGTCGCCGATGACCGGGTCGTCCCAGTCCTGCGGGATCGCCCAGTCCGGTGCCGGACGGTCGATCGACTTCGCGAACCGGTCGGGGAACACCTGGTACAGGACGGCGTCCTGGGCCCACGCCGGGCGGCGCGGCGTGCGCACGTCATCCGGAAGTCGGCGGCGTCGGTGACGTCGTGCGCGTGCAGCCCCTCGCCGTTGAGCCACTGGTAACCGCCGGGCACGCCGTCCAGCAGCCAGCGGTAGTTCACCACCGGGTTCAGCACGCTGGACCTCGCCGCGCAGCCAGAACTCGTCCGCCTGCTCCCGGTCGACGACCGTCTCCCGCAGGGCCTGCTCGCCGTCAACGTAGACCCGCAGCAGGGCCCGGCGCACGCCGCTCGCCCGCGGCACCCGCAGGAACACCGCGACGGTGTCGCCGAGGTCCGGCGCGAGGTCGCTGACGTAGGTCGCCGACCCGTCGTGGTGGGGCGTCGACCATCGAGGGATCTCGGACACGCTGCACCTCCGCTGACGCCGATCCACCGGCTGAGAACGACCGGGGACCATCCTTCCAGAGCCCGCCACGGCGGCCGTGCTGACGGATCCGCCCGTCCAGTCCGCAGATGTTCGGTGCGGCCGCGCATTTTTTCGGTACCACTCGCTGTACGACGCCCCGGTCGCCTATCCTCAGTACCTGTGAGTGGCTCGGTTCGTGTCGAGCCACTGAGCGCGGCCGTCGGGGGGCGCCGCGCCAAGGCGGAAGGCACCATGGGCGACGGTACGACGGCGACGGTCGGCGCGAGTTCCACGCGCGGACCACGGCGCACTGGCGGACGCCCGGGCCTGGCGTCCTGGTGGAGGGCGACAGCTTCGGTGGCCACCGCGTTCGCCCTGTCCCTCCCCCTCTTCGGTCTCGCTGAGACCATCACCTCACCCCAGGCCTTCGCGGCCCCGGACGACCCGTGCATCGCGGTCAACAGCGTGCTGCCGGCGACCAAGAGCGCCCGTGAGGCCACGGCCGCCAAGGCCGCCGCCCAGTGGTTCCCGGCCGACCAGGTGGCGATGGCCACGGCGGTCGCGGGCGCGGAGTCCTCGTGGAACCCCACCGCGGTCAACAAAGCCGCCCGCGGCAACTTCGGTCTGTGGCAGATCAACTCGGTGCACGAGAAGCTGCTGGACGCGAAGAACTGGCGCACGCCGGCGGACAACGCCTGGATGGCCTACCAGGTGTGGGACGCCGCCGACGGGACCAGGGGCAACGGTCGCGGGTCCTGGAAGCCGTGGTCGGTCTACAACTCGGGCAGCTACAAGTCGTACCTGCGGGACAGCGCTCCGGTCACCGATCAGGCCTCGGTCTGCGTCGAGGCACCGGCCGGTGCGGAGATCCGCGTCTCCACGTGGAACGTGCTGTTGAGCAACTCCAAGGGTGGGATCTCGGGCGGCATCAAGGAGCTGACCGCGAACAGTGACGTGTTCGGTCTGCAGGAGATGGGCAGCTCGGCCGACCGGGCGACGGCCGCCCGGGCCGCCGATGGCTTCACCATGACAACCGACCGGACCGCGGTGCCGATCTTCTACCGGACCGACAAGTACACCGCCATCGACCAGGGCCGGCAGCGCGCGTTCTCCGCCGGCCAGAAGGTCGAGCGCCGCGGCGGCAAGGGCACCGAGAAGACCAAGGACAAGTGGGTCACCTGGGTGCACCTGCAGGACAACGCCACCCAGGAGACGTTCTACGTGGTGAACACCCACCTGCTGGTGGGGGCGTACAACAAGGGTGTCAACGGCAAGAACAAGAAGCGGATCGCGCTGTACAACCAGCAGCTGAACACCGTCACCGCGCTCACCGACCAGTTCCAGTCGTCCGGCTCCTCGGTCTACGTCACCTGTGACTGCAACGTGAACTACGACGCCGAGGCCGATCCGGTGGCGGCGATGGCCGACAGCGGTCTGATCGCCAACTGGCGCGACCTGGACGGCAGCCCGACGCTCGGCAAGAAGCAGCGGCTCGACTACGTCTGGTCGAACCGGACCCCGGCGGAACAGACCATCGGTGAGAAGTCCGGTTCCGACCACTCGGCGGTCACGGTCACCTACCCGCCGTCGACGGGCCCGTCGGGCACGATGACCCCGGTGAACGGCAGCGCCCGCCAGGAGATCTACAGCATGCGCACCGTCACGGACCCGACCTCGAGTCGGACGTTCCTGGTGCCGATCCCGACCGGTCAGGCCGGCAAGGTCCTGAACGCCGCGCTCGACCAGGTCGGCGACCAGTGGAAGTACGGCGGCGCCGGTCCTTCGGCCTGGGACTGCTCCGGGCTCACCGCCGGTGCCTGGGCCGCCGCCGACGTCTCGCTGCCGCACCAGTCCGAGGCTCAGCAGCAGAGCGTGAAGAACGTCCCCCTGGCCGACGCCCAGCCCGGCGACATCTTCTGGCGTGAGGGCTACACCGCGATCTACCTCGGCATGGTCGGCAAGGAGCACCTGGTGGTCGGGGCCCGGGCGTCCGAGGGTGCCGTGGTCATCCACGTCGTCGACAGCCACGACATCAAGGCCGTGCTGCACCCGAGCAAGTGATCCGGCCGGTAGGAATCTACGTGGCTCGCATCCGCCTTGTGTGTACGCTGTACCCATCGTGGCGCGTCTGGCTGTCGACCAGTCCGTGCAATCTCGCGGACTCGGACTGGCCATGTTCCGCGACGCCATCGAGAGAGCAGTCGGCGTCAGCGAAACCATGGGTACGGCGGCGATGGGCGTCCACGCCAGGGACGATCAAGCACGTAGATTCTATCTTCGGCACGCTGAGTTGCTGGAGTCACCGATCGATCGGCTGCACCTGATCTTGCCGATCGCGGTCGCCGCCGAGATCCTGCAGAAGCCCTGACTTCTCGAGCTCGGCGAGCCATTCCTGGATCGTCATGTATCGGGGGCCACCCGCCATGTCCCGAGGCAGCCAGAGGTGCGCCTGCCCATGGGCCGTACTGGCCAACTCAGCCACATGCGTCGCAGGCGCGGAACCCGCAGCTTGAAGTCACGCAGGACCATGCAGAGCCCGCGGACCGGCTCACGTGATCCGGCGCAGCTCGCGCCCGGACGGCGGACGGACCTTCAGCGACCCCAGGCCTACGCTGCCGTAGAGGACCAGTAGCGGCGCACCCGGTGCCGGCGTGCGCGACACCTTGATCGTCTTGCTGCCCATCGACTTGCCCAGGCGGTCGTCGTTCACCGCCCAGCCGTTCGGCAGGATCATCGTGATCGAGCCGGCCCCGGCGATCACCTCGATCTCGATCACCGGCGCCGCCGGCGTGGCCTGCAGGCAGTTGACCTTCACCGAACCCATGCCCGAGCTGAGCCGCAGGAACGGTGGCACCACCCAGACGCCGTCGCGCTTCTCGCTGCTGACCCCACCCTCGAGGCGCAGCGGGTCCTCGCGTGAGTATCCCGGCGCCGGCGGTCCCTGGACCACCGCTGGTGGGCGGGGACCCGGATCGGAGCGCCACGGCAGCTCGGTGGAGAGATCCGCGACGAGCTGCTCGAGATCGGCGTACGTCCTGGCCTGCAGGGCCACCTCGAGCCGTTGATCGAGCTCGTCCATGCCCAGCCGGCCGTCGGCGGCCGCGTCCTGGAGGATCGCCGTGACCGCCTCCCGCTCCGCGTGACCGACCCTCAGCTGGCTGGCGGGGAACGACTCCTGCGTCATGGTCCGACTCTAGCGAGCAACAGAATCGGACCGTCGCCCTCAGGCGCCGGAGTCCTCGCCTACTGTTCTCCCATTCGCGGTGCTGCTGGCGGGGAGGAAGCCGTGGAACAGATCAACTGGTCGACCGAGTGGTTGACGTCGCTGCTGTGGCTGCTCAGGACCTTCGCGCTGACCCTGATCGGGTTCACGCTGATCGCCTGGCTGCTGATCCGGCGGACCCGCTGGGGACGCCAGTTCTGGCGCCTGTCCGGGCCGTACTTCCTCCCCCGGCCGCGGACCCGGCGTGGCTGGCGGCCGCTGCTGGCGGTGGCGTTGCTGCTGCTGTTCACGCTGCTGTCCGTCCGGCTGGACATCCTGCTGTCGTACCAGGGCAACGAGATGTACACCGCGCTGCAGCAGCTCGACGCCCCGGCCTTCTGGCGGACCATCGTGATCTTCGCGGTCCTGGCCACGATCAACGTGCTGCTGGTCCTGATCAACTTCTACGTGGCCCAACGGCAGATCATCAACTGGCGGTTGTGGCTGAACGAGCGGATGGTGGACGACTGGCTGGGCGGCGCCGCCTACCACCGCAGTCGCTACGTGAGCGAGCCGATCGACAACCCCGATCAGCGCATCCAGGAGGACATCACGTCCTACGCCAGCATCTCCCAGACCCTGGCGCTGGGCGCGGTGTCCTCGATGGTGTCGCTGGTGTCCTTCACCCTCATCCTGTGGAGCCTGTCCGGCCCGCTGACCCTGTTCGGGGTGACGGTCCCGCGCGGCATGGTCTTCATCGCCTACATCTACGTGATCATCGCGACGTTCATCGCCTTCCGGATCGGCAGGCCGCTGATCCGGCTGAACTTCCTCAACGAGCTGCTCACCGCGTCGTACCGCTACGCCCTGGTCCGGATCCGCGAGAACTCCGAGAACATCGCCTTCTACCGCGGCGAGCCGGTGGAGAAGACCGGCCTGATGGGCCGGTTCGCCGGTGTCATCGGCAACACCTGGGACATCGTGTTCCGGAGCCTGAAGTTCCAGGGGTTCAACCTCGTGGTCAACCAGGTCGCGGCGGTGTTCCCGGTGATCATCCAGGCGCGGCGCTACTTCAGCGGTCAGATCACCCTGGGTGATGTCCAGCAGACCGCCAGCGCCTTCGGCCAGGTGCTCGGCGCGCTGTCGTTCTTCCGGTTGGCCTACGACGACTTCGCCGGCTACCGGGCGGTGCTGGACCGACTCACCGGACTGCTCGACGTCAACGACGAGGCACGCGCCCTGCCCACGCCGACCACCGCGGAACGGCCGAGCGGACTCGCCGTCCGTGACCTCCAGGTACGGCTGCCCGACGGCCGGCCGCTGCTCAGCGACCTGCAGCTCGGGGTCGAAGCGGGCAGCACCTTGCTGATCACGGGCCCGTCCGGCGCCGGCAAGACCACCCTGCTGCGCAGCATGGCCGGTCTCTGGCCGCACGCCGTCGGGACGGTCGAGCGGCCGGAGGACGCGGAGACCCTGTTCTGCTCGCAACAGCCGTACCTGCCGCTGGGCTCCCTGCGGGGCGCCCTGTCGTACCCGGCCCCGGCGGCCGAGCTGTCGGACGACGAGGCGCGGTCGGTGTTGCAGACGGTGCAGCTGGCGCACCTCGGCGACGACCTCGACCTCGAGCGTGACTGGTCCCGGAGGCTCTCGCCGGGTGAGCAGCAGAGGCTGTCGTTCGGCCGGATCCTGCTGCGCAAGCCCGCGCTGATCTTCCTCGACGAGTCCACGTCCGCCATGGACGAGGGCATGGAGCACGCCATGTACGAGCACGTGCGCGAGGTCCTGCCCCGGTGCACGATCGTCAGCGTCGGCCATCGCAGCAGCCTCGAGCGGCTGCACGCCGACGAGCTGACGCTGCTGGGCGACGGTCGCTGGGAGTCCAAGAGCCTGGAGCAGGGGGCCGCGCCGGCCTGACCCGGCGTACTCGGCGACGAGGCGGGGCGCATCGCCGCAGCCGGTGACGACAGTTTCGACCGGGTACGAAGTGTTCCCAGCGGACGCGGACTGCGGCACAGTGGTCCTCGACCCGTCGGCGGGGCGGGTGCTGGGAGGGACCATGTCCTCGAGCTCGATGCGGGCCGCGCAGTGGATCGGGTTCGTCGGCGACCTCCTGCGGCAACCGCTGACGGAGATGCCCCACGAGGCGATCGTCGATCAGCTGCGAGACACCTTCTCGGTGACCGCGGCGTCGTACAACTGGGCCGAGGCCGACGGTCGCCAGGGCATCGTCATCCACCCCGTCGACACCCTCGAGCCGCTGGCCGAGGAGTTCCTCGCGTGGCAGCGCGGAGAGTTCGTCGGCCGGCACCCGTTGATCACCTGGCACCTCAGCGTCGGTGACCCCCGCCCGAGTACGAACTCGCGGGTCCCTCTGGGGATCGTGCCCACCAGAGAACGACAGCCGCTGATCCAGATGATCAAGGTCATCGAGTGCGAGCAGCAGCTGGCGATCAACTTCCGGCTGAGCCAGAACGTCTACCACGCCTACGTGCTCGCCCGCGGCGGCACGGACTTCACCGACGAGGACCTGTCCGTCGCCGGTCAGATCCAGCGGGTGGTGATCGGTCTGGATCGGCAGGTGTGCCTGTACCGACGGCTGGCGGGCACCGACCACTCGCGTGTCGTCGAGGCGGGTCTGACTCCACGCGAGCTCAGCGTGCTGGCCCTGTTGGCCGAGGGTCTGCCGACCCAGCTCATCGCCCATCGACTCGGCTGCTCCCCGCGCACCATCTACAAGCACCTCGAGCGCGCCTACCGCAAGCTCGGCGTCCGCGATCGCGTCAACGCCCTCCGGATCGCCCAGCAGTGGAACCTGTCGAGCATCCCGTCCCCCGGCTGCGTCTCTGTCAACGGACGGGTCCCCGCCGACCTGTGACCCTCCGGCTGCGTACATGTGCGTACGTGGGCCGCACGACCTTGCCGCGTCGGTCGGCCGACGCCAGCCTGGGGTCGATCCGTCCCCCGAAGGAGCCCGTCATGAACGACCCCGTGTCCCGTCGTGCTCTGCTCGGAGGGGCTGCCGCCGCAGGCTTCGGCCTCGCGTACGCGGGCAGCCTCGAGGCCTTCGCCCGACCGGAACCTCGCCACCCCGGAGGTGATTCGGGTTACGGCCCGCTGGTGCCCGATCCCAACCCCGGCGGTTGGCTGAGCCTGCCGCAAGGTTTCCGCTACGTGGTGATCGCCCAGTCGAACGTGACGCTCACCGACGACCCCAGGCCGGTGCCCAGCCCGCCCCCGACACCTGCGCCGGAGACGCGGTACCGCTATCCGAGCGACCCGGACGGGATGGGCGTGTTCGCGGGAACGGCCGGCGGCTCCGTGCTGGTCAGCAACCACGAGAACAGTGATCGCGAAGCAGCCGCGGTGCCTGCCATCCCACGTCTCACCTACGATCCGATGGCCATCGGCGGGACGTCCACCCTGTCCGTCGATGCCAACGGCAACCGGCTGGGCCTCTACACCAGCCTGGCCGGCACCGACAACAACTGCGCCGGCGGGATCACGCCGTGGGGGACCTGGCTGACCTGCGAGGAGACCGAGCGCCGCAAGGGCGCCGTGATCGGACGGTCGTACCCTGCAGAAGGACCACGGGTACGTGTTCGAGGTCGACCCCACCAGCCAGGCGGACAACGTCGACAAGAGCCCGGTGCCGCTGCCGTTCCTCGGCCGCTACTCCCACGAGGCGGTCGCCGTCGATCCGGACACGCAGCAGATCTACCTGACCGAGGACGCGGTCACACCCGAACGGTCTCTACTACCGCTGGACGCCGCCGGACGGCTTCGTCGGCGGCATCGGGGCCCTGCACGAGCTGGCCCGGACCGTCGGGCGCCGAAGCGGGGCGGCTGCAGGCGATGAGCTGTTCCGAGGGTCGCCGGCGCATCGTCGACCTGTCCGAGGCGACCGAGGTCGGCACCCGCTACCGGGTGCGCTGGGTCGACGTCCCGGATCGGGTGGCGACGACGACCTCCACCCGGGTGCAGGCGTACGCCGAGCCGATCACCCGGTCACGCAAGCTCGAAGGCGCGTGGTGGGGCAACGGCGGCGCCTACTTCGTGGCCAGCTTCGCCCGCCCAGAGGCCAACGGCGACGGCAGCCTGAACGCGCACGACGGGCAGGTCTGGTTCTACGACCCCGAGAGCCGCACGATCACGCTGAAGACCTTGTTCGGCCTGAACCCGCAGACGCCGGAGGAGCCGGGCACCTGGGACGGTCCGGACAACATCACCGTGTCACCCCACGGCGGCCTGATCCTGGCCGAGGACGGCAACGGCAAGAACCACCTGATCGGCGTCGGTCGCCGGGGCGACCCGTACGCGCTCGCCCGCAACGAGCGCGCCCAGGGCGGCGAGTTCTGCGGGCCTGCCTTCAGTGCCGACGGGCGGACACTGTTCACCAACATCCAGTCGCCCACCTACGGCGCGACCCTGGCCATCACCGGACCGTGGCGGCGGGACCGTTAGGACGGCGACAGCATCCCGGCGAGTGACCTCACCGAGCCGGGCAGAGTTGCGGTGCCCGAGCGATCAGCCACCACCCATGCTCCCACCGGCGATGCCGGGGCCGGAGCCCAGCAGCGGATCGGCCGGGGTCTCGACGTTGCGATCGAATCGGCCGGAGCCCGAGCCTGAGCCGGGGTAGCGGTAGCGACCGCACTTCTCGCACTTCTCGTACGGCTGGTCATCGAGATCAACACCGGGGCGCCACTCATGCCGACCCAGGACACACGTCAGCTTCGTCATCGCTCGACCACCCGATCCGCCGCAGGCAATCCTCTGGACCCAGGCTCCTCCTGCCGACGCCCGGTCGCAATGGCTGGGCATCGGCCGGAACGCCCGCAGGCCCCGACCACCGTGCCGCGGGTGCGGCCCTGACCGGTCTCCCACGTGCACCCGTCCGAGTAGTTCGAGCATGGGGTCTCAGGCGGCGTCGGCCTGTGAGCTCGTGCGGGCGGCGAGGGCACGACCGGCCGCGACGGCGGCGGACTCGGCCGCTTCCTTGGCGGCGGCTCCCAGGTCGGCGAGCTGGTCCAGTGCCGGGTTGACCCCGACCAGGGTCAGCTCCCGCTCGACGACGGTGAGGTCGGCGCCCCAGACCTCGGCGAGGACGCGGCGCAGGTAGTCGATGCTGTGGTCCCAGCCCTCCTTCGGGGTGCCGGGTCCGTATGCGCCGCCGCGGGTGGTGAGCAGGACCACGGGGGTGCCGTCGAGCAGCCGGGTCCCCGGGGTGGCGCCGGCGATGGCGACGTCGATCCAGGTCTTCGCGTGCTGGGAGACGCCCCAGTTGTAGAGGGGCAGCGCCACGATCACGGCATCGGCCGAGGTGAGCTCCTCGGCGACCTCACGAGCGAGCGCGACGGCGGACGTCTGGGCCGGCGTGTGATCGGCCGGGTCACTGAACGATCCGGTGACGGCGGCGGCCCAGGCATCCGACGGCAGCGGCTCGGCACCGAGGTGGCGGCTGACCACCGTCTCGTCGGGATGGGCGGCGAGGTACTCGGATTGGACCAGATCGGCGAGCGCACTGCTCGCGGACCGCGGTCCCTGGATGCTGGCGTCGATACGAAGGAGGGTCATGGCTGGTCTCTCGGCTGGTGATTTGAATGTTCAAGCACAACCAGCGTAAGCCCTCGAATTTGAATGTTCAAGTCACTACCATGGAGAAATGTCCGTGCCACCGCACGGTGACCCCGAATGGCTCACCGACGACCAGCTGCACAGCTGGAAGGCGGTCGTCGCCCTCACCATGACCCTGCCGGCGGCGCTCGATGCCCAGCTGAGGCGGGACACCGGACTCAACAGCTTCGACTACCACGTGCTGGCGGCACTGGCGGAGCTCCCCGACGGAGCGATGGGGATGGGTGAGCTGGCGACCCTCTCGCAGGGCTCCCCGTCCCGGCTCTCCCATGCCGTGGCGCGGATGGAGCGTGCGGGCTGGATCGAGCGCCGCAACGGCGAGGCCCGCTGCGTGAACGCCCATCTCACGGCCGCGGGGCGCCAAAAGCTCGTCGCGAGTGCACCCGGCCACGTCCGCGAGGTACGCCGACTGGTGATCGACGTCCTGACCGCCGAGCAGCTGGCGGTGCTCGGCGAGGCGGCACGACTCGTGGCCGCCCAGGCCGACCCGGTGATGGCCGCGGCTCTGGCCAGCGGGTGCGACGGCTCCGACTGCTCGGCAGGCTCAGCGGAGTCGGACCACCCGGGAGCCCTGGACGAGTCCGCCTGCCTCGAAGCCGGCTGACCGCCCGGCCGCCCTATCCCTCACCTCCGATCCCTTCCGGCTCGTGGGACCAAACCCCCTTTTCGTCATCGATCCTTACTTGCGTAACTTGTTAATTAACGTGTACGTTAACTAGGTGTCCGAGACCGACGAGCTGAGCCCCGTGTTCGCCGCCCTGGCCGACCCCACCCGGCGGGCCATGCTGGCCCGGCTCGCCGAGGGCGAGGCCACGGTGAGTGAGCTGGCGGCGCCGCACGCGCTCAGCCTGCCGGCCATCTCGCGACACCTGAAGGTGCTGGAGCGGGCCGGTCTGGTCGACAAGGGACGCGACGCGCAGTGGCGGCCCTGCCGGCTCAACGGCGCTCCCCTGAGGCGGGTGGACGACTGGATGGCCACCTACCGCGACTTCTTCGTCGACCGCTTCGACCGGCTCGAAGAGCACCTGAGGTCCCTGACCGACGCCACCCACCCCGACCATTCCGAGGAGACGACCCGATGAACGCGACCACGAACAGCTCGACGATCGAGGAGAGCCTGAGCGAGCGCGGGTTCACGCTCGTCCGCCGACTCGCCGCACCGCGCGAGGTGGTGTGGCGGGCCTGGACCGATCCCGAGCAGCTGCACTGGTTCGCCGGCGTACCGGCGTCACCGGACCGACCCAGCACGGTCGACCTGAGGGTCGGGGGTGCTTGGCGGGTCTGGCTCGTCGAAGGCACCGAGGAGGCACGGGCGTACACGACCGGCGGCATCTACCGGGAGATCGAGGAGCCCGCCCGGCTGGTGTTCAGCTGGGGTGCGGTCGGTGGCTGGCCAGACCTCGACCCCGAGCGCCTGGACGAGGTGCCGCTGGTCGAGCTCACCTTCCACCCCGACGGCGAGGGCACGGTGATGGTCTCGGAGTTCACGCTGGCGGACCACCTCGACCCCGAGACCGTACGCGGGTGGTTCGATCTCGGCGTCCGGGACGGCTGGGGCGCCACGATCGACCGGCTCGAGCCGCACCTGGCGACTGCGGCGAACCCCTCGTGACCGCCGGGACGTCGGCGACCGCCCAGCCCGCGATCGTCAGTGCGGCGGAGTGGGAGCTGGCTCGGGCCGAGCTGCTGGTGGCCGAGAAGCGGGTCACCCGGGCCGAGGACGCGGTTGCGGCCCAGCGCCGACGCCTGCCGATGGTGCGCGTGCGGAGGGACTACGCGTTCAGCGGGCCCGCCGGCCGACTCGATCTCCTGGACCTGTTCGCGGGTCGCAGCCAGCTGGTCCTCTACCAGTTCATGGACGCCGGGCCGGGCCACCTCTGCCCCGGCTGCAGCTGGTTCACCCACGGCGTCCCCGGCCACGCCCTGGAACGGCTGGCCGAGAAGGACGTCAGCTGGGCGACCGTCTCGGACATGCCGCTGGAGCAGATGAGTCGGGCCTGGGCGTCGATGGGGTGGACGATCCCGTACGCGTCCTCGCACGGCACCCCCTTCTCGGCCGATCTCGGCGCCGGTGGCGGGTTCCAGCTGAACGTGTTCCTGCGGGACGGGGACAAGGCCTTCCGGACCTACTCGACCACTCAGCGGGGGGTGGATCGCCTGGTGTTCACCAACAGCATCGCCGACCTCCTGCCCTACGGACGGCAGGAGGACTGGGAGGATTCCCCGGAGGGCTGGCCGCAACTCCCGACCTACGGATGAGACCGCGGTTACCACGGCCTTGGCGAGTTGTGCCAGACTGGTACCTGCTGTTGCAAGTCTTGTGCCGTGGTTAGTGCTACGCCCTGGAGTTTGCGAGGGCGGCTGGCACAGTGTCATCCGCCCGACAGTGCGGGAGTCTCGCACAGGGCGAGCCCCACAGGCGTAAGGAGACAGATATGGCTCAGGGAACCGTGAAGTGGTTCAACAGCGAAAAGGGCTTCGGCTTCATCGAGGTTGACGGCGGCGGCGCTGACGTGTTCGTGCACTACAGCGCGATCGAGTCGAGCGGCTTCCGTTCGCTGGACGAGGGTCAGCGTGTCGAGTTCGACACCACCCAGGGCCCGAAGGGTCCGCAGGCCGACAAGGTCCGCGCGATCTGACACCCCGTTCCACCTGAGAAGGCGTCGGCCCCCTGAGGGGTCGGCGCCTTCTTGCTTGTCTTCTTGCTTGTCCGGTGCCACGTACGGGAGTGGCGTACGGCGCGCCGCCCGGTGCCCGTCCCACCGGATCCCACCACCGAGCCGCGTACGGCGAATCTGCCCGCGCATCGCCCAGCCGGAACCCACCACCGAGCCACCGACGGCGCACCAGCCCACGCACCACCCAGCCGGAACCCACCACCGAGCCACCGACGGCGCACCCAGCCGCATCCGGCCGCCCCGGCGACCGGGATCAGGTCCGTTTCGGGCGGGCCCTCAGGTGGGCGCGCTCGCCCTGCCGGCCGAACAGGCTCAAGAACTCCACCCCGCGGTCGTCGGCGGCGCCGAACCAGTGCGGCACCCGGGTGTCGAACTCGGCCGCCTCGCCGGCCGCGAGGGTCAGGTCGTGCTCGCCGATGATCGCGCGCAGGGTGCCGTCCAGCACGTACAGCCACTCGTAGCCCTCGTGCGTCTTGAGCTCCGGCTGCCGCCGCGCGGACCGCGCCGGGATGATCAGCTTGTACGCCTGGATGCCACCGGCGCGACGGGTCAGCGGCAGCATCGTCATGCCGTGGCCCTTGATCGGCTTGATGTGGATCCGCGGATCGCCGGTCGGGGGCGCGTCGACGAGCTCGTCGAGGGTGACCCCGTAGGCGCGCGCGAGTGGCAGCAGCAGCTCCAGGGTCGGCCGCCGGTCGCCGGACTCCAGGCGGGACAGGGTGCTGACGGAGATGCCGGTGTCGCCGGAGAGGTCCACGAGGGTCAGCTCGCGACGGGCCCGCAGCTCACGCAGTCGTGGGCCGACACCATCGAGGGTCTGATCGAGATCGTGGTCCATCCCTTCAGTTTGCCACTTCGGCAATAGTGTTTGCGAATCGGGACCTGCGGGTCGCAGACTCGATCTCATGCCCACAGATGATCTGAACCCTTCCTACGACGTCGTCGTGGTCGGCGGCGGCGCGGCCGGACTGAACGGCGCCCTGATGCTCGCCCGCTCGCGACGATCGGTGGTCGTCGTCGACGCCGGTCAACCCCGCAACGCCCCGGCGGACGGCGTGCACGGGCTGCTGGCCCGGGACGGCATGCCGCCCGCTGAGCTGCTCGAGCGGGGGCGCGCCGAGGTCCGCTCCTACGGCGGAGCCGTCGTCGCCGGGACGGTGACCAGCATCGACCGACTCCCGGTGGGCTTCACCGTGTGGCTGGCCGACGGTCGGGTCGTCACCGCTCGACAGCTGCTGGTGACCACCGGGGTCGCTGACGAGCTCCCGGACATCCCCGGACTGCGCGAGCGCTGGGGTCGCGACGTCATCCACTGCCCGTACTGCCACGGCTGGGAGGTGCGGGACCAGGCGATCGGCGTGCTCGCGAGCAGCCCGATGGTGGCGCACCAGGCGCTGCTCTTCCGCCAGCTCAGCCACGACGTGACCGTCTTCTCCCACACGGTCGAGCTGACCCCGCAGGATCGCGAGCGCCTGCTGGCCCGGGACATCCGGATCGTCGACGGGACCGTGTCCGGACTGCGGATCGAGGACGATCGGATCACCGCGGTCACCCTGGCCGACGGCACCGAGGTCCCCCGCGACGTGGTGACCGTCCAGTCCCGAGCGGTCGCCCGCGCCGGTTTCCTGACCGGGTTGGGACTGACGACCGTCGAGCACCCGATGGGGATGGGCACGTACGTGGTCGCCGACCCGACCGGCAAGACCTCCGTGCCCGGTGTCTACGTCGCCGGCAACG
The DNA here is from genome assembly GCA_963759915.1 of uncultured Actinomycetota bacterium. GTDB lineage: Bacteria > Actinomycetota > Actinomycetes > Propionibacteriales > Propionibacteriaceae > Microlunatus. Next base: position 35,454 of record CAVXBJ010000100.1, on the reverse strand, counting down.
TCAGCGACCTGGGCGCCCAGGTCGGTGCGGCAGCCGCGGCCGGTGCCCTGGCGGGAGCCCGCATCAACGCCGAGCTGGTGGAGGAGGAGACCGCAGCCGCGGTAGCCCGCTCGATACGGGTGTGAGGTCTGGCCGGACGCCGGCCCGATCCCGACCCTGGTCGGCCACCCCGCACCGGGACGAGGATGTCGGCATGAACATCGACATCGAGGCCATCGACGCGGCCGCCCGGGATCGCCGGCTGTCGGGCGTGGTGGCCATCGACAGCGGCGAGGAGCACGTCCTCGAGCGCTGCTACGGCTATGCCCACCGGGCCCTGCAGGTCCCCATCACGCGGGACACCCGGTTCGCGCTGGCCAGCGGCAGCAAGATCATGACGGCCCTGGGGTGCCTCCGGCTGATCGAGGACGGCGACCTGCGACTCACCGATCCCGTCCGAGCGATCCTCGGTGACGACCTGCCCCTGATCGACGACGGCGTCACCGTCGAGCACCTGCTGGGCCACACGTCCGGCATCGGTGACTACCTCAGCGAGGACGGCGGTTGGGAAGCCTCGGACTACATCCTGCCCGTCCCGGTGCACACGCTCGCGGACACCGCCGCCTTCGTGCCGGTGGTCGACGGCTTCCCGCAGGTGTTCCCGCCCGGTGAGCGCTTCAGCTACAACAACGGCGGCTACATCGTGCTCGCGGTGATCATCGACCGGCTCACCGGGGCGGGTTACCACGCGTACGTGGAGCAGGAGGTCTGCGCCCGGGCCGGACTGGCGGCCACGGCCTTCCTGCGCTCCGACGAGCTCCCCGCCGAGGCCGCCCTGGGCTACCTGTACGACGACGGCCACCGCACCAACCTGCTGCACCTGCCGGTCCGCGGTAACGGGGACGGCGGCATCTACTCCTGCGTCGACGACCTGCACACCTTCTGGCAGGCGTTCCTGTCCGGGCGGATCGTCGGCCCCGAGCTGGTCGAGACCATGATCACGCCGCGCTTCGAGGTGCCCGAGGAGGGGCTGCGCTACGGCCTGGGCTGCTGGTTGCACGCGAGCGGGCCGGCGGTCCTGGTCGAGGGCTACGACGCGGGGGTGTCCATGCGTTCGATCCACGACCCCGCGACCCGGACCACGGCGACCGTGCTGGCCAACTCCTCCGAGGGCGCCTGGGGCGTCGCCGGCCAGCTGCTGAGTCTCTTCGACTGAGCCCCGGGCCGTCTCGTGCGGCCCCGCAACCGACGCGTCGCTAGAGGATCTCCATCACGTCGGCCGTCGGCGCTTCCGGCCGCCGGGCGACCGGACGATCGAGATAGAAGAACGCGGTCGAGGAGATGTCGTCCTGGAGCGGCAGGTAGCGGTGCCGACTCCGCCAGCCGAGCGCCTGGATGGTGACGCCGAGCCGGGCGGAGAAGTGGATCGGGTCGAGCACGTGGAACCGGTAGAGGCCGAACCGCTGCTGCGCGTCGTAGAGACCGTCCGGGCGGATCACCTGGGGCATGCCGAGGTAGGGCGTGGAGAACTCGACGTAGCCCCGACCGGGCACGTCGAAGTTCCAGGCACCGCCGAAGTAGTCCTCGGTCCCGGTCCCGCAGATCGTCGGGTAGTCCTCGTCGTCGTCCAGGAAGAACTTGATCTCGCCCTCGCCCCACCAGCCTCGGGAGTTGACGCCCCAGGCCAGATAAGTGCCGACGTAGTGTCCCGCTCCTTCGATCCCCTCCAGGATCGTGTGCGGGACGCGCGCGGCCAGAGGGTTGCTCCGTCGCCACTGCGCGTGCAGGTAGCCGTCTTCCGCGTGGTCCTCCCCCACCTCGTAGGTGACCTGGTAGTACACCGTGACCGCCACGTCGGAGGTGTTCTCGACGGTCAGCCGCGCACCGCGGCGGAACGGCATCGGCCAGTAGGAGTTGAAGCCTCCGTTGGGGTTCGCCGCGATGGGCTGGGAGCTCACCTGGGCGAAGCGACCCCAGCCGCTGCAGAAGAAGTCGCCGTACGGCACCTCCACCGCCGGCTCGTCGGCACCGTCCCAGTACGCCCGCAGGACGAGGGTGCGCCAGTTGTCCACGTGCGTGGTGATCCAGAGGTGGGTGATCCGCCCCGGACCGTCGATGGTGGCCAGCGGGAACGTCTCTCCCGCAGCGATCACCACGCTGGGGGAGATCTTCCAGCCCTGACCGAGGTCCTGGGCGCACGACGCCCCGGTCCCCTCGGTGGCTCGGCCGCCCCCACCCGGCGCCCCGTCGAAGTTCTCCGGGGAGATCGAACGCGTCTCCACCCGCCGCAGGCGACCCAGGCCGCCCAGTCCTGTCGTCATCGACATGCCTTCCACGAATCGGCTCGATATCGATTTCACCCTACGACGGATCGCGACCGGCGGATAGGGTGCAGTGGTCTACCGCAGCGAGGTGAGTGTGGCCACGATCTACGACGTCGCGCGGCGTGCCGGCGTCTCCCCGGCCACGGTGTCGCGGGTCTTCAACGGGGTCCGTGTCTCGGAGGAGAAGGCGCGGCTGGTCCGCCGTGCCGCCGCCGAGCTGGCCTTCACCCCGAGCCGTCCCGCCCGGGCCCTGCGCCGGCGGAACTCCGAGATCATCGCCTTGATCATCCCGGACATCGAGAACCCGTTCTTCACCTCGTTGGCGCGCGGGGTGGAGGACGTCGCCCAGGCGGCGGGGTACTCGGTGGTGCTGTGCAACTCCGACGAGGACACCGTCAAGGAGACCCGCTATCTCGAGATCGCCGAGAGCGAGCAGATGAGCGGGGTGATCCTGGCGGCCGCGGGCGACCCGAGCACCGCGAGTGGTCTGGTGAGCCGGGGGCGCCAGGTCGTCGCCGTCGACCGCGCACCGGGTGGCCTCGACATCGACGCCGTGCTGATCGACGGGCGCAGCGGCGGTCGGTTGGCCACTCAAGCCCTGGTGGACAAGGGATTCCGACGGATCGCCTGCATCACCGGTCCGCCGGATGCGGAGAGCGCCACGAGCCGCCGGGAGGGCTGGTCCGATGTGGTGGGCCCTCTCGTCGGCACCACACCCGATCATCTCCACCACACCGACTTCCGGGTCGAGGGCGGGCGGCGGGCGATGGCGGCGCTGCTGGACCTGCCGGAGCCGCCCGACGCCGTGTTCGCCGCGAACAACCTGACCGGCGTGGGCGCGTTGCAGGTGCTGCTCGAGCACGGCCTGAGTCCGCCGGACTTCGGGCTGGCCGTCTTCGGCGACCTGCCCTTCGCGCTGCCCGGACCGCCGGGTGTCGTCACCGTGCGCTCCTCCAGCCGGCACCTGGGTGAGACCGCGGCGCGGCTGCTCCTGGAGCGCATCGCGGGTGACGTCCAGCCAGCCCGGACGATCATGCTCCGGGCCACTCTCGTCACACCGTGAACCGAACGCAGCCCGTTGGTGGTGCGGAGACCATTGATCATGAAATGGATTTCTGCCACGGTAGGGGTATGCGCGACGACGGCACTGCTGCTGGCTCTGCACCCGCTCATCTGGCCACCCCCTGGGACCGACCACGCGTGCTCGGCCCCGAGGCCGCCGTGGCCGCGTTCCCCCTGGGCGGCATCGGCACCGGGAACGTGTCGGTCGGGGCCCGTGGGGAGCTGCGCGACTGGGAGATCGCCAACCGGGCGGACAAGGGGACCTGGCTGCCGTTCACGTTCTTCGCCATCCGCGCCCGTCCCCGCGACGGCGAGGCGATGAGTCGCGTCCTGGAAGCGAGGATCGGACCGCCGCACGAGGGTGACTCGGGCCATCACATCGGCAAGGTCGCCGGTCTGCCGAGGCTGCGCTCCGCGCGGATGAGCGGGGAGTACCCGCTGCTCGGGATCGAGTTCAGCGACGACGACCTGCCGGTCGAGGTGCGGCTGGAGGCCTTCACCCCGCTGGTGCCCCTGGACGTCACCTCCTCCAGCATCCCGGGAGCCGTGCTGCGCTACACCGTGCGCAACCCGCTGGACCGCGAGGTCGACGTCACCGTGGCCGGCTCCATGTCCGCCCCGATCGGGATCGTCGATCACAACGTGTTCCAGATGCCGGTCTTCGAGGGACGCCCCTCGGTCGGGGAACGCCGCACCGACGGGTTGTCGGGTCTGGCGTTCGGCACCGATCTGCCGGCCGATCACGTCCTGTTCGGCAGCGCGGCCCTGGCGACGGCGGACCCGGCGGCGACCACCACGCCGCAGTGGGCCGTCGACTTCTGGCAGGACGGTGTCCAGCTCTTCTGGGACGACTTCACCTCCGACGGCCGGCTGGAGCCCCAGCCCGAGACCCTGGAGGGCGGCTCCGAGCTGGGCCGCACCCCCGAGAACCTGCCGAAGCTGCGGACCGGATCCGTGGCCGTCGCCCACACGCTGGCCCCCGGCGAGAGCCACGACTTCGAGTTCTTCCTCACCTGGCACACCCCGAACCGGTCGCGGGCGTGGAACGGCATGTGCGGGCTGCCGAACGACCGGGCGACGGAGGTCGTCCGCAACCACTACGCCCGTTCCTTCACCGACGCCTGGGACGTCGCCGAGCAGCTGAGCGCCAACCTGCCGGCGCTGGAGCAGACCACCCGGGACTTCCACGACGCCCTGTACGGTTCGACGCTCCCGGCCGAGGTGATCGACGCCGTCACGTCGACCCTGGTGGTGCTGCGCAGCACCACCTGCCTCGTGCTGGACGACGGCACCCAGGACGGTCGTTTCGCTGCCTGGGAAGGGAGTTTCGACCACGCCGGGAGCTGCGAGGGAACGTGCACCCACGTCTGGGGCTACGCGCAGACCGCCGCCTGGCTGTTCCCCGCCCTGGAGCGCAGTGCCCGGCGGACCGAGTTCCTGGACGAGACCCTGCCCGACGGGCGGATGCGGTTCCGCTCCAACGCCGCCTTCGGCAACCCGCCGATGGAGTTCCACCCGGCCGTCGACGGACAGCTCGGCACCGTGGTCCGCCTCTACCGCGAGTGGCGCTTCAGCGGCGACGACGCCTTCCTGGCCGAGGTCTGGCCCGCGGCCCGCCGCACCCTGGACTTCGCGTTCGAGACCTGGGACTCCGACGGGGACTTCGTGCTCGACTCCCAGCAGCACAACACCTACGACATCGAGTTCTACGGCGAGAACATGCTGGCCAACTCGATCTTCTTCGCCGCCCTGCGGGCGGGCGCCCGACTCGCCGAGCACCTCGGCGAGACCGGGCTGGCCGCCCGCTGGCTGGAGGCCGCCGAGCTCGGCGCCGCCCGCGCGGACGCCCTGCTGTTCAACGGCGAGTACTACCGCCAGCGCACCGACGACGTCGACGCCCACCGCTACCAGTACGGCGAGGGCTGCCTGTCCGACCAGCTCCTCGGGCAGACGTACGCGCACCTGAACGGGCTCGGCCACCTGCTGCCGGCGGAGCACGTCCGGCAAGCGGTGGGCGCGATCTTCGCGCACAACTTCCGCCGGGACTTCAGCGGCTACCACAGCGTGCAGCGGACGTACGCGCTCAACGACGACCGCGGCCTGGTGCTGTGCACCTGGCCGCGCGGCGGCCGCCCCCGCATCCCGTTCGTCTACAGCGACGAGGTGTGGAGCGGCATCGAGTACCAGGTGGCCACCAACCTGATCTACGACGGCCTGGTCGCCGAGGGGCTCGAGGTGGTCCGGGCCGTGCGCGACCGGCACGACGGGATCCGCCGGAACCCCTGGAACGAGGCGGAGTGCGGCAACCACTACGCCCGTTCGCTGGCCAGCTGGGGAGTGCTGATCGCCCTCACCGACACCCAGTGGGACGCCGGCACCCGGAGTCTCCGGCTGCGGCCACGGGCCGAGGCGTTGCGGGACGGCGCGCTGCGCTGCTTCTTCAGCACCGCACGGGGTTGGGGAGTGTGCCGGGTCGACGACGCCGGCGCCTCCCTCCGCCTGCTGGGCGGCACGCTCGACCTGGCCGAGGCCTCCGTCGACCACCCCACGCTCGGCCGGTTCCGGCTGGCGGCTCCGACGGTGATCACCGCGGGACAGGAGACCGACCTGGTGTCCCGCTGATACAGACCCTCACCGTGGCAGCGCATCCGCCGTCCCGCTGCCGGCTCGGGTGCGGGCCCGACGGGAGCTGCCGCGGACGATCATGGTGGTGCTCATGATCAACGTCTGCGGCTCGTCCTGAGCCCCGTTGCGGATCCGGTCGACCAGGAGCTTCGCGGCGGCGACCCCCATCTCGTACGCCGGCTGGGCGATCACCGAGAGGGGAGGCTCGACGGCCTGCGCCCAGACCGCGTCGTCGAAGCCGATCAGCCCGACGTCGCGGCCGATCTTGAGCCGACGTCGCTTCAGACCCGTCATCACCCCCAGGGTGAGCATCGAGTCCACCGTGACCAGGGAGTCCGGGGGTTCGCCGGCGCCGAACAGCTCGTCGATCACCCTGAGCCCGCTGTCGGTGTGGAACGGCACGTGCCGCACCATCGCCGGCAGACCGTGGCGGCGCATCACGTCCTCGTACCCGAGCCGGCGCTGCTCGGTGGTCGCGGTGTCGGCCGGTCGGGTCACGCAGGCCGGTCGCTGCCAGCCCTGGCGCAGCAGGTGCTCGGTGGCCATCACCGCACCCTCGAAGGACGCCGCGGTGACGAAGTCGACCGGCTGGTCGAGCTGGCGGTCCACGACCACCAGCGGGATCTTGCTGCTCAGCAGACCCGAGACGTCGGAGTCGCTGGCCCGTGGCGCCAAGATCACCCCCGCCACCCGTTCCTGGGCCGCCACCTCGATGTAGCGGTCCTCCTTGCTCTGGTTCTCGTCGGTGTTGCACAGCAGCACCGAGAAGCCCGACTCACTGGCCTGATCCTCCACGCCGCGGGCGACCGCGGTGTAGAACGGGTTGTTGATGTCGGTGATGATCAAGGCCCAGACCTGGGTGCCCTGCCGGCGCAGGTTCCGCGCGACGGCGTTCGGTCGGTAACCGAGCCGCTCGGCGGTGGCCCGCACCCGCTCGGCCAGCACCGGGTCCACCCGGGTGCTGTGGTTGAGGGCGCGTGACACCGTGGCAGCCGAGACCTGCGCGGCCTCGGCCACGTCCACGATCTTGACCACGGCCACCCCCGATGTCTCTGCTGCACGCGTACGGGCAGCGTAATCGTGGCGGCCCGCTCCCGACTCACCGACCGCGTCCATCAGGCGTGCGACGCAGCGCGAACCGTCCAGACCGTGTCCGGGGTGAGAACCGGGGCCGGGCTCGCGTGGCGCACGCCGTCCACGACCAGCCCGTCCAGCGCGAGCTCGCCGTGGACCACGCTCAGCGTCCCGACCTCACCGTCCCGGTCACCCGGCTGCCAGCTGCCGAACGCCGCCCCCGTCGACCAGAAGCGCCGCCCCTGCGCCAGGCGGTTGCCGATCGCCAGCTCGCGGCTCCGGCCGTCGTACCAGGCGTCGTTCCAGGTGGCGAAGGCCGACCAGCTGGCCATGGCCCGCGCGTAGTGGTGCCCGCACTCGGCCTCGTCGAAGGGATTCCGCTTGCGCCCGTCGTAGCGGTCCCGGATCGACCGGATGATCTCCAGGCCCTCGTCGGCGGCGCCGACCTGGAGCAGACCGGTGGCGGCCGTGTACTCGAAGCCCGTCATCACCTCGCTGAAGTACGGGAACGGGCGGGTCGGTCGCTTGTCGGCGTCGTAGGTGCACATGAGCACCGCGGCCTCGTCCCCGAGGACGAAGCTGCGCATGTGGTTGAAGTGGTGGGTGAAGCTCCGTACGAAGTTCCGCCGGTGCACCGTCCGCAGGGTCGTGGCGACGTGCTCGGGGTCGAGCAGGTCACCCAGACCGACCAGCGCCGCGGCGTACTGCCCGACCAGCTGGTCGACCAGGCAACCGTCGGCGAGCTGGAGGTCGGGATCGACGGTGTCGACCGCCCCCATGCTGCGGTGCCGCAGACCGGCCGCGATCTGGGTCGGATCACTCACGCCGCGGACCTCGTGCCGGTAGTACTCGCCGTTGAACAGCTCGCCGTCCAGCCACTTCGATCCGCTGCCGAACAGCTTCTCGCAGAAGCTCGCGAACTCGGCTTCCCCGCGGGCCGTGGCCATCTCGGCACAGGCCCGCAACGCCGCCAGGTACCACGAACCCATCTGCGGATTGGGACCGTAGTACTCCACGTCCATCGTGTTGTGCTGGACGCCCTCCATCACCCCGTCCCGGTCGGCGTCCCAGCCGCCCGGCAGCCAGCAGAACTCCAGCGCCCGCCGGGCGGCGGGCCACAGGGTGGCCAGCAGATCGTCGTCCCCGCTGAGCTTCCAGTCCAGGTAGAGGTGCACCAGGCAGGCCATCTGCCCGTCCGCGGCCGCGAGGTCCCAGGTGCGGGAGTGCTCGGCGGCCGGCAGGCCCGCCCGGAAGCTCATCAAGCCGCTGTCGTCGGTGCAGCGGCCGAACTGGGTCCGGCGGAAGGAGCGGGCGATGGGTGCGAACAGCAGCGACGTGGCGAACTCGTACCCCCACACGTGGGTGCAGGTCCCGTAGCAGCTCCCGGTGCGGTCGCCGACACCCTCCCAGCCGTAGTACTCGCCGTCCGCGATCTGGAAGACGGTGGGACTGCGCAGGGTGCTCAGGTTGAACAGAGCCGCCTCGACGACCTCCCGCGGGGCGTCGGACTCCACGACCGCACGCACGGTGGCGGCGCTCGCCCGCTCGAGCTCGTCGAGCTGCCCGACCAGATCGGTGGCCGTCCGCCAGGAGTCCGGGTACGCGAGCGAGTACGCGTTGCCGACGATGGCGTCGCTGTACTCCCCGACGTTGATGCCGCCGTGGTCCTCGGAGCGCCACGCGCGTCGCTGGGGGAAGTTCCAGGTCAGCAGGAAGGTCAGATCGGCGCTCTCCCCAACCCCCAGGTGCACCGAGCCGGCGAGGGAGGCGATCGGACGGACGGCCGACGTCGGCCGATCCTCCAACCGACCGTCGTCCAGCAGGTCGTCCCAGAAGTCCAGGATGGGGTTCCCCCAGCGGCGGTCGTCCCAACCGGTGCGGTGGCTCGCGGTCGTGCCGGACGGGGTGAGCAGCGCCATGGTGAACTCACCGCCCGCCTCGGCCTCGGGCGGCAGACCCGGCGCGGTGAACGTCACCCCGCGGATCCCCTCCGCCCGGCGTGGCGTGTTCTGGTTGTCGCCGGTGGCGTCCTCGGTCCCGTTGGCCCCCACGAAGTTGCTCATCGACAAGGCCACCGACACCGCGGTGGGGGCATCGGCGAGGTTCGTCAGCCGGTGCCGCAGGATCACCGCGGGGATGCTGCTCGAGACGACGTCGGTGAGCACGAAGGGGTTGAACCCGACGAGCTCGACGGCGACGGGAAAGCTGTCGTCGCGCAGGCGTACCCGGCCGAAGGGATAGCCGGCTTCGAACTCGCAGGACGTGAACCGCGGCAGTCCGTGGTGCGCGGTCGGCGAGCCGAAGGCACCCTCGTAGCCGTCGACCGGAACAGGCCCCTCGACGGCCAGCGCCACCGGTTCCCGGCCGTCGGTCTGGGCCCGGATCGCGAAGAACGCCCACTCGGGCCGGAACCCCTTGGCCGGGCGGTTCCCGATCTCGAAGTCACGCAGATCGCCCCGGCCGCCGAGGCCGATGGTCCCGGTGCCGATGCCACCGACGGGCAACGAGATCCGGTCGAGATGAGCTGCGTCGTAGTGGTGCACGACGGGCCAGTCGAGGGATGCCACGAGGACTCCTTCCGAGGACGAGGGACGAAGGGGACAGCAGAACGGGGACGATCAGGCGAGCTGCCGGTGGCCTTCCGCGAGGCGTTCCCGGCCTCGCAGGATCGCCTCCGAGACCGCGGCCGCCCACAGCAGGGCGAGCGGGCCCGGCACCAGGATCAGCAACGCGAAGCTGAGGTGGGCCGAGCCCCAGACGGCGACGCCGCAGGCCGACAGCACGCCCAGCACCGGCACCGGGTGGCGACTGGCCACGTAGGCGCTGACCAACCAGGTCTCCGTCCAGCCGGTGTCGGAGCGCAGCGCGTAGGGCAGCGCGACGACACCGGCGACGACGACTCCGGCCAGCACCGCGGCGCAGACACCGAAGGAGAGGAGCATCCAGGGTTGGCCGCCCCGCTGCCACGCGGCGGCGGCGGCCGCGGTGAGCACCGCGACCAGGGTGATCGGTCCGGTCACCCGCCACGATCGGAGGACGAGGTGGGGCCACCGCCTGGCCAGCTGGAGGACGCCGACGTGCTCGTGGTCGAGCAGGCGCGTGCAGCTGTGCAGCAACGCGGCGAACAACGGCAGCACCAGCAAACCGGTGCCCAGCAGCGCGATCCAGCCCCATCCGACGGTCACGGCGCGGAGCGCCGCCCAGCCGGCCGCGACGGGGATCGACGCGAGCAGGAGCAGGGGGAGGTTCGGCCACCACTCGCGCACCGCACGCTGCACGAGGTCGTGGGGGGCTTCGGCGATCATCCGCGGATCCCCACCGAGGCGACGCTCTCCACGAAGGTGCGCTGGAAGACCAGGAACACGATCAGGATCGGTAGCACCACCATGGTGATCCCGGCGAAGACCACCACCGCCGGGCCGCCGCCCTGCCCGGCCGACAGCGACACCAGGCCGACCGGCAGCGTCATCTTCTCCGGGCTGTTGAGGAAGATCAGCGGACCGAAGTAGTTGTTCCAGGAGGCCTCGAAGCCGAGGATCGCGAGCGCCGAGAGAGCCGGTCCGGCCAGCGGCAGCATGATCTGGAACAAGATCCTGAGGTGACCGGCCCCGTCGATCCGCGCTGCCTCGTCCAGGTCCCGGGGGATGGTGTTGAAGTACTGGCGGAGGAAGAAGATGGCGAACACGTTCACCAGCGCCGGTATCCACAAGGCGGCGAGCGTGTCGATCAGCTCCAGCTTCCGCATGATGATGAAGATCGGGATGATGGTGAGCTGGGTCGGCACCATGAGGGCCGCGAGCAGCACGACGAAGACCGTGTCGCGCCCCCGGAAGGAGATCCGGGAGAACGCGTACGCCGCCAGGGACGCCGTCAGCAGGGAGCCCACCACGCTGATCGTGGTGACGATCAGGCTGTTGAGGGCCTGTTGACCGATCGGGATCAGATCCACCACGTCGCCGAAGTTCTGCAGGCTGAACGGGACCGGCACCCAGGTGGGAGGCAGGTCGAAGGCGGCGATCGGCTCGGTCAGGCTGGTGGTGATCATCCAGACCAGCGGGGCGATCATCAGCACCCCGATCAGGAACAGGACGAGGCTCTTGATCAGCCGGCCGACGCGGAAGGTCCGACGGCGACGGGGAACCGCGCCCGGGGACGCTGCTGGTGGAGAGACCGCCGTGGCCGTCATGCGTTGTGCACCCACTTTCGTGATCCCCAGAACTGGAGCAGCGTGACCAGCATGATCACGGCGAAGACGACCAGGGCGATCGTCGAGGCGTAGCCGATCTGGAAGGCCTGGAAGCCGGTCTGGTAGAGGTACATGACCGCGGTGATGGTCGAGTCGTTGGGCCCGCCCTGGGTGATGATCTGCACCGGGTCGAAGATCTGGAAGGCGCCGATGAACGTGATCACCGAGGCGAAGAACATGGTGGGCGTCATCAGCGGCAGCGTGACGAAGAAGAACGTCTGGAACCGGTTGGCCCCGTCCACCAGAGCGGCCTCGGTCATCTCCGCCGGGACCGTCTGCAGCCCGGCGAGCATGATCAGGAACGTGTAGCCGATGGTGTGCCAGAAGTCGATGCCGATGATCGACGGCAGCGCCCAGGCCGGGTCGGTGAACCAGTCCGGTGCGGTGATGCCGATGACCCCCAGGTAGTAGCTGAGGATCCCGAAGGTGGGGTCCAGCACGTACTTCCAGAGCAGGGCCACGGCGGCCCAGGAGATGAGGAAGGGGAAGAAGATGGCCGTCCGCACGAAGTAGGAGAGGACCTTGTTGAGCCCCCGGTTGACCGCCAGCGCCAGCAGCAGGCCGCCGACCAGGTGGGTCACCACCGAGGCGAACGCGAAGATGAAGGTGTTCCCCAGGCTCTTCAGCAGCAGCTCGTCGTGGCGCAGTGCCTTGAAGTTCTCCAGTCCGACGAATTTCGCCGGCGTGAGGAGGTCGTAGGAGTAGAAGCTGAGGGCCATGGCCGCGATGAACGGGCCGAGGATGAAGAGCACGAACAACAGCAGGGCTGGGCTGAGGAAGAGCCAGCCGGCGAGCGGAGACCGCCGTCCGCCGGTCGAAGGGTGCCGCCACAGCCGGCGGGCGGCACCCTCCAGCCGCTGATCGGCGACCACGGTCACGACAACAGGGTCTTCAGCTTGGCGTCGGCCTCGGCGAGGGCGGTCTGCGGGTCCTTGGTGCCCGAGATGCCCTGCGTCCAGGCCTCCTCGATGACCTTCTGGGTCTCGGCCCCGCGGTCCGGGCCGGGAATGGGTGTCGCCACGTTCAGCAGGTCCACCAGCAGCTCGGTGTTCTTCGGCGCGTCCTTGAGGAACTCCGGACCGGTGGCGTCGGAGATCCGGGCCGGCACCGCCCCGCCGCCGCCGGTGGTGATCGCGTCACCGAAGGTCTCCGAGATCAGGTAGGTGATCAAGGTCCAGGCCGCGTCCTTGTTCTTGGACTGCTTGAGGATCGGCCAGGCGTCCCAACCGACCGGCGAGCCCGGCTTCGCCTTCTGCGGCCACTTGACCAGCTGGACGGACTCGATGAACTTGAGGCGCCGCAGGTCGTTGGTCGGCCAGCGACCCCCGCCGAAGGTGGCGAGCTTGCCCTTGGCCATCTGGGTCGGCGCGTCGAAGGTGCCACCGGGCTTCGGCGCGAGTCCGTCGACCACCAGCGAGCGGGCGAAGGTCAGCGCCTCGACGGCCTCGGGGGTGTTGATGGTCGACTGCGGCCCAGTCCTCGCTGATCGGCGCGGCACCGTTGTTGAGCATCCAGGGCATCACGTCGGTGAAGTAGCCGGTACCCGCCGCCGTCAGGAAGGCGCCGGTCTTGGCCTTGATCTCCTGCCCGGCGGCGCGGAACTCGTCCCAGGTCCAGGTGTCGGTCGGGGGCTCGACCCCGGCGTCGGTGAAGATCTTGGTGTTCAGGTAGAGCGCCATGGTGTTGTAGCCGCCCGGCATGAAGTACGTCTTGTCGTCCTTCGACGCGTACTGCTGCAGGAACTTGCGGATGGGCTCGGGGGTGTCCTTGTAGTAGGCGTCCACCGCCGCCTGGTCCTTCTTGATGTAGTCGTCGAGCGGCTCGAGCAGGTCCTTGGTCATGAAGATCCGCTGACCCTCGGTGGCGATCTGCACCACGTCGAGCTGCTGCCCACCGGCGAGCCGGGTCGCCACCGCGTTGGCGAAGTCCGCCCACGACTTCGCGGCGATCCCCTGCGCCTTCAGGGTGATCTCGGGGTGCTCGCTCCGGAACTTCGTGAACAGCTGGTCGTACGCCTTCTGGCTCTCGGCGTCGCCGTAGTAGACGAAGGTGACCGCTCCGCTTCCGGAGCCTCCGCCGGACCCGCTGTCGTCGGACCCGCAGGCCGCCAGCGGCAGTCCGAGGGTGGGCGCGAGGGCCGCAGCACCGAGGCCCCGCAGCAGGGTTCGCCGGGACAGAGGGGAGCGGGTCATCGCCGCCGCGCTGTCCCAGGCTGTCTGTGACGCTGAGTTTCCGTTCCGGACCACTTGGCTGCCCCCTTCGGCTGCAATCGATTACCGAGATTAGACCGCGCGTTCTCCGCCGGCGTCAAGACCCCCGGGCAGCCTGATCGGGCACCCGTTGCCGTACCGTGATCAGCCGTCCGAATCGGCTCCCAGGCGTTGTCCGGAACGAGATCTGGGTGTCTTCCGATGGCGTCATGGGTGATTCCGGGATAGCGGACCGCCCGAGCTCTCGGTGGCCCGTCCGGCTCTGAGCCCCAGCAGAGTCCCGGTCACCTCGACGCGTTGGCGAGCCCTTTGGGGCAAACGATTACCGAAAATCGTCAGCGGCGACGGCGCCGGCCGAGCAGCTCGACCTGCAGCAGCAGGCGGTCCTCGGGATCGGTGAGCTGCATGTCCAGCACCTGCTCGGCCCGGCGGATCCGGTAGCGCAGGGTGTTCGGGTGGATGTGCAGGGCCGCCGCCGCGGCGCGGACGTCGCCGAAGTGGTCGAGGTACTCCTCCACACTCGGCAGGAGCGCGCCACCCCGGGCTCGGTCGTCCTCGACCAGAGCCTGCAGGCGGGGGTCGCGGAGCTGGTCGTGTCCGGCGACCAGGTCGGCGATCTCGCCCAGCAGCACGGACGTCCGGGACTCGGCCAGGGTGGTGACCCGCACCGCACCGGGACGATCGAGCACCCGGTCGACCTCGGCCCGGGCCGCCCCGATGTCGGCCAGGGTCGCGACGGGTGCGGCCACCGCGGCGCGGAGGTCGGTGCCGGTCCGCCGGGTCAACCGGTCGAGCATCCCGGCGATCCAGCGAGGGAGCCCGGCTGCCCGGATCCGGGGGATCAGCACGTAGATCCGGGTGTCGGTGGTGGCGACCAGGGACTCGGGCGCGTACGCGCTGGCGTGCAGCCGGACCGCCGCCGCCAGATCCGTGATCGCGGGTCCCGGCCACGTCCCCGCGGTGGCGCCGCGGTGAGCCAGACCGATCACCGCCGCCGGTCCGCTGGACGGCAACGAGAGTGCCGCGGCCAGGGAGGGGACGTCCACGCTGCCGCCGCGGAGTCCCAGCAGCCGCTGGATCTGCAGGGCCTCCCGGGTCGGCGCGCTGCGGGCCCGCTCGATCAGCCGGGAGGCGATGGCGGCGGCGCCCTCCAGCACGGAACCCGCGTCGAGATCGAGCGGCTGCCGGCCCTCCTGGATCCAGATCGTGCCGAGTGAGACCCGGTCACCCGCGCGCCGCCCGGCGTCGCTGCCGCCGAGCGGTCGGATGTCGACGACCAGCCGGCGACGCCAGCCGAGCTGGTCGTCGGCGGGCACCTCCACGGCACCGGGGTCGGTCCGCAACCGGTCGAACACGCCCCGGTCCCGCAGCCGGCGGAGGTAGTCCGCGGGGCCCGGCCCGCCCGAGGATCGACAGCATCCGCAGCTCGTCGGCCGCTCCGTCGGTGGCCGAGTAGGCCAGCAGCTGAGACCTCTCGTCCTCGATGCTGACCAGCCCACCGGTCAGCGCGGCCACGGTCTGCGCGAGACCGTACAGGTCGTTCTCCCCCGCCAACGGCTCGTCGGTCCGGTCGCCGGTCACCACCTGCCCCGCCCCGCCTTCCAGCAGGCTGCGGACGGTGGCCAGGACCAGCTCGGCCCGGGCCTGGGGGTGCACGGCGATCAGGGCCACCCCGACCCGGTCCGCCGCCGCGCGGAGGTCCGACGACAGGTGCTTGGTGGCCACCGCCCGAGGCCGCGACGTGGCGTCGAGCGACGCCAGCCGGGCCAACCACGCCTCCGCCGCCGCCGCCGGGACCCCGATCAGGACCCCGAGGTCACCACTGGCACCGGGTGCGCCGAGATCGGCCTCCTCCAGCAGCACGACCGAGCCGATGGTCACCTCGGCGCCGGCCGGTTGGACGACGACGGTCGCCACCGTGGCGCCCAGGGCCTGGAGCAGCAGCGCCAGCGACACCCCGCCGGCCGAAGTCGTCATCCGGGTGCTCCGATCGGTCGATTCTGCGTTTGGTCGATTGTACGACGAATGCGCTGAGTCTCTGTCTGATCGGACAACGACAACAGGATCGTCGGTGCCGTTGACTAGGGGTACCGAATCACCCGCCGTTCCGGCCCCCCGGCCGCTCCGGCCCCTCGGCCTTGCCGGCCCCGTCTCGAAGGACGCCCCGTGGACGCCATCACCCAGGTTCCCCTCCCGCTGAACGAGTCCGTCAACGACTACGCCCCCGGTTCCCCCGAGCGCGACCGGCTGGTCGTCGAGCTGGACCGCCTCGCCGGCAACCCGCTGGACATCCGCCAGGTCATCGACGGGCAGCACCGGACCGCTTCCGGACCCGCGTACGAGGTCGTCCAGCCGCACCGGCACGCCAGCGTGATCGGCCGCTACACCGAGGCGACCCGAGCCGACGTGGCCGACGCCGTCGAGGCGGCCGACCGCGCCGCCGCCGGTTGGCGCGACCTGCCCTTCGACGCTCGCGCCGCCGTGTTCCTCCGGGCCGCCGACCTGCTGGCCGGCCCCTGGCGTGAGCGGGTCGCGGCGGCCACCATGCTGGGTCAGTCCAAGACCGCGTACCAGGCCGAGATCGACACCCCCTGCGAGCTGATCGACTTCTGGCGCTTCAACGTGGCCTACGCCCGGCAGATCCTGGCCGACCAGCCGATCTCCTCCCCCGGCGTCTGGAACCGGGTCGAGTACCGCCCGCTCGAGGGCTTCGTCTACGCGATCACGCCGTTCAACTTCTCCGCCATCGCCGGCAACCTGCCGACCGCGCCGGCCCTGATGGGCAACACGGTCGTCTGGAAGGCCGCCCCGACGCAGGCCGCGGCGGCGTACGTGATCATGCAGCTGCTGGAGGCCGCCGGTCTGCCGGCCGGCGTGATCAACCTGGTCTTCGGCGACGGCCCGCTCGTCTCCGACGTGGTGCTGAACGACCCGCGGCTGGCCGGCATCCACTTCACCGGCTCGACCGCCGTCTTCCAGAGCCTGTGGCAGCAGGTGGGCAACCGGCTGTCGACCTACCGCAGCTACCCCCGCCTGGTCGGCGAGACCGGCGGCAAGGACTTCGTGGTCGCGCACAGCTCCGCCGATCCCGAGGTGCTGACCACCGCGCTGATCCGCGGGGCCTTCGACTTCCAGGGCCAGAAGTGCTCCGCCGCCTCGCGGGCCTTCGTCCCCTCGTCGGTCTGGGCGCGGATGGGTGACGACTTCCTGGGCAAGGTCGCGGCACTCCGCTACGGCGACGTCACCGACTTCACCAACTTCGGGGGCGCCGTCATCGACCGCCGCGCGTTCGACCGCAACGCGGCCGCCCTCGACCGGGCCAAGGCCACCGACAGCCTGACCGTCGCGGTCGGCGGCGGCTTCGACGACGCGGAGGGCTTCTTCATCGACCCGACCGTGCTGCTCGGCGAGGACCCGTCCGACGCCGCCTTCAGCACCGAGTACTTCGGCCCGATCCTGTCCCTGCACGTCTACGACGACAGCCGCCCCGGCGCGTACGCCGACGCCCTCCGCCTGGTCGACCAGGGATCGGCGTACGGGCTGACCGGCGCGATCATCGCCGACGACCGGACCGCGATCGTCGAGGCCGACCACGCCCTGCGCTTCGCCGCCGGCAACTTCTACGTCAACGACAAGCCGACCGGCGCCGTCGTCGGCCAGCAGCCCTTCGGCGGCGGCCGGGCGTCGGGCACCAACGACAAGGCCGGCTCGCCGCTCAACCTGCTCCGCTGGACCTCGGCCCGGACCGTCAAGGAGACGTTCGTGCCGGCCCGGAACCACCTCTACCCCCACCAGTCCTGATCCCTCGACGCAGACCCTGATCCCTCGACGCAGACGGAGAAACGCCATGAGCCGCACCCTGACCAACCCCCTTCGCCCGGCCCTGCTCGCGGCAGCCCGCTCGCAGCGGATCGAGCGCACCGTCAGCCGCTCCCGGCTGACCCGGTCCCTGGTCACCCGGTTCGTGCCGGGGGCCGCCGAGGACGCCGTGATGGACGCGGTGCGGAAGCTGCTCGCCGACGGTCGCTCCATCTCGGTGGACTACCTGGGCGAGGACATCAGCGACGCCGCCGAGGCGGAGCAGACCGTGGCGGCCTACCTGTCGCTGCTGGCCGCCTACCGCCGGCTCGAGCTGCCGGTCACCGAGGGCGCCCGCCGGCTGGAGATCTCCATCAAGCTGTCCGCGCTCGGTCAGTCGTTGCCGGGCGGCGACGAGCTGGCGCTGGTCAACGCCCGGATCATCTGCCGGGCGGCGGTCGAGGCCGGCGCCTGGGTGAACGTGGACGCCGAGGACCACACCACCACCGACTCCACGTTGGCCATCGTCGCCGAGCTGCGTCGGGAGTTCCCCGACGTGGCGACCGTGCTGCAGGCGTACCTGCATCGGACCGAGGCGGACTGCGCCGCCCTGTCGGGCGCCGGGTCTCGGATCCGGCTCTGCAAGGGGGCCTACTCCGAGCCGGCCGAGGTCGCGTTCCAGGGCAAGGAGGAGGTCGACGCCTCCTACCTGCGGTGCCTGCGGGTGCTCATGCAGGGTCAGGGCTACCCGATGGTCGCCTCGCACGACCCGCGGATGATCGCCGCGGCGCAGGCGTACGCGGCCGAGGCCGGTCGCGGCACCGACGACTACGAGATCCAGATGCTCTTCGGCATCCGGGACGCCGAGCAGACCCGACTGGTGGGCGAGGGCGTGACCGTCCGCACCTACGTGCCCTTCGGGGACGACTGGTACGGCTACTTCATGCGGCGGCTGGCCGAGCGTCCCGCCAACCTGATCTTCTTCCTGCGCTCCCTGGTCGGGAAGAAGTAGGAACCGGCTTCGCCGCAGCCGACCCCGTGCTGGGCAGGTCTGCCCAAGAGGCATAGATCCGTAACACCGCCGACTCCCGCGTGTCTGGACTTGATTCGTCACGCGGTGAATGATGACGCCATATGGCGCACTGCCCCCGATCCTGACGGGTCGGCAGGCGCCGAAGACTGCCAGGCTCAGCCTGACCCGAGGAACGAGGACGCCATGGGCGCACCACCGACGCAGTTGAAGAAGGGCCTCAAGCAACGCCACCTCACCATGATCGCCATGGGGGGCGTGATCGGTGCCGGACTCTTCGTCGGCTCCGGTGTGGTGATCGGCAGCGCCGGACCCGGCGCCTTCCTGAGCTACGCGATCACCGGTCTGTTGATCATCATGGTGATGCGGATGCTCGGCGAGATGGCGGTGGCCAACCCCTCCACCGGGTCGTTCGCCGACTACTCCCGGAACGCCCTCGGCGCGTGGGCCGGATTCTCGACCGCCTGGCTGTACTGGTACTTCTGGGTGATCGTGGTCGGTTTCGAGGCCGTCGCCGGCGCCAAGGTGCTGCAGTTCTGGATCCCGGGCATCCCGCTCTGGGTGCTGTCGCTGGTCCTGATGCTGCTGATGACGGCCACCAACCTGTTCTCGGTCAAGTCGTTCGGTGAGTTCGAGTTCTGGTTCGCCGGGATCAAGGTCGCCGCGATCGTGGTGTTCCTGGTGCTGGGCGGTCTGTTCGTCCTCGGTCTGTGGCCCAACAAGGACATGGACTTCAGCAACCTGACCGCGCACGGCGGCTTCCTGCCGCTCGGGCCCGGCGCGATCTTCTCCGCGATCGTCGTGGTGATCTTCTCCATGGTCGGAGCCGAGATCGCCACCATCGCCGCCGCGGAGTCGCCCGACCCCGCCCGCGCCATCGCCAAGGCGACCAACTCGGTGATCGTCCGGATCGCGATCTTCTTCGTGGGTTCGATCTTCCTGCTGGCGGTCATCCTGCCCTGGAACTCCGCAGCCCTGGAGGCCTCGCCGTACGTCTCGGCCTTCCAGACCATGGGCATCCCGTACGCGGACCACATCATGAACGCCGTCGTCCTCACCGCGGTGCTGTCCTGCCTGAACTCCGGGCTCTA
Organism: uncultured Actinomycetota bacterium; assembly: GCA_963759915.1. Taxonomy (GTDB): domain Bacteria; phylum Actinomycetota; class Actinomycetes; order Propionibacteriales; family Propionibacteriaceae; genus Microlunatus. The sequence goes on along the minus strand of CAVXBJ010000100.1, from coordinate 16,015 downwards.
CACGGCGTCGCGGATGCTGTTCGTGCTGTCCGCTCGGCGGGAGGCACCGGTCGGGCTGATGACGGTCAGCAAGGGCGGTGTGCCCCGGCCCGCCATCCTCTTCTCCAGCATCGTCGGCTTCCTCTGCGTGATCGCTGCGGCGGTCTCCCCGGACACCGTGTTCCTGTTCCTGCTGAACTCCTCCGGTGCCGTGATCTTGTTCGTCTACCTGCTGATCGCCATCTCCCAGGTGATCCTGCGGCGGCGGACCACCCCGGACAAGCTCGTGGTCAAGATGTGGCTGTTCCCGGCCTTGTCGGTCATCGTCATCGTGGCCATCGTCGCCGTGCTGGTCCAGATGGGCTGGAACCCGACCACCCGCATCCAGCTGGTGCTGAGTCTGCTGTCGTGGGCCCTGCTGCTGGTGATCTTCTTCGCCACCAAGCGGATCCGGGACAAGGCTCCGTCACAGGCTCCGGCCGCCGCCGAGGCCGGCGACGCCCACCGCGTGCTGGTGCTGGCCAACGAGACGGTGGAGGGCGACGAGCTGATCCAGGAGCTGCACCGGATCGACGCCACGGGCAAGGCCGAGTACCTGATCTGCGTGCCCGCGAACCCGATCGACACCGGGCAGGCCATGCACGCCGGTGCGGTCTACCTCTGGGACAAGACGACCGAGGCCGCACAGGCTCGGCTCGACCGGACCCTGGAGGTGCTGCGCGCCGCGAACCTCGAGGCCACCGGGCGGCTCGGCGACTACCGGCCGCTACGTGCGCTGGCCACCGCGGTCCAGGAGTTCAACCCGGATCGCCTGGTGATCTGCACCCACCCGGAGGACCGGTCGGCCTGGCTCCGCTACGACGTGGTGGACCGGGCCCGGGAGACGTACCCGAACCTGGCGGTCACCCACGTCGTGGTCGAGCACGCGGAAGTGTCGGCCTGAGGAATGACCACCATCCTCATCGGTCTCGCCCCGGGTGATCGGGGCGAGGCCGCCAGCCACCTCGGCGCCATGATCGCGCGGTCCACCGGTTCGCCGCTGGTGGTCGCCGCCATCACCCCGGTGCCCTGGCCGCCCAGCCCGTTCCTCGGCGACGAGGAGTACCTGCGGCTCCAGCGGAGCGCCGCCCAGGAGACGCTGGACCGGGCCCGGCAGATCATCGGTGCCGACACCGAGGCCGAGTACGTGATCGAGTCGGCCCGCTCCGTGACCGACGGTCTGCTGACGGTCAGCGAACGTGTCGGGGCCGGGTTGGTCGTGCTCGGCTCGGGGACGTCGGGGGTGCCCGGCCGGGTCTCGCTGGGCGGCATCGCCCAGCGCATCCTGCACAGTCTCGACACGCCGGTCTGCTTCGCGCCCGAGGGTTTCGCGGTCGCTCCCGACGCGCGGATCACCCGGATCACGGTCGGCTTCGGCCGCGCCGACGCCGACTCGGGGCTGCTCACGGCGGCGCTCGACCGCGCCACCCAGTTCGGCATCCCTCTCCGGGTGGCGTGTTTCGCGGTGCGCCCCAGCACCGTCCAGCTCGGCACCATCGAGCCGTCGGCCGAGGACCTGGTCGTCGGCGAGTGGGCGGACCGGGTCCGGGCGCAGATCCGTGACGCGGCGGCCACGGCCGGCGCGGATCCGGAGTCCCTGGACATCGTCGTCGGCGCCGGCACGGGCTGGGGGGAGACGATCGCCACGCTCCCGTGGGCGCCGACCGACCTGCTCGCCATCGGGGCCAAGACCTCGGCGATCAGCCGGTTCCTGCTGGGGTCGCACGCGGCGAAGATCGTCAAGCACTCCCCCGTACCGGTGCTGACCGTGGCTCGAGCCTCACTGACCTGACGTCCGCTGACGCACTCCTGGGACCACTCACGCGCCCGTTGCAGCACGAGCGTGAGTGGGCGGAGGAGTGCGTCAGCGGGATCAGCGGGTCATCTGGTCGAGCACCCGGTAGGCGTTGGCGAACACCGTGAGCACCGGGTTCACCCCACCGTTGGTCACGTGCACCGACGCGTCGACCACCCGGACGTTGTCGTGACCCCACACGCGGCACCACGGATCGACCACCGACGTCCGGGGATCCGACCCCATCCGGCAGGTCCCGGCCTGGTGCTGACCGGCGCTCGGTCCGGCGCCGCCGCCGGCCAACGTCGCCGTACGGGTGGCGCCGGCGGCCGACAACCACTCGACCGCTCGTTCGGCGATCATCGCCTGGGCCTGCCGATCGCAGCCGTGGATGCTACCGCTCAGGCGCGGCACCGGCACCCCGTACCCGTCGCGGACCGCCGGATCCAGCCGGACGCGCGAGGCCGCCGAGGTGACCTCCTGGATCGGTCCCATGACCCGGAGCGAGCGACGGAGCAGGTCCCGCATGCCGGCCTTGGCTTCGGCGCCCCAGCCAGGGATCAGGCCGGCGCCGCTCAGGGAGCGATAGACGTCCCCCGGGAGGGGGACGAACTCGTCGACCAGGATCCCGCCCCCGACGAGACCGCTCACCCCGTGACGGAAGTCGTGGGTGGAGACCGTCGGACCGGGTCCGACGAGATCCTCCACCACGTCGTCGAAGATCCCGACCGCGCCGCCGTACACGTGGCCCTGCAGGTGTCGACCGACCTGGTCGTTCCCGTTGCCCAGACCCGTCGGCTCACCGTCGTGGGCGCTGTTGAGCAGCAGCCGTGCCGACTCCACGGCGCCGCCGGACACCACGACCTCACCGGCCCCGACCTCACTCCGCCACAGCTCCCCGGTCGCGGTCCGACCGACCAGCCCGACGCCGACCACCGCGCCGCCGGCGTCGACGACCAACCGTTCCGCCCGGGTCTCCAGCAGGATCTCCGCCCGGCCGGTGGCGAACGCGCGCGGCAGCAGGGTGTTCTGCGACCCCGCCTTGGCATCGGTCGGGCACGCGAAGCCCACACACATCCGGCAGCCCTCGCAGGCCGCACGGCCACCGTACGGTCGGGAGTTGATCAACAGGGGCACCCGGACGCACCCCCAGCCGAGCTGCTGGGCCGCCTCCCTCAGCAGGTCGTGTCGCGGTCCGGTGCGCACCGCAGGCATCGGGTAGGGACGGCTGCGGCGGATCGACTCGCCCACCGCCGACCCGGACACCCCGAGCTCGTGATCGACGCGGGAGTAGCAGGGCTCGAGGTCCTCGTACCCGATCGGCCAGTCGGCCAGGGCGCTCCCTTCGGGCACGCCGTAGGTGGTCGCCATCGCGAAGTCCCGCGGATCGAACCGCCAGGCCTGCGCGCCGTAGACCCGGGAGCCACCGCCGGCGGTCATCGCGTTGTTGGCCCAGCCGTGCTCGTACGGTCGGAGCACCCGCGCCTCCCCTCCGACGTCCAGCACGCGCAGATCGGCGGCATCCCGCGGCCCGGACAGCGGCAGCACGCCCCAGTCGGAGCGAGGATTGCGGACCTGATCGTGACTGAGCTCGCCGATCGAGGGCCAGGACCCGCTCTCCACCACCAGGACCCGACGACCCGACTCGGCGAGCAGGCAGGCCGCCACCCCACCGCCCGGCCCCGACCCGATCACCACCGCGTCGTAGCGAGTGCTCAGCCGGTCCGGCGTGACCACCACCGGGGGAGCTTCCGGCACCGGCACCGGCCGCGACCACCCGGCGGCCGGCTCCGGGGCCCAGTCGACCATCCGCCAGGACGCCCCGCCACGGTTGCCGCCGTTGGCCGGGTCCGCGTAGTAGCCCCCGTTGACCAGCGCGGCGAACCAGTCCCAGTCCGGGTGCGCCATCGGCTCCGGGACCGCCGTCAGCTGCTCCACCCGGGGGCGCAGATCGGGGCGCTCGGTGAGGTAACCGGCGAGGAAGTCGAGCCCGCCCGCTGCGCCGGCCGACGGGAACTCGTCGGCCGGCACGATCAGGTCGACCAGCCGGCGGAGGGTCTCCGCGGCATCCGTACGGTCTGTCATCGACGCGGTCTCCCCCTCGACGTATCTGCGCCGGCGATCGGCGCACTTTCCTCTGAGAAGTCCTACACCTCGGAGGAACCGCCATGACCATCACCACCCCGCCGCCGGCCGCGACCACCGCGGACCGGCCCGCCGTCCGAGCCGATCTCGAGGGAGCGGTGACCGTCCCCGACTTCCTCGCCGGAGCAGGCACGCTCACCCTGGCCGAACGACGACTGATCGTCGAGCAGGCCCTGGTGCTGCTGGAGCAGAACTACGTGCACCTGCCGCTCAAGATGGCCATGCACGCGGTCAACCCCGTCCAGCGGCTCCGCCTGCTGCGGACCCAGCTGACCCGACAGACCGCCCAGACCATGGGCCCGGAGTGGCTGTTCCACCGGGAGATGGCCAGCATCTTCATGTCCGTACGGGATCTGCACACCAACTACCTCCTGCCCAAGCCCTTCGCGGGCAAGGTCGCCTACCTCCCGTTCGTGCTGGAGAAGGCCACCGAGGCCGACGGCGACCACTACCTGGTGACCAGCGTCGTCACCGGGTTCAGCGCGCCGGGCTTCGGTCTGGGGGTCGAGGTCACGCACTGGAACGGGGTGCCCATCGCCACGGCGGTGGAGATCAACGGTCTCCGGCTGGCCGGCAGCAACCGGGCCGCCAGTCTGGCCCGGGGTCTCGACTCGCTCACCATCCGGCCGCTGCTCATGCAGCTGCCGCCGGAGGAGGACTGGATCGACGTCACCTACGTCACCGCCGACCAGACCACGGCCGAGACGCGGGTGGCCTGGGAGGTGGCGACCAACCTGCCGCCCTCGACCGATCTGGACGAGGTGTCCCCCGCGTCGCTCGCGAACGCCCTGGACCTGGACGCCGACGAGCGTGACCGGGCCCGCAAGCAGCTGTACCACCCCGAGGTCGTCCGGCTCGAGACCGAGCAGACCGAAGGCGGGCAGCTCGCCGAGCCGCAGGCCGTCGGTGCCGCGGACGTGGCGACCACCATGCCGTCGGTCTTCCGCGCCCGCACGGTCACCACCAGCCACGGCACCTTCGGTCAGATCCGGATCTTCACGTTCTCCGTGCAGGATCCGGTCGCCTTCCGGGACGAATTCGTCCGCCTGATCTCCCTGCTGCCGCAGAACGGGCTGATCGTGGACGTCCGCGGCAACGGGGGTGGTCACCTGTATGCCAGCGAGTTCACCCTGCAGACCCTGACCCCGCGCGAGATCGCCCCGGAGCCGGTCCAGTTCATCGCCACGCCGCTCAACCTGGCCCTGTGCCGGCGGCATCAGGACGGCGCCGAGGGCATCGACCTGGGACCGTGGTTCTCCTCCCTGGACCAGTCGGTCGAGATCGGGGCGACGTTCTCCTCCGCCTTCACGATCACCCCGTCCGCGGGCGCCAACGAGATCGGTCAGACCTATCACGGGCCGGCGGTGCTGGTGACCGACGCCCGGTGCTACTCGGCGACCGACTTCTTCGCCGCCGGTTGGGCCGACCACGAGATCGGTCCCATCCTCGGCGTCGACGACCGGACCGGCGCCGGCGGGGCGAACGTGTGGACCCACCAGCTGTTGATGCAGCTCGTCGGTGACCGGGCCAGCGAGCCGGGGTCCCCGTACGCGCAGCTGCCCAAGGGCGCGAACATGCGGGTCGCGATCCGCCGGGGTCTGCGGGTGGGTGCGCTGTCCGGGACGCCGGTCGAGGATCTCGGCGTCGCCCCGACCGTCCAGCACGCGATGACCAGGGCCGACATCCTGAACGGCAACGTCGACCTGCTGGACAAGGCCGGCGAGATCCTGGCCGGGCTGCCGGTGCGCCGGCTGTCGGTGACCGCCGCCTTCACCCGAGCCGGGCTGCGGGTCGAGATCACGGCCGCCGAGCTGGATCGGGTCGACGTGTACGTGGACGGACGCCCGATCGGCTCGGCCGACGTGACGGCGGACCCGATCGTGCTGACCGAGCTCCGGGCCTCCGTCGGCGCGGTGGTGCAGGCCAAGGGCTATCTCGCCGGCGAGCTGGTGGCCTCCCGCCGCGTGGTCGCCGCCTGACCCCACCCCCACCCCCTCGCTGACGCACTCCTCCGCCCCTTCACGCACGCGTTGCATCGCGTGCGCGAGTGGTGCGAGGAGTGCGTCAGCGGGGTTTGGGCGGTCACTCTCGGCCGAGGAGCCAGCCGAACCGGCCGGTCAGCCGGTCAGCCGCCGAGGGTCCCCAGCTGCCCTCCGGATAGGGCACCGCCTCCGGACGGTCGGGTCCGAGCAACGGCGCGAAGGCGGTGAACGCCGCCTCCAGGCCGACCGCGCTGGTGAACAACGACCGGTCCCCGCGGAGCACGTCGTAGATCAACGAGGTGTACGGCGCCATCGAGCCGTCGGACACCTGATCCAGCCGGAGGATGTGGTCGACGTCGCTCGGCACGAAGTCGGGGCCCGGGTCCTTGACGGTGAGCTCCATCAGGATCCGGCCGCTGCCCTCCAGGTCGAAGGCGAGCACCTCGGGCAGGCTGCCGGCCGAGTGCAGCGGCCCGTCCGGCGCGCGGAACAGCAGCGACAGCCGCTGTGCCCCGCCCTTCAACCGCTTCCCGGTCCGCAGCACGAACGGCACGTCGCGCCAGCGGTCGGTGTCCACCCACAGCTTCGCGGCCACGTACGTGTCCGTGGTCGAGTCGTCGGCGATCCCGTCGGTCTGACGGTAGCCGTCGAACTGCCCGAGCACGACGTCGGCCGGGTCGAGCGGGCGGAACGCGGAGATCACCGACTCCCGCGCCACCTGCAGGTCCTCGGCCCGGAACGACAGCGGCGGCTCCATCGCCACCTCGGCCGCGACCTGGAACAGGTGGGTCACCAACATGTCCAGCGAGGCGCCGGTCGCGTCGTAGAACGCCGCTCGATCGGCGATGTCGAGGGTCTCCGGGACGTCGATCTGCACCTCCTCGATGCTCGCGCGATCCCAGACCCGCGAGATCATCGTGTTGCCGAACCGCAGCATGTGGACGTTCTGCGTCGCCTCCTTGCCCAGGAAGTGGTCGATCCGGAAGACCTGCTCCTCGTCGAACACGGTGTGGACGAGATCGTCGAGCTCGCGGAAGCTGTCCAGGGAGGTGCCGTACGGCTTCTCGTAGACGATCTTGGTGCCCGCGGCCAGGTCGTGCTCCTTCAGCGCCTCGGTGGTCGGCGCGAACGCGCTCGGCGGCACGGCCAGGTAGTGGATCAGCTGGGCGTCGACGCCGAGCTCGGCGCGGGTCCGCTCGATCAGGTCGGGCAGCGCACCCCCGTCCTCGGCCCGGAACCCGCCGCCCGCGAACAGCAGATCGGGGGCGAAACCGGCCCACTGCTCGTCGGTGGGGGCGGTGCCGAACTCCGTCAGCACGTCGTGCACGTGGCCACGGAAGTTCTCGTGGGCCACGTCACCGCGACCGTTGCCGATCAGCTTCCAGCGCCGGGGCAGCAGCCCGCGGGCGTACAGGTCGAAGAAGGCCGGCAGCACCATCCGCTTGGCCAGGTCACCGGTGGCTCCGTAGAGCACGAACACGGTCGCGGGAAGATCACTCATGCCCCGTGTCTACCTCACCGATCCGAACGAGCGGCCCGAGACCCCGTCCGGCCCGGGGAGCGACGCCGCGCGGTCTACTCCTCGTCGTCGGCGAGGCGCGACGACCTCGGCCTGCTCGGCCACGTCCACCTGATCCGCCTCGGCCGTGGTGCGCTGCACCGGCACCGTCGGGCTGGCGTCGAACTCCTCGAACGGGTCGGTGGAGGAGTTCTGGTCGATCCAGTCGGCGTCGGTGACGTCATCGGGCGGGGTCGGGGACGACGTGTCCATCGGTGCTCCTTCGGGGCGGGTCGAACACTCGTGTCGAGGGTAGTCCTCGTGCCTGGATCCTCGAACCCGGCCGACCCGAAGCCGACCCGCCGGCGCTGGCGATAAACCCGTTGCTCGCGAGCTGATCGGTTGCCTACTGTTGATCTTGCCGCTGAAGCAGCGCGCCACGTCGACAGAGAGGAGGTACTTCATGTTCATGATCATCGGTACGGATGATCGGACCGGCTCCGCTCCGGCCTGGACGGGTGCCTCCGTCCTCGGCTGCTGAGCCAGCCCGACCTCCGTTCCTGACGACCGCCCTCGCGAACTGCGAGGTGTTGATCATGGTCGTCGCCACCGGCACCGATCGCCCACGGGCAGATCCGCCGGTCACCGTCCTCGCGGGCATCCGTGCTGTCGCACGGCCCTCGCACCCCTCGTCGCCCCTCGTCGTCCCTCGTCGCCTGCCGCGCCCTGTCGGGTCCGGTGGCGCCCTGTTGGCGACCGTCCTCCACCAGACACGAAACCGAAGGAACCACCATGTACGACACCTACCAGCAGGCTCTCGGGACGTCCTACGTCCTCGACCAGCTGACCGTCAGTCTCCGTGCCGCCAAGGCGGCCGAGCACCAGCAGGCCCTGCGTGAGCAGAAGCTCGAGCGCAAGGCCCTGCGCCAGCAGCGTCGCGCCGCCCGGCGCGGCCAGGAGTCCTACACCACCGCCGTCTGAGGCGTGGTGTTCCGACAAGGAAGAGGTCCGTACGCCAGCGGACCGCACCCGATCGACGTCCCCGGCAGCTCACGAGGCTGCCGGGGACGTCGTCCGTCCGGGACTGTCGGCGCCGCGGTGCTGACGCCGGTCCCGGAGCGGGTGGTCAGTCCTGGGGAAGGTGCCGGCGCTGCAGGCGGGCGAGATGCACCAGCAGTGGGGCCAACGCGGCCAGGTCGGCTGGTGCGAGATCATCGCTGCGGGCGAGGACGTAGTCGATCACCCACCCGTGGCGAAGAACCGTGGAGATGGCCACCGACCTCTCGACCTCGGCGACCGGGAGCCCGGAGCCGGCGGCGCGCAGCGCTTCGGCGTAGGTGGTGATCAGCTGCTCCCACTCCTCCGGCAGCCCGTCCCCCAGAGTGGTGGCACGGTCCACGAGGAGGAGCCCGACGTCGTGCCCGACCGGGCCGGGGCCGACCGTGGCCCAGTCGATGATCACGGTCTCGTCGCCGACCCGACCCAGATTCATGTGGTGGAAGTCGTAGTGGGTGAGCAGCTGCGGCAGCTCGTCGACGAGCCGCCCGATCGCCGTCGGATCGGTCAGCCGCCCACGTACCGCGTCGTGCACCGACGCCGGGATGCCTGCGTCGAACAGCCGGGACCAGCGGACATCTCCGAGCGTGCGGGTGTTGTCGAGACCGCGGCGGCCCAGGTGGTGCGCGATCCAGCCGTGGGACAGCCACGGGTGGTCGACGCCTCGATGATGGACCTGCCACCTGGCCAACGCCCCCACCAGGCGCCCGTACTCGCTGCTCGGCAGCGGGAGATCGGCGACGTCCTCGAGCCACAGGTCCTGGACGTCGTCATGATCATCGATCGCCAGGCAGCGCGCCGCCCGGCTCCCGTCGGTCCAGCCGTCGGTCGCGAGATCGCTGCGATAGAACACCGCCTCGCGACCCCACCACTGCGGATCCGCCGGGTCGACCGCTCCCGCCCAGACCGGATCGCCGCCCAGGTGGGCCGGGCCGGTCCGCTTCACCACCGCGGAGGCGCCCGGGGTCCCCGGCTGGAGCACCCGCCACATGCCGCCGTTCGGGAACGGCCCGTCGGAGCCGAGCCGCTCGGCCCGCCAGGGCGACCCGTTACCGCCGACCCCTCGGACGACGGCCGCCGGCGGTGTCGCGCGCAGTGGACCGAACCGAGCCTGGGCTTCCACGGACATCTCTCCAGCCTCGCACTGACGTCCGGGCACCGGGTGACACGGCTCCGGGGAGTCGCTGAACCGGCGTGAGCTCACACCCGCGCACTGTCCGCGCGGGCCGCCCGGCGACCCGACCCTGACGATCCTCAGGAAGTCAGGCCGGGTCCCGCCACGAGTGCCGCGGGATCCAGCCGATCACCTCGGCGGCGCGGTCGATGACGAACGCACCCTGCGTCGGCCCGAGCGGCGTCCTGATCTCGATCTCGGGGGCGTGCTCGGCCAGCAGGTCGGTGATCGGCGCCTCCACCAGGCTGTCGGCCGCGACGACGTTCAGCGGCACGAACCCGTACGGACGGTCCGTGGCCGCCTCGACCGCCAGCCGGCAGGCCGCGGCGGCATCACGCAGGTCGACGTAACCCCAGCTGCTGCGCAGCTCGTCGGCCCAGTCACGGCGCTCCTGCCGCTGCCGTGCGATCGCCGCGAGCTGCTGGTCGCGGGACGCGATCCAGTGGAACCGCAGCGCGGCCACCGACATGGAGAACCGCCGGGCCATCACGGCCGCGGTCCGCTCGTCCACCTCCTTGGACAGCCCGTACGGGTCGTAGTTGATCATCGGGTGGTCCTCGTCGATCGGCACGTAGCGGACCCGGGTCGGCTCCGGCGACCAGGCCGTCCCGTACGCCGAGCCGCTGGACGCGATCGCGGCGCGCCGGATGCCGACGGAGCCGGCCGCCTCCAGCGCGGCGAAGGTGGCCTGGGTGTTGTTGGTGAACACCACCTCGGGCGGGTGACCGACGGGCGCCGGGATGGCCGCCAGGTGGATCAGGGCATCGCAGCCGTCCAGCCAGGCGGCGACGGCCTCGACCGACCTCCCGTCCCACTCCCGGGTGGTGAGGGCGCCGTCGGTGTCGGCGGCGCGATCGATCCCGACCACGTCGTACCCGTGGGCGAGCAGGTCCTCGACCACCGCCCGCCCCAGGTGACCGGAGGAGCCGGTGACCGCGATCCGCCCGCTCATCGACGCCTCGTCACTTGCGCCGGGCTGTGCCGAAGATGCCGCGCACGATGTCCCGGGCGATGCCCGAGCGCAGCACCTTGCCGACGACGTCACCGGTCGCCCTGCGCGCCCGCGCGGACTCCCGGGCCTCCGCCGCCGCCCGACGCTCGGCCTCCGCCCGCTCCTTGACCGCGCGGCGCTCGGTCTCGGCGCGCTCCTTCGCCGCCAGCTTCTCGGCGGCGATCCGGTCCTTCTCCGCCTGGGACGCCGCGGCCGCCTGCTGCTTGGCGTACTCGGCCTGCTGCTTCGCCGCCTCCTGGGCCATCCGCTCCTGCTCGGCGGCTTGAGCCCCCATCTCCAGCTTGCGGGTGAGCATCTCGTACGCGGAGTCGCGGTCGATCTCCTGGCCGTACTTCGTCATCATCGCCGACTGCGCGATGCCCGGGCGCAGGGACTCGGCCGGGATCGCCGCCATCAGGGACTCCGGCGCCAGCATCCGGGTCCAGGCCACCGGGGTCGGGGCACCGTCGGGGTCCATCACGGTGACGATCGCCTCGCCGATACCGAGGGACTGCAGGGCCTCGGCCAGGTCGTAGTGCGACTTCGGGAACGTCGCCACCGTCTGCTTGAGCGCCTTGGCGTCGTTCGGGGTGTGCGCCCGCAGCTGGTGCTGGACCCGCGAACCCAGCTGGGCGAGCACGTCGTCCGGCACGTCCTTCGGGGTCTGGGTGACGAAGAAGATGCCGACACCCTTCGACCGGATCAGCCGTACGGTCTGGGTGATCGCCTGCAGGAAGGCCGGCGAGGCGCCGTTGAACAGCAGGTGCGCCTCGTCGAAGAAGAAGACCAGCTTGGGCTTGTCCACGTCGCCGACCTCGGGCAGATCGGTGAACAGATCGGCCAGCAGCCACATCAAGAAGGTGGAGAACAGGGCCGGCTGGCTGGCCAGGTTCGGCAGCTCCAGCAGCGAGACCACGCCGCGGCCGTCGGCGGTGACCCGCATCAGGTCGGCGGTGTCGTACTCGGGCTCACCGAAGAACTCCTCGGCCCCCTGGTCGGCGAACGTGATCAGGCTGCGCAGGATCACCCCGACCGTGGTGCTGCTCAGTCCACCGATCCCCTTCAGCTCCTCCTTGCCCTCCTCACTGGTCAGGTGGGTGAGCACCGAGCGCAGGTCGGCGAGGTCGAGCAGGGGCAGCCCGACGGTGTCGGCGTAGTGGAAGATCAGCCCGAGCGAGGACTCCTGGGTCTTGTTCAGACCGAGCACCTTCGACAGCAGGATGGGCCCGAAGGACGTGACCGTCGCGCGCAGCGGCACGCCGACGTCGCCGCCCCCGAGCGAGTAGAACTCGACCGGGCACGCCCTGGGCTGCCAGTCCTGACCGATCTTCCTGGTGCGGGCCAGCAGCTTCTCGTTCCCGTCGCCGGGTGCGGCGATGCCCGAGAGGTCGCCTTTGATGTCAGCGGCGAACACGGGCACACCCGCGCGCGAGATGGCCTCCGCCAGCACCTGGAGGGTCTTGGTCTTGCCCGTGCCGGTGGCGCCGGCGACGAGACCGTGTCGGTTCAGCATGGAGAGCGGGATGCGGACCCGTACGTCGGTCACCGGTGCGTCGTTCTCCATCAACACGCCCAGATCGATGGCCGGCTCCTCGAACGTGTAGCCGGCCTGGATCTCGGCCACTTCCGGGGGGAGTGTCTGCGCAGGAGCGGCCGCGTCGGTGGGTTCGGTCATGGGCGGAGCCTCTCGGGAGTGAGGAGCGATAGCGGGCGACATGCTTCTCCGTCGTCCGCCATCGCGACGAACGAGCGAGACCACGCGCAGCCCAGGACCGCGGAGCACGGAGCGCGACAAGGCAGCACAGCCGAATCGTAACGATGTCGTGAGCAGGTACCCCCGGCCAGGTGATCTAGGGTTGGGCCGTGATCTTCAAGCGCGTCGGCGATGTGCGCCCCTACCCGGACCACGGGTACGTACAGAAGCAGTGGGCGGCCATCGCACCGCACCAGGTGCGCCTGGATCAGCTGGTGACGACCAAGCGCACCCTGGATCTGGAGGCCCTGCTCGAGGAGGACTCCACGTTCTACGGTGACCTGTTCGCCCACGTGGTCTCCTGGCGCGGGGAGCTCTACCTGGAGGACGGACTGCACCGCGCCCTGCGTGCTGCGCTCCAGCAGCGCCAGACCATGCACGCCCGCGTGCTCGACCTGAAGTAGCCACCGGTCCCGGTAGGCTCGAGGATCCGCGGTGAGGCAGAAGGGAACCAGTCAGTGATCGGTCGAGTGTTCCGGATCGTCCGGACACCCCTGACGCTGCTGATCCTGCTCGCGGTCCTCTGCTACGGCGCCTGGTGGGGGTGGAACAACGTCATCGCCAAGGTGCCGCCGCTCCCGCCGGAACCCTGCGTCCAGCAGTCGCTGCCCAACAGCCAGCTGCGCTCCACCCAGGTGACGGTCAACGTCTACAACGGTGGCGACCGACGCGGGCTCGCCGGCGACGTGGGGCGGGCCCTGCGCGACAAGGGCTTCCGGGTGCAGCGGACGTCGAACACCGGCGAGAACATCAAGCAGACCGTGATCGTCGGGGCGAACGCCAAGAACCCCGAGGTCGTCCTGGTCAAGGCCTTCTTCAAGGACTCGACCGTCCGGGTGGACAAGCGCACCGACGGCACGGTCGACGTCCTGGTCGGCGACAAGTACGGGGGCTTCAACAAGAAGGCCCCGACCGCCATCGTGGTGAAGTCCGCGACGGCCTGCCTGCCGTCCACCCAGACGGCCAGCCCGGCCCTCGGCAACTGAGCCGTTCGGAGCGCCGGACGGCCTGGTCCGGGCGGCTACCGGCCCGCCGGACGTGACTCCCCGGCGCCGAACGGCCCCGACTTGCGCGTACCCGCTGACCGGATCGCCACCGAGCCATCGACGGCCTTCACCCGCACGTACCCGCCCGCCGGACGTGACTCCCGGCGCCGAACGGCCCCCACCGCGCCTACCCGCTGACCGGATGTCGCCACCGAGCCATCGACGGCCCCCACCCGCACGTACCCGCCCGCCGGACGTGACTCCCCGGCGCTGAACGGCCCCCACCCGCGCCTACCCGCTGACCGGATGTCGCCACCGAGCCAGCGACGGCGAACAGGCCGCCGCCCGCCACCAAGCCGATGCCCGACCCCCCGGGTCGGTGCTCAGTCCGTCGCGTCCGGGGCACTGCGGCGCCAGCTGGCCAGGCGGCCCTCGCGACTGAGCAGCGCGAGCCGCCGTTCGGTCCGCTCCCGCTCCGACGTCGGTGTGACGATCAGCAGCTCGTCGCCGGCCTTCAGCCGTTCCTGGCCCGACGGCGCGAACGGGGTCCGGTTGCGGATCACCAGGGTCACCACGGTGTCGCGGGGCAACCGGAGCTCGCTGATCTCGACGCCGGCGATCCGGGACCCCGCCGGCACCCGCACCTGCAGCAGGTCGGCCGAGATCTTGTCCAGCGGCGCGACCTCGACCTCCACCTCACGGGCGCGCTCCAGGTCGACGAGTCCGAGCTTGCGGGCCACGAACGGCAGCGTCGGAGCCTGCAGGCAGGTGAAGATGATGACGAAGATGAGCACCACGTCGAACAGGTACGGCGCGTTGGGCACGCCCATGGACAGGGGCACCGTCGCCATGATGATCGGCACGGCGCCGCGCAGCCCCGCCCAGGACACGAAGATCTGCTGCCTGATCGGCATCCGGAACGCGGTCGCAGACACCAACACCGACACCGGACGCGCCACGAACGTGAGGAACAACCCGGCCGCCAGGGCGATCACCACCTCGCGGAGATTGAGCCGCTCGGGCACGGCGAGCAGGCCCAGCATCACGAACAGCCCGATCTGGGCGATCCAACCGGTGCCTTCCACGAACGAGCGGGTGGCGCCGCGGTGCGGCAGCTGGGCGTTGCCGAGCATCAAGGCGCAGGCGTACACGGCGGCGAACCCGCTGGTGTGGAGCTCGGCGGTCACCCCGTACGTGAAGACGATCCAGACCATGGTGGCCAGCGGGTAGAGCCCGGAGGCGGGCAGCGCGACCCGGCGCAGCATCTGCACCCCGACCCAGCCCAGCAGGACGCCCAGGCCCAGACCGGCGGCGAGCTCCAGCAGCACCAGCCCGCCGAGCAGCGCCGGGGGGTACTCGCTGTGCCCGGTCAGCGCGGCCGCGGACGCCAAGGAGACGAGCAGCACGGTCGGGGCATCGTTCAGACCGGATTCCGCCTCCAGCACCCCTCGGAGTCGCTGCGGCAGCGGCACGTTGCGCAGCACCGAGAACACGGCCGCCGCGTCGGTCGGTGAGAAGACCGCGCCCAGCAGGATCGCGATCCACCAGTCGAGCCCCAGGACGAAGTGGCCGAAGACCGTCATCAGCGCCACGCTGACCCCGATCCCGAGGGTCGCCAGCACCGTGGCCAGACCGACGCTCGGTCGGATGTCGGACCACTTCGTGGTCAGACCGCCCTCGGCCAGGATGATCACCAGCGCCCCGAAGCCGAGGGCGTGGGCCAGCTCGGGGTTGTCGAAGTTGACCCGGGTCTGACCCAGCAGCATGCCGACGCCCAGGAAGAGCAGCAGCGCCGGCAGCCCGAAGCGGGTGCCGAGTCGGGCGGAGAGGATCGCGACGATCACGACCACGGAGCCGACCAGCAGGATGAGGTCGAGATCGATCATCGCCGCTCCCCTCCCTCGTCACGACCGCGGCCGAAACCCCGTCGTAACCGGACCCCTGATATGAAGCGACCCCGTCCTCACCGAGATCGAAGACGGGGCTGCTTGTGGCGGTGGCGGCGGGATTTGAACCCGCGGAGGGTTGCCCCTCACGCGCTTTCGAGGCGCGCTCTTTCGGCCGCTCAGACACGCCACCGCGGAGGACAATACCGAACGCAGACGGCTCGGACGAAATCCGTTCCGGACGGGCGGCGACCGCGGGGGCCGACGGTCAGCGCCCGAAGAACCCGCGCAGTGCCGCGCCGCACTCGGCCTCGAGGATCCCCCCGCGGACGTCGATCCGGTGATTCAGGCGGGGGTCGCGGACCACGTCGAACAGGGACGCGACGGCCCCGGCCTTCGGGTCGTAGGCGCCGAAGACCAGCCGTTCGATCCGAGCGAGAACCAGCGCGCCCGCGCACATCGTGCAGGGTTCGAGGGTGACCACCAGGGTGTGGCCGTCCAGCCGCCACTCCCCGTTCCGCTCGGCGGCCCGGCGCAGCGCCAGCACCTCCGCGTGGGCGGTCGGATCCCCGGTCAGCTCCCGCTCGTTGGCGGCGACGGCGACCACCGCACCGGCAGGATCCAGCACCACGGCCCCGATGGGTACGTCGGGACGATCGGCCCGTACGCCGGCGGCCGCACCCTCGGCGAGGGCGAGCCGCATGGCCTCATCCCAGCGGCTGGCCATCGTG
>CAVXBJ010000099.1:0-12904 GCA_963759915.1 uncultured Actinomycetota bacterium | reverse complement strand
ACCCGCGGCTGAACCGGAACCAGTCACTGGAGCTCGCCTTCCTGGTGGCCGAGCGGTTGACCACCGGGCGGATCCGGCGGGCCAACCCGGTGCAGTCGTTCGTGCCGGTCTCGTTCTGAACCGGGCGCTGTCTCATGATTGATCTGCGGTCCGACACCGTCACCGTGCCCACGCCCGCCATGCGGGAGGCCATGCTCGCCGCCCCCGTGGGGGACGACGTGTACGGCGAGGACCCGACCGTGCATCGAGCTGGAGCGCCGGACCGCGGAGCTGCTCGGCCACGAGGCCGGGTTGTTCTGCACCAGCGGGTCGCTGGCCAACCTGCTCGGGCGTGCGCCTGCTCGTCGAGCCCGGCCAGGAGGTCGTCTGCGACGTCGGAGCGCACATCGCCCGGGCCGAGATGGGGGCGCACGCCGCCGTCCACGGGCTGACGATGAGGACCGTGCCGTCCGTCAACGGGCTGGTGGACGTCGACGCGTACGCCGGGGTGATCGCCCCGGACGCCGGTCCCTACCTGGTCTCGACCGCCGCCGTCGCCGTGGAGAACACCCACAACTTCGGTGGCGGCACCATCCAGCCGTACGACCGACTGGTGGCGCTCGGCGAGCTGTGCCGGTCCGCGGGTCTGGGCTACCACCTGGACGGCGCGCGGCTGTGGAACGCCCACGTGGCGACCGGGGTCTCGCTGGCGGCGTACGGGAGTCTGTTCGACACGGTCAGCGTCTGCTTCTCCAAGGGACTCGGCGCCCCGGTCGGCTCGGTGCTGGTGAGCACGGCGGCGAACATCGCGCAGGCGCGGATCTGGCGGAAGCGGCTCGGCGGCGGCTGGCGGCAGGCCGGCATCCTCGCCGCCGGTGCGCTGCACGCGCTGGACCACCACGTCGAACGGCTGGCCGAGGACCACGAAGCCGCCGCCGCCTTCGCCGCCGCCGTGGCCGAGCAGGTGCCGGCGGCGGTCGACGTGACCGGCGTGCAGACCAACATCGTGGTGCTGAACACCGGAGCCCTGCCCGGCCGCTCAGGTCGCCGCCGCGGCCAAGGACCGTGGGGTCTGGGTCTCGGCTCTGGGACCCCGGATGCTGCGTGCGGTCACCCACCTCGGGCGTCGGTGTCGAGGACGCGCGGACGGCGGGCGACGTCGTCGGTCGCGGTCCTGGCCGACGCCTGACTCCTCACCCCTGGACGACGGCGCCGGCGTCCTCGGCGAGCTCGTGCACCCGCTTCGGCGACGAACGATGAGTCCGCCCGCTCCGCTCGGTCCTCAGTGACACAGGCGGCGACGAGAGGACTCGATCATGCGTGAACTGCTGGTGACCACCTTCCTCAGTCTCGACGGCGTGATGCAGGCGCCCGGAGGACCCGACGAGGACCCGAGCGGCGGCTTCGACCTGGGTGGCTGGTCGTTCCACTCACTACTTCGACGCAGGAGGTTGGGGTGGAGATGGAGCAGCTAATGGCCCAGCCGTTCGACCTGTTGCTCGGTGAGGGCTACGACATCTTCGCGGGTTCCGGGCCGACCGCCTCGGAGGACGAGAACTCGATCCCGCCTTACAGGGCGACCAAGTACGTGGCGTCGCGGGGAGCTCCCGAGCTGACCTGGGACACGTCGGTCCTGCTGACCGGCGACGTCGCCGAAGCGGTCGCCGCCCTGAAGCAGACCGAGGGTCCGCAGCTCCAGGTCCACGGCAGCGGCGACCTGGTCGAGACCCTGCTCGCCGAACGGCCTGGTGGACCGCTTGGCACCTGGTGATCCACCTGGTGCTGCTCGGCTCGGGGCGTCGGCTGTTCGCCGACGTCATGGATCTCCGGCTCCCCCCGCCTGCTCGACGGACGGCCGACGAAGGGCGGCACCATCTTCGCGACGTACGAGCCGGTGGGGGACGTGGTGGTGGAGTTTCGGCTGATCCCGCGATCGAGTGGGAGGGAAATGGCGGGCTTCCCGCGACGCTGGAAGGCCTCGGGACTTCTCGACTTGAGACCTTCGTGCAGATCCAACGCCCTCGGGATGGAGCCGCGCCCACCTCTAGTTCGGCCGCGCCGTCCAAGGTCCGGAACGGATGGGTAGGTTGGCCCGGATGCCCCTCCCACACCTCGGCCACCCAGCCGTGCTCGTCGAAGTCGGGCCATGCGCGGGTCCCGATCGACCCGGGCAACTTCTTCATGGCTGGCACGGGCTCACCGACCTCGACGACGATCCTGATCACCCACTCCCATCCCGACCACGCCGATCCCGAGCACCTGCCCGGGCTGGTGCGGGCCAACCCCCAGGCCAAGGTGTACGTCGAGCCGTCCATCGTGCTGGCCGAGGAGGCGGGCAAGTCCCCCGGGTGCGCGCCGATGCGCTGGCCGCGGGTCAGCAGGTGGTGGTCGGCGACCTGCTGGTCACCGCGGTCGGCGGGCAGCACGCGGTCATCCACCGCGACATCCCGCTGCTCGGGAACGTCGGGTTCGTGCTGCGCTCCGAGGGACAGCCCACGCTGTTCCATCCGGGCGACGCGCTGACCGCCGTGCCCGGCGGAGTCGACATCCTGGCCGTGCCGATGATGGGTCCCTGGGCGGCCATGAAGGAGACCATCGACTTCGTCCGCGAGGCGGGGCGCTCGAGGGTTTCCCGATCGACGACGAGCTGTTGAACCATTGCGGCCGGGGCCTGATCTACGGACGCGTGGTCGACATGACCGGCACCCGGATGACCGACCTGCGCGGCGGGACGACCCATGAGTTCTGAGTCAGCGGGGACGGCCGCCCCGGCGGCGCCGGCCGACGGCGCCCGCAGGGTGGTCTTCGCCGGCGGGCACGGTCAGTTCGCCCTGCTGGCGCAGCGTCGCCTCGCCGCCGAGGGGCACCGACCGGTCGGGCTGTCCGCACGCCAGAGCACGCCGACGACCTGCGCGCCGTCGGCGCCGAGCCGGTGATCTTCGATCTGGAGAGTCAGACCGCCGCGGAGCTGGCCGAGGTGATCACCGGGGCCGACGCTCTCGTGTTCGCCGCCGGGGCTGGGCCGAACAGCGGACCGGCCCGGAAGATGACCGTGGACCGGGACGGCGCGATCCTGCTGGCCGATGCCGCCGAGCTCGCCGGCATCCGCCGCTACGTGGTGATCTCCGCCCTGGCCGCCGACGACTTCGTGGTCGGTCCGGAGGAGGTCTTCCAGATCTACCTGCGAGCCAAGGCCGAGGCCGACGAGATCGTCCGCTCCCGAGACCTGGACTGGACGATCGTGCGACCCGGTGGACTCACCCACGCCGCGGCCACCGGACTGGTCCAGGTCGCCGAGAGCACCGGCCGTGGTCAGATCCCGCGCGACGACGTCGCCGAGATCGTCACGCGCCTGGTCGTCGACGGCACCGGCGTGCGCCGGCAGTTCGAGGTGATCAGCGGGAACAGCCCCATTCCGGCGGCACTGTCCGGCCTCTGAGCCACGGCCACCGAGTCCTGGTCAGCCGCCGCTCGCCCGAGCGGCGGCGGCGGCTGACACGCGGGCGGCGGGCAGGTGCGAGCTCCACCAGGTACATGGCCGCCAGGATCGCGCCGCCGCCGATGAGCATCCGGCCGGTCAGGCTCGGCCCCGAAAGCGACCGCGAAGGCGGCCGCCGACGCCGGTTCGATCGCCATGATCACCGCGGGGGCGGGAGGCCTCCACCCGGGCCTGGGCCCAGGTCTCGCAGACGGTCAGCTTTCCGGCGATCAGCGCGACAAGATTACGACGCCGAGTCCGCCCCCGAGCCCGGGTAGCTGGATGCCGCCGGGGCGGCGGCGAGGCCCGGAGACGACCGCGATGGTCGCCATCTGCACCACGCTGAGCTGCAGGGCGGTGCCCGGCTCTGTCATCCGACCCAGGGCGACGATGTGCAACGCGTAGACGACCGCGGACGCCACCGTGAGCAGCTCCCGTACCCGATCGCGAAGCCCTGCAGGGACAGCACCCAGCCCCGCCGTGGCGAGCACGGACGCCGCCCAGACCGCGGGCGGGATCCGGGTGCGCAGGATGACCGCTCGAGAGCAGGGGGCGAGCACCACGTACAGCCCGGTCAGGGACAGGACGCGCTGGCCGCGGTGTGGGCCAGACCGAAGGTCTGGAGGAGCTGGGCGATGCCGTACAGCAGCCCGAGCAGCAGACCCCGTTGCAGGGTGAGCCGCGACATCCGCAGCCGGGGACCGGCGACGACGGCCAGGGCCAGGGCGGCGATGGCGAACCGGACCGTCAGCAGGTCCGGGACCGGCAGCCGGGTGACCACGTCCTTGATCATGAAGAACGTCGAGCCCCAGGCGGCGGTCATCGCCAGCAGGGCCAGCAGGGACCGAGCTCACCCCGGCGGACAGCCACGTGCGACGAGCTCCGGTCAGACGACGTACAAGGTGATGGTCGAACCCTTCGGGGCCTTGCTCTTCGCGCTCGGCTTGGAGTAGACGACGTAGCCGATGCCGATGTAGTTGACCGCCACCGCCTGCACCTTGGTCTTGAAGCCCGCCTGCGGTCATCACCTTCTTGGCCGCGTCGACGCCCATGCTGCGCACGTTCGGGATGGTGACCATCACCGGTCCGAGGGACTCCTTCAACGTGACCGTGTCACCCTTCACCCCGGTGCCCTTGCCGGGTGACTGGCTGATCACCATGCCCTTGGCCACGGTGTCGGAGTTCGCGGTGGTGATCTTGACCTTGAAGCCGGCCTTGGTCAGCGCGGCCTTGGCGGCGGCGGCGCTCTTGCCGGAGTGGTCGGTGATCTTGATCGGCTGCGGGCCCTTGGACACGGTCAGGTCGACGGTCGAACCGGACTTCAGCTTGGTGCCCGGCGCGTACGACGCGCTCGTCACGACGCCCTTGGCGACCTTGGGGTGGAAGGCCTGCGAGACGGACCCGAGGGTCAGGTTCGCGTCCTTGATCGCTCCGGTCGCGGCGGTCTGGCTGAGCCCGACGACCTTCGGCATCGCGTACCGCTCGGACCCTTGGACACGACCCGCGGTGATCGAGCCGCCGTCCGGCACCTTGGTCCCGGCGATCGGCTCGGTGTCGATCACCACCCCGGGGGCCACCGTCTCGGAGAACTCGTCCACGAAGTCGATCTGCAGGCCCTCCTGCTGGGCCACGGTGGCGGCCTCGGTCTGCGGCAGGGACGTCAGGGCCGGAGCGGCGGTGAAGCGTCCCTCGGTCAGGTACCAGCCGGCCAGCGCGGCGATGGCCGTGAGCATCAGCACCAGCAGCACGATCAACCAGCCCCGTCGGCGGCGCGAGCCCTCGCGCTCACGGCGGGACGCCAGCCGCTCCCCGGCCACGTAGGACGCAGGGTTGTGGGCCGACCCGCCCGTCGCGGGAGCGGGCACCGGGGGCGGTGGCGCGTCGCGGAAGGTCGGCGGCGAGGTCGGGGTGAGGCCGCGCTGGTGGACGATCCGCGGCGGACCGACCGGTGCGGCGCCGGCGGGCGGCACCAGCTGGGTGATCTCGGAGTTCGGGTCGACGCCGGGCGGCAGGGCGGCCGACAGGTCGGAGCGCTGCAGCACGCTCAGGTCCTGGGTGAGCTCGGGATCGTCGCTCAGACCGTCTCGCAGCGCGGCCCGCACCCGGCGGACCTGGGACAGGAACACCTTGCCGTCGTGCGGGCGGGCATCGGGGTTGCGCGCGGTGGCTCCGGTGACCAGGGCGTCCAGGTAGGGCGGGATGTGTCCGGCGGTGGCGAACTGCGACGGCGGCGGCACGTCGTTGTGGACGTGGGCGTACGCGACCTGGATCGGGGTGTCGCCGACGTGCGGCTTGCGACCGGTCAGCATCTCGAACAGCACCACGCCGGCGCTGTAGACGTCGGCGCGCGGGCCGGCCCGACCGGACAGCACCAGCTCCGGCGGCAGGTAGGAGACGGTGCCGATCAACAGGCCCTGGGTGGCCGTGGAGGTCTGCGCCGAGATCGCCTTGGCCAGCCCGAAGTCGACCACCTTGATCTGCCCGCGGTCGGACAGCAGCACGTTCTCCGGCTTCACGTCGCGGTGCACCAGACCGCCCTCGTGGGCGGCGGCGAGGGCCCCGAGCACCGGCTCGATGATCTCCAGCGCCCGCTCCGGGGGCAGCGGTGCCTCGTGGTTGAGGATGTCGCGCAGGGTGCGGCCCTCGACGTACTCCATCACGATGTACGGCCGGCCGTCGTCGTGACCCTGGTCGAACACCGACACGACGTTGGGGTGGGAGAGCTTGGCCGCCGACCGCGCCTCGCGGTCGAACTTGCGGGCGAACTCCGCGTCGTCACCCAGCCCGATGTGCATCACCTTGACGGCAACGGTCCTGGTCAGGCGGATGTCGGTGGCGATGTAGACGGTGGCCATGCCGCCACGGGCGAGGCGATGGGTGATCTGGTAGCGACCGTCGAGCAGCTGACCCACGAGGGGGTCGCCGACACTCGTCATGGTCACGCCTGCTCCGAACACGGTGGGGAAGTCAGCCCCGAGCTGGATGACACGGCGGCCTTCCGGCCGAGTTTAGGCACGGGGGAGGTCCCGTCGGGTACGCCGCGCCGAGACCGGTGCGGTCCGGTCCGGTCGCCGGCACGCGGCCGCAGGTCAGTCGATGCGTCCCTCACTCGTCGAGGATGCCTCCGCATAGCGGCGAACCGGAATCCGCCCGGCGCCCCGGGCGAGGCGGCCGGCGCGGACGGCGTACCGCATCGCCTCGGCCATCGCGACCGGTCGTTCGGCCCGGGTGACCGCGGAGGCGAGCAGGACGGCGTCGCAGCCGAGCTCCATCGCCAGGGCGGCCTCGGACGCGGTGCCGATCCCGGCGTCGAGGATCACCGGCACTCCTGCCGACTCGACGATGAGCTCGATGTTGTGCGGGTTGCGGATGCCGAGGCCGGAGCCGATCGGGGCGCCCAGCGGCATCACCGCCGCACAGCCCGCGGCCTCGAGCTTGCGGGCCAGGATCGGGTCGTCGTTGGTGTACGGCAGCACCACGAAGCCGTCGGCGACCAGCTGCTCGGCCGCGTCCAGCAGCTCGATCGGGTCGGGCAGCAGGGTGATCTCGTCGGCGATCACCTCGAGCTTCACCCAGTTCGTCTCCAGTGCCTCCCGGGCCAGCTGGGCGGTGAGCACCGCCTCCGCGGCCGAGTAGCAACCGGCGGTGTTGGGCAGGACGGCGATGCCGTGCCGGTCCAGCACGTCCAGCACCGATCCGGGCGCGCTCGGGATCCACCCGGCGCATCGCCACCGTGGTCAGCTCGGTGCCGGAGGCCAGCAGCGCGGCCTCCATCACGTCCAGACTCGGTGCGCCGCCGGTGCCCATGACCAACCGGGAGGTGAAGGAGCGCCCGGCGATGACCAGCGGATCACGCGGTCTCCGGATCACGTCGCATCGTCTCAACCACCTTGCACCGCCGTCACGATCTCCACCCTGGCACCCTCGGTCAGCGTCGTCTCGGCCTGCCGGGCGCGCGGCACCACCGAACCGTCGACGGCGACCGCGATGCCGCGCCGCGGTGTGGCGTCGCCGTTGCCGACCACCTCGCTCACCACGGTGCCGGGGGCGACTTCACGCTGCTCACCGTTCACGTAGATCAACATCAGCGCGATCCCGTCCGGACCGACCCGGCGAGCGTCTCGAAACGCTCCGGGCCGAACGGCGCCGCCACGTCCAGCACCCGGTCGTGCACCACCAGCTCGACCACCACGTCGGCGGTGATCGGGGTCAGCAGCACGCCGTTGCGGTAGTGACCGGTGGCCAGCACCAACCCGCCGAGGCCCCCCCGGCCCAGGATCGGGGCGTTGTCCGGGGTGCCCGGCCGGTAGCCGACGGAGGTCTCCGCGAGCACGTACTCCGCACTCATCGGGATGGCCAGCCGGGCGTCGCGCAGCAGCTCGTAGACGCCGCCCGCGGTCACCCGGCGGTCGAAGCCGAGCTCCTCCGTGGTCGCGCCGACGACCAGCTCGCGGCCTCCGTCCCGCGGCACGAGATAGATCTCGGTGCCCCGGGTGAAGGCACGGACGACGACGCCGGGCTGCGGGAAGCGACCCGGGTCCAGGCGCAGGATCTGGCCCTTCACCGGGCGGACCGGAACGGGTGGGATGCCGGTGACCTGACCGGCCCAGGCACCGTTGGCCAGCACGACGGTGGGGGTCTCGATCGTCGCACCGTCCGCCAGCACCACCCCGGTGACCCGGTCGGCGGCACTGGAGACGTGGTGCACGAAGCCGGTGACCGTGCGGACCCCGACCCGCTCCCCGGCCACCGCCAGGGCGGCCAGCAGCTGCCGGTTGTCGCAGCTGGCGTCGCCGGGCACCAGCAGGCCACCGCGGATGGTCGGGGCGAGCAGGGGCTCGACCTTGCGGGCCTCGCGACTGGTCAGTCGGGCGGACTCCAGGCCGAGGCGGCTCAGGTAGTCGGCCAGCGTCGCCATCCGGGCCGCATCATCGGCGTTGTAGGCGACCGACAGGGTGGGTCCGGCCCGGAAACCGCTGGGCAGGTCACTGGCCTCGGAGACCTCGGCGGCGAAGGTGGGGTAGCGCCGCATGGACGCGAGGTTCAGTCCGAGCAGCACCTCCTCGGTGAAGGTGGTCTCGGTGACCGGGGCGAGCATCCCCGCCGCCACCGTCGACGCCGCGGCCGCGGTCTCGCCGACGACCACGACCACGTCCAGACCGGCGGCGGCCAGGCGCCAGGCGGAGGACCGGCCCATCAGCCCGCCGCCCACCACGACCACGTCGGCGGTCGAGGGTGGGTGCAGGTGCGGGTCGGTCATGTCCGTCAGTCTAGGAACTCCGGGACGCCGGTCCGGAGATCGGTAGGGTCGCGGACATGACCGCATCGCTCCTCCCTCCCGAGAGGCTCCACCCATGACCGTGCTGATGGGTCTGCAGGCGCGACTGCGGCTGGCCCGGCTCTACCTGTGCACGGACGCGCGTACCGAGCGCGGTGATCTCGGGGAGTTCTGCGAGGCGGTGTTCGCCGGCGGGGTGGACATCCTCCAGATCCGGCAGAAGGACATGGACCCCGAGGAAGAGCTCGAGGCGCTGCAGGTGGCCCGGCGGGCGGCGGAGCGGCACCAGGCGATCGTCTGCGTGAACGACTCCCCGACGCTGGCCGAGCGGTTCTCCGCCGACCTGCTGCACCTCGGCCAGACGGACGGGTCGTCCCGTCGAGCGCGCCGGCACCTGCACCGGTGGGCGCTGATCGGACGCTCCACGCACGCGCCCGACCAGACCGACGACGCCGTCGCCGACACCGACGCCGACTACTTCTGCGTGGGGCCGGTGTACGCGACGTCGACCAAGCCGGACTACGAGCCGGTGGGTCTGGACCTGGTGCGCTACGCCGCCCGGGTCGCTCCGCCGAGCGATCTGGCCGCGAAGCCGTGGTTCGCCATCGGCGGGATCGATCTGGACAACCTCGACGACGTGCTGGCCGCGGGTGCCCGGCGGGTCTGCGTGGTGCGCGCTCTCACCCTGGCCGACGACCCGGAGTCCGCCGCGCGCGAGCTGAGCTCGCGGCTCCGGCGCTCCTGGCGGGCCGATCCGGCGATGGAGCAGTACACCCTGGGCGCCGCCGGCTTCACCGGTCCGGCGCGCTGAGGCGGCGGCCGTCGCGTGAACCGTACGGTCACGAAGGTCGGGGGTGTCGTCACCGCCGTCGCGGTCGTGATCCTGCTGGCGTACGCCCTGCTGCAGTCGGGCGGGCCGGCCCCGACGGCGGCTCCGGAGACCACACCGGCGGGGACCTCCCGGGTCTCCACCGGCACCCCACCTCGGCCCGGCAGCGATGACGGTCTGGCGTCGGTACGGCTGGCCGATCTCCCGCTCCAGGCCCGGCAGACCGTGGCCCTGATCGACGCCGGCGGACCGTTCCCGTACGCCAAGGACGGCGCGACGTTCAACAACTTCGAGGGCGTGCTGCCGAGCAGGCCCCGGGGCTACTACCGGGAGTACACGGTGAAGACACCGGGGAGCGGGACCGCGGCGCTCGGCGGATCGTCACCGGGGACCTGGACCGCACGCTGTTCTACACCGCTGACCACTACGAGACCTTCGCGCGGGTGCAGCGATGACCGAAGCGGGACGGGGCCGGGAGCCGACCGGACTGGCGTCGGGGCGGGGTGGGATCTACCGCGTCCTGGCGCCGCACAGCGCGCTCGCGCGGGACCCCGTCGAGGCGCAGCTGGCCGCGGACGGCTGGCGGGTGGCGGTGCTGCCCGAGGTAGCGCGCACCCGGGACTTCTACGCGGCGGTGCGAACGGCGCTGGAGCTGCCGGACTGGACCGGGGCCAACCTCGATGCCCTGTGGGACGTGCTGACCGACCTGACCGAACCGACCGCGCTGGTCTGGCGGCGGTACGCGACGTTCGCGGTGGCCCGACCCGGCCCCTGGCAGCGGATCCTCGCCGTGCTGGAGGAACGAGCCGGTCAGGACCCACCGTTCGCCGTGCTGCTGACGTAGGGCACCGACCCCGGCCGGTCAGGTGCTGCGGTGCACCGCCGCTGCCGCGAGCGAGGTCAGTCCCTCCCGGCCGCCGCTGCTGATCGAGGGCTCCGTCAGGGCCGCGATGGCCTCGTCGTAGTAGGTGGCGATCATGGTCTCCACCGCTTCGTGCGCGCCGCAGTCGACGATCACCTGCTGCAGGGCTGCGACGCCCTCCGCGTCGAGGTCCGGGTCGCCGAGCAGAGCGGTGAGCAGCCGGCGCCCGGCGTCGTCGGTGTGCGCCATCGTGTACGCGATCAGCACCGTGCGCTTGCCCTCGCGCAGGTCGTCGCCGACCGGTTTGCCGGTCAACCCCGGATCGCCGAAGACCCCGAGCAGGTCGTCGCGGAACTGGAACGCCCGACCCAGCGGTGAGCCGTACGCCGCCAGCGCGGCCACCAGCTCCGCCGATCCGCCCCCGATGATCGCCCCGAGCTGGGCCGGCCGGTAGACGGTGTACCGGGCCGACTTGTACTCCACCACCCGGTTGGCCGCGGCCAGCGCATGGTCGAGGTCGGCGCCGAGCGGACGGGACTGGGCGGCGACGTCCAGGTACTGCCCGCAGGTCACCTCGGTCCGCATCGCCTGGGCGATGGTCAGAGCCCGGGCAGCGCCGCCGCCGGGAGTCCGGCCTGCTCCAGCATCTCCACCGACCACATCACCAGCAGGTCGCCGAGCAGGATCGCGCCGGCCCGGCCGAAGGTCTCGGGATCGCCGAGCCGCCCGTCCGCCAGATGCAGGCCTCGAACTGCCGGTGCGCGGACGGGTCGCCCCGTCGGATGTCCGAGCCGTCCATCACGTCGTCGTGCACCAGCGCGCTGACGTGCAGCAGCTCGAGGCTGGCGGCGGCCGCGAGCACTCCGTCGAGCCGGGCCTCGTCGTCCTCCAGCCCGGCGGCGGCCACGTAACCCCAGGCGCAGAAGGCCGGACGCAGGCGCTTGCCGCCGGCCAGCAGCCGGGAGGTGAGCGCCAGCAGTGGGCCGATCTCGGGCTGCAGGTCGCCCAGCGCCGCCGTCTGCTCGCGGCAGGAAGTCGCTGATCCGGCGTCGATCGCGGCCCGGAACGGCGCGACCCAGGGGTCGGCGCGGATCCAGGAGCAACGAGACAGCGGGGGCGTCGACCACATGCTGAGCCTACGGAGGTCGGGCCGGGACCGTCGTTAGGGTGGCGCGCATGGTCGGTCGGCTCTCGTACGCGTCACGCCCGGCGACCATCACCGAGCTGCTCGCCGCCGGAGATCGGCCGCTGGTGCTCCTTCGAGCTGTTCCCGCCCAAGGACGACGATCAGGGTCGGGGCTGTGGGAGACGGTGCGGCGCCTGGAGGCGCTCGGACCCGACTTCGTCTCCGTCACGTACGGCGCCAGCGGCTCCACCCGGGACCGCACCATCGACATGACCGAGGCCATCGCCGAGCACACCACGCTGCGGACGATGGCCCACCTGACCTGCGCCAGCCAGTCGCCGGGACCAGTTGCGCCGGGTCATCGGCTCGTACGCCGCCGCCGGCATCCGGCACATCCTGGCCATCCGGGGCGACATGCCGGCGGTCCGACGGAGCCCTGGGTGCGACACCCGGAAGGCCTGGCGAACGCGACCGAGCTGGTCGAGCTGGTCCGCGAGCTCGGCGACTTCTGCGTCGGGGTCGCCGCCTTCCCCGACCTGCATCCCGAGCGCCAGGACGCCGACCTCGACGCCCGGCTGCTGGTCGAGAAGCAGCGGGCCGGCGCGTGGTTCGCGATCACCCAGCTGTTCTTCACCGCGGCCGCTACTTCGAGCTGGTCGACCGGGTCCGCTCGCTCGGCTCCGACCTGCCGATCATCCCCGGCATCATGCCGGTCACCCGGCTGAACCAGATCCAGCGGTTCGCCGAGCTGTCCGGCGCGGATCTGCCCGCCTCGTCGTCGACCGGCTGAAGCGGCCGGCGACGACCCGGCCGCCGTGCGCCAGGTCGGCATCGACCTGGCCACCGAGCTCAGCCGCAACTGCTGGAGGCTGGGGCGCCCGGTCTGCACTTCATCACGATGAACCGCTCCACGGCGACCCTGGAGATCTTGGCCGGCGTGGAGCTCCCTCGCCCGGGCTCGCTGACGTCTTCCTACGGCGGAGCCGCTCAGCTCAGGTTCTTGCGCCAGGCCGGATCCGGTCCGAGGTCGAGCGTCATCAGCCGCTGGGTGGGCCGGCTAACGCCACGTAGAGCGATCGGAACCGCCCGCCGACTCGGCCACGATGGTGTCCGGATCGACGACCAGCACCCCGTCGTACTCCAGCCCCTTCGCCTGCAGGGCCGTCACCACCAGCACCCGCTCGTCCCGACCGCCGGCGACCTGGTCCAGTGCCCGGTTCACCTCGGCCACCAGCGACGGCGGCGCGACGACACCGACCGTGCCCTCGACGGCGGCGAGCAGTGATCTGGGCGGCGTCGCGCACGCCGGTGCCGAGCTCGTCGGCCGTCCGCAGCTCGGGATCCACCCCGGT
>CAVXBJ010000098.1:0-6665 GCA_963759915.1 uncultured Actinomycetota bacterium | reverse complement strand
CGCCGCGGACCCGGTTCCGGGCCACGGTCACCAGGTCGCCGAGCACTGCGCTGGCCGTGGGTGAGCCGCCCGCGCCCGGACCGTAGAACATCAGCCGACCCGCCGACCGGGACTCGACGAACACCGCGTTGTACGCCCCGCCCACCGAGGCCAGGGGGTGACTGCGCGGGATCATCGCCGGGTGCACGCGCACGGAGACGCTGCGCTGCCCCGAGGCGTCGGGACGGTCCGCGAGCTCGCAGATCGCCAGCAGCTTCACCACCGAGCCGATCTCGCGGGCCGAGGCGATGTCGGAGGTGGTCACGTCGGTGATCCCCTCGCGGTACACGTCGGCGGCGGTCACCCGGCTGTGGAAGGCCAGACTGGCCAGGATCGCCGCCTTCGCCGCGGCGTCGAAGCCATCGACGTCGGCGGTCGGGTCGGCTTCGGCGTACCCGAGCGCCTGGGCGTCGGCGAGGGTCTCGGCGAACCCGGCACCCTCGGAGTCCATCTTGTCCAGGATGAAGTTGGTGGTGCCGTTGACGATGCCGATCACCGAGGTGATCTCGTCGCCGACCAGGGACTCACGCAGCGGCCGGACGATCGGGATGGCCCCGGCGACGGCCGCCTCGAAATAGAGGTCGACGCCCGCCTTCTCCGCCGCGGTGAACAGGGTCGCCCCGTCCTCGGCGAGCAGGGCCTTGTTGGCGGTCACCACGGACGCGCCGTGACGCAGGGCCGACAAGATCAGGGAGCGGGCCGGCTCGATGCCGCCGATCACCTCGATGACCAGGTCCACGTCCGGTCGGGCGACCAGGGCCTCGGCGTCGGTGGTGAACAGCTGCGCGTCGAGACCGGCGCGCGGGCGGTTCAGGCGGCGGACGGCGATCCCGACCAGCTCCAGCGGGCGACCGATCCGGGCATGCAGGTCGGCCGCGGAGTCGATGATCAGCCGAGCCACCTCGGAGCCGACGGTGCCGCAGCCGAGCAGGGCGACCCGGAGGGGTGCGGTCGGACGCGCGTCGGTCTGCGGTCGCGACACCGCCTCGGTGGTCATCGTCACTTCTGCCTCACGTCGTTCCGCTCATCGCCGTACTGGTCCGTCGCCGTGCCGTCGGTCCTCTGACGTCCGCACCCCGCCGGCGGGGCCAGCGGCAGTTCATTCTTCCCCATCGCGCTGCGCCGGTGGTAACCGTCGGCTACCCGACGTCCAGCCGCAGCAGGTCGTCCAGCGTCTCGCGGCGGAGCAGGGTGGAGACCCGACCGTCCCGGACGGAGATCACCGGCGGCCGCGGCACGTGGTTGTAGTTGCTCGCCATCGACCGGCTGTAGGCCCCGCTGGCCGGCACGGCGATCAGGTCGCCGGGGGCGACGTCGGCGGGCAGGAACTCGTCCCGGACCAGGATGTCGCCGCCCTCGCAGTGCTTGCCCACCACCCGGGAGATCGCCGGTCCGGCGGCGGACCGGCGTGAGGCCAGGGTGGCGGAGTACTCGGCGGCGTACAGCGCCGTCCGGATGTTGTCGCTCATCCCGCCGTCCACGGCCACGTACATCCGCACCGCGTCGCCGTCGAGGTGGACCTGCTTGACGGTGCCCACCGTGTAGAGCGCGAACGCGCTCGGTCCGCTGATCGCCCGGCCGGGCTCGATCGACAGGTGCGGGACCGCCACCCCGTGCGCGGCGCACTCGGTCTCCACGATCCGCCGCATCGCCGTGGCCAGCTCGGTCGGGGTCGCCGGGGTGTCCGTGCTGGTGTAGGCGATGCCGAAGCCGCCGCCGAGGTCCATCTCCGGCGGCTCGACCCCCGTCTCCGCGGCGAACGCGGCGTGCAGCTGCAGCGTCCGGCGGGCGGCGACGGCGAAGCCTTCGGCGTCGAAGATCTGCGAGCCGATGTGGGAGTGGATGCCGGCCAGCTCCAGCGCCGGGGCGGCGTGCACCGCGCGCAGGGCGTCCAGGGCCTGACCGGAGGCGATCGAGAAGCCGAACTTCTGGTCCTCGTGCGCGGTGGCGATGTACTCGTGGGTGTGCGCCTCGACCCCGGTGGTGACCCGGACCATGATCCGCGGCCGCTCACCGAGTCCGCGGGCGGCGACCAGCCGGCCGATGCGGTCGATCTCGTCGAAGGAGTCCGCGATGATCCGGCCGACGCCCGCGTCGAGGGCCAGCTCGAGCTCCGCGTCGCTCTTGTTGTTGCCGTGCAGACCGATCGTGCGCGGGTCGACCCCGGCCCGCAGGGCCACGGTCAGCTCGCCCCCCGTGCAGACGTCGACGCCGAGCCCCTCCTCGGCGACCCAGCGGGCGACCGCCGTGCACAGGAAGGACTTGCCGGCGTAGTAGACGTCCCAACCGGCGAAGGCCGTGGCGAAGTCCCGGGCCCGGGTGCGCAGGTCGTCCTCATCCACCACGTACACGGGCGTGCCGACCTGCTCGGCGATGTCGGCGACCGTCAGTCCCGCGACCGTCAGCATGCCGTCGGAAGCCTTGCTGACGTTGCGGCTCCAGAGCGCCGGCAGCAGGTCGTTGACGTCGGCGGGCACCCCCAACCAGCCGGGCGCCCGGCTCAGGACGTCGGCGTGGATCGAGCCCGCGACATGCATGTGGGTCACCCACCCACCCTCTCAGAGCGCGCTCTCCCCGGACGGTTGAGGCCACCACCTGGACCGGGACCGTGACCGGGACCGGGATCGTCGGCCGGGCCGCGATGACCGGGATGACCGGACGTGACTCCGGGGCGTGATCCGGACCCGGCCCCCGCCGACCCCACCACCGGACGTGACTCCCGGGCGACATCCCGACCCAGCCCCCGCCCACCCCACCACCGGACGTGACTCCCGGGCGACATCCCGACCCAGCCCCCGCCGACCCCACCACCGGACGTGACTCCGTAGCACCATCCCGCTCGCGACGTACGCCTCGTCGCGTCCACGGTTCGGTGCGGCCCGTCGTCCACTGATACAGTCCTTCTCGGCTCAGACGCCGGGCCCCCGTAGCTCAGGGGATAGAGCACCGCCCTCCGGAGGCGGGAGCGCAGGTTCGAATCCTGCCGGGGGCGCCAGCAAGACACCTAGCCAGAGCCTGATGATCTTGATATCAGGCCTGATCGGCCGCATGAGCCAACATCACCAGTGGGTGCGGGCACGACAGTCGCAACACGTCTTTGCTGGCGCGAAAGCACCCCTACGGGGCCTCGCAGGTCGACAGAGCCAGAGCAGCTCAGGTTTCGCTCGAATGCGAGGTGGTCCGCCGGGAGGGGATCGGGGGAATCCCCTCCCGGGTACGGACTTCCGTCGCGGCACTGATGGCGTCAGGTCCATCGCGCCGTCGGCCACGGCTCGGGCACTAAGGGGAGTTGCCCGGGTGGCCTGCGGTATCGGATCGAAGTTCGGGGGAATCTCCGTTCCGACATCCCCGATCTTAGGGCCCAGTCATCCTGATGACAGCAAGATCTGTGTCCGCTTCGTGCAATGTCCTCAACAGGACATTCTCCGCGTGGAGCTCGAGAGACAGGCTCAGGTGGTGACCGGACCTCGGGTTGCCAGCGAGCGGGCGTGAGGTGCGCCTTCCTCGCCCCGCCCGGGTCCGGACTGGTCCGACACGCCGCTGCGCGCCCCGATCGAGGCAACTTCTCCGCAGCGACGACTTCCCACGCCGAGAGCACCCAGCTGGCCGCCCGACCGCTAATCTGCCGGGGTGTCCAGCCCGCTCTCCGCCCCCGCACCTGCCGCTCGATCCGGTCTGATCGGCTGGTGGGACGCCCGCCGCAGCGGGAAGACCGTCGTCATCGCCTGGGTGGTCACCCGGCTGCTCATGCTGGGGATCCTCGCCGCGTTCGAGTCGTTCATCGTGGGCGACGTCTACTACTACCACGGCAAGATCGCGGGTCTGTTCACCGTGGGCCTGCCCGGTACTTTGATGGAGTACCCGACCCCGGTGGTCTGGATCCTCTCGCTCCCGTACGGTCTCGGCCTCGGCAACGACGTGGCGTACCTGGTCGCCTTCATGGTCTTCATGCTCGCCCTCGACGGGGTGTTCACGTACGCGGTCTGGCGGTCCGGTGGGCGCCGGCACGACGCGGCCGTGGACTTCTGGCTGCTGTTCGTGTTCCTGGTGGGGCCGCTGAGCTACGTCCGCTTCGACATGATCCCGGCGGTCCTGGCCGGCGGGGCGCTGCTGGCCGCGCGCGCCCGCCCGTGGGTGGCCGGTGCGCTCACCGGCCTCGGGGCGGCGATCAAGCTGTGGCCCGCCCTGTTGATCCCGGTCCTGCTGGCCGACAAGGAGCGCCGCAAGCCGACGGCGATCGGCTTCGTCGTGGTGGGTTTCGGTCTCGCCCTGATCAGCCTGATCACCGGCGGCCTGACCCGGCTGTTCTCCCCGCTCACCTGGCAGTCCGGGCGCGGCCTGCAGATCGAGTCGATCTGGGCGACGCCCCTGATGCTGCTGCGGATGGTCCGCCCCGAGCAGTGGGTGGTCGAGATCTCCCGCTACCAGGCGTACGAGATCTTCGGCGCCGGCGTGGGTCTGTGGCAGACCGTCAGCAACGTGGCCACCGTGCTCGGCCTCGTGACGATCGTGGTGCTGTGGGTGCGCGCCTACCGGATGCCCGGTGGGGTCACCCCGGTTGCGGTGGCGTTGGTGGTGCTGGCCACCGTGACCGTGGTCATCATCACCAACAAGACCCTCAGCCCGCAGTACCTGCTGTGGATCGGCGGTCCGATCGCGGCCCTGCTGCTGCTCCGCGCCGGCGCCGCACCGGACCTGCGGCGGTGGATCGTCCGGATCGGCGTCGCGGGACTCGTCCTCGCGGGTCTGACCCAGCTGGTCTACCCGCTGCTGTACGACGGCTACCTCGGCTTCACCAACACCGCGGGGCTGGTGATCGCCACCCTGGTGACGGCCGTCCGCAACGTGTGCCTGCTGGTCTTCACCGTGGTCTGCCTGCTGGTGTCCTGGCGGGCTACTTCATCGTCCCCTGCGACACCGAGCCCTGCAGCTGACGCTGGAAGATGATGTAGACGATCAGCACCGGGGTCACCGTGATCACCACGGCGGCGAACAGCGCACCGAAGTCCACCGCGTAGCCGGCCTGGGAGGCGAACGCCGCCATCCCCTGGCTGAGCACGTAGTTGTCCACGCTGGTGTTGATCGCCACCGGGATCAGGAACTGGTTCCACAGGCCCAGGAAGTTGAAGATCGCCACCGAGGCGAACCCGTTGCGGGCCATCGGCAGCATCACCATGAAGAAGGTCGCCCACTCCCCCGCCCCGTCCAGGGCGGCCGCCTCGGAGATCTCGTACGGCAGCGTCTTGAAGAACGCGAACAGGAAGAACACCGTGAACGGCAGCGCGAACGCGACGTAGGTCAGCGACAACCCGGGCAGCGTGTTCAGCAGGCCGAGGTTCCGCAGCGTGAAGAACAGCGGCACGATGGCCAGGAAGATCGGGAACGTGAGACCGGCCAGCATCAGGTAGTAGATGGCCTTGCTGCCAGGGAACTCGAAACGAGCCAGCACGTACGCGCACATCGAGCCCAGGATCATCACGATGACCAGGGCCGAGCCGACCACCAGCACCGTGTTGACGAAGTACTTGCCGATGCCGGCGGTGGTCCACGCGTTGACGTAGTTCTGCAGGTTCAGCGCCGACGGCAGTGAGAACGGCGACGAGAAGATCTCCCGGGTGGTCTTGAAGGAGGTCATCAGCGTCCACAGCATCGGCCCGATGACGATCACCGACCACAGGATCAAGATCCCGTGGGAGACACCGAGGAAGGTCTTCTCCCCGGCCGAGGTGCTCTGCTTGCGCTCGGGCGCCGCTTCGGTGGTCGTGGTGGGGTCCTGAGTGGCGGTGCTCATCAGCGTGCGTCGACCTTTCCGCCCAGCAGTCGGTTGACGCCGAAGACGAGAGCCGAGAACAGCAGGGTGACAGCGGCCAGCACGACGCCCATGGCGCAGGCCAGGCCGAACTGGCCCTTGGTGAAGGCGGTGGTGAACAGCTGCTGCGCCATCACCAGGGTGGAGTTGTTGGGTCCGCCGCCGGGGTTCAGGGCGGCCATGTAGACGAAGGCGTCCAGCGCGAGGATGCCCAGGTAGATCCAGGCCGTCTGCACGTTGTCCCGGATCAGCGGCAGGGTGATCGCGGTGGCGATCCGGAACCGGCCGGCGCCGTCGATCCGGGCGGCCTCGAAGATCTCGGCCGGGACGTCCTTGATGGCGGCCACGAACAGCACCATGTAGAAGCCGACCATGCTCCAGACGATCACGAAGATGGTGGCGGCCATGGCGGTGCGCTCGTCACCGAGCCACGGGAAGGACTCGAACATGTCGAACCCGAGGCCGGTCAGGATGCCGTTCAGCAGACCGTTGCTGGGGTCGTAGATCTGGCTCCACATGATGCCGATCACGATGGCCGGGATGACGTACGGGAAGAACGAGACCGTGCGGTAGAAGCCGGAGCCCTTCAGCCCCCGGGTCTGACCCTTCATGGTGCCGCCCACCGTCAGCAGCGACGCGAGCGCGAAGCTCAGGATCAGCGTGACCACCGGCAGCACGATGGCCAGCACGATGTTGTTGCGCAGGGACTTCATGAAGATGTCGTCGGTGAAGATCCGCTGGAAGTTGGCCAGTCCGACAAAGTTCTGCTGCGGGCTGAAGCCGGTCCAGTCCGTCATCGAGTAGTAGACGGCCTGCG
>CAVXBJ010000097.1:0-6636 GCA_963759915.1 uncultured Actinomycetota bacterium | reverse complement strand
TAGCCTGAGCCGCTCATGCCCCGGGCCGCCCTCGCTCGGGATCCTGCCTCCTGCTCGAGTTGCAGCTGAGAGAAGCTGGATCCCGAGCGAGAAGCCCGTGTGCCTCCGCCGGCCCCCACTCCGTACGCGGGGTCAAGCAGGAACGGGTCAGTAGTAGTACGGGAAGCGGGACCAGTCCGGCGAGCGCTTCTCCAGGAACGCGTCCCGGCCCTCCACCGCCTCGTCGGTCATGTACGCCAGCCGGGTGGTCTCGCCGGCGAACACCTGCTGGCCGATCAGCCCGTCGTCGACGGCGTTGAACGCGAACTTGAGCATCCGCTGGGCGGTGGGCTCTTGGCGCAGATCTTCTTGCCCCACTCCAGGCCGACCCGCTCCAGCTCCTCGTGGTCCACGACGCGGTTGACCATGCCCATCCTCAGGCCCTCCTCGGCGTCGTAGGTGTCCCCGAGGAAGAAGATCTCGCGGGCGAACTTCTGGCCGACCTGACGCGCCAGGTACGCCGACCCGAAACCGGCGTCGAAGGAGCCGACGTCGGCGTCGGTCTGCTTGAACCGGGCGTGCTCCCGGCTGGCCAGGGTGAGGTCGCAGACCACGTGCAGGCTGTGGCCGCCGCCGGCCGCCCAGCCGTTGACCAGGGCGATCACCACCTTGGGCATGAACCGGATCAACCGCTGCACCTCCAGGATGTGCAGCCGACCCAGGGCGGCCGGGTCGACGCTCTCGGCGCTCTCCCCCTCCGCGTACTGGTAGCCCGCCCGCCCGCGGATCCGCTGGTCGCCGCCGCTGCAGAAGGCCCAGCCACCGTCCTTCGGCGACGGCCCGTTCCCGGTCAGCAGCACGGCACCGACGTCCGAGCTCATCCGGGCGTGGTCGAGCGCCCGGTAGAGCTCGTCGACGGTGTGCGGCCGGAACGCGTTGCGGACCTCGGGCCGGTCGAAGGCCACCCGGACGACCGGGGCGTCGACGGCCCGGTGGTAGGTGATGTCGGTGAGGTCGAAACCGGGTACGGGGGTCCAGAGCTGGGAGTCGATCACGAGGACACCGTAGTCAGCCGCGGTCGGCCCCATCGGGTGGAGCAGGAACCACGTCAGGCGTGGATTCCGGTGCAGAGCTCGGGTGGTTGCGGCGGACCTGCCAGACGATGTAGCCGGTGAGACCGGCCACCAGGACCAGGGTGCCCACGGTGGCACCGACGGGGGAGAGCTCATAGAGGTGGGCCAGGGCGGCCAGGGTGATCAGGCCGACGGTGGCGTACAGCACGGCCCAGATCAGACCGCCGATCACCAGAGCCGGTAGGTAGCGGCGCAGCGGCATCTTGCCGACTCCGGCGGCCAGGTTGGCCAGCGTCTGGAAGCCGACGGTGAGAAAGGACAGCACGACGACGGGCGCGCCCCAGCGTTCCACCAGGTCCTGCGCCCGGAGGAACCGCGGGGAGTCGACCAGGCGCTGGACCCGAGCGTTGCGGCCGGCCCCGGACCGTGCCGCTCGGCCGAGAGCGTAGGTGCCACCCGCGCGCAGCAGCACGACGACGAAGAGGGCACCGACCGCCAGCGGGAACGGCAGACCGCGGAAGAAGTCCACGTCAGGTCGGCGTCGGGGTGGGCACGCACCGAGTCTACGGACCGGTGAGGGTTGCCTGACCTGGGCGGCTCACCTCGAGCGGTGGGCCGACCCCGGGCGTGATCGAGGGGCGTCCCCCAGCTTCTCGGCCCCGATCCGAGTCGCTCCCCATGAGGACGCCCCCCAAGTCGCACGGTCCAGAGCCGAATCCTCTGTTTCCAGAAGCTCCCCCGACACAACGGCCCGTGACCCACCCGAAGTCTTGCGTCCGTCGCGGAAGCCCAGCCACGGACAACAGCCGGACAATCCTGTGCGCCGGCGGTGTGACGGGCACTAAGGTGAGCCTCAGGCGGTCCGACGAAGTGGGTGCGAGGTGAGCACGTTCGGGAGCGAGCTGCGGTGGTACCGCCAGCGGGCGGGCATGTCGCAGGAAGGGCTGGCCGCGCGCGCCGGTCTGAGCCCCGAAGCGGTGTCCCTGCTGGAGCGCGGCCGACGATCACCCCGGATGACCACCCTCAGCCTGCTCGCCGACGCGCTCCGCCTCGCCGGCGACGAGCGCGAGCGGTTCTTCGCCGCGCTGCTGCCCGCTCCCCCGGCGCCCCCACCCCCTCGATCACTCCCCTCCCTCGAACCGCCCACGTTCGCCGACCCGCTGCTGGGCCGCGACGCGGACCTGATCGCCATCCGGGCGCTGCTGGCCGACCACCGGCTGGTCACCCTGACCGGACCCGGCGGTGTCGGCAAGACCCGGCTGGCCGCCGTGCTCGCGGTCGGCGCGACGGGGTACGCCCACGGTGTCCGCTGGTTGCCGGTCCCAGGGGTGGCGCGGTCCGACGACCTGGTCCCGGCCTTTGCCGCCGCTCTGGGGGTCACCGGTGACCCCGACGCCGAGGTCGCCGACATCGTCGCGGCGCTCCGCTCCCGTCACCAGCTGCTCGTCGTGGACGGCGCGCAGCACCTGCTCGACGCCGCCCGGGACCTCGTCCAGGGCGTCGTCGCGGGCTGTCCCGACCTCACGTTCCTGATCACCTCGCGGCAGCAGCTGCAGATACCCGGTGAAGCCGTCGTGACCGTCCGCCCGCTCAGCATCCCGCCCACCCGTGCCCGCGGCAAGGATCTGGCAGCCTCGCCGGCCGTCCAGCTGTTCTGGGACCGATCGGGTCTGGCCGCCGGTGGGAGTCCCACGGCGGCCCAGCAGGCGGCCGTGGCACGCATCTGCCGCCGCCTGGACGGGCTGCCGCTGGCCATCGAGCTGGCCGCGGCGCGGGCCCAGGTGATGTCGGTGAAGGCCCTGGCCGACGCTCTGGACGACACCGTCGGAGCCCTGTTGGAGCCGGGTGGGGAGCCAGAGGAGGGGCTCGTCGACCGGGTCGTCGGCTGGAGCTACCGGCTGCTGACCCCCGTCGAGCAGCGGGTGCTGGCCCGGCTCTCGGTGTTCATCTGGTTCAGCCACGAGTCGGCGACCGCGGTCTGCGGGGACGTCTACACACCCCTCGAGGTGCTCGACGCGCTCTCCTCGTTGGCCACCAAGTCCCTGGTCAGCCGCATGTACGAGGCCGAGGAGCCGGCCCGCTTCGTGCTGCTGCGGCTCGTCCGCGAGTTCGCCCAGACCCAGCTGGAGATCGCCGGCGAGACGGAGCTGGCCCGGCGCCGGCACGCGGATTACGTGATCGGGTTGACCGCCGAGGCGGCCTCCCATCTCGCCTCGGTCGACCAGGAGCAGTGGCTGCGGATCCTCGACGCGGAGGCGGGCAACATCCGGGCGGCGGTCGACTTCCTGACCGTCACCGACCCCGAGTCCGCCCTGCGACTGGTTCGCCACCTGTGGCGCTGGTGCTACCTCCGGGGCCGCTACACCGAGGGACGGACCTGGATGCGGGGTGCGCTGGCGGCGGGCGCCGACGCACCCGCGGAGCTGCGGGCGCCGGTGCTGGCCGGCGCGGGGATGCTGTCCTTCCTGCAGTGCGACTACGAGGTCGCCCGCGGGAAGCTGACCCAGGGCCTCGCGCTCTACGAGAGTCTCGGCGACGACGAGGGGACGGCCTACTGCCTGACCCGGCTCGGCTCCATCGCGCGGGAGCTCGGGGACTACGACACGGCCGAGACCCAGCACCGGCGTTCGCTCTCGATCGCGGAGCGGCTCGGCAGTGATCAGCTCATCGCCACCGAGCTCAACTACCTGAGCTTCGTCGCCTGGTTGCGCGGTGACCTCGACACGGCCGACGCGCTGGGCGACGCGGCCATGCACCGGCTGCGGCGCGGGGGCGATCGCGAGCAGATCGCCTGGGCCCTCATCAACAGCGGCGTCACGGCCCGCTATCGCGGCGACCTGGTCGGGGCCGAGATCCTGCTGCACCAGGCGTTCGAGGTCTGCGAGCAGGTCGGCTTCGCGGAGGGCATCGCCTGGACCCGCAACCAGCTGGGCGTCGTCGCCCGGTTGACCGGCCAGATCCAGACGGCCCGTGAGCTGCAGGAGGCCAGCCTCGAGGGCCACTCCCGGCTCGGGGACCGGTGGCGGATGTCGAGCGGGTACGACGAGCTGGCCGCGATCGCGGCGGCGGCGGGCGACTTCCGCACCGCCGCGGCCCAGCTCGGGGCCGCCGACCGCCTCCGGGCGGACATCAAGACCCCGGTGCCGACCGTGGAGCTCCCTGGTCGCGACGCCACGGTCGCCGCCACCCGAGCGGCTCTCGGGTCGGCGTACCGGGCGGCGACGCTGGCCGGTCTGCTGGGTGACGACGAGCGTTGCGCGCCTCCTGGTAGACAGACCTGTATGCCTGAGCCTGATGACCGCTCCGAGCGGCCCGCGGTCACGGACTGGACCCGGTACGCGATCTTCTGGGGCGTGTTCCCCTCGGCTTCACCGGTGGGGAGGACGTGCTGGACGATCCGGAGCGCCCACCGGAGCACCGGCTGCGGCGGCTGACCGGCTGGTTGGACCACCTGGTCGTACTCGGCTGCAACGGCCTGCTGCTCAACCCGCTGTTCGCGTCGATGAGCCACGGCTACGACACCCTCGACTACTTCCGGATCGACCCCCGGGTCGGCGACCTGGACGACTTCGACGCCCTCGTGGCGGCCTGCCACGAGCGGGGGATCCGGGTGGTGCTGGACGGGGTTTTCAACCACGTGGGACGGGCTACCCGGGGTTGGACGAGGTCTTCGAGCGCGGTGCGGAGGCCCCGGCCGCGCACCTGTTCAAGCTGCACACCGAGGACGGCGTGGTCACCGCCGAGGTGTTCGAGGGCGAGCAGCAGCTGGTCGAGCTGAACCATGCCGACCCGGCAGTCCAGGAGCTGGTGCGGGACGTGATGACGTACTGGCTGGAGCGCGGGGTCGACGGTTGGCGACTGGATGCGGCGTACGCCGTGCCCCCGGAGTTCTGGTGCAGCGTCATCCCGGCGGTGCGGGAGCGCTTCGCCGACGCCTGGTTCCTGGGCGAGATGATCCACGGCGACTACGCCGGGTACGCCGCGACCGCGGGCCTGGACAGCATCACCCAGTACGAGCTGTGGCAGGCCATGTGGTCCTCGATCGAGAACCAGAACTTCTACGAGCTCGAGCACACCCTGGGTCGGCACGCGGAGCTGTGCGAGCGGATCGTGCCGTTCACCTTCCTGGACAACCACGACACCTCCCGGGTCAGCCAGATCGGCGACCGCCGGCACTGGGGACACGCGATCGCCCTGCCGCCACCCATGCCGGCATCCCCTGCCTCTACTACGGCGACGAGCTCGGGCTGATCCGGGTGAAGGAGCGGGCCGGCCGGCGACGACGCGATCCCACCAACGACGCCC
The DNA here is from genome assembly GCA_963759915.1 of uncultured Actinomycetota bacterium. Taxonomy (GTDB): domain Bacteria; phylum Actinomycetota; class Actinomycetes; order Propionibacteriales; family Propionibacteriaceae; genus Microlunatus. The sequence goes on along the minus strand of CAVXBJ010000097.1, from coordinate 1,279 downwards.
AGCGCCCGGACCAGGTCGAGGGCACCAACGCCTGGGCGCCGGAGCTGTACCGCCGCCTCATCGCCTTCCGCCGCCGGACCCCGTGGCTGACCGACGCGCGGATCGTGACCAGCGACGTCAGCAACACCTACGTCCAGATCACCGCGACCCCACGGGACCACCGAGGAGGGCGAACCCACCGCTGACCCTGGTGCTGAACCTGGCCGACCAGGCGGCCGGGATCCCCGAGGGGGCCGAGTGATCGAGACCAGTCACCCCGACCAGCCGCACCACGTGGCCGCGCACGGCTGGGCGATCGCCCGAGCTGAGGTCCGTGGGCCACACGCTCCGAGCCGAGTCGGCCCGGAGCGTCAGAGGGTCGCGTACGGCCAGGAGATCGTCAGTCGTAGCGGCTCGGAGTCCCGGAGACTGCGTTGTGCCAGATCTCCCTGGGCGGCCCGACCGGCGTGCGACCGCTCGAGGTGATCCAGGCGTGGACCTCGTCGTAGAGGGCGAGGATCTCGGGGAAGTCAGTTTCCTTGCCCTCCGCGAGCCGCTCGGCGACCGGACCGCCGCTCAGCCGGTAGCTGCGCACGTCGCTCCCGTCCGCGGGCCTGAGTGCTCGAGCAGCTCGTCGACCGGTACCGACGATCTCGAGCGGACCGTCGGACTCCTCGGTGATCGGCGCGTGGAAGATGCCGAACGCAGGACCGGTGATCGGTCAGGCCGGCTGCGATCCAGCGATGCTGCCGCAGCCTGTCCGACCTCGCCGCTGATCACGACGTCCATCTCGTCGGGTCGCATCCGGCGCAGCACGCTGAGCACCGGGCGGTCGCTCTCGATCCGGGTGGCGAGATCGGTCATGCTGGGCTTCCCCTCTCAGATGGTGCCGGGCTCGGGCGAGCACGGTCTGGTCGACCCTCGGCTCGCCGCTGCGCGGCGTCGGCGGCCCGCTCGAGCAGCAGCCGGTCGCTCGGCGGCCGAGGCGCCGACGATGCCGGCGATGTCGTCGAGCGACAGCTCGGCCGAGCGCAGCAGGGCGATCAGCCAGCCGGTACGGACTTGGTCGGCACCGTAGTACCGGTAGCCGTTCACCGGGTCCACCACCCGCGGCGGCAGCAGGCCACGCTCCGCGTACAGCCGCAACGCCTTGGCCGACAGCAACGTGGCCGAGGCGAACCGGCCGGCGGTCATCAGCCCCGCATCAACCGAACCCCCGTGTCCGAGGTCATGGCTCAACTGTGGGCCTCGCCCCAGGGGCAAGGTCAAGAACTCCGAGGAGAGTGTGAGCTCGGGGTCA
>CAVXBJ010000096.1:0-48171 GCA_963759915.1 uncultured Actinomycetota bacterium | reverse complement strand
GAGCTTCGGTCGACCTTGGCGAGGGTGTCACTGTTTGGTCTGATGACACGCTCGTGAACCCGGCCGGTTCGCTGACGACTGCGCCGACCATTCCCAGCCCGAAGAGGCTAACCATCAGCGCCAACGGTGCAGCCAACAGGGTTGTCGCGACCTTGTGCCGCGCAACCCAACTCCGCCGCGGCTCCTCCTGCCAGAACTGCCAGCCGTACGGAGCCGGACCCCATCGTGGATCGGGACGCCACCCAGCGGGCGGCTGCCACCCAGGAGGTGATGCTGGCCAGTTCGCCGGCGGAACAAAGCGCTTGGTCACGAAATCACTCCTCGGTGAGGACTACACCTCCGGCGGTTTACGGAGTAAGTAGACGACCCGAAAGATACGTAGCCAGCAGCACCCTCGTGCCCGGTAGGCCCAACCGTTACCAAACCGAAGCGTCCGGCCCTGGTCGTGCATCAAAGACGAGACTGCTTGACAGCAGCCGTGACAGCAACCGGGCAACCCCCGGTCGACCTGAGCGGCCGAATGCACGCCCAACCAGGCGTACCCAGATCCTGGCGGACGGCCCGCACGGACCTTGTAAACAGGTGGTTTGGGGCATCCCCAGCCGCCTACTGGAAGACTTCTGCGCCGAGCTCGACGCATCGAGCCCGAGATCGTCGATCCGGGATTCGAGTCGATGAAGGATCGCGCGAATGTCCTCGCTCTCCTGCTTCTCCGCAGCAACAGCCTCCACCAGCCAAGAGGCCAGCGTCGCCGTCACAGTGCCTAGGAGCGCGATGCCGCCAACCATTAGCCCGAAGGCGACCAACCTCCCGACTCCGGTCACGGGAAACCGGTCCGTAACCGACCGTCGTCATGGTGCTAACCGCCCACCACATCGCGTCACCAAAGTCGACAATGTTCGCCTCGGGCTGGACCGCTCTGCATCCAGCACCGCGAGGGCCGCGACAAATGCCAAGAGCGACGCGCCGCCCACCACGTAGATCGCGACACGGCCGCGCAGCCGGGTCCGAGCGCGTCGGTTCAGGATCGACAGAAGCGGAATCAACCTCAGCAGCCGCAGCGGCCGAAGCAGCGGCAGCACCATGACGATCACGTCGTACCAATGGTGCAGCAGGTAGCTCAGACGCCGGTCGGTCATCGCCACTCTTACCACGAGGTCGACGCCGAAGAAGCACCAAGTGACCCAGCTCGTCCACCGACACGCGTCGAGGAGCCACCCCGGCCCATTAGGGTCGAGGATGGGCACCGCGTACGCCACGAGGAACAGCACTGCTGCGACCGTCAGCGGCCATTCAGTGGCTTCCTCCCAGCGCTCGCTGCTCTTAAGTTGCTCCGTGGATGCGTTGCTCATGCCGGAATGCTCCCAGCGACCGGCACGGACCTCGCCTTCGCGTCGTCTCGAATTCAGGCTCAGTTGCCTGCGTCCCCTACCCGTCCTCCGAAGTGAGACCGACCTTTAGGCGCGCTCACGAGCACGATCCCAGCTGGCACGAACTCGCTGGTAACTGGGTTGGAAAGCGGGCTGTGGGTGGAGCCGGGTGGAGCCAACGCGACAGCGAGACGAGGCGGTCACTGAGTGACCAACTGAGTGACTACAGCAGCGGCCGTCCCCGGGACATCCACGGACATACCCAGACTCCGCGGGCGTCACGCCGGGGATCCGGCAACGTGCCAGGTCTCGTTTGCAAGCAGGGGGTTAGGGGTTCGAGTCCCCTTGGCTCCACCCCACGAAGGCCATTCTGACAAGGCTAAACGCTGTGGTCGACCCCAACCGGGACATCCGAGAGCTTCCCCGGGACGGTCCGCGGCCTCGATCTGGACCGGGCGCCCTTATCCGTAGATGGTCTGCAAGAGGATGAAGACTGCCAGCGGCGCAGCCGCGAGTCCCATGCCCAGGACCGCTCGACCACGATCACCGAGCCGATACGCCACGACGCCCGTCCCGATGGCTCCGCCCAGGCCGATCGGGAAGGCGCTGGAGCCCACGATGCGTAGCCACTGTGGCGGATCGAAGGGCGTCTCGGCCGAGATCAGCCAGATCCACAGCACAGAAGCCACCGTGAGCACACCGAACGCCAGGCTCATCTTTCCCGGCACCTGCTGGCGCCGCGAGTCCGCGCGGACCTCCCTCGATGCTTGCGCCACCACCTTCACCCGTTCCGGATCGCATCTGGCGAGACTTCCCGGCCCCTCCGCCGCGCGAGCACGACGGCGGTCATGATGAGAACGCAGCCGGCGGCCACGAGCCCGAGGGCCACCCCGAGGGCGGTGTCCAGGATCTGGTAGAGCGCGACCGGCCACATGCTCAGCACGATCAGGCAGCCCACGACGGCGAACGCGTACTCCTTGAGTCGCACGACACCCACGAACAAGGCTCCGGCGACGGCGGTGGCCACGAACAGCGCCAGGTAGTCGTGGTCGAACCCGACCAGAGGCAGGGTCGCCGCCCAGCCACTCAACCCCGCCAGCGTCCAGGCGACCTCCCGGCCCAGCAGCAGCCCCGCCGCGACCAGCGCCAGGCCCACGACGAGGAATCCGCCGGCGATCGCGTACCCGAGGGTGTCGCCTTCGGGCAGGGCGAGGCCGTTCTGGACGACGGCGAGTACGAAGGCCATCGCGCCCACCCAGCCCGGCAGGTAGAACGCGGCCGACCGCAAGGTGAGGAGACCCACCACGGCCGAGAGCACCACCACGCCGGCCGAGATCATCAGGTCCGCGTCGTCGATGATGACGAAGCAGGCGAACCCCGCGGCGAAGCAGCTCAGCGCGAGCAGCACGCGGGCCAGACCGCGGCGCGTCGACGTCTGTTCCAGGATCCCTCCGCCCACAGCCGGCACCACGAACGAGGCGATCGCGAGCGCCGTCCGTGCGCCGCGACTCAGATCTCCCCAGAGCGTGAAGCCCACGAAGATCAACGCGCCCAGGAGCAGGGCGCCACCGAGGTAGCCCAGGACGTCGAGCACCCCCAGGTTCGCGCTCGCCGCTCGGTGACGGTCCGCGGGTCCACCTGGGCGTGGAGTCGTCCCGTCGCCGGCAGCACCGCCCGCCGGTACGCCGTCGTCGTGCGCCAGCTGCCCCAGCTGCGCCGCCTGCTCGGGCGTCAGCACGCCGTCGTCGGTCAGCTCCCGCAGCCGGCGATCCAGCCGGGATGCCGGCGGCGTCGCGGGGGCGTCGGCGGCCGAGGGGGCGTCGGCGGCCGAGGGGGTCTCCCGTGACCCGTCGCGGCCCGTCGGTCCGTCCGCGCGCGATCCTGCTCCTCGGACCGGACCGCCGCCCGCGCGGGACGCGAGGACGGAGATGGCCAGCGCCACCCCGACCAGGGCCAGCAGGGCGAGGCCGATCATGATGCCCACCCCCCGAGAACGAGGGGCAAGGAGTTCGCGAGCACCGCAGACACCACCACGAGCGCGCCGATCAGGGCCGGGACCCAGCCGGCGCTCGCGCCGTGATGGCGGGCTCGGAGCCCGAGGACGATCCCCGGCACCGCCGGCGCCAGCAGGACCACCATGGCCGGTAGCCCAGCCAGCAGCACCACTCTCGCCGGCGGGAACACGTCGGACCCTCCCTCGAAGCCCTGCGCGGCAGCCAGCGCTTCGCCGAGCAGCATGCCGAGGACGAACCCGACCGGTGTGAGAGCCACCGAGATCCAGGCCCACCGCAGACACCTTCGGCCGATCCCTGCACCGACAGGGGGTTCGACGACACCGACTCGGCCCCGCTGATCCGACATGACGGCCACCTCCCTCGCTGTGACCTCTCCCTCACTCCCATCCTCGCCACGAGTTCGGTTCCGTACAGCGTCGATGGTCCCGGTCCGGACGGCCGTTGGTCGGACACCTGTCGGGCGCCGACTCCGCCGAGGGTCGACCCGGCGAGCGAACCGACCCACCGCGGGCCAGGTCCCGCGAGGGTCTGATGTGTCAGGGACGATCAGGCGGCCGGAGGTCAACCACCCGTCCGGCCGAGTCCGAGGCGTAGGCGGCTTCGACCACGGCTGTCAGGTGCAGGGCCAGGTCGAGGTTGCTGTCGTCCCGGGTCCCGTCGATCACGTGCCGCACCCACCTGTCGAACGCGGTCGGTCGATCCGGCTCGACCTCGATGTCGCGCCACGAGGTGGCCGGTCTCGTCGACCGCACCCGGAGCCGGGGACGGTCGTCGGGACCGAGCGCGACGTCGTTCCCGGAGTCAGCACGGCCCTCCGCCCGCTCCTGGCGGGCGAGGACGAAGGCGCCGATGCCGGGCTCGGTGTAGAGGATCGAACCCTCGGTGCCGTGGATCTCGATCGTGAACGGCGTGATCGCCGACACCGATGAGGTCTCCGCGACCCCGACGGCGCCGTCGGCGAACGAGAGGACGACGGTCGCGTTGTCCTCGAGCTCGCGGCCGGTCACGTGGCCGAGCACCGCGCTGACCCGATCCGGTCGGCCCAGCAACGCGGCCAACAGGTAGACGGGGTGGCAGAGGTCGATCAACACCCCACCCTGGGCCTGGGTCCGGTCCCAGAACTGGGCCGGCAGCATCCCGTCGGGCTGCCCGGGTCGCGGCAGCGCGAACGGGTGACCGTCTCGGACCCGGGCCGAGGTGATCTGCCCGACCGCTCCGTCGCTGATCAGGGAGGCGATCTTCGCGGTGTAGTCGTCATCGGACCGCCGCATCGACACCGTCAACGCCAGGCCCGAGGCTCGCGCGGCGGCGGCGATCGCTTCGGCATCGGTCAGCCGGTCGGCCAGCACCTTCTCCACGAACACGTGCTTGCCCGCCGTCAGGCAGCGGGTGACGATCTCACGGTGATCGGCGGTCGCCGTGCACACGATCACCCCGTCCACCGAGGAGTCGGCCAGGAGCGTGTCGAGATCGTCCGACGGTTCGCAACCCGAACCGTTCCGCCGCGACCCTCAGCCGCTCGGGATCCGGGTCCCAACCGGCGACCAGGTTCACCTCCGGATGCCGCTGCGCCTCGCCGGCGTAGTCGGCGCCGTGCAGGTGCCAGAAGCCGACACTCGCGATGGTGATCATGACTCTGCTCCTCTGTTCCGCGCGGTGCTGGTGTCGGTGCCACGCCCGTGATCGGGCGACGAGAGCGCACGTGTGACTATCTTGACGTACGCCGGGGCTGACCCGAACCGACGAGAGGAAGCCGACCTGATGATCTCGATCCAGTTGTGGAGCCTTCGCGACGCCATCACCGATCTCGGCTGGGACGCTGTCCTCGACGCGCTCGCTGCCGCCGGCTGCCGGCACGTCGAGCCGTTCGGGTCTGGCCGCCACCCTGCCCCTCATCTCCGAGTCACTCACCCGCAACGGGCTCACCACCCCGACCGCCCACGGAGACCTCACCGGCGACGAGCTCGCCCCCACGCTGGATGCGGCCGCCGCGGCCGGGGTCTCCGTGATCGTCCACCCGTCCTTCGCAGCCGACCGGTGGCAGGAGACCGACGGCCTCCAGCGGATAGCCGCCGACCTCAACCGCGCTGCCGAGGACCGTGCCACCCGGCATGAGCGTCGCCTTCCACAACCACGACGACGACCTCGCTCCCGGCCCGGATGGACGTCCGGGTCTGGTCGCGCTGATGGACCAGGTGGCACCGAACGTCGGGGTGGAGTTCGACCCGCACTGGGCCACCGTGGCCGGTGTCGACGTCCTCGCCACGCTCGCCGCCCTGGGCCCGCGCGTTCTCGCCGTCCACCTCAAGGACGGTCCTCGCCGGCCCAGCCACGCCGACCAGGCCGTGCTCGGCGAGGGCGATCTCGACTGGCCCGCCTTCCTCGACCGCGATCGGACCCGACGTGCCCCGGGTCATCGCCGCCGACCGGATCGGTGGCGACCAGCTGGACGCCGCGCTCCGCGAGCATGCGGTGGCTCGAGGCCCACCAGGGCCAGTCCGACAACTGACTGAGACCCGGCAGACCCACGCGGGCCCACGTGGTGGGCCGTCCCGGCCGCCGCCGTATTCGTTCGACCGGCCGACTGCGTGCGAGACTGCGAGTCTCCTAGAGGTCGAGACGATGTGATCTGATGCGCGTGGCTGTCGTCACGACCTATCCCCCCCGCCCCTGCGGCATCGGGATGTTCTCCCACGATCTGCGCGACGCGCTGCTCGAGGCCGACCCGACCACCCCGGTCGAGATCGTCTCCATCCTGCGAGATCCCCGGCAGGTCGCCGAGCCGGAGGTCGTGGCCGCGATCCGGCAGGACGTGCGCAGCGACTACGCCGCGGTGGCGGCGACCCTCAGCTCCCGGGGCACCGACGTCGTCCTGATCGAGCACGAGTACGGCATCTTCGGCGGCGACGCCGGAGCGTTCGTGGTGTCCCTGGCCGAGGAGCTGGAGCAGCCGCTGGTGGTCACGCTGCACACGGTGCTGTCGGCACCGTCGGTCCGGCAGGCCGAGGCGCTCCGGGCGCTCTGCCGCCGGGCGACGCTGGTCACCGTCTTCACCGAGACGGCCCGGCGGATGGTCGTCGAGGCCCGCATCGTGCCGCCCGAGCGGGTCCGCGTGCTGCCGCACGGTGCCCCGTCGGTCCTGGTCGATGCGGCCAACGGCCGGGCGACGGACGCCCGGATCTCCCAGGTCGCCCTGGAACGGCTCGAGGGCCGTACGGTGCTGTCGACGTTCGGACTGATCTCGGCCGGCAAGGGGATCGAGCTCGCCATCTCGGCGCTGCCCGCGGTGGTGGCCGCCCATCCCGAGGTCCTCTACCTGATCGCCGGTCAGACCCACCCGGAGGTGGTCAAGTCCGAGGGCGAGAGCTACCGGCTCGGTCTGGAGCGGCTGGTCCGCGAGCTCGACCTGACCGAGCACGTGCACTTCCTGGACCGGTTCTTCACCGAGGCCGAGCTGGCGGTGCTGCTGTCCTCCACCGACCTCTACCTGACGCCGTACCGGTCGCGCGAGCAGATCGTCTCCGGCGCCCTGACCTTCGCGGTCGCGGCCGGGTGCCCGGTGGTCTCCACGCCGTACTACTACGCCGAGGACCTGCTGAGCTCCGGGGCCGGCGTCCTGGTGCCGTTCGACGACGCCGCGGCCATGTCCGCGGCGGTGCTGGATCTCCTCGACCACCCGGCCGAGCTGGCGCGAGCCCGGACCGAGGCCCGCCGGGTCGGGTCCGCCCTCGCCTGGCCGCAGGTCGGGGCGGCCACCCTCCAGGTGCTGGCCGAGGCGGCCGAGCTCGGCCCGGTGGCCGGGGTCGAGAAGATCCCGCCGGCCCTCCGGGCGCCGGCGATCCGCCCCGACCACCTGCTCACCCTGGTCGACGACGTCGGCATCATCCAGCACGCCAACGGGATCGTGGCGAACCGCTCCACCGGCTACTGCGTGGACGACGTGGCCCGGCTGGCCGTGGCCGCGCTGGGTCTGCACCGTCAGCTCAGTGAACCGCGCTACGCCCGGATGCTGTCCTCGGCCCTCGCCTTCCTGCAGCACGCCTGGGACTCCGCCCCGGACGGCATGCACAACTTCATGACCTACGACCGCCGCTGGGTCGACGACGAGCACCACGGCGACCATCTCGGGCGGGCGGCCTGGGCCCTGGGTGAGGTGGTCGGCGCCATCCCGGCCCGACCGGAGGCTGCCCCGAGCCTGCGACTGCTGGAGGCGATGGCCCCGACCCTGGCGACCTCGACCAGCCCCCGGCAGGTCGCCTTCACCATCCTGGGTCTGGCTCGTCTGGACGCCCAGGCGATGTCGCCCGCGCTGGAGGACCTGCTCCGACTGCTCGCCGCGCGCCTGCACGACTGGTACACCGGCACGCGCAGTGACGACTGGCGCTGGTTCGAGGGAGTGCTGAGCTACGACAACGCCCGGCTGCCGCAGGCGCTGATCGCGGCCGGCTACCGGCTCGACGAACCGACGTGGCAGCGAGGACGGCCTCGAGGCCCTGGACTGGTACGCCGTCCAGTGCGGCATCGAGACCAGCAACGTGCGGCTGATCGGCAACCAGTGGCGGCTCCGGCTGCACCCCGTGCCGGTCACCGACGACGGGGACGAGCAGCCGCTGGAGGCGGCGGCGCTGGTGGAGGCCCTGGTCGAGGCCATGGTGTCGACCGGCGACCACGAGTACGGTCCGCAGGCGGTGCTGGCCTTCGAGTGGTTCCTGGGACGCAACCGGTACGGGCTGGCGGTCTACGACTTCGCGTCGGGAGGCTGCCACGACGGACTCGGAGCCACCGGGGTGAGCGAGAACGAGGGTGCCGAATCCACCCTGGCCTTCCTGCAGGCCCTGCTCGCCCTGAACGGCGCCGGCCTGCAGTTCTCCGTCTCCATCCCGTGAAGATCGCCCCCTCATGAAGATCGCCCCCTCATGAAGATCGCTCTGCTGGGACCGATCGCCTGGCGGACGCCGCCGCGGCACTACGGGCCCTGGGAACAGGTCACCGGGCTGCTGGCTGAGGGGCTGGTCGCCCGCGGGCACGAGGTCACCCTGTTCGCCACCCTCGACTCCGTCACCACCGCTGCCCTGGACGGTGTCATCCCGCGGCCGTACGCCGAGGACACCAGCCTCGACGGTCGCGTCTGGGAGGCGATGCACGTCGCGCACGCCCTCGCCCGCTCGGCCGAGTTCGACCTGGTGCACAACCACCTCGACTGGCTGCCGCTCGCCTTCGCCGCCCACTGCCGGGCGCCGCTGCTGACCACCATCCACGGGTTCTCCGACGCCGCGATCCTGCCGGCCTACCGCGCCTCCTCCTCGGCCTTCGTGTCCATCTCCGACGCCGACCGGGTGCCGGATCTGGACTACCTGGCCACGATCTACCACGGCATCGACCTGGACGCCCTGCCGTTCTCCGCGGCCGGCGGGGACGATCTCGTCATCCTCGGCCGGATCCACCCCGACAAGGGCACCGCCGACGCGATCCGGATCGCCGCGCTCACCGGGCGGCGGCTGCTGATCGCCGGGCTGGTCGCCGACGAGCGTTACTTCCGCGAGGAGGTCGAGCCCCTGGTCGACGGCGATCGGGTCGTCTACCTCGGCTCGGTGGGTCCGCAGCAACGCGCCGAGGTCCTCGGGTCCGCGCACGCCCTGCTGCACCCCATCGCCTTCGCCGAGCCGTTCGGCCTGTCCGTGGTCGAGGCGATGGCCACCGGTACGCCGGTGGTGGCGTTCTCGCTCGGGTCGATGCCGGAGGTGGTCGACGAGGGCGTGACCGGGTTCCTGGTCAGGGACACCGCGGCGGCCGCGGCGGCGGTGGGCCGCGTCGACCGGCTCGACCGGGCCGAGATCCGGCGCGTCGCCGTGTCGCGTTACGGGGCGGACCGGATGGTGGACGACTACGTTGAGGCCTATGCCTCCCTCTGCGAGCGCCCTCAGTGAAGGGCTCTTCCGCCGTCACCCCGGCAACCCGCTGCTGACGCCGCAGCGCTGGCCGTACACGATCAACGCGGTGATGAACGCCGGCGCGGCGCTCGTCGACGGCGAGACGGTGCTGCTCTGCCGGGTCGAGGATCGCCGCGGTTTCAGCGACCTGACCGTGGCGCGGTCGCACGACGGGTTCTCCAACTGGGTGGTCGACACGACCCCCCTGCTGGCCCCGACGCCCGGCGTCCGGCACGAGTCCTGGGGCCTGGAGGACGCCCGGCTGACCTGGGTGGAGGAGCTGGACGCCTGGATCATCGCCTACACCTCCTTCGGGCCCGGTGGCCCGAGCCTGTCCCTGGCGCGCACCCGCGACTTCCGGACCGCCGAGCGGCTGGGCATGGTCCGGGCGCCGGAGGACAAGAACGGGGCGCTGCTGTCGCGCCGGGTCGGTGGCGAGTTCGTGCTGTTCCACCGTCCCGTGACGGCGCTGACCGCCCGCGCCGACATCTGGCTGTCCCGGTCCCCGGACCTGCACAGCTGGAGTGCCCCCGAGCCCGTGCTGGCGGCCCGCGAGGGCGGCTGGTGGGACTCGGCCCGGATCGGGATCGGGGCACCGCCGATGGAGACACCCGAAGGCTGGCTGCTGGTCTACCACGGCGTCCGCCAGACCGTGGCCGGGGCGCTGTACCGAGCGGGGCTGGCCCTGCTCGACCTCGACGATCCCAGCCGGGTGATCCGCCGCTGCGAGGAGTGGGTGCTCGGACCGAGCGAACCGTACGAGCTGGTCGGCGACGTCCCCGGGGTCGTCTTCCCCTGCGGTCTGGTGCACGTGCCCGAGACCGACGAGCTGCGGCTCTACTACGGAGCGGCCGACACCTGCATCGCCATGGCCACCGCGTCGTTGTCGGACGTGCTCGCGTTCGTGCTCGAGCACGGGGTGCCGCCCGAGGAGGGGTGAGCCACCCGGCGGCGCTGCCCCGGCCCGAGTAGCGTGCCGATCGTGCCCGCCGACGTCGTGACCCGACCGGTGGGCCCGGGCGAGCTCGCCGATCTGAGCGACCTCTTCGGCTCCGCCCGGAACACCCGGCACTGCTGGTGCATGGCGTTCTGCACGACCCGGACCCAGCTGGCGCAGGGCTGGTTCGGCGGGGGAAACCGACGCCGGTTCGCCGCCCTGGCCGCCGAGCCGGTCCCGATGGGTGTGGTCGCGATCCTCGACGACGAGCCCGTCGGCTGGGCGGCCTGCGGACCGCGGTCGCGCTACCTCTCCGCCGTCGACCCGAAGAATCCGCTGACCGCCGTGATGCAGCGCAGCGAGGACGAGGTGGTGTGGCTGGCCCCCTGCCTGTTCGTCCGGCCCGGGCGGCGCGGCAGCGGCCTCACGTCCGTGCTCCTCCGCGCCGCCGTCTCCCTCGCCGCCGAGCACCGGGCCGTGGCCATCGAGGGGTGGCCGGTGACCGGCCCCGATCGCCGCCCGGGTGAGGACTTCGTCGGTCGCGAGAAGGTGTTCGCCGACCTCGGCTTCCGCGCCCTGGACCGGCCGAGCCCGACCCGGGTGATCATGCGGCGGGACCTCTGAGGGGGAGCCCGGTCGGCAGCGTCAGCCGGTGAGCGTCTCCCCGAAGCTCTCTCCGACCGGCCGTGGCGGGAAGACCGACGCGTTCCAGATCTGGTCACCACCGGCGGTGAGACCGCCGGCAGATCCAGGAATGAGCTGGATGATCCCTGACCGGTCCTCGTCGTCCCGACCGCCGTACCAGGGCACCCCGACGACGAGGGTGGGATAGTCCTCCGGTCCGGTGGGTCCCCACACCGCCACCGCCGCCCCGAACCGCGCCTCGTCGCTGTCGTACCCCTTGATCCCGGGCGTCACCTGGCTGATCTCACGGCTGTGGACCGATCGCAGCCCGGTCGGCGTCCCGTAGATGATGTGGACGGCGCCGGCGCTGAATCCAGCCGTGTTGGCTTCGGGTACTCCGACCACCAGGTCGTCGGCAGGCCCGCGTCCGAAGTCGGCTACCGCCAGCGAGGCACCGAACTGCGGGCTGTCCTCGGGCACGTCGTCTCCGGCGACCTGGCGGGTCCCCAGCTCGTACTGGGTCCACAGCTGGTTGCCGCGGGCGGACAGTCCCCGAGCGGAGCCGTACAGGACGTGCACGGCTCCGGCTCCGCCGGTGTCGATCGAGTCCCAGGCCGGTCGGCCGACGGCGAGATCGAGGTGACCACTCTCGGTGAACGAGCCCACCGCGAAGACGGCGCCGAATCCGCCGGTGCCGGTGGTCTGACCTAGGAGACCTCCTCGGCCCGCCATCCAGTGCTGGACGCCCCGCGCGGTCAGACCGTCGTCGCCTCCGTGCAGCACGTACAGCGATCCAGCCCCTTCGAGGCCGGCGACCGTGTCGTAGGGTGCGCCGACGACCAGCTCGTCGTAGCCGCCGCCGTCGAAGTCCCCGGCCGCGAGTGACCGACCGAAGTCGTCGTGGGTGGCTGACCGGCCCGGTATCCCGCTGCTGTCCTGACTCCACACCTGGGCGTGGGTGGCCGCCAAGCCCTCATCTCCGCCGAAGAGGACGACCGCCGCGCCGGCGGCCTTCCGACCCGGCGCCCCGATGGCCAGATCGTCCTGACCGCCCTGTCCGAAGTTCCCGACCGCCAGCGCCTCCCCGAACCCGTCGCCCACGTCGGCTCGGCCGGGGAGCCCCGGACTGCCCAGACTCCAGCGCTGGGTTCGTGTCGCAGCGAGCCCCGCGGATGAGCCATAGAGCACGCGGACGTCGCCGCTCCCCCAGCCCTCGTCAGTCGCCCCGGGATCGCCGATGACGAGATCGGAATAGCCGTCGCCATCGAGATCGCCGTTGGCCAGCGCCCGGCCGAACGCGTCGCCCTCGATCCGGGCACCGAAGTCGGCTCGCGACCACTGTTGGCTGGCGACCGGCCGCAGCCCCGTCGGTGAGCCGTACAGGACCTGTACCAGGCCGCGACCCCTGTCCGTGTCCCCGGGCACGGAGACCTCCTTGCGCGCCGCCAGATCGCCGTAGCCGTCCCCGTTGAAGTCGGCCGCCGGCCGAGGCCCGCGGTCCGGTTTCCCAGCCGGGCGCGGACCCTGAGCCGGCACCGGCGGGTGGGGGTCGGCGTTCTTCGGCCCGCTGGACGCAGGGCTCGCCGTCGCAGGGCTCGCCGTCGGTGTCCTGCCGGCTGGACCAGCGCCGGTCCCGGACGAGGTCGGCGACGCGTTCGCGGGCAGGCTGCGGTCGCTCGAGGTCCGAGCCTCGGAGGTACAGGAGAGCAGCAGGGACGACGCCACGAAGGACACCAGCAGCAGCCCGGCGGGGGCTCGACGCATCACCAGCTGGCTCATCTGTCCACCCACGTGACCGGGGCCGTCACGGCGCGTCCCCATCGTCATCAGCGTACGGCCGGGACGACGACGTCCGCCACCGCAGACACCCGACAGGAGGTTTACACGGTAGTGGCATTTATCTTCCCCGGGCCCGCTGTTAGGGTCATGATCACAGGCTCCGGCCCCTCCCCGAACGCCCTCCCCCGACACCCAGAGCACCCGTGCAGCGGCCATCTCGGCGCGCCCGGCGGCTCGCTCACGCAAAGAAGCGCGCCCGTGATCCTCACCGCCGACGAGTGGAGCCTTCGTCACCTGCATGATCATCTGCAGGCAGCCGCCGAGCTGGAGGCCTGGACGATCCCCTACTACCTGTCGGCGATGTTCTCCGTCGTGGACCGGTCTGCGGGGGCGTACCAGCTGATCCAGTCGGTCGTGAACCAGGAGATGCTCCACCTCCAGCTGGTGGGCAACATCGCCAACGCGTACGGCTACAGCCCGGTGATCACTCCTGCTGCTTTTCCCTACCAGGGTGAGACGATCCCGCACCTGGACTTCTCGCTGGACCCCGACAACCCGACGACCCGGTTCAGCCCGTACAGCGCCGAGATCGGACCGCTGGACCAGCTCCGGATCAACGCGATGTGCCTGATCGAGTACCCGGAGTGGGATACGGGCACGCGCCCCGCCTACCGCACCACCATCTCCGAGTACGGCAGCATCGGCGCCTTCTACGACGCCCTCGAGCGCGGGGCGCGACAGCTCGCCGCCGACATCCGAGGAGGCGTCAACCAGGTCGACATGTTCTCGGCGTTCTACCGCGACCTGCCGACGATGACGGTGCAGTCGAGTGGTGCCAGTGCCTTCGCCGAGGTCTCGCTGTTGATCGACGTGATCCGTGATCAGGGCGAGGCGGCCAAGGCGGCGGACTCGATCGCCGCGCCCAACCGCAACACCGCCGACGACTCCGACCCCGAGGCCAGTCACTACCAGAAGTTCATCGCCATCCACGATGGTGGGACTCCGGCGACCTACCCGGTCAAGGACCCCGCGGACCTACAGCCCCGAGGACCTGAAGCGCCGCACGATCCTGACCGACAACTTCACCCGCTACACCGCCGCGATCACCGAGCTGCTGGCGGGTCGGCAGCCGCCGGAGTTCGCCGCGCTGATGGTGACGATCGGCTCGAACATCCTGACCTGCTGGAAGAGCGGCGTGACACCCCGCTTCACTTCGTGATCATGGTCCGTTGATCGTCCCGCACCAGCACCCGACACCGCAGGATCCGGACCAGAAGGAGACACGATGGCCACCACCTCGGCGGGGACCGGCCCCGCCCGTACGGTGCTCCGTCTGCACCCGACGATCAACTTCGCCCGCGTGGGGACCAGCGAGGACTTCTACCTGTCCCCGGAGACCAGCGCCGGCCTGCCGGTTCCCGGTCACGATGACCAGGGGCCGGTCCCCGGCCACGATGACCAGGGGCCGGTCCCCGGCCACGGGGACCTCGTGGGTGGACTGCCCATCCGCCGGGGGACCGAGTCCGACCCGATCAGCAGCGACGACCTGCGCGACGACGACGGGAACCTGCTCCGCCAGGCCGCCCGGTTCCGCCTGTTCGCGTACGACGTCTCCCCGACCGACCGCTACCCCGACGGTGGCGGGGTCGAGATCCTGCCCGGCAGCACGCTGCCCGACGGTCGGGTGGTTGCCGAGATCGTCTGGACCGTCCACCTGGCCAACAAGAAGTCGGCCGCCTTCAACGTCGTCCCCTCGGCCGGGCTGAACGCGTTCGCGGACGGCCAGGTCCCGCAGCTGCGCAATCCGAGCGTGTACGGCTCCGTGGACGCCCCGCTGCGGCTGCGCCAGCTCGTCATCGATCCGGGACCCCGAGCGATCCGCTCCGGGTCGGACGACCTGGTCGCCTGCGACCGGACCACGACGCCGGCCTACTCCGACGGGACCGGCGGGATCACCGAGCAACCGCAGTACCCCACCTCGTTCCCGCAGGACACCAACAGCCGGCTCTTCCAGCCCAGTGGTCCGCTGGACAGCCTCGGCGAGCTCCGGACCGACGAGCGGGGTCGCTTGCTCGTGCTGGCCGGCCGGGGTCGCACCGCCGCCCAGTACGACGAGTACGGCGACCCGATGCCGCTGACCGGGGACCTCAACAACATCGGCTGGTGGGACGACGCCGCCGACGGGCCGGTCTCGGCCACCGTCGTCTTCGCCGACGGCAGCAGCGAGGAGGCGTTCGGGGCCTGGGTGGTCTGCGGTGATCCGGCGTACGCCCCGCAGATCCGCAACGTGGTCTCGGTCTGGGACGACGTGTACGACGCGTGGGTCCGGGAGCTCGATCTGCAACCGGAGCTGTGTCGGGGCGGCGTGTTCGACCGTTCCTACCGGCCGTCCTTCCCGACCCAGATCTTCCCCGTCTTCCGGGCGGCGGCCCTGCAGCGGTGGACGGCCAACCTGCCCGAGCTGGCCCTGCGGGCCCACCACGCGGTGGAGTCGATCGGCCCCGACGACGATCCCGATCACACCATCATGTCCGGGCTCGCCTACGTCCGGAATCCCAACGTGGCCGGCGAGCTCAGCGTCGGCGTACCCCTGATGCCGCTCTCCCTCGGTGAGGCGGGAACGGACTTCCTGGCCGTCAGCAAGACGCAGTACTTCTTCCTGGAGCAGTGGGACGCCAACCACTTCGACCCCGGCGCGGGACAGGCCCTGGGGCCCGGCGAGTACCTGGACATGGCCTCCCTGAGCAACTGCCTGGGCGGCCGGTACGTGCCCGGCATCGAGGTCAGCTACCCGGTTCGTCAGCCCGACCTGTACGACACCGACTGGCGGACCTCGGGTTCCGGCCCGTTCCGGGTCAAGCACAAGCCGCTGGCGTACGCGACCGCGACCAAGGCCGTCCCGTTCCTGACCGGCGGCTGGATCCCCCTGCACGGGATGAGCGCGGGCCTGGAACCGGGCGACCTGTCGAAGTTCATGTCGATCCCCTGGCAGACCGACTACAACTCCTGCTCGATCCACCAGCCGAGCATCAACACCTCCGGCACCAACACAGCCACCGGCAACCCGTTGACGCTGTACTGGTCGTGGCCGTCGCAGCGGCCCGACGCGGTCTACCCGGCGACCGCTGTGGTCAACGGCGTGCTGCCGCAGCGGGTCTGGTCGATCCGCGGGCCGGGGACCCTGACCAACGACCCGAAGACCGCCGCGACGTTCCAGCGCGCCCTGCAGTCGGTGCAGCAGTGGGACCGGATCGGGGTGATCCTGCAGGGGACGGCGATCCGCGGTGGCACGTACCCGCCGGACTTCTTCCTGGAGGCCGAGAGCCGACTACCCACCGAGGGGCAGTCGGTGAACGTGGTGGCCGAGTGGCCCTTCCATGCCAACCCCAGCGGTCCCGGCGGCTGAGCCCCGGCCGGTGGTCGACGCCTGCGACGTGCTGGTGGTCGGCGGCGGACCGGCGGGGTCGGCCACCGCGATCGGACTCGCCACCTCGACCGATCTCAGGGTGGTCGTCGCCGACGCCCGTACGACGCCGGCCGAGCGGTATGGCGAGACGCTGACCCCCGGCACCCTGGCCGCGTTGGACCGGCTCGGGCTGGCCGATGCGTTCCGGGCCGACGGCCACCTGCCCTGCCCCGGCGGGATCTCGGTCTGGGGCCGTGTCCGGCCGGGCCACAGTGATCACGTCCTCGACCCGCTCGGACCGGCCTGGCACATCGACCGCCGGTTGTTCGAGGGCCGGCTGCACGCGAGAGCGGCCGAGGTGGGCGTCGACGTGCGGACGGCCACCCGGGTGGTGGGGACGAGCACGGAGGGAGGACGGACCGCGGTCCGGTTGCGGGACGCGGCCGGAGGGACGGCCACCGTCCGGCCGAGGTGGGTGGTGGACGCCAGCGGCGGTGCCGCGTGGTTCGCCGGCCGGCAGGGAGCTGTCCGGCACACCGTCGATCGCCTGGTCGCGGTGCTGCGCTTCGCCGATCTCGAGGCCGGCAGCTTCACCGCGCAGACGGCGGTGGAGGCCACGACGACCGGCTGGTGGTACGCCTCGCGGCTGCCCGGGGCCCGAATCGTGACGGCTCTGCTCACGGACCGGAGCGCGACCGCGGCACTGCTGCGCGGCGGCGGTCGGCGCTGGCGCGAGGAGTTGTCCGCGACCACCCTGGTGGGGCCCCGGCTGGACCGGGTCCGGCTCCGGGACGAGCCGCTGCGCTGCCGCCCGGTCCGCGTGTCGATCCTCGATCGGCCGGCCGGTCCGGGCTGGCTGGCCGTCGGCGATGCCGCGAGCGAACGCGACCCGATCACCGGCTGCGGCATCCACGACGCCCTGCTGGATGCCGCCGACGCCAGCTGGACCATCGCCGCGGCCGTCGGGGTGCGCGAGTCGCCCCCCTGGCGCTACGAGGACCGCGTCCGAGCCCGGTTCGAGACCCACCGGCAGACGCGCACCGCCCTGTACGCCAGCGAGCGCCGGTGGCCGACGGAGCCGTTCTGGCGCGCTCGGGCGACCCTGCTCAGCCCCGTCGGCTAGCGCGGCACCGGCGGAGGGCTCCGGTCGTCGGCACCGAGCTGTCCGACTCACGTCCGTGCGCTGAACGAGGCGGTCGCCGCCGGTCGTCTCTACGGTGAAAGGTGGAGCGACGGTCGCTCCGACAGGTGCGGAAGGAGCACGCGATGACCCCCACCGCCGCCTTGCAGGCGGCACTGACCGACCTCACCGGGCCGACGTTCGGCCCCACCGATCCCGGCTATGACGCGGCCAAGCGCGTCTACAACGCCATGATCGACAAGTCCCCTGCCCTGATCGCCCAGGTGCACACCGTGGCCGACGTCGTCGCCGGCGTGAACGCCGCCCGCGATCAGGGGGTGCTGCTCGCCGTACGCGGTGGCGGTCACAACGGTGGCGGTCTCGGCACCTGCGACGACGGGCTGGTCCTCGACCTCGCCGCACTCCACTCGGTCGAGGTGGATCCCGCACTCGGGACCGTACGGGTCGGTGGAGGCTGCACCTGGGGCCAGGTGGACACCGCCACGGGCGTCCACGGGCTCGCCACCCCGAGCGGCATCCTCTCCACCACCGGGGTCGGCGGTCTGACCCTCGGTGGTGGACTCGGCCACCTGACGCGGGCGTACGGCCTGGCCATCGACAACCTCCTCGGCGCAGAGGTCGTGCTGGCCGACGGCAGCCAGGTGCGCGCGAGCGCGACCGAGGAACCGGATCTGTTCTGGGCGCTCCGCGGCGGCGGCGGCAACTTCGGTGTGGTGACCTCGTTCACCTTCCGGCTGAACGACGTCTCCCGGTTCGTCGGCGGGCCCACCTTCTGGGACGTCGGCCAGGGTGATGCCGTCCTGAAGGCCTACCGGGAGTTCATCCCGAACGCCCCGAGGACGCTCAACGGCTTCTTCGCCTACACCCAGGTGCCACCGGCCCCACCGTTCCCCGAAGAGCTCCAGCTGCGGCCGGTCTGCGCCGTCGTCTGGTCCTTCATCGGCGACGAGGACGAGGCCCGGGCGGCGATGGCGCCGTTGTTGGATTCTGTGCCGGAGCCGCTGCTGCACGGGGTGGCGGCGATGCCGCACGCCGGACTGCAGAGCGCTTTCGACGCGCTCTATCCCAAGGGGCAGCAGTGGTACTGGCGAGCCGACTTCGTCAACACCATCCCCGATGAAGCGGTCGACCTCCACCAGCGCTTCGGATCGGATCTGCCGACCTTCCAGTCGACCATGCACCTCTATCCGATCGATGGGGCCGCCCATGATGTCGGTCCGGAGGACACCCCTTGGGCCTATCGCGACGCCACCTGGGGATCCGTGTTCGCCGGGGTCAGCGCCGACCCTGCGGACGCCGCGGAGCTTCGGCGCTGGACCGTCGACTACTTCGAGGCGCTGCACCCGTACTCGGCCGGCGGGGCGTACGTGAACATGATGATGGACGAGGGCGAGGAGCGGATCCGGGCCAGCTATCGCGGCAACTACGCCCGGCTCGCCCGGATCAAGGCTGCCTACGACCCGGACAACCTGTTCCGGGTCAACCAGAACATCGAGCCGGCCTGACCGACGCAGCGACGAGCGAGAGGTCAAGGGGCCGCCGAGGCGTCCGCCTGCTGGGTGAGCCAGCCGGCCAACCCGACCAAGACGCCACCGGCGACCCCGACCACCCAGGCGGCGCGCACCCCGCCCACCTCGCCGACCGCGAACGACGCGGCGAGGAGCACGCCGACGAAGTGGACCGCGGTGAGCACACCCGCCGCGGAGAGCAGCCCCGCGGCAAGCTCGCGTCGGGACCGGAGCTGGAACGTCGCCACGACCAGCAGCAGGACGGCGGTCACCGGCAAGTAGGCGAACATCGCGCTGGTCCCCTCCATCACCTCGTCCCACAAGGAGCTGAAGTCGTCGTACGGGATGAACAGCGCCACCGCCGTCAGCACCGTCCCGAGGAGGGCGAGGATCATCATCGACCGCTCCGCGGCTCCGACGGTCTCCACGCGCGGCTGCCGCACCAGGGAGATCCCCACCACCAGGGCGGCCACCGCGCCGAGCAGAGCCACCCCGCCGAACAGGATGGCGGCACCTCCGAGCCACTCGGCCGCGAAGGTGATCAGTCCGGCGGAACCGGCCGCGGTGAGCACACCGACGGCGAGCAGCAGCCCCCCGGCGTACGGGAGGGGGAGCCGCCTCGCCCGGAGTCCGTCGGCCACCATCCAGGCCAGCACCGACGCCGCGACCGCCACCAGCGGGGCCAGCACCGCGAACAGGTTCCAGCGCGTCATGGTGTCGTCGACCAGGAGCGGCAGCGCTGCCGCGGCGAGGAGACCGACGGCACCGGCGCGACACAGCGTCGGCATCCAGCCGGGCACCACGGGATGCACCGCCACCGGCAGCTTCTGCTCGCTCGGCGGAGTTGCGGGTGCGCGCCGAGGCGTCGCGACGTCCCCGCTCGGCTCGGCCAGCATCGAGGAGGCCGCGACCGGCTCCGGCGTGGCTGGGATCCACGCGACGGGCTCATCGACGACCGGCACCTCGGCCGGAGACGACGTCGCCGCCGGTTCGGGCGGTGACGGATCTTCCGGCGCGGCCACGTAGCCACGGGCCGCGCGGGAGACGTCCTGGCTGTCGTCGCGGGTCAGCTCGACGAGCGCGGCGTGGGCGGCGGCGGCCAGGACCTCGTCGGGATTGGTCAGCAGACCGGCCAGCTCCTCGACCGCACCTCGCCGCACCCGGGCGAACGGACTCACCATCGCCGCACCCAGGTCGCCGGGCAGACCCGGGACCACGGTCGGCAGACCCGCGGCGCTGCGGGCCAGGTAGAAGTCTCCCTGCACGTCGAAGACCCACTTGCCCGGCGTCTGGGACGGGGTGACCGTCCGGACCTGCTCGTAGGCGAAGTCGTACAGCTCGTCGACGGAGACGTAGCCGTCGCGATCCCGGTCGGCTTCGCCGGTCGCCAGGCCCTGCACGACGGCCGAGGTGAAGACCGACGGGCGGCCCTGACCCGAGGTCTGGTCACCCTCGAAGGAGTACTCCATCGCACTGGACGCGGTCAGCACGATGCGACCGTGCCCCTCGAAGCGCTCCCTGAGGTCCACCCGGTCGCCGGCCCGCCCGACCATCCCGCGGGCGAAGGCGCCGCTGTAGCAGCAGTCGAGCAGGAGCACGATGCGCCGGGACCGGCACCGGGTCATCTGCCGGTTGACGAAGTCCGCGGGGATCGCGGTCGCGTCGAGGTGCTCGACCTCGGTGTCGGAGGTGGCGAAGTAGAGCCGACCGTCCTCGTCCTTCACCCCGTGACACGACAGGTGCAGGACGAGGAGATCGTCGGAGCCGCGGTCCTCGAAGAACGCCGACAGCCGCCGCCGGACCACGTGCTCGGGCTCGTTGAGCGAGGTGGCGACCTCGAACGCGCCGATGGCCGGATCGCTCAGCACCCGGGCGAGCTCTGCCGCGTCGACCGCCGGCGCGCGGAGCCGGCTCAGACGTGGATCGCTGTGCGTGTCGGTCGCCACGATCAGGGCGTGGCGTTCGCCGTCGTTCATCTCGGTGGCGGGTCAGCCGGCGGGGCACCCATCCGCTGCATGGCGCCCACGAACTCGGCGATCAGCTTCTCCTGCTGGTCGGGTGTCGCCGAGGCGACCTTCAGGGTCGTGTCACCCAAGGTGATCTCGACCGAGCGACCGGGCGGCGCGGCCTGCAGCCAGGAGCGGACGGCCGTGACGATGCCGGTCACCAGCTGCGCCGACTCCTTGAAGATCACCACCAGGGCGCCGACGGCCGCCAGCTCGACGGCTCGTGTCCCGGGTGGCGCCTGACCGTCCCGGACCTTCTCCACGTCCTGGACGTCGAGGGCCATCAGCTCGCGCCTCAGGGCCGCCGACAGCGCTTCGAGCCGCTCGTCGTCGGCCCGCTCCTCGTGGATGGTGATGATCATCTGACCACTCATGGACTGCTCCTGAAACGCCCGCCGCACTTCGAGTGTCCTCCGTTTGCGGGCGCCGAGCCACCAGCATTTTCCCGGCCCACCCGGACGAGAGTCAGTCGAGCCGAGTCTGGCCTGGCTGGGTTCGGTCGCCGCCGTCAACGGAGCCCCGATCGACTGAGGTCTGACCGACTTCTGTCGAGTACGCCTGGCTGAGTCAGGTGTGCTCCACGGAAGTCGGGTTCGGGTGCGAAGTCTGCCCGGAAGGGCCTATCGCGGCACGCCCCCGCGCGAGCACACTGGCAGGGTGCCCGGTACCGCCGCGGCGCGGCCCGCTTGGTGGCCGCACTTCTCCAGCACCGTGCGGTCCACCGCGCTGACCGCACGGTTGGGACGCGCGCTGGGCATCGCCTTCAGCCTCTGCTTCCTCACCGGTCTGCTCAGCTACACCCAGTACCTGACCTGGTCGTGGCTACCCAAGCCGGTGGTCCCGGCCTGGGGCTACCGACTGACCCAGGGCATCCACGTCACCACGGGGATCGCGTCCATCCCGCTCGTGCTGATCAAGCTGTGGTCGGTCTACCCGAACTCGTTCCGGTGGCCGCCGCTGCCGTCGGTCGAGCGGCTGCTCGAGCGGCTGAGCGCGGCCGTGCTCGTCTCGGCCACCCTGGTCCAGCTGGTCACCGGGTTCCTCAACCTGCTGGATTGGCGGCCGTTCGGCTGGGACTTCGTGGTCGTGCACTACGCCCTCGCGTACGTGGTGATCGGATCGGTCCTGCTGCACGTGGCGATCAAGCTGCCCGACATCCGGTACGGCCTCACGACCCGGCTGGCCGACGGTGACGTGCTGACCGAGATCCCCTGGAACGACAACCCGGCCTCGCACAGCAACGCCGGACCGCAGCCGCCACCGGTGACCCCAGGCATCTCCCGGCGCGGGGTGCTGCGCGCGGCCGGCGCCGGCATCGCGCTGGTGGTGATCACCAGCGTGGGGCAGACCCTCACCCCGCTCGAGCCCGTCGGTCTGCTGGCCGTTCGCCAACCGAGCAAGGGCCCGCAGGGTGTGCCGGTGGGTCGCACCGCCGAGGAGGCCGAGGTGATGGCGGCGGCGACCGATCCCGACTGGCGGCTGGAGGTCAAGGGGCCGCGACCGTACGAGCTCCGGCTCGCCGATCTCCGACCCCTGGCCACCCAGGACGTCCGGCTGCCGATCGCCGCCGGCCAGGGGTGGAGCGCCGTGGCCGACTGGCGGGGGATCCGACTGCTGGACCTGGTGGAGCGGGCCGGCGGCTCCGCCGGGTCCCGGGTCGTCGTCCGCTCGCTGGGCAAGGGTGGCATCACCAAGGCCGAGCTGTCCGGATCCCAGCTGGAGCGGGCAGTGCTGGCGACGGAGCTCAACGGTTCCCCGCTCGATGTCGATCACGGCTATCCGCTGCGCCTGGTCGGTCCCAACCGAGCCGAGCTGTTCGACACCAAGTGGATCGGCTCGATCGAGGTGCTCCGATGAAGCCGCTGCGCATCGGGCTGGGGGCGGTCGGCGGGTTGCTGCTCGCGTACGGGGCCTTCCGGCTGCTGCACGGGCTGCCGCTGCCCACCCTGCTGGTGCTCGGCGGGTGGCTGCTCGGCGCGCTCGTCATCCACCACGGACTGCTCTCCCCCGCCGTCCTCGCCATCGGGGCCGCCCTGCACGGGCTGCCCGACCGCGCCCGCGGGTTCGTGCAGGCCGCCCTGATCATGACCGCCGCGGTCACGGTGATCGCTCTCCCCTTGATCATCCGGCAGTTCAGCCAACCGGCCGCCAAGGCCATGCTGCTGCAGCACTACGGGGGCAACCTCGCCCTGCTGATCGGTGTCATCGTCCTCGGCACGTTGATCGCGTACGCGATCCGGGTCGCCCGGGACCGGACGCCTCGGCCGAGCGGTGGGCCATCGACGAGTCGGTGACGTCGACAGCAGAGCGTTCGAGCCGGGGACGGCGGCATCCAGGATCGGCGTACTCGTCGCCTCGACCGTCACCAGCAGCTCGCCGGAGACCGCTGGCCGCGTCGCCGCCGGCGTCGAGCAGCACTGCCCGGAGAGACTGCCCGAAAGGGCCGACTTCGGTCACGGTCCCCACGGGTGGTCCGCTGCCCGTGGACCGGCGACGTCCGGCGTGGTTGAGTGCGGTCATGCGGGAGCAGGTGGGGGAGCCCGGTGCGCACGGGACGGCCGTGCACCCCCAGCAGAAGGCGGACGCGGTACCGAGGCCGACCCCGTCGACCGGCAGGGTCTCGTCGACCGGCACCGCACGGTCGACCGACACTCCCCTGTCCACGGGCCCGGCCCTCGACGCCCTCCAGCTGCAACGCCTGGCGGGGAACCGTGCCGTCGCCTCCATCGTGGACCGGATCGCGCGAGAGACCCTGCAGCGGGTGGCGGTCAAGGAGTCGCCCCCCAACGAGACCCTCTACAACCAGCCCGGCGCCGGCGGCAAGGCGGGCGCGGCGCAGTACGGCGGGGACGTCTCCTACGACATGAGCCGCAACGGCGACGCCGGGGTCACGATCACGATCAAGATCCAGTTCCTCAACCAGAGCCGCAACGGCGTCGATCCCACGGCCCCGGGCGCACCGGCCGGCACGCCGCGGCTCGGCGCGCTGCTCGGCTCGCCCACCGAGATCCCGGCCAACGACCCCGACAACCGTCGCGCGTGGTGCCAGAACATCGTCAAGGAGCAGGTGAAGCCCTGGAACGGCAAGCTGACCTTCGTCGGTGAGGAGGTCAACATCATCGACGCCAACACCAAGAAGCGGCTGCCGGTGACGTTCAACTCCGTCGCGGTCTTCGGTCTGTCCGACAAGTACGACAAGCGGATCATCGTGCACCCCACCTCCACCCAGGCGAACCCGGCCACGGGCAACCCGATCGACGCGGGCAACTACTACCTGAACAAGGGCAACTACGGCGCCAACGACAGCGTCATCGCCGCGCACGAGTACGGCCACCTGCTGGGCATCGACGACGAGTACAGCCAGTCCAACGAGATGCTCAACGGGCTGCTCCACCAGGCGGCACCGGGCAACGCCCCGAGCGCGATGAAGGCACTGGACAAGAAGACCGTCGAGCGGATGGTCCTGTCGGCCCTGCGGGCGCCGCTGGTCGCGCAGCTCAACACCATGATCCCCGCGGTGACCGACGCCTTCCGGGCGAAGCGCGCGCTGGTCAAGACCAAGATGGCGGCCGCCGCGCGCACCGGGGTGGTGGACGCCGCGGTCCGCACCGCGCTCGAGCAGAACCTCACCGCCGCATCCGAGCCCGGCCTCGGACCCAGCGTGCCGCGCGCGGTGGCCTTCCAGACGACGGCCAACTTCAGCAACGTGACCGCCGCCGGCGAGGGCGTCGAGGCCGGGTTCAGCGCGGCCGCCATGTCGGCGCAGATCAGCTCGGCGTACCAGGCGACCCTCAGCTCGGCCCAGAACGCGACCGTCAACCTGGCCGGGGTCGGCGCCACGTCCATCAACGTGCACGGCTCGGTGCCGGCCATGAGCGCCGCCGGGGGCGCCCAGCAGGCCAACGCGGCCGGAGCGGCGGCCACCACCGTCGGTTCCGGCGGCGGGCAGGTCAACGTCTTCGGCTTCCCGCTCCTCTACCCGCCCTCGGGCCTGGTCGGGAAGCTGCAGGCGCTGCCCGCCACCTGGGGCACGGCGGGATCGGCGGTCGAGTCCGGCGTCACGTCCGCGGCGTTCGCGACCAAGATGGCGGCTCTGGTGGCCAGTGCGACGGCCGCCGCCGCGGCTCCACCACCGCCGGGAGCCGCTGCTCCGCCACCCAAGATGCAGCGGGCCGGGGAGCTCTACCGCAAGGCGTACGCGATCGTCTCGAGCATGGCCAAGGAGACGTGTCGCCAGCTGTCGACGGATCTGATCGGCGGCGTCGTGAAGCCGGTCCTGACCACCAGCGTGGCCGACCTGGAGTCGACGATCGGGGCCGAGGTGACCAAGGTGATGGGGACCCCGGCCAGCGGGGTGGCCGCGCTCGGCCCCCCGAATCCGCAGATGGCGGCGTTGGTCGCCCACATGAAGGCCCAGCTGGACGCCGACAAGGCGGCCACGGCGGGCGGCGGGCGGTCCCCCGCTCGGCGCCGGGAAGGCGGCACCGGACCAGAACGTCACCTACACCGTGCAGAGCCTGATGGGCGGTTCCCGGGACACCTCCATCCGCGCCGACCAGTTCAACCCGATGGTGCGCCAGTTCAACAAGAAGCTGAAGAACCTGTGGGAGAAGTCGTTCACGGCAGAAGTGAAGTGAAGGGCAGGGGTGACGTGAGATGACCGAAACCGCTCGGGTGCGCTGGCGCTCGACCGCTCCCACCGACGTCGACGAGGAGCTCAGCGTGGACGCCGACGGCACCGCGCGGCTCGTGGTGCGGACGGCACGGGACGGCTCCCCGGTGATCGGCACCTTCACGACGACGGTTGCGCCCGACGATCTGGCGGTCCTGGACGGTCAGCGGCGCGAGGTGGATCTCCGGCACCCGGGTGCCGATCCGGTGCTCACCGCCGCCGACGCGGTCGCCACCGCCGCGCGCGAGCACCCGCTGGCCACCGCCACCTTCTACGTGGCCGCCGTGCCCGGGGTCGGACTGGCCCTGCAGGCCGTCGGCGCGGGTGACGGCGCGGCCGAGTTCCAGCTGGATCCGGAGTCGGCGATCGTGCACGTCGAGCGCGACGGCCAGGAGATCGCCTGGCACGAGCTGGGGCGCCTGGAGACCGGCTTCGTCTCGCCGGCACCCGAGGGCCTCGGCGGGGTCGGTCGCGCAGCCGAGATCGCGCCCGGCGCGTACGGCACCATCGCCTTGACCGGTCCTCCGCTCACCGGACCGGGTGAGGTGGCCGTCGAGGTGCGGGGCCGGCTGCGGGACCTGCTGCCCGAGCGCGGGTACGAGCAGTTCCGGGTGCGCACGGCGACGGTGGCGCTCCCGGGTTGACCCGACGGTCGCCGCCGCCGGCCGGTCGTCAGCCGTCGGCCGTGCTGCCCTCGCCCGGTGGCGGAGCGGTCTGCGTCGGCCCGCCGCCGTCCCCGCCGCTGGTCGGTTCCGTGGTCGGCGGCGGCTCCGGCTCCTCCGTCGCGGTGGACGTCGGCTCCGGGGACTCGGGCTCCTCCGAGGTCTCGGTCGGCGACGGGGTGGGGGTCTCCGAGGGCGTCGGTGACTCCGGGGTGGGATCGGCAGAGTACGAGCTCCGCGGGTAGGTCGGGGGCACCTGCTGCCGGCCCCGGCCGGGCTCGGACGTGGCGCTCGGGATCCGCTGGCCGTATCCGCTGGCCTCCTCCGACGGCTCGGGACTCGGCGTCGGCGTGCTCGTGGGATCCCCGGCCGGGCTCGGCGCGTGCCGCTGGGGCTGCGACGTCACCGCGTACACCCCGACCCCACCCGAGACGAGGATGGCCACGGCGATCAGGACCGCCACCACAGACCGCCGCAGTCGCCGGCGGTCGGCGATCCTGCGGACCCGTGCCGGGTCCAGCGGGTCGTCGACCAGCCGGGCGGCTTCCTCGCCCAGATCCTTGAGCCTCGATTCGAGCCCATCCCACTCACCCATCGGTGGCCTCCTCCTCGGAGACGGTCAGCAGAACCGCCAGGGCGGCCCGGCCGCGCGAGAGGCGCGCCTTCACGGTCCCGACCGGCGCCCCGGTCTCCTCGGCGATGTCGCGGACCGACATGTCGCACAGGTGGTGCAGCACCACCGCGCGCCGCTGGTCGGCCGGCAGCTCCTGGAGCGCCCGCATCAGCGCCACCCGCGACGGATCCGGTCCGGCGACACCGTCACTGAGCTGGGAGCGGTCCGCCGGGCGCAGCGCCCGTTGCGCTCGGCGCCACCGGCTGACCGCGAGCCGGTAGGCCACCGTGCGGATCCACGCTTCGGGACTCTGCTCGACGTCCAGCACCCGCCGCTTGTCCCACGCCCGCACGAACGCCTCCTGGACGCAGTCCTGCGCTTCGGCGAAGTTCCCGCACATGGCGTAGATCTGGGAGACGAGTCGCCGGAACGACCCTGCGTACAGTGCGTCGAACGCATCAGCATCCATCCCTTGCGCGCGAGTGGTCCCCGCGATGGCGGGCACGGCGTCGGTGGCAGTCACGGGTCTACGCACCGCAACCGGCAGCAGGCCAGCCGAACATGACCCACCCCCTCCGGATTCGATACTCCACCTACGCGCCGGGACCCCGCCAGGTTGCACCGTCACCAGATTTTTCTTCGGGGTCGTTCGACGGTCAGGAGTCGAAGCCCATGCCCACCGCCTCCAGCCCCTTGAGCAGCAGGGTGCGCCGCCCCGGTCGCCGGTCCGCCCGGTGCATCGACCAGTCGGTCAGTCGGATGCCCATCCAGGTCAGGGGTTCCGTTCGAAGACGGTGGGTTCGGGTCCACGACGTCGGCATCGGGTGCTCAGGCCCCCAGCTCGGCGTGCGGGCGGCGCTGCCACATCGCCCAGTCGGCACTCACCCGGCCGGCCGTCTGCAGCAGCACCGGGAGATGATCATGGAGCAAGGTCTCGGTGGACGTCTCGGCAGCGTGCACGGTGACGTTCATGGCCGCGCGGACCGCTCCCGTGGCGTCGCGCACCGGGGCGGCCACCGACCGTACGCCGGGGGCGAGCTCTTCGTCGGCCAGTGCCCAGCCCTGCGCCCGGACCCGGACGAGCTCCGCCCGCAGTGCTTCGGTGGACGGGGCCGGCTGCGGCGGTAGACCCGACCGGCTGGCGTGGGCGAGCGTCTCGACGACCTCCTGCTCGGTCAGCGCGGCGAGCAGCACCTTGCCCTGGGAGGTCCGCTCGGCCGGGAACCGGGTGCCGATGTCGACCCGCAGGGCGATGATCTTGGGCACCGACACCCGGGCCACGTAGACGATGTCGGAGCCGTCGAGCTGAGCCATCGACGACGACTCGTGGGTCCGGGCGACCATGGCCTCCAGGTGCGGGCGGGCCAGGTCCCAGAGCCCGAGCGAGGACGTGTACGCGATCCCGAGGTCGAGCACCCTCGGGGTGAGGGCGTACCCGCTGTCGGCGATCCGCACGTAGCCGAGCTCGGCCAGGGTCAGCAGCAGTCGCCGCGCGGTGGGCCGGGCCAGCCCGGCCGCCACGGCCACCTCGCTCAGCGTCATCGTCGGATGCCGGGCGTCGAAGCAGGTGAGCACGTCGAGGCCTCGGGCCAGCGCCTCCACGAAGTCGGGACCGCTCCCTCGACCGGCCATGCTCACCTCACTCTCGTTCCCGCTGTCGGAGCTCGACCCTAACCGTGGCCGGGCTCCCCGACGGCGGAGGTCAGGCCCCCGCCGACTCGCCGAAGATCGACTCCCGGGCTTCGCGGGTGCTCGCGCTGCGGTAGTCGGTGTAGGTGTACGGGTTGTCGAGCACCTTGTCGTCACCGGGCAGGTCCGGGTGCATGCCGGCCTGCCAGACCTCCTCGCCCAGCTCGGACCGCAGGTGGTCGACGGTGTTCTCCACCGCCCGGCGGGCCGCGTCGAGATCCACCCCGACGAGCCGGTGGTCACGCTTGACGATCGCGCCGTCGATGATCACCGTGTGCACGTCACCGCGCTGCGCCTGGAACGCCACGTGACCGTACGGGTTCAGCAGCGGGAACGAGACCGGCGAGTGGTCGTTCTTGATCAGCACCAGGTCGGCCTTCTGTCCTTCCGCCAGGCTGCCGAGGTCGTCGCGACGCAGGGCGTGGGCGCCGCCCCGGGTGGCCCACTCGACCACGTGCTCGGCGCGCAGGTGGGAGGAGGTGACGGTCTCGCCGGCCACGTGCGCCTCCAGGTGCTCCCGGGCCCGATCCGCACCGAGTGTGCTCCGCATCGCCGAGAACAGGTCCCCGCTCCACCAGACGCTGGTGTCCATCGACAGCGACACCGGGATGTCGAACCGCCGCACCTGCCAGGTGGGCGGGTAGCCCTGACCGGCACTCTGCTCCGACTCCGTGGACACCGAGACGGACCCACCGCTGGCCGCGATCCGCAGGTAGGAGTCGGTGTCCAGGGTGGCCGCGTGCACGTAGACGGTGTCCGGGGTGGCGAAGCCGTTCTCGTGCATCAACCGGATGCCGTCGTCGTTGGTGGCCCCCCACACGCCGGCGTGGGTGGTCACGGGGAGACCGAGCTCGCGGGCCAGCTCGAAGGCCGGCCGCTCGGGGAAGCCGGGGTCGCCGAGCACGTCGAAGGCCAGCTGCAGGCCGAGCTTGTCGTCGGCGGCGTCGCGGTGCTGCTGAAGGAACGACCGCACCTCGGGCTGGGCCGTCCACTCCCAGGGCGCCGCCTGGATGTTCCCGTACGCCAGCACGAAGCGGCCGGGGGTGGACCGGAGCGCGTCGACGGCCGCGGCGGCGTGGTCCACGCTCTGCAGGCCGTGCGACCAGTCCACGGTGGTGGTCACACCCGCGTCGATGGCCTCGAGGGCCCCGAGCAGGTTGCCGGCGTAGACGTCCTCGGGCCGGAACTTCCGGCCGTGCTCGAGGTAGTACCAGACGAAGTACTGCGTCAGCGTCCAGTCGGCGCCGTAGCCGCGCATCGCGGTCTGCCACAGGTGCCGGTGGGTGTCGATCATGCCCGGCATCACGATGCCGCCGGTCGCGTCGATCTCCTCGGCCCCGGGCGGTGCCTCCAGTCCGGCCCCGATGGCGGCGACCTTGTCGCCGACGATCAGCACGTCGGTGTCGGTCAGCACGCTGCGACCGACATCCATCGGCAGCACCGTCCCGTGCCGCAGCACGACAGCCCCGAGCTCCGCCACGATCTCCTCCTCGAGATTGTTCGGACAGCCGTCCGTACAGCGGTCATCCGATGGAGGATCACTCTGGAACAGCGGACCGGGAGCTGTCAACGGCGCGCCTCTTCCGCTGACGCACTCCCCGCAGCCCTCACGCAGGCGTTCATCCAGGTGCGTGGGAGTACGACGGATCGTCAGCGGGTCTTGACTGGCTCCGGAGCACTGGCCAGACTGGGCGGGCGCACGCGGACGTCCGTCCGTTGAGCGGACAGTAGGAGGCAGCGTGGCGGAGACGCCGGCGACCGGACCGTTGGCGGGGCTGCTCGTCGCGGACTTCTCCCGCATCCTCGCCGGTCCGTACGCCACCATGCTGCTCGCCGACCTGGGCGCCGAGGTGATCAAGGTCGAGGGACCCCGCGGCGACGACACCCGCACCTGGCAGCCCCCGGTCCACGACGGCGTCGCGACCTACTACCTGGGCATCAACCGCAACAAGCGCTCCGTGGTCCTGGACTTCGGGGACGACGAGGATGCCGCGCTGGCCCGGGAGCTCGCCTCCCGGGCCGACATCATGATCGAGAACTTCCGCCCGGGCGGGCTGGCCCGCTGGGGCCTGGACTACGACACCGTCGCGGCCGCCAACCCCAGCGTGATCTACGCGTCGATCAGCGGCTTCGGCACGACCGAGAAGGGCGCGGCGCTACCCGGCTACGACCTGATCGTGCAGGCCATCTCCGGGTTGATGAGCCTGACCGGGGATCCCGACGGACCTCCTTATCGGGCGGGGATCTCGGTGTTCGACGTGATGGCCGGGCTGCACGCGGTGATCGGCATCCTGGCGGCCCTGCACCACCGTCACGCCAGCTGGGCTCGGTCAGCACGTCGAGGTCAACCTGCTCGCCTCGGCCCTGTCCGGGCTGGTCAACCACTCCAGCGCGTACGTGGCCGCCGGCGTGGTGCCCGTACCGGATGGGCAACAGCCACCCCAGCCTGTTCCCGTACGAGCCGCTGCCCTGTGCGGACGGTGACCTGATCATCACCGCCGGCAACGACGGGCAGTTCCGCAAGCTGGTCGAGGTGCTGGGTGTGCCCGAGCTGGCCGACGACCCTCGGTTCGGTCGCAACCAGGACCGCACCGCCCACCGCGACGAGCTGCGGCCGCTGCTGGTCGAGCGGCTGCAGACCCGCAGCAAGCTCGACTGGTTCCACGACATCATCGGCGCCGGCGTGCCCTGCGGACCGATCAACACCATCGACGGCGGGGTCGCGTTCGCCGAGGAGGTCGGGCTGGACCCGGTCATCGAGCTCGGACCCGAGGACGCCCGGTGCGCAGCGTCCGCAACCCGATCACGCTGTCGGCGACACCCGCGGACTACCGGCTCCCGCCTCCCGGCCTGGGCGAGCACGACGCCGAGATCCGGGCCTGGCTGGCCGCGCCGAACCCCGTACAACCCCGACTCCGCGGGCGATGTATCCACCGCGGAGTCGGAAGGACGGCGGGCGTGAGCGGGGACGAGCGAGCGTACGGGACCGCACTGGGCACCTCCGACGCCGACCACATCAACCTGCTGGGTCTGGACCTGGCCGAGGATCTGATGGGTCAGGTCGGCTTCGGGGAGCTGGCGTTCTGGCTGGTCACCCTGCGGCGACCCACCCCGGGTGAGGTGCGGGTGTTCGAGTCCGTCCTGGTGGCCCTGGCCGACCACGGCTTCACCCCGACCGCGATCGCGGCCCGCCTCACCTACCTGTCCGCCCCGGACTCCCTGCAGGGCGCGTTGGCGGCCGGTCTGCTCGGGGGGGTTCGCGCTTCCTCGGCGTCACCGAGGACTGCGGCGCCTACCTGCACGACGTGATCACGTCGGTCGACGGCGCGCTCCCGACCGATGACGCCGGGTGGGACGCGCTGGCCCTGGCCGCCGTGCACCGCACCAAGGCCGCCGGCCGTTTCGTGCCCGGGTTGGGACATCCGGTGCACAAGCAGGGCGATCCCCGGACGCCGACCTTGATCAGGATCGCGACCGAGGAAGGCGCCTACGGTCCGCACCTGGCCCTGTTCGAGGCCATCGGCCGCGTCCATGATCAGGTCCTCGGACGGACCCTGCCGCTGAACGGCGCCGGGGTCTGCGGGGCGGCACTGGCCGACCTCGGACTGCCGGTCGAGCTGTTGCGGGGCTTCGCCCTGCTGGCCCGCACCGCCGGGCTGCTGGGCCAGCTGGCCGAGGAGCGCCGACACCCGATCGGCATGCAGATCTATCGCGAGGTGGACGGCCACGCCGTCTACGAACGGCCCGACGAACAGGAGGACTGATGGCGACCGTCTGCGCGGTGATCGCCTCCACCCATCACCCGTTCTACCTGCGGGCGAGCACGGCCACCGGGGCCGACCGCCCGCCGTTCGCCGACGAGTGGGTCGAGAAGATCCTCCGCTTCCGGGAGACGCTGACCCGGGCCCGGCCCGACGTCCTCGTGATGGTCGGCAGCGATCACTTCCACCAGCTGTGGTTGGACAACATGCCGCAGTTCCTGATCGGCAAGGCCCCCACCTTCGACGCCAACTGGTACAACGAGGAGCGCGAGTTCGGGCTGCCGCGGATGACCCTGGCGGGCCAGGAGGACCTGGCCGCCCACCTCCTGCGGACCGGGCTGGACGCCGACTTCGATCTGGCCTTCAGCAACGAGCTGCGGATCGACCACTCGATCACCTGCCCGATCATCACCCTGCGGCCCGACGCCGATCTGCCGATCGTGCCGGTCTACACCAACATCTTCGCCCCGCCGTTGCCGCAACCGCGCCGGTTCGTGGCTCTGGGCCGAGCGATCCGGGAGATGGTGGAGAGCTGGCCGTCGGACCTGCGGGTGGCGATCATCGGCACCGGTCACCTGTCGCTCGAGCTCGGCGGGTCCCCGACAGTTCGGACCGCACGGGCCCGACCCGGACTTCGACCGCAAGGCGGTGGAGTGGATCGCCACCGGGGATCTGAACGGGTGCCTGCGCGAGGTCACGCTCGACAGCCTGCACGCTCCGGGCAACGCCACCCACGGGTTCATGGACTTCATGTTGATGATGGGCGCCGCCGGCGAGAACGTCACCGCCGATCACGTCGACACCCTCGACCTGTTCCACACCATGGAGGCCTACTTCACCTGGTACCCGAAGGGATCGGGCCTGTGACGAGGATCAACGCCGTGACGAGGATCAACGCCGTGACGGGGATCAACGCTGTGACGGGGGGATCGCGAGCATGAGCAAGTACCTGCTGGACAAGTTCCTCTTCACCATCGACCGCGACCCCGAGCTCGTGGAGCGCTACCGCGCCGATCCGGTCGGGACGGTGAGCTGGTGGGAGGACGAGATGGCCAACCGCCTCCTCAACTGCCACAGCGCCGAGCGCAGCACCTGGCTGGCCTTCGACGACGAGGAGCGTCGGGCCCTGCGCGAGCATGATCATGTCGCGCTGTTCGGGTTGGGCGCGCACCCGTTCCTCACCTTGACCCTGTTCATCGCGATGTTCGAACGTGATCATGGTCCGCTGGAGTACCAGCGCGCGTACGGCGCGGCCCTGCAGCACCTCACGCTGCCCTACCCGGACATCGCGACGTGAGGGCCGCGCTCCTGCACGCGTACGGGGCCGCGCCCGTGCTGGGCGAGCGGCCCGAGCCGACCGAGGCGGTGCACCTGGTCGAGGTGACCGCCGCCCCCATCGTGCCGCTCGACCTGCTGTGCGCGAGCGGCACCTCCTACTTCGGGCAGCAGCCCTTGCCGTACGTGCCCGGTGTGCAGGGGATCGGCGTGGTGCGGAGCTCCCCGGAGGTGGCCGCCGGCACCCGGGTCTGGTTCGCCACCACCGCGGGGATGCGTCCCGGCGACGGGAGCATGGCCGAGCTGTGCGCCGTCGCCACTGCCGACCTGGTGCCGATCGAGGGTGAGCTGTCCGACGCCGCGGCGGCCGCCATCGGTACGTCGGGCATCGCCGCCTGGATGGCGCTGACCTGGCGGGCCCGACTCCAACCCGGCGAGCGGGTCGTGGTGCTGGGGGCGAGTGGCATCGTGGGCCAGGTCGCGACGGCCGCGGCCCGGCACCTGGGCGCCGCCCACGTGGTCGCGGTCGTCCGGTCGGACGCGGCGGCGGCCGCGCCGCTCAGCGCGGGCGCCACCCAGGTCGTCACCCTTACCGACCAACCCGACCGGACCACCCTCGCCCGCCGGCTGACCGAAGCGGCCGACGGGCCGATCGACGTGGTGATCGACCCCGTGTTCGGGGAACCCGCCTCGGCGGCCGCCGACGCCCTCGGACCCGGTGGGCGGTTGGTCAACCTGGGCGGTGCGGCCGGCGACCGTACGGACTTCTCCTCCGCTGCGCTGCGCGGCCGGTCGATCGCCCTCCTGGGCTACACCAACAACGCCATCACCCCCGACCAGCGACGTGCCGCCCTCGGCTCCGTGCTGGGCCTGGCCTCGGCCGGCGCACTGACCGTGACCCACGTGGTGCGGCCGCTGACCGAGTGCGCCGAAGCGTGGGCTGAGGCCACTCGCTCGGGCACCCGGGTGGTGCTGGATCCCCGGGCCTGACCCCGGCCGCGCGCTGGATCTGTCCGCCCCCCGCAGTACGGTGCTCTGACGCACGATCGAGTTCGACCAGGCGGGTGGGAGTGAGTCAGCGGTGAGCGATGGGGTCAGCGCGACCTCCGGTGGAGCGCGCCGGGACGAGGTCGAGCCGGCGGACCGCACCGTGGGTCTGGTGGCCGGCACCGAGGACTCCACCCCGCTGCTGTTCCGGGTGGCGGTCGCCGAAGAGTCCTACCTGCAGCTGGACGACGTCGTGCTGACCGTCCGCAACGTCCCGGGGGTCGGTCCGGTGAGGACCGCCGGGGTGGTGACGCAGGTGCGGGCCCGGCACGAGGGAGCGTCCTTCGGGTCGGACACGTTCCTGATCGCCGACGGGGTGCTGCCCGCCCACCTCCAGGAGATCGCCGAGGTGACCACCACCCGGGTCGATCCGGAGTGCTACATCCCGCCCCGCCCCGGGACGATCGCCGTCCGCGCGTCCGGGCTGGAGCGCGACAAAGCGCTCTACTTCGACCAGATGGCCACCAAGCTGGTGATCGGGATGGGCCGCGACGGCGAGCCGATCTACCTCAACCTGGAGTTCCTGGACGGGACCCGCGGGGCGCACGTCTCCATCTCCGGCATCTCCGGCGTGGCCACCAAGACCAGCTTCGCGCTGTTCCTGCTGCACGCCCTGTTCACCTCGGGCGTGCTGGGCAAGCGGCAGCTGAGCACCCGGGCGCTGATCTTCTCGGTCAAGGGCGAGGACCTGCTGTTCCTCGACCAGCCCAACGTCCGGCTGGACGACGACCTGCGCGCCGACTACGGCGCCCTGGGGCTGCCGGCCACCCCGTTCGCCTCGGTCGGGTTCTTCGCCCCACCCGTCCCGTACGACCAGACCGGCCGACCCAACGTCACCGGACGGACATCCGGCGTGAGCGCGTTCTGGTGGACGCTGGCCGAGTTCTGCCGGGACGAGCTGCTGCCGTACGTGTTCGCCGACGTCGAGGACGAGCGCAACCAGTACACGATGGTGGTCCACCAGGTGGCCACCCGGCTGGCCCGGGACGCACAGCCCGCCGGGCGGGACGGCGCGGTGTCGGTCGACGGCCGGATCGCCCGCACCTGGCCCGAGCTGGTCGACCTGGTGGCTGACAAGGTGAGCGACGACGCGACCCGGACCGCGTGGGCCGGCCCGGTCACCGGGATCGGCACGGTCAACGCCTTCATCCGCCGGCTCCGGTCCTCGGTCCGCCCGCTGTCCCCGATCCTGCGCGGCGACCTCACCGAGACCTCGGGCCGCGCGATCGACACCGGCAACCACCAGGTCACCGTGATCGACCTGAACACCCTGCCCGAGCGGGCGCAGCGGTTCGTGGTCGGTGTCACCGTCTCGGCCGAGACGGCACGCAAGGAGAAGGCCGGTCCCGGCGGTTTGCTGTTCACCATGATCGACGAGCTCAACAAGTACGCGCCGAGGGAAGGCAACTCCCCGATCAAGGACCTGCTGCTGGACATCGCCGAACGCGGTCGATCACTCGGCATCATCTTGATCGGCGCTCAGCAGACCGCCAGCGAGGTGGAGCGGCGGATCGTGTCCAACTCCTCGATCAAGATCGTCGGGCGGCTCGACCCGGCCGAGGCCGGCCGGCCGGAGTACGGGTTCCTGCCGGCGTCGCAGCGGCAGCGGGCCACGCTGGCCAAGCCGGGAGCGATGTTCGTCTCGCAGCCGGAGATCCCGGTGCCGTTGGCCATCGAGTTCCCGTTCCCGGCCTGGGCGACGCGGCTCAGCGAGTGCGCGTCACCGCCCGCCGGGACGTCGACCACCACCGCCCCGTCGGCGCGCCGCGACGTCTTCGACCGGTTGCCGATGGTGGATCCCGACGACGACGACACCGGCATCGATCCCCCGCCTCCGTTCTGATCCGGGCACCCAGGAACTGTTGATCATGAAGTTGCTGCACACCTCCGACTGGCACGTCGGCAAGACCCTGAAGGGTCGTTCGCGGCTGGACGAGCAGAAGGCCGTGCTGGCCGAGATCGTCGAGCTGGCGATCACCCACGAGGTCGACGCCGTGCTGATCGCCGGCGACGTGTACGAGAACGTCTCGCCCACCGCGGACGCGCAGAAGCTGGTCGTCACCACCCTGCTCAAGCTCGCGCGCGCCGGCATCGAGGTGATCGCCATCGCCGGCAACCATGATCACGGCCCGACCTTCGAGGCGTACCGGCCGTTGATGCGCCAGGTCGGCATCCGGCTGATCGGCAGTCCGCGGTCCGCCGAGCAGGGCGGCGTGCTCCGCTTCCGGGCCCGCTCGAGCGGCGAGGACGCGGTCGTGGCGACCCTGCCCTTCCTGTCCCAGCGGTACGCGGTCCGGGCCGCGCAGGTGATCACCCAGACGCCGGCCGAGAACGTGGGCGCCTACGACCAGATGATCCGCGACGTGCTGGCCAACCTGACCGCACCGTTCGGCGACCAGACGGTCAACCTGGCGATGGCGCACCTGACCGTGCTCGGCGGCCGGCTGGGCGGTGGGGAGCGGGAGGCGCAGTCGATCATGGAGTACAGCGTCCCGGCCGCGATCTTCCCGATCGACGCCCACTACGTCGCCCTCGGTCACCTGCACCGCCGCCAGTCCGTGCCGGCGGCCGCAGCGGTGCACTACTCCGGCGCACCCCTGGCCGTCGACTTCGGCGAACAGGACAACACGAACGTGGTCTGCCTGATCGAGGTGGCCCCGGACACCCCCGCCCGGGTCACCGATCTGCCGATCACCGCGGGCCGCCGGTTGCGGACCGTCACCGGCACGGTCGACCAGCTGCTGGCCGATCCCGACGCGTACGGGGAGGACTTCCTGCGGTTGCGGGTGGCCCAGGCGGCGTACGCGGGGATGCGGGAGCAGCTGCTGGAGGCGCTGCCCAACGCCCTGGAGATCCGGCTCGACCCGCAGTTCTCGGTCAGCCCGCACGCGGACCAACCGCGGCGTTCGACCGCCGCCCGGAGTCCCGCCGAGCTGTTCGCCGACTACTGCGCCTCGTCCCGGGTCGACGACCCCCGACTCAACCGGCTGTTCGACGAGCTGCACGACGACCTCACCTCCGGGAGGGCGTGACCGTGCGCCCCGTTCGCCTCGACCTCAGCGGCTTCGCCGCCTTCCGCGACCCGACGATCGTCGACTTCACCGATGCCGACTACTTCGCGCTGACCGGACCGACCGGCTCGGGCAAGTCCACCGTGATCGACGGCCTGACCTTCGCCCTGTACGGCTCGGCGCCGCGCTGGGGGCGGGAGAACGCGATCCAGTACGCCCTCGCTCCGACCGCCAACCGCTGCACCGTGCGGCTGGTGTTCGACGTCGCCGGGCAGCGCTACGTGGTGGCCCGCGAGGTCCGCCGGATCGGCAAGCAGATCGCCCAGCGCAACACCCGCCTCGAGCGGTACGCCGACCCGGCCGCCACCGGTGATCCCGAGACCGACGAGCCGACCGAGTCGCTGGCGGCCGACCCCAAGGCCGTACGCCAGCAGGTCACCGAGCTGCTGGGTCTGGACTTCGAGGACTTCTGCACCTGCGTGGTGCTGCCCCAGGGCGACTTCGCCACCTTCCTGCAGGCCAGCGTCGGCCAACGGCAGGACATCCTGCTGAAGCTGCTCGGCGCCCGCCACTACGACGCCATCGGACGGCTGGCCGGACGCCGCGCGAACGACGCCCGCGCCCGGGTGGACGCGTTGGCCGGCGAGCTGACCGGGTACGCGGACGCGACCGAGGAGGCCGAGACCGCCGCCCGAGAGCGGGAGAGCGAGCTGGTCACGCTGCTGGCCGCGGTCACGGACCAGGCCGCGGCCGTCACCGGTCTCGCCGCCGAACGAGTGCGGGCCTCCACTGCCGCCGCTCGCACGACCGAGGAGCTGGGTCGATTCCAGACCGTGGCCGTCCCGGGCGACATCGACGAGCTGCAGCAGGCCCTGGCGGAGGCCGAGGCGGGCTACCGGGAGGCGAACGCCGCCGAGCAGCTGGCGGCCGGCGCGGTCGTCGCGGCAGAGGACGCCCTGCGGTCCGGGCCACCCCGCGGCTGGCTGGAGGAGACGCTGCGCTGGCACACCGAGCTGGCCGACGCGGCCGGCCGGATCCCCGCGGCCAGCCAGGCCGAGGAGACCGGCCGGACGGGCCTCGAGCGGGCAACCCGGGACGCGACCAGCGCCCGCGCCACCCTCGAGAGGGTCCGGGCCGAGCACGATCGCCACCGGGCGGAGCACGAGCGGGCGGACCTCTCCGTCACGGAGCTGACGGGTCGGATCGAGATCCTGCGCTCGGTCGCTCTCCCCGTGGGTGCCGGCGACCTGGACGCCGCCGTCGTCGCCGCCCGCGGACGGTGGCAGACCGCCCGACGGGCGCTGGACGCCGCCGAGGCCGCGGTCACCCGAGCCCGGTCGACCGTGGCCGAGCTGCCGGAGCGCAGTGCGATCAACGCGCAGCTGCGCACGCTGGAGGCGTACGAGACGACGCTCGGGGAGCTCGCCGGTCTCCGCGGGCGGCTGCACTCCGTCGGCGAGCGGCACCGGGCGGCGGAGGCGGCGCTGGCGGAGGCCAGGACGGCGCAGCGCCGGGCAGCCGACGCGCTCGAGAACGTCCGCAGCCAGTCGGCGGCCGCCGATCTGCGACCGCACCTGCAGGTCGGACACGCCTGCCCGGTGTGCACCCAGACCGTGATCGAGCTGCCCGATCCGCTGGCCGTGCCCGCCCTGGCCGACGCACGCGCGGCCCTCCAGGACGCCGAGCAGCTGCTCACCACCGCCGAGGCGACGGCGCTCGGGCTGCGCACCGAGCGAACGGCCCTCGACACCCAGGTGACGGGGGCGCTCGAGCGGCTGTCCGGGCTGGACGACGCGCTGCTGGCCGATCTTCCCGAGCAGCCGGCCGGCGACGCACGAGACCCGAGCCGCGATCGATCCGTGGTGACCGAACTCGGTGAGCGGCTGGAGGGCGCCGTCGAGCAGGAACGCGCGGCGACCGCCGCCCGCGAGGCGGCGCGGGCCGCCCTCCAGGACGCCGAGGACGAGGGCCAACGCCTGGCGACCGCTGCTCAGCAGGGCTGGGCCGACCTTCACGCCACGAGCGGGCGGCTGGCCGCGCTGGGCGCCCCGCCGGTCACCGCCGGGACGCTCGGCGCCGCCTGGTCCGAGCTGCTGGCCTGGGCCGACCACCGGATCACGACCCTGGTGAGCACCGACCTGCCGGCGGCCCGTTCGGCGCTGGACACCGCCCAGACCACCCGGCAGACGTCGGCCGAGACCCTGCGGACCGCCATCGCCGCCGAGCACGCCGCCCGGGAAGCACTGACCGCGGCCACCCTGGCCGACGACAAGGCCCGCTCGGAGCTGGCCGGCCTCACCAGCCGGGTCGCCGAGCGAGAGGAGCTCCTGGCCGATCGTCCCGGGGCGGACGAGGCCCAGCGCCTGCTGACGGAGCACCGACGGCTGGACGAGCAGGCGACGCTGGCCCGGTCGCGAGCCCAGCAGGGTGCGGCCGCCCGGCAGCAGGCCGAGACCGTACGGGATCGGTGGCGCGCCGAGCAGCAAGCCGCGCGGACCACGCTGGTGCAGGTGCGAGACGGCTTCGCCGGCCTCGGCGTACCGGCCCTCGACACCGACGACCTGCCCCGGGCCTGGGCGGCGCTGGCGACCTGGGCCAGCGAGCAGGCCGACCGGCGGACCGCGGACCTGGTCGACCTGGCGGCCGGTCTGGAGCGGCTGGACGGCGACCTGGCTGAGCGCTTCGCCCGCGTCCGCGCGCTGCTCGACGAGCACGCGATCGAGCGCCCCACCGATGCCGTGCCCACCGATCCGGCCGCGCCGACCGCCACGGCGCAGCTGGCCCGGATCCCCATCCTGGTGGAGCTGCAGCTCGAACGCGGCCGCGCCGCGACCGCCGCGATCGTCCGGCAGCGCAGCGCTGCCGACAGACTGCGGACCAAGATCGCGGCCGACACCGAGACCGAGCAGGTGAGCCGTCAGCTGCAGCAGCTGATGTCGGCCAAGCGGTTCCCGCAGTGGCTGGCCGACGCCGCGCTGGACACCCTGGTGGCCGACGCCTCGGCCTCGCTGCTGCAGCTCTCCAGCGGTCAGTTCGAGCTCACCCACGACCGGGGCGAGTTCTTCGTGATCGACCACGCCGACGCCGACTCGCGGCGCTCGGTGAAGACCCTGTCCGGCGGCGAGACCTTTCAGGCCAGCCTGGCCCTGGCGCTGGCCCTGTCCGAACAGCTGGCCACGCTCGCCGCGGGCGGTCGGACCACCCTGGACTCGATCTTCCTGGACGAGGGCTTCGGCACCCTGGACCCGGACGCCTTGGAGATCGTGGCCGGCACCCTGGAGAACCTGGCCCAGGGCAACCGGATGGTCGGCGTCGTCACCCACGTCACGGCGCTGGCGGAGCGGGTACCGATCCGCTACGAG
The DNA here is from genome assembly GCA_963759915.1 of uncultured Actinomycetota bacterium. Lineage (GTDB taxonomy): Bacteria > Actinomycetota > Actinomycetes > Propionibacteriales > Propionibacteriaceae > Microlunatus. The sequence continues at coordinate 7,363 of CAVXBJ010000096.1, read as the reverse complement.
GTGAGCCGGGACAGCCGGACCTCGACCATCGAACGGGTCGGCCCATGACCTCCGCGCGCGGATCGACGGGCGAACGGGACCGGCGTCCCGCCATGCGGTTCGCGGTGGACAGCTGGGATCCCGGCTACGGCACGAGCTTCGGCATCGACGGGCCGCCGGAGACGGTGACCAGCGTGGTGACCGACGTCGAGGTCGCCGCCGACGACTGGGCGCCGATCGCCGTGATCCCGGTCGAGCCGCCGCGGGCCACGATCTTCGTCGACGGCGTCCGCCGGATCGATGCCCGCATCTGGATCGACGCCGGGTCACCGGCGGGGTCCGGCGGTCCCGCGACCGAGGCGTCGATGGGCCTGTGCGCCTCGTACGCCGCCGGCGCCATCTGCTGCTGCGACCGCGGCGCCCACGTCCTCGAGCCGGAGATCCGGCGCGGGCTGTTCACCGTCGACGCCGGCGCCACCGGACTGGAGACCTGGGCGGGCGACTACCCGCCGTTCCCCGCGAAGCTGAACGAGAACCAGGGTCTGGCCCTGAGCCTGTCGACGGCCCTGCAGCAGCGCCTGACCGAGCTCGAGCTGCTCGCCGCGGTGAACGCCCGCGGCCACGACTCCCGAGCACGGCACCCCCGACGGGAGCGAGCTGCTGGTGGTCGACGGGCCGGTCCGCGGGCGGGAGCACCTGCCGCGGGTGCTGGGCTTCATCAAGTCCCACCAGATCGCCTACCTCGAGCCCAGGCTCCACGGGCTGGTCGCGTCCCTCGCACCGCACGAACGGACGCCGGTGTTCCTCATCGGCGGCAGCTGGGACCGGTTCAGCTGGTATCTCCGATTGCCCGGCCCACCCAGTCACCCGTGGTCCGGCATCGCCCGTCTGGAGTGCGCGGCCAACGTGACCGCCGCCGACGTGATCGCGCTGGCTCACCTCTCGCAGGCCGTGCTCCCCCGGTTCGCCTCGGAGGAGTTCAAGGACCCGCGGGCGCCGCAGAACCTCTATCCGGTGGGAGCGCTGGAGAAGGAACTTCGTCGCCGGCTCGGGCATCCGGGGTTGGTGTACCGGGCGCTGCGGCAGGCCGCGCACACGAACGCTCAGCAGATGCACGGCACAAGAAGGGACGAACTGACGTGAGCACTTCGCTGGTGGAGTACGAACTCTGGAGCAAAGGAGATTGGCCGCGCAGGGAGGTGGTCGGTGAGTCGTTTCATCCCGAAGAGATCAGGTCACTCTTCCCACAGACGATTCCAGACGGCGGACAGGAGTTGCTCCTGTCTGCTCAACTGATGCCGGACCCGGGGAACGCGCACGACAAGAACGCGGTACGCGTCGTTGTGCTCGGCAGGCACGTAGGCCATCTGCCGAGAGAGGACGCAGCAGTCTTCCAGCCGGTCCTGATGGCGCTGGTCAGCAGAGGCATGCTGCCCACGACTCGCTGTCGCGTGTGGGGCTCTGAGTATGACGAGTGGGTCGGCACCGACCGGCGAGGGCGCGACATCACCCGTCCGAATTTCTCATCGAGTGTCACCTTGGCGCTAGACGAGTGGTACCTCTGCGTTCCGATCAACGAGCCACCGTCCGAGCCACACACCATGCTTCCGCGCGGTTCGGCACTCCAGGTTCGCAAGGAAGAGAACCATCAAGATCACCTACGTCGCTACATCAGTCGTCACGGGGAGTGCTGGGTGTACGGGACATTGCACGGTGTGACAGAGCAGACGACGCGTACGACACGCGAGTTGGTGGAGATTCGTGTCGACGGTCAACGTGTGGGTGATCTCACGCCAGCGATGAGCACAGAATTCCTGCCTGCCATTGCACGACTTGCCGAGCGTGGGCGAGCGACTGGCGTCAGGCTGATCGTGAAGGGAAATCAGATCAAGGCTGAAGTCGTCTTGCACGCGATGAAGGCGCATCAACTCCCTACGGAGTGGGTTGCCGAACACTTGGCGCCGAACGCGTCGCCGACGTCAGAACCGACCACTCGTCCGCCTCAACTGCTGGCACACGCGTCCGTCCCGGTTGCGACAGAGCCATCGCCATCTGCGACGCGCACGACCCAGACAGTTGTCCCGCCACGACCCCGTATCACCTTCCGAACTCCTCCGGGGTGGCCGCCGGCCCCGACCGGCTGGGAGCCCGAACCCGAGTGGCGTCCCCATCCAGAGTGGCCACCTGCACCTCCCGACTGGGAGTTTTGGCAGGTCAGCCGCTGATTCAGCCTGGCGTCTGCAGGTAGCCGGAGAACCAGACGTAAGCGGGCCCGAGGAATTCGTTCCGTATCCGCGCGAACCCCCTTCCCCGCAGAGCAGGCGGGCAGTACGGTCCGCCTCATGATCCGACGCAGCCGCTGGCTGACTCTCGTCCTGGCTGTCCTCGCGACCCTCACCGGTCTGGCCTTCGTGAGCGCCACGCCGGCCGAGGCCGGCAGCCGGCACTCCCGCAGTCTCGGCTACGTCGCGTTGGGGGACTCGTACGCCGCCGGCTTCGGGGCGGGGAAGTACGTCAACGACTGCTACCAGAGCCGCCGCGGCTACCCGGCGCTGCTCGATCGCGAGACCCGGGCCTCGTTGCAGGCGAACGAGACCTGCAACGGAGCCACCACGCAGACGGTGCTCGCCACTCAGTTGTCGGCCCTGACACCCCGAACGCAGCTGGTCACCCTCACGGTCGGCGGCAACGACCTCGGGTTCGCGACGGTCGCGACGACCTGCGCCCCCGGACCGAGCCTGGCCTGCCAGGCCGCCATCAACGGCGCCCTCGCCCTGCTCGCTCCCCGGGGGACCGGGCCCAGCGTGCTGGCCACCCGGCTCGCCGCCAGCTACCGTGCGGTCGCCATCAGGGCGCCCCGAGCGGACATCCTGGTCACCGGCTACCCGTACCTGTTCGAGCCACCGATCGATGGTCAACCGAACGCCGAGACCATCGTGGCGCTCAACAGAGCCACCGCGGCCCTCAACGCCACCATCAAGGCGACCGCCGCCGCCACCGCTGCCGCCGGCGTCGAGATCAGCTACGTCGATGTCACCGCCGGGTTCGCCGGCCACGGCATCGGCAGCAAGCGGCCGTTCCTGCACGCCTCCGGACCCGAGGCGCTGCACCCCACGGCGCGCGGCTACCGCGTCTACGCGAAGGCGTTGACCAGGGCACTCGTCTACTGCTGAGGCGGCAACGCCACCACCAGCTCCCGGACGAAGCGCTCGTCGCTGAGCCGGTCGCCGTACAGCTCCCGCACCTGCTGCATCCGGTAGCGGACGGTCTGGGCGTGCACGTGCAGGGCGGCCGCGACCTCGTCACGACGACCCTGGTGGAGCAGCCAGCACAGCAGCGTCTCGGCCAGCCGTTCGCGGGTGGCTTCGCCGAGCTCGGCCAGCGGCTCGAGCACGCGATGGCGCAGGTCGTCCAGGGCCTCGCGATCGGCGCTCACGACCAGGTCCACGAGGTGGTCCTCGGTGTCGACGGGATCGGCCGGCTCCGGGTCGGCGGCGACCAGCGCCACCGTCCGGACCGCGCGGTCGTACGAGGCGCGGACGTCGACCCAGGCGCGCGGCGGTCCGACCACGGCCTGGCGCCGGTCCAGCACCCGCAGCAGGTGCCGCCTTCCCCCACCGGCCACGTCGGGTACCAGGAGCAGCGCGTACGGCTGGTCGACGACCCAGCTGTCCGAACCGGGCAGGTCCTCGGTGACCAACAGCGTCTCCGGACCGAGCGGGGCGAGGACCCCGTGCACCTGGGCGGCGGGCAGCAGCACCGCCGTCAACGACGTCGGTGGTGTCCACTCCGCCCGCTCCGCAGCCGCCGTCAGCACCTCCAGGGTGGCGCCGGCCAGCAGGCGCTGGCCGAGGCGCTCGCGATAACGCTCACGGACCCGCCCGCTGGTGTTGAGCTCGTCGTTGTATCCGGCCACGCTGGCGGCGGAGAGCTCGTCGATGTAGCCGAACAGCAGCTCGGCGAATTCGGCCATCGCGGTCGCCGGCAGGCCGGCCTCGGCGGCGTTCCGGGCCAGCCCGCGCCAGCTCACCCGAGCGCCGACCCGATAGGCCGCCAGCAGCGCATCCATCGACCGTCCGGCCCGGGCCTCCCCGCGCCCCAGGGCGTAGGCGCCGTCCAGTGTCGTGCGCCTCGGGGTGCTGGGGTCCACGTCACTGGAACCGCCGGCCAGCTTGAGGAAGCCACCGATGGCCATCTGCACGGCCGCTTGGATGCTCTCGCCCATCGGGCCGCGGAAGCCGACCCGGTAGCCTGGCACTTCCGCCATCACCGCGGCTATCGTCTGCGACGCGACGGACGACAGTCCCTCCCGCAAGGCGCGCAGCACCCTGTCGTCGATGCGGAAGGTGTCTTGCCCTCCCGGCGGCCCTTCGAGGTCTGGAATCGACAACTGTTCCCTCCGAACAACTGGGGCCAGAAAGTTCACGCCTGTCGGTCATGATCTTAGCCTTCCGATCCGGAATGATAGAACCATGAGCGCTTCTCTGCAGTACGCAGGAGCCAGGAAGCCGTCACTGCGGCAACGGCTGGTTCGGCTGGCGGAACGGGTCACGACCCCGTTGCTGCCGGCCGACTACCTCGACCTGTTCGATCCCCTGCGACGGGGCGCCGACCTGCGCGGCCGCATCATGGCCGTTCATCCCGAGACCGCCGACGCCGCCACGATCGAGATCCGACCGGGCGCAGACTGGGCCGGCCACGTACCCGGCCAGTACGTGCGGATCGGTGTCGACGTGGACGGGGTCCGCCAGTGGCGCGCCTACTCGCTGACCCACGGACCCCGCGCGGACGGCCGGATCAGCGTCACCATCAAGGCGGTACCGGACGGCAAGGTGAGCAACCACCTCGTCCGCCGTGGCCGCCCGGGCACCCTGGTCCACCTCGAGCAGGCGACCGGTGATTTCGTGCTTCCCACCGAGGGCGGCCGCTTCCTGTTCGTCACCGCCGGCTCCGGCATCACCCCGGTGATCGGCATGCTCCGCAACCTCTTCCCGGTGTCCGACGCCGGCGCAGTCCGGCTCGCGCGCTCGGAGCCGTACGACATCGTCGTGCTGCACGTCGCGCCCACGGCGTCCGACTCGATCTTCCTGGCCAACCTGCGCGAGCTCGACGCCGCCGGTCTGATCCGGCTGATCAGCCGGCACAGCGACGAGCACGGTCGTCTCGACGTGGACGACCTCACCGAGCTGGTCCCCGACCTGGCCGAGCGGACCACGCTCGCCTGCGGTCCGGCCGGACTGCTCGACGCCCTGCAGCAGCACCACGACGCGCGCGACCTGCCGCTGGTCACCGAGCGGTTCCGGACCGAGCGGGTGGTCGTCGGCGACGGCGGCACCGTGGCGTTCGCCCGCTCCGGCACCGAGGTGGTGGCCGACGCGGGGACGCCGATCCTGGATGCCGCCGAGGAGGCGGGCGTGCTGATGCCGTCCGGCTGCCGGATGGGCATCTGCTTCGGCTGCGTGCTCCCGCTGCGCTCGGGCTCCGTCCGCGACCTCCGCAACGGCGAGATCACCACGGCGACCGAGGGGGAGACCGCGAACGGCGGGATCCGCATCCAGACCTGCATCTCAGCGGCCGCCGGCGCCTGCGAGATCGACCACTGACGTCCCCCTCTTACCTGATCGACTGCTTCACCTGATCGACCGAACCACCCACGCGAGATCGAACCTGAAACCGAGGTACCCCCATGACCGTGCTGCAGAAGAAGACCCACAACCCGATCGGACACCTGACGCCCGAGGACATCGAGCAGATCGGCGTCGAGCTGGACGCGATGCGCCAGTCCGTCATCGACACCCGGGGTGCCGACGACGCGGCCTACATCCGCAAGGTGATCAGCGCGCAGCGCAAGCTCGAGCTCGGTAGCCGCGCCGTCCTGCTGGTCTCGTTCTTCCCGCCCGCCTGGCTGCTGGGCACCGCCGGTCTCTCCGTGGCCAAGATCATCGAGAACATGGAGATCGGCCACAACATCATGCACGGCCAGTGGGACTGGATGCGCGACCCGAAGATCCACTCCACGAGCTGGGAGTGGGACCACGCGTCGCCGTCGGAGCAGTGGAAGCACGCCCACAACGAGCTGCACCACACGTACACGAACGTGATCGGCAAGGACAACGACCTCGGCTACGGCATCATGCGGGTCGACGAGGATCAGCGCTGGGTGCCGATGTACCTGGCCCAGCCACTGTGGAACTTCCTGAACGCCTGCTTCTTCGAGTACGGGATCGCGGCGTACGACCTCGAGCTCGGCCGGAACCTGAAGACCAAGAAGCGTCGCCAGAGCCCCGAGTTCCGGGCCCGTGGCAAGCAGGTGCTGGCCAAGATCCGCAAGCAGATGACCAAGGACTACGTCATCCACCCGCTGCTGTCCGGACCCTCCTTCCTGCACACCATGGCCGCCAACGCGACCGCCAACCTGGTCCGCAACCTGTGGACCCACTCGGTGATCATGTGCGGTCACTTCCCCGAGGGCGTCGAGACCTTCGAGCGCCGCTCGATCGACGGCGAGACCCGCGGCGAGTGGTACCTGCGGCAGATGCTCGGCTCGGCCAACATCTCCGGCAGCAAGGCCATGCACTTCATGACCGGCAACCTGTCGCACCAGATCGAGCACCACCTGTTCCCCGACCTGCCCAGCAACCGGTACGCCGAGATCGCGCCGAAGGTGCAGGACCTGTTCCAGCGGTACGGACTCACCTACGCCACCGGATCGCTGCCCCGCCAGGTGGCGTCGGCCTGGCACAAGGTCATCCGGCTGTCACTGCCGAACGACTTCCTGTCCGGCAAGAAGAAGTCGGCCGACGGGCAGCCGATGAGCACGGTCGACGAGCCTGCGATGGCCGCCGCGGCCTGAGCGGTCGCACCCCTGAGCTGATAGCGAACGCCACGGAGCCGTCGTCCCAGTGGGACGACGGCTCCGTGGTGCTCCGGGCCAGGGACTACTCCGCGAGGGCCGGCTCGTCGTCCACCGGCGCCTCCACCGCGGGTTCACCGCGGCGCATCGCGCCGATGCCCACCAGCACGGCGCCCAGCAGCAGATAGCCCAGGGCGACCTGTGGACTTGCGGCCCACTGGACTTCTTCGGAGTGCAGCAGACCGATCCAGGACAGCACCGCACCCGCCCCCGCGGCGATCGCCGCGCGGAACAGCTGTCGTTCCAGGGTGAACGTGACGATCGCCCCGAACACGATGCCCGCCAAGACCGCGCCCTGACCCAGCACGTGCAAGCCGTGGTACACGAGACCGGCGCCGGCCAGAGACGCCTCGCCGACCTCGGCGGCACTGGTGCCGGCGGCGGCCAGTGCGTTGTCGATCAGCCCCGCACCCCAGGCCGCGAGGTTGGGGATGATGGCGGCGACGACGGCCGCGGCGTGCAGTCGGGGTA
>CAVXBJ010000095.1:0-15385 GCA_963759915.1 uncultured Actinomycetota bacterium | reverse complement strand
ACCGATCAGCAGCCCGATGTAGAGCAGGATCGGCACGATCGCCGGCAACGGCAGGATCGCCGACAGCAGACTGAACAGACCGAAGAAGCACAGCACGGCGACCACCAGACCGCTCGCCATCGAGTAGCTCGAGCGACCGCCGGCCTCCTTCCAGCCCGGGTGGCCGATGTAGACCGCCGGCGGGAACGGCGAGCCGAGCGCCGAACCGACGATGGCTCCGGCGCCATCGGCGATCAGCACGCTGCGCAGGTTGTAGCTGTCTCCCGCGGCCGAGGCGCTCTCGACGTTGCTCATCGCCTCCAGGAAGTTGTAGACCCCGAGCGGGATGGCGGTGGCGAGCAGGGGAGCCAGGTTGGTCAGGCCGGCGCCCAGCAGACCGAGGTTCAGAGTGGGTACGGCCAGCGCGATGTCGCCGACGGCGGCGGTCACATCCGGCACCGACATGTAGCCGCCGAGCCAGCCGATCGCGGTGCCGACCAGTAGCGCGGCCAGACCCACCGGGATGTTGCCCGGCAGCTTCAGGTCGGTGAAGAAGCCGACCAGGATGATGCCGAGGACGGGCAGGCCGATCCAGGCGGTCTCCCAGATCTGCGCGGCGGGTCGCATCGAGATGAAGCTGAGCGAGATGCCGGCCAGCGTGCCGAGCAGCGCGGCCCGCGGCGTGATCTTGCGGATGACCGGTCCGATGAAGGCACCGATCAGCACGATCACCCCGATCACGAACGCCCAGGCGAGTCCGGCCTCCCAGGCCCGGATCGGGTCGCCGGTGCTCAGCGCGATCGGCAGCATGATCACGAACACGACGATGAACATGTGCGGCACGCTCGGTCCGTACGGCATCGCCGTCACATCGAGCCGCTGCTCGCGCCGGGCCAGACGGCGGGCCAGGATCGTGTAGTAGACGTTGCCGACGATCAAGGCGATGCCGAGCGCCGGGAGGACCGTGCCCAGCACCGACTCGGTCGGCACCTTGACCACGAAGATCAACAGACCGGTCAGCGTCAGCACGTTGACCAAGATGTTGAAGAAGAGTCCGAAGAAGGCGTTGGTGTCGCCGCGGGTCCACCAGGGGACCTTGAAGTCGGCGTCGGTACGGGGCTTGGGCAGGATAGTGCTGAGGTTCATGACAGTCCTCGCGAGGTCAGGCCGCGGTGGAGGCGACCGAAGCCAGCTGCTGAAGGAGGGTGGCGGAATCGCTCACCCAGCCGAAGATCCCGCCTTGGGCGGCGATCATGTCGAGTCCCACACGCTGGAACTCGGGGAAGTAGGAGCCGACGCAGTCGGACAGGACCAGCACCTCGTAGCCGCGATCATTGGCCTCGCGAACGGTGGTGTGGACACAGACCTCGGTGGTCACGCCGGTGACGATCAACTGGGTGATGCCGGCCTCGGTCAAGATCGCGTGGAGGTCGGTGCCGTAGAAGGATCCCTTGCCTGGTTTGTCGATCACGGTCTCGCCCTGAACCGGGGCGAGCTCGTCGATGATGTCGTGGCCGTACTCGCCCCGGATCAGGATCCGGCCGTAGCGGCCCTGGTCGCCGATGCGCAACGAGGGCTTGCCCCGGCGCAGCTTCGCGGGTGGCAGGTCGGCCAGGTCGGGTCGGTGACCCTCCCGGGTGTGGATGATCATGAGCCCGGCGTCGCGGGCGGCCGCGAGCACCTGCTGGAGCGGGGGGACGACGGCGGCGAGCTGGCCGACGTCGTTGCCCAGCGTCTCGCCGAAGCCGCCGGGCAGCAGGAAGTCGCGCTGCATGTCGATCACCACCAAGGCGACGCGACCGGCGGGCAGCGGGAAGGGACCTGGGGTGGCGGGCACGTACGGGATGTCGTCGGTGGTCATCGGTTCTCCTTTGCCGGATGAGGAAGGGTCACGCCGAAGAAGGCGTGAAGAGGTCGGCGAGCGCCGCCGCCGCGGTCAGGACGAGGTCGTCGGCGAGGGCAGGTCCGAGGACCATGCAGCTCACCGGGCGACCGTCGGCGGTCAGGCCGGCGGGCACGGCGGCGGCACACAGATCGAGCAGGTTGCCGCAGTGGGTGTAGTGGCCGAGGGTGGTGTTGGTGGCGATCGGCGCCGCCAGCACCTCTTCGATCGTGAAGGTGGTGCCGATCGTGGGCAGGACGACGACGTCGACCTCCTCGAAGAGACGAGCGACGACGGCCTTGAGCTCGGCCAGTCGATACTGGGCGCGGAACACGTCGCCCGCGCTGAACCTCGCGCCGCCGTTGATGATGCTCGGCGACGACCGGCAGCGCGGCCGCCGGGTTCTCCCGCAGGAAGTCGCCGAACTCCACATAGCGCTCGGCCACCCACGGACCCTGGTACAGCAGCTCACCGGCGGCCAGGAAAGGTTCCAGGTCGACGGACCGGGTCGCCAGCAGAGCGCTCAGCCGCTCGCGGGCCGTCCGATGAGCCGTCGACATCGCGGCGTCGCCGAAGAACTCGAGGTCGTCGAACGCGGGCAGCCCGACCACGAGATCGCCCGCCGTCTCGTCCCGGCGGATCCGCTGCCGGCTCCACGGATCGGCGTCGTCGACACCCGCGACCACGTCCAGCACGATCTCCAGGTCGGAGACGGTGCCGGCGATCAGACTGATGCAGTCCAGGGACCGGCAGGCCGGCACCAGTCCGACGGCGCTGATGAGTCCGCGGGACGGCTTGTAGCCGAGGATGCCGTTGAGTGCCGGCGGCACGCGGCCCGAGCCGGCCGTGTCGGTCGCCACCGTGAAAGGAACTTCGCCGACCGCCACCGCCAGTGCCGACCCCGAGCTCGAGCCGCCGGAGATCAGACCTCGTCCGTACACGCTGTGGGGCGTCGGGTAGGGGGTCCGAGTGCCGTTCAGACCGGTGGCGAACTGGTCGAGGTTGGTCTTGCCGATCAACACCGCCCCGGCGTCGAGCAGCCGCTGGACCACCGGAGCCGTCTCGCTCGCCACGTACGCGTAGTCCGGGCACGCCAGCGTGGTCGGCCAGCCCGCGACGTCGATGCTGTCCTTGACCCCGAACGGGATCCCCCACAGCGGCAGAGTTGAGGGGTCGTCGGCCTCGGCCAGGGCAGCGCAGCGCGCCAGCACGGCCGCGTCGTCGGCCACCGAGATCCAGACGCCGTCGGCGCCGCGCGCGGCGATGGTGGCGAGCACCTGCCGACAGATGTCGGCAGGCGTCGTCTCCCCCGATCGGAAGGCCGCTCCCAGCTCCGAGATCGATGGCCCCAGACACGGCCCCGAGCGAGTACCGGACTCCGACGCAACCCCCATGCCGTCGATTGTCGACAGAATTCGTTTCGGTCGACGCCCTCCGGCGTTACGGCTGGGTTTCGGCTGCCTCGGACGAATTGACGGGGCCCGGACGAGGACCCGGCGCTATCAGCTGGGCAGGGACGCGAGCCCGGGCGAAGCGTCCACGGGTCCGAGGAACTGCCGACCGCCGTGGTCCTCGAGCTCGCCGAGGATCCGGCACCGGTCGTTGGACTCCAGCGCCAACAGCAGCCGCTCGTGCCGCTCGATCCCGGCCGCCGTGCCCAGCGCTGCAGCCTCGCGACGGAGGTTCGCGGCCATCGGACGCTGCAACCTCAGCAGGATGGGTTCGAGGGCGAGGTCCAGCTGCCGGTTGCGCGCCAGCGCCACGACGGCACCGTGGAACGCGCGGTGGGCGTCGTCCTTGGCCAGATCGTCCCCGGCCTGGTCGGCCTTCCGCATCTGGTCCAGGTGCCGACGGACCTCGACGAACGGATCCCCGCCGGTCAGGTCCAGGGGGAAGGTCGTCTCGATCGCGTGCCGCTCGAGCACGGCCCGGAGCGCGAAGAGCTGGTCCACCTCCTCCGCCGAGAGCTCGGTGACGCGGGTGCCGCGCCGCGGCAGGTGCTCCACCAGGCCCTGGTTGGCCAAGGTCCGCAGCGCCTCACGCAGCGGGGCCCGGCTGATCGCGAACCGCTGGCGGATCTGCTCCTCGACGATCCGCTGACCGGGCGCCAGGTCGCCGGACAGGATCTCGGCGCGGAGGCGCCGGGTGGTGACCTCGAGCAGGCTCGGCGCGTACAGCGCCTCGTCGAGCTCGGTCACGACGGTCTCCTCGAACTGGTCTACCGGGTCCCTGCAGTGTGCTCAGTGTAGGTCTGGCGCGCGCCGGTCCACCGCGACGACGGCTCGACCGACGCGCGGATCGGCCACCAGGCGTCGCTGCCGAGGACGATGACTTCGCGCTCGTACGGCAGTCTGAGAGGCGTGCCGATCGATCCCGAACCGTGGATCCTGCACGTCGACGTGGACGCGTTCCTGGCGGCGGTGGAGGTCCGTCGCCGGCCCGAGCTCCGCGGGCTGCCGGTGGTGGTCGGCGGCGACGGAGATCCCACCCGACCGCGGCAGGTGGTGGCCACCGCGTCGTACGAGGCCCGGGCCTTCGGGGTGCACTCCGGGATGCCGCTGGCGCGGGCGTACCGGAAGTGTCCGGACGCGGTCTTCCTGCCGTCGGACCATCCCGCCTACGACGCGGCCAGCGCCGAGGTGATGACCGCGCTGCGCTCGTTCGGTCATCCCGTCGAGGTCTGGGGCTGGGACGAGGCGGTGCTCGGGGCCGAGATCGCCGACCCCGAGGCGCTGGCCCAGGAGGTGCGGGCCCGGGTCCTCGACCAGACCCAGCTGACCTGCGCGGTCGGCATCGGCGAGACCAAGGAGCGCGCGAAGATGGCCACCGGTTTCGCGAAAGCGTCGGCCGAGAGGGTGTTCCGGCTGTCGTCGGCGAACTGGATGGCCGTGATGGGGCAGCGTGCCGGTGACCGAGCTGTGGGGCATCGGCAGACGCACCGGTGCCCGGCTCCATGATCACGGCATCGTCACCGTGACCGATCTGGCCACCGCCGATCGCGACGATCTGGCGGCCTCGTTCGGACCGACCATCGGACCGTGGTTGCGGGCCCTCGCCCGTGGCGGCACCTCGCGCACCGTCCACCCCGAGGAGCGGCTGGCCCGGTCGCGGAGCAAGCAGGTCACCTATCCCGCACGACCTGACCGACGCGAGCGAGATCGCGGCCCAGATCGCCGAGCTGACCGAGGACGTCTGCGGAGCGGTGTTCACCGAGGGTCGGGTGGTCACCCACGTCGGCGTGATCGTGCGGACCTCGACGTTCTTCACCCAGACGAAGACCGGCAAGCTGCCGGCGCCGGCCGCCGAGTCGGCGCCGGTGGTGGCGAAGGCACTGGAGGTGCTCGGCCGGTTCGAGATCACCCGACCCGTCCGCCTGCTCGGCGTGCGGGTCGACCTGGCGTGAGACACGGCCTCAGGGGAAGGGCCGGGTGCGGAGTGCGGAAAAGTCACCCCGCCCGCGTCCGATCGCGCCCGAATGCCGACTCTCGGGCCCAGCCGGGGTCACTCTGCCCAGCAGACTCAGTCGTCGATGGTGGCGGTGATCATCACCGCGACCGGAGCCAGGTAGCCGTTGGGATCCAGCATCCAGCCGGCCTCGAAGGCGGCGTCGACGACCTCGGGGGCCCACTCGAGCCTCACCCGACCGTCGCCGCTGTTCACCACCAGCAGCTCGCCCGTGCCCTGCGGTGGCCGCGTTCTCGCCGGCCTCGACCAGCGTGATGCTCCGCCAGCTGCCGGCCGGGACCGACAGGGCGTCCTGGACCCCCAGCCGGACGGTCTCGCGCCTGGTCGCCGGCGTTCAGGGTGACGTCCCAGACGCCGGACTTGACGGTGAGCACCTGGGTCTGGTCGTGCCGGTGCCGCAGCATGCCCTCGCCCGGCACGGCGCGCAGCCAGGCCAGGTTGAACGAGTGCGGGTCGTGCACCCGCGGGACCTGCCGGCGGTCCTCGGCTCATCCCGTAGCCGATCCCCAGGCGCCAGCTCGGCGCCGCCGCCGGGCAGATCGGAGCACAGGAACGGCGCGTCGGCTGTAGACGCGGTCCCCCGGCTGGATCACCCGCTGCCGCATCTCCTCGAGGCGTGTACGTGGTCAGCTCGTCGATGTAGCGCTGCTTCATCGGGCGTGATCAGCGGCACGTCGGTGGGCAGCTCGTCGCCGGCGACGGTGTCGATCAGCCGGTTGTCGGCGGTCAGGTAGAGCCCGTACGACTCCGCCTCGCGCAGCACCGACGGACCCCAGATGATGCCGCCGGTGTCGTCGTGGCCGAGCACGGTGAACAGGATGCCGTCGTCGGGGCCCTCGTTGGTGAAGCCGCGGAAGATCCAGGTCGGCACGGTGATCACGTCACCGTCGTGGCTGACGTACTCGCCCTGCTTGCCGTCCACGCCCCAGCGCAGCCGGAACGTGCCGCCGAAGTTGATGAAGACCTCGGCGGTGAAGTGCAGGTGCAGGTTGTTGGTCACCCCGTTGGGCATCCCGGCCGCCCCGACGTTGTAGCCGTGCAGCTCGGACAGGTTGACGAACTGGTCGGCGTTCTGCGAGACCCCGGCGCCGATGAAGGCGTAGTTCTCCTTGCGGTCCGAGCCCGGGGTCCGGCAGTCGATGAAGGCGGAGTTGCACGACACCCAGTCGCGTCGGCGGATGGTGCGCCGGGTCAGCTCGTCGGCCGAGACGGGCAGATCGGGAACGAGGAGGTCGGTCATGCGGGATTCCTTACCTGGCGGGTGATGATCGATCAGTAGATGTTGGTGCCGGCGTACGGCACGTCGCCGCGACGAGCGGCGAGCTGGGTGCGCAGCGCGATCTCGTCGTAGAGCCGGACCTCACGCACGATCCGGCCGTTCTGGACGAGGAACTGGGAGACACCGAGGACGTCGACCGGGGATCCGGTCAGCGGCCCGAAGTCGGCGGCACCGTTGTACACGCCGGAGAACTTCCAGGCCACGGCGATCCGCAGACCCGCGTACCGCACGTCGGAGTTGGTGGCCACGTCCCGGACCTCGAACTGCCCACCGGGGAAGGGCCGGAGCATCTTCAGCAGCTGGCGGCGGTAGCCCTCGGGCCGGATGATGGTGGCGTTGCCGATCGTCTGCAGCACCAGGTCGCGGACGAAGAAGTCGTCGACCTTCTCCAGGTCGCGGTCGTTCCAGACCCGCTGGATCAGGTCCAGCACCATCTCGACCTCGGGGCGGAAGTCGTCGGCCCGCGGTCCGCTGTCCCCGACGGCGATCACGTCGGTGGGTGCCGGCTGGGTGAAGCTGCCGGTGTAGCCGGGGAACGCCTTGGTCCGGGCGAGCTCGTCGGGATCGTGGCCCTGCTGCAGGGCGATGGCCAGCGAGTCACGGACCACCCACTCCTCGACCATCCGGCCCCGGCGGTACAGGCAGTTGGCGATCGTGCGGCTGACCACGTCGTGGTGCGGGTCGACCGAGAGGACCAGGTGCGAGCTGAGGAAGGCGTCGTCGCCCGCGCGCCTCCCAGATGACGTCCTCCGCCTGACCGATGCGGTCCGGGGTGTCCGAGATCCGCATCAGCGTGCCCTGGATGACCTCGTCCCGACCCACGGACGTGCCGTACGCGCCGTGCACGATCGAGTCGGGCTCGTAGTTCTCCCGGATGTAGCCGATGGCCCGGTTGACCCAGATCAGGTCGGTGACCTCACGGATGAAGTCGTCCGGGTCGGCGTACGGCTTGTAGGCGATCGGGTCGAGCGGCATGACTCTCCTGAGCAGCGACGGAATGTCCGGTGATCAGCAGTGTATGCGTATGCATTCGTGGCTGGCAACCCCGTCGGCCGGCCAGTCGGCGCGCTACGGGTGCGGCGGCCAGGGTCGCGCGTCGGACCAGCCTGGAGGTGAAGACGGCGTGCTCGTACGGCGCCGGCTCCTCGGCCTCGATCCGACGGACCAGCAGACTGGCGGCCTTGCGGGCCATGGCGTCCAGGTCGAAGGCGACGGTGGACAGCCGGACCAGCGGCCAGGCCGCCACCGGCAGGTCGTCGAAGCCGACCATCGACACCTCCTCGGGCACCGCGATCCCGAGGTCCTTGGCCGCGTTGAGGGCACCGAGGGCCACCACGTCGTTGCCGCAGACGATCACCGTCGGGCGCTGCGCCCGGCCCAGCAACAGCTTCGCGCCGTCGTAGCCGGTGTCGAAGTCGAACGGACCACGATGGGTGGCCCCCGCGCCGATCGCCAGTCCCTGCTCGTCCAGGGCGTCCCGCAGCGCGGTCTCCCGCTGCAGCGCGGTGCTGGTGTTCCGCGGGCCGAAGATGGCGCCGACCCGGCGGTGGCCGAGCTCGGCGATCTCCCGGGCGACCTCCGACATCCCCGGCACCGGGTCGACCGTGGCCGAGTCGGCCTCCATGGCGTCGGCGGTGCGGTTGAAGTAGACGAACGGCACACCGCGGTCGCGCAGCCGGACCGGCACCACCGAGTCGACCGTGGTGGTGGCGAGCAGCACGCCGTCCAGACCGTTGGAGATCAGCCGCTCGGCCACGGTCGCGGTGTCGGTGGTCTCGGTCTGCAGCACCAGCTGGTAGCCGAACGCCTCGAGCTCGTGGTGGATCGGGGCGATCACGTGGGGATAGAACTGGTTCTCCAGATCCGTCAGCAGCAACCCGATCCGCCGGGTGCGTCCGCTGGACAGGGCCCGACCGGTCTCGCTCGGGACGTAACCGAGCGCCCTGGCGGCGTCGCGGACCCGTTGCTTGGTCTCCTCGCTGACCTTGGGGCTGTCCCGGAGCGCCCGGGAGACCGTCGGCTGCGACACCCCGGCGAGCCGGGCCACGTCGTGGGAGGTCACCACAGGTCCGGCCCCCTTCCTCGCGACACTGTCATCGACTGCTGATCGCATGACTGCGATCCGATCGACTGCTGATCGGATCGACTGCGCTGAGCATAGTGGCCGCCTTGACGGCATCGCACGACATCGGGTTAACTGAGAACATACGTATTCAGCGTGTCTCCCCGGTCGGCGTCGGTCGCGGTCGGGTGGTAGGCACCACCACCCGGAGGAGCTCGCCCGCCATGCCCACCACGCTCAAGACGGCACAGACGAAGTCGTTCGCCGACAGCGCGCAGGAGGACGTCGCCCAGCGGGTGCGCCAGATCATCGGCGACATCCGCGCCCGCGGTGCGGCCGCGGTCGCCGAGTACTCCCAGACGTTCGACCGCTGGGCCCCGGCGGACTTCCGGCTCGACGACGAGCAGATCGCCGCGATCATGGCCACCCTGCCGCAGCAGGTGATCGACGACATCGTGTTCGTCCAGACCCAGGTCCGCCGCTTCGCCCAGGCGCAGCGCGACTCGCTGACCGACGTGGAGATCGAGACCCTGCCGGGCGTCCGGCTGGGCCACCGCCACGTCCCGGTCGGGTCCGCCGGTGCCTACATCCCGGGCGGCAAGTACCCGCTGACCGCGTCGGCGCACATGACGATCATCACGGCGAAGGTGGCCGGCGTGCCGCGGGTCGTGGCCTGCACCCCGCCGATCAAGGGCGAGATCCCGGCCGCGACCGTGGCCGCCATGCACCTGGCCGGCGCGGACGAGATCTGGATCCTCGGCGGGGTCCAGGCCGTGGCCTCGATGGCCCTGGGCACCGAGGCGATGGACCGGGTCGACATGATCGCCGGGCCGGGCAACGCCTACGTGGCCGAGGCCAAGCGCCAGCTCTACGGCGAGGTGGGCATCGACCTGTTCGCCGGCCCGACCGAGATCCTGGTCATCGCCGACGACGACGCCGACCCGTTCGTGGTCGCCGTCGACCTGCTCTCCCAGGCCGAGCACGGTCCGGAGTCGCCCGCCATCCTGGTCACCACCAGCACCACCCTCGGCGAGCAGGTCGATGGCGGCACATCGAGCAGATCCTGCCGGCGATGCCGACCCGGGACTACGCCGAGCCGGCCTGGCGTGACTTCGGCCAGGTGATCGTCGTCGACGATCTCGACGAGGCCTTCGCGGTGGCCGACTCCTTCGCCGCCGAGCACGTCCAGGTGCTGACCGCGAACCCGCGTCAGGCCCTGGACAAGATGCGCGACTTCGGCGCCCTGTTCCTGGGGGAGAACACCTGCGTCTCGTACGGCGACAAGGTGATCGGCACCAACCACGTGCTGCCCACCCTCGGCGCCGCCCGCTACACCGGCGGCCTGTGGGTCGGCAAGTACCTGAAGACCGTCACCTACCAGGAGGTCACCGACGAGGCCTCCAGCGCCGAGCTCGGTCGGGTCTGCGGTCGGGCGGCCCGGGTCGAGCTGTTCGAGGGTCACGCCCGCTCCGGCGACGTCCGGGCCTGGAAGCTCGAGGGTGACCGGCACGACTGGATCGACGCGGCGCTCGCGCCCTCCCTGGCGGAGGCGGGCAGGTCCTGATGCCCGAGCCTGATCCCGCTGCGACGCCGTACGAGCGGCGACCGGTCCGCTGGCCGGGCGCACCGCGCTCGTCACCGGCGGCGGCACGGGTCTGGGTGCCGCCATCACCCGGGCCCTGCACGGTGCCGGCGCCTCGGTGATCATCACCGGCCGCCGGACCGAGCCGCTCGAGGCGCTGGCCGCCGAGCTCGACCGGGTGGACGCCCGGGTCTGCGACGTGGCCGACCCGGCCTCGGTCGACGCCCTGGCCGCCTCGCTGGCCGACCGGGAGATCTCGATCGTGATCAACAACGCCGGGCATCGCCGGTCCGGTGGCCCCGCTGACCGAGATCGACGTCGACGCCTGGGACGAGGTGTTCGACATCAACGTCCGCGGGGTCTTCCTGGTCTGCCGGGCGTTCCTGCCGGC
The DNA here is from genome assembly GCA_963759915.1 of uncultured Actinomycetota bacterium. GTDB lineage: Bacteria > Actinomycetota > Actinomycetes > Propionibacteriales > Propionibacteriaceae > Microlunatus. The sequence goes on along the minus strand of CAVXBJ010000095.1, from coordinate 4,745 downwards.
CATGGTCGCCCGCGGAACGCGGCGACGTGATCAACCTGGCCTCGGTGTCGGGCAAGCGCCCGCTGGTGCGCCGGACGCCGTACTGCGCCTCCAAGATGGCCGTCATCGGGCTCACCTCGACGCTGGCCTTCGAGGTCGGACCGCCGGGGTCAACGTCAACAGCCTGTCCCCGGGGCCGGTGGACGGACCCCGGATGGACCGCAACTTCCGGCTCGAGGCCGAGCGCTCGGGCCGTACGTACGCTGAGGCCGTGGACACCTTCGTCTCCCGCGCGGCCCTGGGCCGGATGGTGACCGAGACCGAGGTCGGCTCGGCGGTGCTGGCCATGCTCGCGATGCCCGGACTCTGTGGGCGCCGACATCGACCTGTCGGCGGGGATGGTGGCGTGATGTCGTCTGAGGATCTCGGGCCCGCGAGCGGCGAGAAGCTGCTCGGCGTGCTGCTGCGGATGCCGGCCGAGGAGCTGGTCGAGATGGTCGCGGTCAGTGGCTTCGACTTCGTCCTGATCGACTGCGAGCACGGGCCGGCCGACCTGATCCCGCTCCGGCAGCACATCGCCGCGGCCCGGCTGCACGGCGTCGAGGTGCTGGTCCGGATCGGCGCGCCACGAGCCGGCGCTGGCCCTCCGGGTCCTCGACCAGGGTGCCACCGGCATCGTCGCGCCGCACGTGGACGACGCCGACACCGCGCGGGAGCTCGTGGCTTCGGTGCACTACCCGCCGCTGGGGCACCGTGGCTTCGCCACCTACTCCCGGGCCGGCCGCTTCGGTCTCGTCGACGCCACCACCCACCGCGATCGCTACCTGAGCGAGACGCTGCTGTTCGGGATGATCGAGTCCCCGGCCGGTGTCGCGGCGGCCGCCGACGTCCTGGGCGTGCCCGGCATCGACGGGACCATGATCGGCACCGCCGACCTGGGCGCCTCCCGGACCGCGACCGATCCACCGATCGCCGACCTGGTCGCCCAGGTGCACACCGTGCTGGCCTCCACCAGCGCGCTGCGGATGGACATCGTGACCGGGCCCGACCGACGCCGCGGCCGCCTTCGCCGGCGGCGCCGACCTGGTCGTCTACAACCTGGCGCACACCCTGATGGGTCACCTGGCCGACCTCCGCGCCGCCCTCCCCACCAGCTGACGCCACTCCCTCCGCTGACGTCCCCGCGCGTCACGCTTGCACCACGTGCGTGAGTGCACGTGAGGAGTGCGTCAGCGAGGTGGTGGGGTGTTGCCGGCGATCCAGGCGGACAGGGCGGCCGCCACCGCGTCCGGCTGCTCCACCGGTGACAGGTGCGCGGTGCGCTCCAGGATCTGCAGCTCGGCCCCCGGCACCAGCGCGGCGATCTCGCGGTGCCGGTCGACGGAGCACAGCCGGTCCTCCCGGGCCGCGAGGACCAGGGTCGGGCAGCTCACCGTACGGCAGTCCCGGTCGCTCGTCGATCCTCGTCGCCTGCAGGGCCAGCTGGGCGTCCAGGTCGATCTCGGTCTCGTCCGCCAGGGTGAGGGTGGTGTCCACCAGGTCCGGGCGGCTCTCCAGCGACTCGGCGGTGAGCAGCAGCGGGCAGCAGGTCGCGCTGGATCTCGCGGGCCGTCGTCCCGCTCGCCAGTCGATCACGCTCCCGGCGCCAGCCGTCGAGCTGCTGCTCGGTGGGACCGTACGGATTCGTGGACAGCAGACACAGCCGGCTGACGCGCTCGGGAGCGGTGCGCACCAGCGCCATGGCCACGATGCCCCCCAGGGACAGACCCGCCAGGGCGAACCGGGGCGGCAGCTCATCGAGCAGCCGCGTCACCTGCTCCCCCAGATCCGGCTCGGTCAGCGCCGGGGTCACCGCCGGTCCGAGATCGAGTCCGGACCACAGCCGGGCCGAGCAGTTCATCCCCGGCAGCAGCACCAGCGGCACGTGGTCTCGTATTCAGGCTCCGCGGTGCGTGGACATCGATCAGGAGTCGGCGATCAGGTCCAGCCGCAGCTGGGCGCTGTCACGGTGGCCGGGCATCTCCTCGAAGTCGGAGATCGTGACCACCGGTCCGGCCTGGATCTCGGTCGCCTCGCGGGTGGCGCGCTGGTAGGTCAGCTGCTTGAGGTAGCCGGTGACCGACAGCCCCCCGGTGTAGCGGGCGCCGCGGCGGTCGGCAGCACGTGGTGGTGCCGGACATGCCCTTGTCCGCGTACGCGACGGTCGACCACTCGCCCAGGAACAGCGACCCGTAGTTGCGCAGGTTGTCGAGGTAGAAGTCTGGGTCGGCGGTCAAGATCTCCAGGTGCTCGGGGGCGAGCAGATCCATGATCTCGATCGCGGTCTTGGGCGACTCGGCGACGTGATCGAGCCCCAGTCGCGCCAGGCCGCACCGGCGATCTCCCGGGTGGCCAACCCCCGAGCTGGCGGGCGATCTCGACCTCGACGGCCGCCGCGAGCTCGGCCGAGGTGGTCACCAGGCACGCCGGAGAGCTGGGACCGTGCTCGGCCTGGCCAGCAGGTCGGCCGCCACCATCTGGGCCGTGCCGTCGTCCGCGATCACGGCCACCTCCGACGGACCGGCGAGCACGTCGATGCCGACCTTGCCGTACAGTTGGCGTTTCGCCTCGGCCACGTACGCGTTGCCGGCGCCGACGATCATGTCGGAGCTCGACCCCGTCGAGCAGTCCGAACGCCATCGCGGCGAGGGCCTGCACCCCGCCGAGGGCGAACATCCGGTCGGCACCGGGACGCCCGGGCGGAGTAGAGGACGGCCGGGTGCGGCCGTCCGCCGCGACTCGGTGGGGTGGCGCAGACGATGTTGGGCACCCCCGCCGCCCGGGCGACCCCGACGGTCATGAAGGCGCTGGCCAGCAACGGGAAACGGCCGGCCGGGAGATAGGCCCCGACGTTGCCGACCGGCACGTACTTCTGGCCGCACACCACCCCGGGGACGACTTCCTCGGCGAAGTCGTGCAGGTGCGCGCGCTGCATCCCCGCGAACCGGTACGTCCGCTCCGCTCCGGCGTCGAGGGCGGCCTTCAGCTCGGCGGGGAGTGGTGCCGTCAGCTGCTCCACCTGCTCCGGGGTGATCTCGAAGTCCGGCCACCGGTCCAGCCGTCGAGCCTCTCGGCGTAGCACGCACGGCGTCCAGACCACCGGCCTCGATCTCGGACAGCATCGTGGAGACGGTCGCGATCACCCGGGGTCGGACTGCGCCGCCACGTCGGGTCGCTCCGGCTCGCGGACGACGACGTAGGAACCGCTGATCCGAGTCCGGTCGGTAGCGGTGAGATGCATAGAGTATAACCTACGGCGAGGCCGGTGCGTCGGTGGCAAGACCGCAGCTCGGGTCGTGCAGTGTCACGGCTTCCAGCGGGCCGTGCCAGCGAGACTGGGCTCGACCGGCTTGACGGGCCGCTGAGTCGACGGCGAGCTGGAACGGGGTCCGCCTGGGGCCGCCGGATCGCCGCCGTGTCTAGGGTCGCGAGTCGCCCCCGCTAACCAGCACGACCACCAGAGCCAGACCGACGAGCACGTACGCCACCGGCTGGTCCAGCGGTGGCTGTCCGGGGGCACAGTCCGCCAGTGGACGATCACCCCGGCCGCTCCCACCCCGACGGCGACGGCCGCCACCACCCAGAGCCAGACGCCCGGTCCGGGTGGTGGCGCCAGCGCGCGGACCAGGGCGAGGGCCACGACCGCGTCCACCCCGGACCGCAGCAGCTGCCCTCGGCCCTTGACCGTCAGGGGTCGCAGCGACCAGGACCGCGCCACGAACACGACGACACCGACGGCGGCGAGCGCCCACAGCACGAGGGCGATGATCATCGGCATTCCCCGATCCCGTTCAACAGCGCGTAACGCGCCGCGTGGTGGTGTTCGGAGGCTCCTGCCGGGCCGACAAGATCACCACTCCGGTCTGCCGCTCACGGTCGATCCCGAGGAAGGACGTGAAGCCACCGGTACCGCCGTTGTGCCACGTCACGGGTCTCTCGTCGACCGGCGACGGCAGGGTGATCCAGGCCCAGCCGGTCGGGGTGTCATCGACTGTCGCTCTTCGGGGTCAACGCGTCCATTCCCGGGGCGTCACCCGTGAGCAGCCGCTGGGTCAGCACAGCCATCTCACCGATGTCGGCACGCACCCCACCGGCCGGCGCCAGCGCCCTCGCCGAGGCCAGGCGTCCGCCGTTCCGTCCCCCGACCGTCTGCCCGAGCAGGTCGTCGTCGGTGAGCTCGGCGTCGGCGTACGGGGCGCGGCTGCCCCGGACAGGCCCAGCCGGGATCAGGATAGCGTTCCCGCAACAGATCCCCGGTAGAGGCGATCGGCCGCGGACGCCAGCGCGGCGCCGAGCAGCTCGAACCCCAGGTTGGAGTAGGTGCCCGGTGCGGGCATCGAGCGGCACCCTCACCGAGAGCGCTCCAGTCGCTGCCGCCACCGTAGCCGTCGTACGGGTTGCCGGCGGTCAGAGCTGGCCCAGTGTTGCGACCCGATCTGTCCCGAGGGCGTGGGCAGCTGGGTCGGCAGCCCGGAGGTGTGGGTGGCGAGCTGGCCTCAGAGTCACGTCGGCCAGCGCCCCGGTACCTGGCAGCAGGGTCCCGACCCGGGTGTCAGCACTCGCACCTCACTTGCGCTCGATCATGTCGGCGAGCAGCAGTCCGGTGAGTCCCTTGCTGATCGAGCCGATCTCGAACCGATCGGTCGCTGCCGCGCCCATCACCGCGGTCCGGATGCTGGCGGGGGTCACGCACGCGACGGCGAGGGCCGGTCGGTCGTCGCCGATCA
>CAVXBJ010000094.1:0-8253 GCA_963759915.1 uncultured Actinomycetota bacterium | reverse complement strand
GCCCCGGGCACCAGCGCGGCGATCTCGCGGTGCCGGTCGACGGAGCACAGCCGGTCCTCCCGGGCCGCGAGGACCAGGGTCGGGCAGCTCACCGTACGCAGTGCCGGTCGCTCGTCGATCCTCGTCGCCTGCAGGGCCAGCTGGGTGTCCAGGTCGATCTCGGTCTCGTCCGCCAGGGTGAGGGTGGTGTCCACCAGGTCCTGGCGGCTCTCCAGCGACTCGGTGGTCAGCAGCAGCGGGGAGGAGATCGCGCTGGATCTCGCGGGCGGTCGTCCCGCTCGCCAGTCGATCACGCTGGAGGCGCCAGCCGTCGAGCTGCTGCCGGGTGGGACCGTACGGGTTCGTGGACAGCAGACACAGCCGGCTGACGCGCTCGGGAGCGGTGCGCACCAGCGCCATGGCCACGATGCCCCCCAGCGACAGGCCCGCCAGGGCGAACCGGGGCGGCAGCTCGTCCAGCAGCCGCGTCACCTGCTCCCCCAGATCCGGCTCGGTGAGCGCCGGGATCACCGCAGGCCCGAGATCGAGTCCGACCACAGCCGGGCCGAGCAGTTCATCCCCGGCAAGAGCACCAGGGGACGTCGACCTACGTATTCAGGCTCCGGGTGCGTGGACATCGATCAGCAGTCGGCGATCAGGTCCAACCGCAGCAGGTCCAGGCGCAGCTGGGCGCTGTCGCGGTGGCCGGGCATCTCCTCGAAGTCGGAGATCGTGACCACCGGTCCGGCCTGGATCCGGGTCGCCTCGCGGGTGGCGCGCTGGTAGGTCAGCTGCTTGAGGTAACCGGTGACCGACAGCCCCCCGGTGTAGCGGGCGCCACGGGCGGTCGGCAGCACGTGGTTGGTGCCGGACATGCCCTTGTCCGCGTACGCGACGGTCGACCACTCGCCCAGGAAGAGCGACCCGTAGTTGCGCAGGTTGTCGAGGTAGAAGTCGGGGTCGGCGGTGAGGATCTCCAGGTGCTCGGGGGCGAGCAGGTCCATGATCTCGATCGCGGTCTTGGGCGAGTCGGCGACGTAGATGGAGCCCCAGTCGCGCCAGGCCGCACCGGCGATCTCCCGGGTCGCCAGCCCCTCGAGCTGGCGGGCGATCTCCACCTCGACGGCGGCCGCGAGCTCGGCCGAGGTGGTCACCAGGCAGGCCGGTGAGCTCGGGCCGTGCTCGGCCTGCGCCAGCAGGTCCGCCGCCACCATCTGGGCCGTGGCCGTCTCGTCCGCGATCACGGCCACCTCCGACGGACCGGCGAGCACGTCGATGCCGACTTTGCCGTAGAGCTGTCGTTTCGCCTCGGCCACGTACGCGTTGCCGGCGCCGACGATCATGTCGGAGCTCACGCCGTCGAGCAGACCGAACGCCATCGCGGCGAGTGCCTGCACCCCGCCCAGGGCGAACATCCGGTCCGCACCGGACGCCCGGGCGGAGTAGAGGACGGCCGGGTGCGGCTGACCGCCGCGGCTCGGCGGGGTGGCGCAGACGATGTTGGGCACACCCGCCGCCCGAGCGACCCCGACGGTCATGAAGGCGCTGGCCAGCAGCGGGAAGCGGCCGGCCGGGAGATAGGCCCCGACGTTGCCGACGGGCACGTACTTCTGACCGCACACCACTCCCGGGACGACCTCCTCGGAGAAATCGTGCAGGTGCGCGCGCTGCATCCCCGCGAACCGGTACGTCCGCTCGGCCCCGGCATCGAGGGCGGCCTTCAGATCGTCGGGCAGCGGAGCGGTCAGCTGCTCCACCTGGTCGGGGGTGATCTCGAAGTCCAGCCCGCCGGTCCAACCGTCGAGCCGCTCGGCGTAGGAGCGCACCGCGTCCAGGCCGCCCGCTTCGATCTCGGACAGCATCGTGGAGACCGTCGCGATCACTCCCGGGTCGGACTGCGCCGCCACGTCGGGTCGCTCCGGCTCGCGGACGACGTGGTACGAACCGGTGATGCGATTCCGGTCGGCGGCGGTGAGATGCATACGTATAACCTAAGGGAGGTCCGTGGGTTGTGGCAAGAGCCGGATCTCCGGCGCCGGTCGGCGCGGTCGGGCCGGCTGGGACCTACGGCGAGATCCGGACGACCTTGTGCCCTGTCGTGACCCGGCGAGCCATCCCATCCTGGAGTAGAAGGACTGCGGCGCCCCGGCGCGGCTGAGGGTCCGCGGCGACCAGGAAGGTACGCGATGGGCAAGGCACTGGTGGTCTACGAATCACTGTGGGGGAACACCGAGCGGGTGGCACGGGCCGTTGCCGAGGGCCTGTCCCCGGCCCTCCAGGTGGAGGTCTGCGAGGTCGGCGACGCCCCCGGATCGCCCACTCCGGACGTGGACCTGGTCGTGGTCGGCGGGCCCACGCACGCCTTCTCGATGACCAGGGCGAGCACCCGGGAGGACGCCCGGAGCCGGGGGGCCGACCACGGCGGCGCGACCGGACTGCGCGAGTGGCTCGACGCCCTGCCGGACGGTGAGCACGCCCAGCGCGTGGCCACCTTCGACACGCGGGTGGAGAAGATGCGCCATCTCCCGGGCTCGGCCGCCAAGAGCGCCGCCCGGGTCGTCCATCGGCACGGTTACCAGCGGGCCGGCGCCAGCGAGAGCTTCTACGTCACCGACATCGACGGACCACTCGTCGACGGCGAGCTGGAGCGGGCGTCCGCCTGGGGTCGTCGGATCGCCGCCGACCTCGGCTGATCCTGCGGACCGCCTCCTAGGCCAGCACGCTCACCAGGCCGAGACCGACGAGCCCGTACGCGACGGTGGTCCAGCGGCGACCGTCCGGCGGCGCCGCACGCCAGCGCAGGAGCACGCCCGCGACGCCCATCCCGACGGCGACCGCGGCGGCCACCCACAGCCAGACGGCCGGTCCGGGCGGGGCCGCCAGCGCCCGGACGAGCGCGAGAGCGACGACGGCGTCCACCCCGGACCGCACCAGCTTCCCCCGACCCGTGGTCGTCAGGGGCCGCAGCGACCAGGCGCGCGCCACGAACACCACGACACCGACCGCGGCCAGCAGCCACAGCACGACGGCGATGATCATGCGCAGTCCCCGATCCGGTCCAGCAGCGCGAAACCGGCTCGGGTGGTGGTGTTGGGGGGCTCCTGCCGGGCCGACAGGATCACCACACCGGTCCCGCGCTCGCGGTCGATCCCGAGGAAGGCGGTGAAGCCACCGGTGCCGCCGTTGTGCCAGGTCACCTCTCGGTCGTCGCCCGGCGACGGCAGGGTGATCCAGGCCCAGCCGGTCGGTGTCTCGTCGAGGGTGACCTTGGGCTCCAGGGCATCCATCCCCGGCGCGCGACCGGTCAGCAGCCGCTGGGTGAGCTCCGCCATCTCCTCGATGTCGGCCCTTACCCCACCGGCCGGGGCCAGCGCCTCACCGAGCCACGCCTCGGCCGTCCGACCCCCGGCGGTCTGACCGAGCAGATCGACGTCGGTGAGCTCGCCGTCGGCGTACGGGACCGTGGCTCCAAAGAGACCGACCGGGACAAGGACCCGCTCCCGCAGCAGGTCCCGGAAGGGCCGATCCACCGCGGACGCGAGCGCCGCGCCGAGCAGCTCGAACCCGAGGTTGGAGTAGGTGCCCGGGGCCGCGTCGAGCGGCACCCCGCCGAGAGCGGCCAGCCGCTGGGACCACGGGCCGCCGTACGGGTTGCCGGCGGTCAGGCCGGCCCAGTAGTTGCGCCCGATCTGCCCCGGCGTGGGCAGCTGGGTCGGCAGGCCGGAGGTGTGGGTGGCGAGCTGGCTCAGCGTCACGTCGGCCAGGGGGCCGGTCACCGGCAGCAGCGCCGCGACCCTGGTGTCGGCCCGCACCTCGCCGCGCTCGATCATGTCGGCGAACAGCAGCCCGGTGAGCCCCTTGCTGATCGAACCGATCTCGAACCGGTCGGTCGCCGCGGCGCCCATCACGGCCGTCCGGCCCCCGGTCGGGGTCACGCAGGCGACGGCGAGAGCCGGCCGGTCTTCGCCGACGACCTCGCGACCGAGCTGACCCGAGGGACGCGTCGCCGACCGTGGCGGCCGGCAGCCGGGCGGGCGCCGGGCGCCAGGCGACGCCGAGGACGAGAGCCAGAACCGCACAGCCGGCCACGACCAGGACCGTGCAACGGCGAGAACCAGAGGCCCGTCGCGCTGCGATCATGCCGACTTCCTTCCGGTGGTACGTATTTACGGAATAGCGTACCAGCCTGCCCTCACCCGTCCGCACCACGGGTCTCGTTAGGCTGAACCATGACCAATCAGCGGGAGATCATCTGGCGCCAGGCCCGCCCTGGCGAGGAGCGTCCGGCCCGTCCCGCCAGCTCCGCGGAGGCGCGTGCACGACTGGAGGTCGGCAACGCCGACTTCGCCAAGCTGGGTGACCTGGGCGGGCAGCAGATCATCTCGGTGGGTCCCGAGGCCTTCGGGTTGCCGCCGGCGGAAGGCGCCGGTCTCGCCCAGCAACCGTTCGCCGCGGTCCTGGCGTGCTCCGACGCCCGGGCACCGGTCGAGCTGCTGTTCAACCAGGCCGGCAACTCGATCTTCGTGGTCCGGGTCGCCGGCAACGTACCGGGTCGTGAGTGCCTGGGCAGCCTGAACTACGCGGTGGCCAACCTGCCGTCGGTCAAGATGATCACCGTGCTGGGCCACACCAGCTGCGGTGCGGTGTCGGCGGCGGTGGACGCCCTGCTCTCCCCCCAGGTCTATCTGGACGTCATCCACGACCCCTCGCTGCGGGCGATCGTGGACGCCCTGCTGGCCGGCGTACGGATGGCCGACCAGGCCCTGGTCACCACCTACGGCCGGGACATCCGCGAGGCGCCCGGCTTCCGGGACGCGCTCGTCGACCTGGCCGTCACCGCCAACGCCGCCATCACCGCCGTCGTGCTCGGCCGGGCGGTCGACTGCGCGGTGACCTTCGGCGTCTTCAGCCTCGTCAACCGCACGGTCGGGGTGACCGGCCCGACCGGCTGGCAGGCCGGACTGCACGACCCGCCGGACGGCGACCGCTCCCTCACCGAGCTGCTGCGCTGGGGTGCCACCGAACGCCGGCCTCTGACCTCACGGCGGCAGCGGACGGTCCGGACGGCCGTCGGATTTCTTCGTGACGGGAATCTGCACGTCAAGCCGGCCAGAGCGGCGTGTCGCGCCCGAGCGAGCGCGCGCGAAGCGGCTTTCCGTCAGCCAGCGGGCGCTGGAGCGTGGCGGGTGGAGCAGGCGACCGCGACCTCGTCGACCTTCCACCTCGGGCCAGTACGCTCAGCGCCGCCGCCGCCCGACCGAGGATCGGCCGGTCACGTCGACGGCGGCGGCTCGGGGATCCCGGCACGCCGCAGGCCCTCCGGCGAGAAACAACTTCCCGTCACGAACGAACGTCACCGGTCCTGGTTGCCCACTCGCGGTGGCCGGCTCGCTGATACCTCGGGCGTGGCCACCGCGCCGAAACCTGAATGTTTCCTGTGCGGCGTCGTTCCATACCAGTGAGCACAGTGGTTAACTGCGTAGCGACGATCCTTCCCCGATCGAGGAGCCAGGCCCGTGACCGACACCGTCGCCGCGCGAACTTCCCCCCACCAGCATCGACGTCGCCGCCCAGGACGAGCAGCACCGCAAGTGGACGCCGAAGAAGATCATCATCTGGAGTGCGATCGCCCTGCTCGGCGGCGATCGCCTGGGTGATGATCGCCGTCGTCCGGGGCGAGACGATCAACGCGGTCTGGTTCGTCTTCGCCTCGGTCTGCAGCTACCTGATCGCGTTCCGCTTCTACAGCAAGCTGGTGGAGCGCAAGATCACGCGACCGGACGACACCCGCGCCACTCCCGCGGAGTACAAGGAGAACGGTCTCGACTACCTGCCGACCGACCGCCGGGTCCTGTTCGGTCACCACTTCGCCGCGATCGCCGGTGCCGGGCCGTTGGTCGGCCCGGTGCTGGCCGTGCAGATGGGCTACCTGCCCGGCACCATCTGGATCATCGTCGGCGTGATCCTCGCCGGTGCGGTCCAGGACTACCTGGTGCTGTTCTTCTCCATGCGCCGAGGCGGCCGCTCACTGGGTCAGATGGCGCGTGACCAGCTGGGCCGGATCGGCGGCACCGCAGCGATCCTGGCCACCCTGTTGATCATGCTGATCATCGTGGCCATCCTGGCCCTGGTCGTGGTCAACGCCCTGGGCGAGAGCCCGTGGGGCGTCTTCTCGGTCGGCATGACGCTGCCCATCGCGCTCTTCATGGGCTGCTACCTGCGCTTCCTCCGGCCGGGCAAGGTCGGCGAGGTCTCGATCATCGGCTTCGTCCTGCTGATCGCCGCCATCGCCGCCGGCCGGCTGGTGGCCGAGAGCCCGTACTGGTCGGAGGTCTTCCACCTCGAGCGGCTCACCATCGCCTTGATCATCGTGGCGTACGGCTTCTTCGCCGCCATCCTGCCGGTCTGGCTGCTGCTCGCCCCCCGCGACTACCTGTCCACGTTCATGAAGGTCGGCACCATCGTCATGCTGGCCGTGGCGATCATCATCGTGCGACCGGTGATCGCCGCGCCGCCGCTGAGCGAGTTCGCCCACCGCGTCGACGGACCGGTCTGGGCCGGTCCGCTGTTCCCCTTCCTGTTCGTCACCATCGCCTGCGGGGCACTGTCCGGTTTCCACGCCCTGATCGCCTCCGGCACCACACCGAAGCTGATCGAGAAGGAGCGGCAGACCCGGCTGATCGGCTACGGCGGCATGCTGATGGAGTCGTTCGTGGCGATCATGGCCCTGGTCGCCGCGCTGTCCATCGACCGGGGCATCTACTTCGCGATGAACTCCTCCGCCGCGGTCACCGGCGGCACCCCCGAGACCGCCGCCGCCTTCGTCAACGGCCTCGGGCTGATGGGGGTCAACCTCACCCCGGACATGCTCACCTCGACGGCCCAGGCGGTCGGTGAGGAGTCGATCATCTCCCGTACGGGTGGCGCCCCGACGCTGGCGCTGGGCCTGGCCCACATCATGCAGCAGCTGACCCACGCCGGACTGACCTCGTTCTGGTACCACTTCGCGATCATGTTCGAGGCGCTGTTCATCCTGACGGCGGTCGACGCCGGCACCCGGGTGGCCCGCTTCCAGCTGCAGGAGTCCCTGGGCAACATCGTGCCGAGGTTCCGCGACACCTCGTGGCGGCTCGGCTCCTGGGCCTGCACCGCGGTGATGGTCGCCGGCTGGGGCGCGATCCTGATCCTGGGGGTGACCGACCCGCTGGGTGGCATCAACACCTTCTTCCCGCTGTTCGGCATCGCCAACCAGCTGCTGGCGGCGATCGCGCTGGCGGTGTGCATGTCACTGGCCGCCCGGGGCGGGGTGCGCGGCTGGCTCTGGATACCGGCTGTGCCGCTGGCCTTCGCGTCCGTGGTGACGATCACCGGCTCGCTGTACAAGATCTTCTCGCCGGTGCCCGCGGTCGGCTACTGGGCCCAGAACCAGCTCTTCCGCGACGCCATCGCGGCCGGGAAGACCAGCCAGGGTACGGCGAAGACACCGGAGGCCATGGCCGCGGTGGTCCGGAACACGACGGTCCAGGGCACGCTGTCGATCATCTTCGTGACGCTGGCCATCATCGTCATCGCCGCGGCGATCATCTCGACCGTCCGGACGCTGACCGGGACGAAGACGCCCGACACCGAGGACCCGCGGCAGGAGTCGAAGATCTTCGCTCCGGCCGGCTTCGTGCTGACCCCGGCGGAGAAGGAGCTGCAGTCCCGGTGGGCGAACGAGGTCCCTGAGCAGCCGAGACGGCGAGCCCACCACTGACCGCCGAGACGACAGGAGGGTCAGCGATGAGCTCCAGCATGAGAGACGTCCCGCTCCGCGGGTGGCGCACCACCACCCGCGCGGTCGGCTCGTCGGACTCGTCCCCGTGGGCGGGGCTGCGCCGGATCTGGGCGGGGATCCGCTGGTACGCCTCCGGCGTGCTCGGCGGCTCGAAGTACGACGGCTACCTCAGCTGGCACGCGCGGCACGGCGACGGCGAGCCGCTGTCGGAGAAGGACTACTGGCGACACCGGGCCGCGCACGAGGAGCAGCACCCCGAAGGCCGCTGCTGCTGACCGCCACCGGGCTCGGCCGTCCGGCTGTGACTCGCCGGCGGTAGCCGGGCGGTACCTGTGCCACCCAGCCTCCGGATGCGACTCCCCGGCGTCATCCGGGACACGCGCCCCGCGCACCCCTGGCCAGATCTGACTCCCCGGCGACATCCGGCCGGGGTTGTGCGCGCCGGGCCCACCCCACGACCGGGGCTGACTCCCCACCGGGGTCAGTCGTCGGTGGAC
>CAVXBJ010000093.1:0-167770 GCA_963759915.1 uncultured Actinomycetota bacterium | reverse complement strand
GAACACGACGGTCCCGACGAAGACGGCCCAGGCCAGCAGACCCAGCAGGCCGACGTCGGCCGCCTGCTCCAGGTAGAGGTTGTGCGCGGCCACGTCGATCCGGACGGGCGCCGAGTAGTTCGACAGGCGGTCGTAGGACTCGAACAGGCTGCGGTAGCTGCCGACGCCGTGCCCGGTGACGGGTGCGGTCTTGAACATCTCCCAGGCCGCCAGCTGCAGCCGGGTCCGCTCGGCCACGGACGGGTCGACGGTGGCCGTCGGCGCGGCGGTGACCAGGGTCAGCAACCGGCTGCCGATCCCGGACAGGGGGATCAGCACGGCCAGCACGATCGGTGCGGCGAGCAGGGACCGCCGGTACCAGCCGCCGGCCAGCACCAGCCAGATCACGACGGCGAGGAACACCGCCAGCAGGTCGCCGCGCGACTGGGTGAGGAAGATGCCGAGACCGAGGCTCAGCGCGCACCCGGCCCAGAAGCAGGCCGGCCAGAACCAGCCCGGCGAGAATTGGCCGGGCCCGGACCAGCGCAGCGACGTCGCGCCGCGGCGGGCCAGCGCGACGGCGGTCAGGGACAGCGCCAGGGGCAGGGCCAGGATGAGCAACCGGCCCCAGAAGTTCACGTCGGCCACGGTGCCGGCGTGTCGGGCGGTCGCGGCACCTCCCTCCTTGACCAGCGGGACGTTGCTGAGACCGAAGAGGTTGCCCTGGTTGCCGAGCACGAACTCGTGGACGGCCGTCAGCCCCGCGAGGGCGGCGAAGACGGTCACCAGGGCGCGGACGAGCGTGCCGGCTCCGCTGGTGGACAGCAGCAGAGCGAGCACGATGGCGAACACGACCAGGCCGCGCCCGCGATCGATCAGCACCGCCTGGGCGGCCGCCGGGTCGGCCGCGTTGACCAGACTGAGACAGAAGCCGGCGTAGAGGACGAGGACGCCGAGGATGACCGGTGACCACCGGAACCGGAACTGCCCCCGTCGGACCAGCGCCAGCAGAGCCAGCAGGGACAGCAGCACCATCGGCCAGAACGGGCTGAGGCCGACCTGCTCGGCGATCACACCGTTGAGGCCGGTGATGTCGAGCGTGACGAGGGCGACCAGGCAGATCCGGGGTCTGATCAGGGCGAGCACGGCGAAGCTGAGCCCGATGACCCCCACGGCCGCCAACAGGACCGGGTTCACGCCCCCGGACCTCCCCGGACAGGCCGAGGACCTCGTCGTAGGCGCGGCTGACCACCGCGGGGGCGTAGCTGGCCTCCCACGCCGCCCGTGCGGCCCGGGACAGCTCGTCGTTCCGCGCCGGAGCGGCGGCGGCGGCCAGCTGAGCAGCGAGCGCGGCCGGCCCGTCGCCGACGAGGCAGCCCTGGTCGGCGCCGACCGGGAGCCCCAGCACCCCGGCCGGGGTGGCCACCACGGGCAGCCCCCGGGCCAGCGCCTCGAGCACCTTGATCTTGATGCCGCTGCCGAACCGCAGCGGAGACAACAGCCCGGCGGCACCGGCCAGCACGGCGTCGAGGTCGTCGACCCAGCCCGCCGCCCGGACCCGGTCACCCCAGGGCTCGGCTTCGGGCAGGTCCCGGTCGGTGCCCCGGCCGACCAGCAGCAGCCCGAAGTCCGGGACGGCCTCGAGCACCGCCTCCCGGCACTCCCGCAGGAACCAGCTCAGCCCGTCGGCGTTCGGTGGGAAGTCGAGGCCGCCGAGGAAGACGAACTCCGGGCCCCGGTACCGCCGCTCCGGCCGGGTCCTCGGCTCGGGGAGCAGCGGGAGCAGCGTCCGTACGGTGTCGCTGCCGGACCGCCGGGTCAGCTCCTCGGTCTCGTCGGGGTTGACCAGGATCGTGGCGTCGAAGCGACCCGGTGCGGCGTCCTCGGAGCGGGCGCAGAGCCGCTCCTCCAGCTTCAGCAGCGGTCGGTAGACCAGCGGTCGGGCGACGATCCGCCGGGCGGGACCGGGGAGCACCTTGCCGAACTCGCCCAGCGGGTTGGCCAGCCGGGTCCGGTCGGTGTGGATCCGGCGCAGCATGCTGGCGTAGCGCTTGGAGAACAGGTCGTCGGCGTACAGCACCGAACGTGGCCGGTTCGGGCGGGCCGATCCGGGCCCGGCGAGGGCGGGATCGGTGAGTGCCGGGGCGTACTGGCCGGTCCGCATCGTGTCCCAGATCTCCAGGTCCGCCCCGATCTCGGCCAGCGTGCTCCGCAGCCGGTCCCGCACCCCGGGCGACCACAGCGCCGCTTCCTGGAGGGGCGTGTGCGGACGGCCGACCACCCGGGTGACCAGGGAGCGCAGCTGGTCGGCGGCCGCCGGCTTGGCGATGACGTGGGTCCGGTACGCGGTGGTGGGTCGGTCGACGTCCTCGCGGCCGATCAGCACCACGTGCACCTGGTCGGCTCCCAACCGGCGGACGAGGTGGTCGAGCAGCCCGCCGATCACCACCTGCTTGCCGAAGGCCCGGGGCTCCGGCTCGCTGGCCGTGATCAACACGGCGGACCGGACGGCGGCGGTCACCGAACGACGTCCCAGGGACGGCAGCACGGCCCGCAGGCCCTCCCGGACCGCGGTCCGGGCCAGCAGGACCGAGGACGCGGCGACGGCGACCCCGCAGACCACCGTCAGCACGACCAGCGACAGCAGCTCACCGGGCGGCAGCACCGACCGGACGCCGAGACCGACGGCCGCGGTCACTCCGGCGACCGCGAGCGCCGGCATCACCGTGTCGGCCAGGTCGCGACCCCGGACCCCGGTGACCCGCTGCAGCAGGATGAGCCGGGCCACGCAGTAGAGCGCGTTGAACGCCAGGTGCACCGCGGCCACACCGACCAGTCCGGTGTGCGCGACGAGCACGAACGCGACCACCATGGCGACGGTCGCGGGAACGTCCAGGACGATCATCAGGCGCAGTCTGCCCATCGCGACGAAGACGTCGCCACTGGCCCACGCGATCGACATCAGACCGAGGCTCAGGGAGATCAACATCATCGGGGTCACCGCCGGATCCCACTGCTCGGAGAACAGCACGGGAACGGCGTCCCGGGCCAGCACGGCCAACGTGGTGGCCGCGGCCAGTCCGTAGAGGGCCAGCAGCCGGGTCGCCTTGAGCATGGTGGTGATCAGCGCGTCCCGCCCCTTCGCGTACGCCCGCGAGTAGGCCGCCAGGGCCACGCCGGAGAAGATCCACAGCACGTTCTCGATGCCCATCTCGGGGAGCTTGTAGGCCATCCCGTAGATGCCGAGGGCCGACGCGCCGAGCACCCCGCCGACGACCAGGTAGTCGACGTTGCTGCGGACCGATCCGAGGATGCGGATCGCCGTCACCTGGCCGCCGAAGCCCAGCAGCGAGCGCACGGTCGCCCGGTCCATCCGCAGCACCGGCCGGACCGGCTCCAGCACCATCAGCAGCACCAACGCCGCGAGCTCGCTGACCACGATCCCCGCCGCGATGCTGATCGCTCCGCCGACGGTCAGGGCCAGTGGGATCGAGACCGCGACCCGGACCGCCGCGCGCAGCAGGTCGACGAGGGTTCGGCGCTTGAACAGGAGGTCGCGCTTCAGCACGGCGTCGCTGACCTGACCGGCGCCGCGGAACAACGGGTAGACGAAGATCAACGCGAACAGCCAGGCCTGGTCCGGAGCGCCGAACAGGCGGGCGATCAACGGGGAGGCGGCTATCCCGACGCCGGCCACGACGGCGGACATGATCAGGTTCAGCGTGCCCGCGGTCCGCGTCCGCCGCGTGACCCCCCGCTCCTGGTCGGCCACCACCGCCGCGCCGACGCCGAGGTCGAGCGCGGCGTCCAGCATCGCGATCAAGGTCAGGGCCGCGGTCACCAGGCCGAAGTCCTCCGGCGTCAGCAACCGCGCCAGCACGAGGGTGAGGACGAAGATCACCACCCGGTTGCCGCCCCAGGCGAGGGTGGTCCACAGGAACCCGCCGACGGCGCTGCTGCCGCGCGGCCCCGGCTCGTCCGCCGTGGCGGCGTCGATCAGCGTCTCGTCGACCGGAGGCTCGACCCCGGGCTCGAAGTCGGGGTGGCGTGCGGGCTGGATGAGCGTCTTCCTCTCCTCCGCCGGGCTGGCGCCCGGCGCGTGATCTGCGACCTCGGACCACCCCGTGTCCGTCGGCGGTGCCGATGCTCCACCGGTGCCGCCGCGCACAGCGTAACGCCGCTCTGACTACGATGACGCCAGACCTCGGGGGAAGTCAGCAGCCGTGCAGGACGACCAGGAGCGTACGTTGCGAGTTCTCACCGTGGTGGACGCGTTCCGTCTCGGCGGAGCCGAGACCTTGATCGCCCAGCTGGGCCGGGTCGCCGCTCAGTCCGACCTCGACCTGCAGGTGCTGAGCATCCTCGACCGCGGGCCGGACCGCTCGGCGCTCGAACCGCTGCTGCGCGAGGTCGGCCTGGAGCCGCAGTACCTCGGCGTCCGCCGCACGCTGGATCCCACCGCCGTGCCGAGGTTGGTCTCCTTCATCCGACACAGCGGTGCCGACGTCGTGCACGCGCACCTGGAGATGGCCATGACCCTCGCCCTGCCGGCGGCTGCGCTGGCCGGGCGGCCCGGGGTGGGCACGTTCCACCACGTCCACCGGCCCCTGTCCGGCCGCGCCGCCGCGCGGGAGCGGCTGGCCGTCGAGGTCGCCACCCGGAGCAAGGCGGCGATCTTCGTCTCGCAGGCCTCCTTGACCTCGTTCGCCGACCGCTACCGCCCCGGGCGTCGGGTGCCGAAGAGCTGGACGGTGGTGCACAACGGGATCGACCTCGACTACTTCAGTCCCGCCACCGAGGCGTCGCCCCCCTTGCCTGCCGACCTGGGGCTGCCCGCCGACCTCGGCCTGTCCGCATCCGCTGCGCCCGGCGGGCCCCGCGTGGTCACCCTGCTCGCCGCGCTGCGGGACTTCAAGGGCATCACCCACGCCGTACGCGCCTGGCCGGACGTGCTGGCCCGGGTGCCCGAGGCCCGGCTGCTGCTGGTCGGCTCCGGATCGGAGGAAGCGTCCCTGCGGGCCCAGGTGGCCGACCTCGGGCTGACCGAGAGCGTGGTGTTCGCCGGCATGCGCAGCGACATCCCGGAGATCCTGCGCGCCTCGGAGGTCGTGCTGCTGCCGTCCATCTACGGCGAGAACCTGCCCACCGTCTTGATGGAAGCGGGTGGCTGCGGCCGGCCCGTGGTCGCCTCCGACGTCGGGGGGATCAGCGACATCGTCGCCGACCGGGAGACCGGCCTGCTGGTCCGACCCGGGGACGCGGCCGGCATCGCCGACGCCGTGGTCCGGCTGCTCGACGACCGGGACCTGGCCGAGGCGATGGGCCGCGCGGGTCGGCAGCGGATGGAGCGGCTGTTCGACGCCCACGGCTGGGCCGCGAACCTGCGCCGGGTGTACGAGACGGCGATGGGCAGCAGCCGGCAGGAGGCGATCGCATGAGCGCCCCGGGCCCGAGCCCGGCCGAGCGCCCCGTCGTCGTGGTCGTGGCGGAGGCGACCCCGATGCGCGGCGGCATCGCGACCTTCGCCGAGACGATCACCGCCGACCCGCGGCTCGCCCACGACTTCGACATGCGGCTGCTGAACACCGCGCGGGTCGCGAGCCGGCAGGGCGGCCGCTTCAACCTGTCCAACGTCTGGTACGCCCTGGCCGACGCCTGGCGGTGTCGCGCGGGCCGCCCGGTCGGCCGACATCGTGCACCTGCAGCTGGTCGCCGACCCCGGGCTGCCGACGCTGCGGGCCGCGGCGCTGAACCTGGCCGCGGCCTCCGGCCGGGCCCGGCTGGTGGCCCACGTGCACTCCGCCGTGGGCAACGCCGGTCGGCCGGAGTTCGCCGACTACGGGCGGCTGGACCGGCTGGCGCTGCGCACCCTCTCCCGCGCCGATCGGGTCTGCACGGTCTCCGACGTCGGCACCGAGACGATGCGGGCGCTGGCCGGCGGTGCGCCGGTCGAGACGGTGGACAACGCCGTCGAGGTGTCCGAGTTCGAGGTCACCGGCGCCGACCGGACGCCGCCGACCGTGTTGTTCGTCGGGGTGATCTGCCGTCGGAAGGGGACCCTCGAGCTGGCCCGGGCGGCGCGGCGCCTGCGCGACCGCGGGATCACCGACTGGCGCCTGGTCGTGGTGGGCGGCAAGGGCCCGACCCCGGAGGAGGAGTACGCCGAGATCGTCGCCGAGTTCGAGGCGGCGGGGTTGGGCGACTGCCTGGTCGGCCCGGAGTACGGCGAGCAGATCAAGGCCCGGCTGGCCGAGGCCGACGTGTTCGTGCTGCCGTCCTACCTCGAGGGCCAGCCGATCGCGATCATCGAGGCCATGGCCTCCGGTGTCCCGGTCGTCGGGACCACCATCGGCGCTGTGCCCGACCTGATCCGCGACGGTGTCGAGGGCCGGGTCGTCGAACCCGGAGACGTCGCCGCCCTGGCCGAGGCCCTGGAGCAGCTCATCGCCGACCCCGAGCTGCGGGCCCGGATGTCGACGGCGATCCGGGAGCGGGCCGAGCAACGTCACAGCCTGCAGCGACTGGCCGCCCGGTTGGCCGAGATCTACCGCTCGGTGCTCGCGGAGCGTCCAGGCGCCGGGCGCGACGCCGCGGCCACCGGATCCGAGAGGGTGATCTGAGATGACACAGCTGACACCACGGCCCCCCGTGGACCGGCGCACCGCCAAGCTCAGCATCGTGGTGGGCGCGGTGGTGGCTCTCCTGATCCTGGTCGGGGGGATCGCCTTCGCGCTGGTGCGGCCGCCGGCGTACACCGCCGAAGCCATGGCGGTCGTGTTGCCGGGGGCGGGGCTGGACGAAGCCACCGCGGCGGGACAGTGGGAGACGCTGAGCCGGGGCCAGATCCCCGCCACGTTCGCCGAGGTGGCCGCAGACCCCCGCTTCCAGACCGCGGCAGCCGATCAGCTGAGCCTGACCACCGAGCAGCGGCAGCAGGTCCAGGTCGAGACGAGCGTCGTACCGAACACGTCCGTGATCTTGATCCGGGTGACCGCCCCGGATCCGGTCGTCGCCGAGCAGATGGCCGACGCGACCACGGCACTGGCCTCGAAGTACCTGACCGGGTTGCTCCCGTCGTTCCGGACGGAGACCGTGCAGTCGGCCAAGGGCACCGCGCAGAGCTCGGGACTGTCGCCGCAGCTCGTGATCGTGGGCACCGTGGTGCTGGCGCTCGTCGCGGGACTCGCGGTGCAGCAGGCGCTCTACCACCTGCTGCTGGTCCTGCGACGGGGGCCGGCCAGCAGCACCGCATCGACCGAGGCCGCCGCACCGACGGCCGAACCCACCACGGCTGACGCCCCGTGACCGAGCCCGCCGGTCGCTCCGTGGTCACCGACCGGGGGCTGCGGATCGTCCTGGTCGAGTTCCTCCCCCGGGGCGGGATGTTCCAGTTCTCGTTCCAGTTCGCCGACGCGCTCGCGCGCGCCGGGCACCGCGTCACCCTGCTCACCGGTCCCGATCCCGAGCTCACCTCGACCACGCCGGGTCTCGACGTGGTGTCGGCGCTTCCCACCTGGAACCCGAACGCGAACACCGAGGTGACCGGTGCGGCCCGCGTCCTCCGGCGGATCACGCGCGCCCTGCGGCTGGTCGAGTCCTGGCGTCGCGTCCTCTTCTATCTGCGATCGGCGCGGCCGGACGTGGCCCAGTTCGGCGAGCTGCGGTTCGTGCTCGACACCAGCGCCCTGCTCGTCGTCGCTCGGCTGGGCCGGGTCACGACACTCGTCGACGTCGCCCACAACCCGCTGCCGTACGACGTGCACGGCAAGGACCAGTCGGTGGAGAAGTCCGGTCGGCTGACCCGAGCCCTGCTGGACCGGGCGTACCGCGCCTGCGACCTGGTGCTGGTGCTCGGAGAGGGACCGAAGCAGACGCTGCTGGAGGCGTTTCCCGACGTCGCGCGGGTCGAGGTCTGCGGCCACGGGGACTACTCCGGCGTGACGGCCGACGAGGGTCTGCCGGCGCCCTCGGCCGCGCCGCCGGCGGCGTTGTTCTTCGGAGCCTGGACCAAGTACAAGCAGATCCCGCTGCTGCTGGAGGCCTTCGCACTGGTCCGCCAGCGGCTGCCGGAGGCGGTGCTCACCCTCGCCGGGCCGGTGATGCCGGATGTCGACCTGCCCGAGATCTCCGCCCGGGCCGAGGAGATCGGCCAGGTCGACCTGCGGCCGGGCTACGTCGACATGGCGGATCTGCCGACGCTGTTCTCGAGCCACCGGGTGGTGATGTTCACCTACCAGACGGTCAACATCAGCGGCAGCATCCACATGGCGTACACGTTCGGCCGTCCGGTGGTGGCCACCGACGTGGGCGCGATGCGTGATGTCGTGCAGCCCGGGGTCACCGGCCTGCTGACCGCGAACGACGCCGCCTCGATCGCCGACGCCATGGTCGAGATCCTCGGCGATCCCGCCACCGCCGACCGGATGGGCCGGGCCGCGGCCGAAGAGGGCCACCGGGGCGCTTCGTGGTCGAACGTCGCGGAACGTGCGCTGGCGGCGTACGGGCGGGTTCAGCGGCTCGGGGAGTAGGGCAAGGCCGAACCTGGTCGGAAGACGTACTCGCCCGCGCTTCGGCCACGGAGGCTGACCGTGGTCGGAAACGTGTGTGCCTCGAGTACCGGTGGGTGCAGCAGCGCACCGGTGGTCGCAGAACGGGCGCCCAGGGCAGTACGGAAGGCCGGCTCAGCCGACGCGCGCCGGCGATGATTGTCACGGGCCGAGCTGTGATGGCGGCGGCCAGGGGTGCGTGATCGAGGGTCGGAGCGGGCGCGGCGCCACCTCAGGCGGGCACGGGTGGCTCAGCCGAGGTGCTCGCGCAACCAGGCGATGTCGGCCGCCTGTCCCTCGCGGCCCCCCGGGGTCTCCACCACGATCGGCGCTCCCGCCTTCGCGACCACGGCCAGCAGTGCCTCGGCCGCGATCTCGCCGTCACCCAGGTTGGCGTGCCGGTCGGCGCCGGAGTCGAACGAGTCGCGGGAGTCGTTGCAGTGCACCAGGTCGATCCGGCCGGTGATCTCCCGCACCCGCTCGACCGCTTCGGCGAGCACGATCCCGCCGGCGTGGGCGTGGCAGGTGTCGAGGCAGAAGCCGACGGTGTCGCCGCCGGCGGCCGAGGTGACCGCGTCCCACAGCTGCTCGATCCGCTCCATCCGCCGGGCCATGGCCTGGTCGCCGCCGGCGGTGTTCTCGATCAGCAGGGGGACCGGCATCTCCAGCCCCTCGATGCACTTGCGCCAGTTGTCGAACCCCTTGGCCGGGTCGTCGCCGGAGAGCACGTGACCGCCGTGCACGATCACCCCGGCGGCGCCGATCTCGGCCGCGGCGTTGACGTACTGCTGGAGGAACTTGCGGCTCGGGATCCGGATCCGGTTGTTGGTCGTCGCCACGTTCAGCACGTACGGCGCGTGCACGTAGAGCGCGATGTCGGCGTCCTCCGCCGCCTCCTTCAAGGCGGCGGGACCGCCCGCGTACGCGAACTCCGGCCCCTTCCAGCCCTGCGGGTCGCCGAGGAAGAACTGAGCCAGATCGGCTCCGCGGGCCTTGGCCTCGGCGATCGGGTCCTCTTGCTCGCCGTGGCCACCGATCCGGATGTCGCTCATGCCCTCGACCCTAGGCCCCGGCACCCACACCCTCACGGGAGCCCTTCTCGCTCGGGATGCAGCTCCCCGCTCGGGATGTGCAGCTAGTGCGGGAGGCAGGATCCCGGGCGAGAACGGTCGATACGAACGGTCGATACGACGAGGGGTCGCGCCCGGGGTCAGGCCTGCGGGTCGGTCGGCACCGGGAGGGCCGGCGGCAGGTCCTTCTGCAGCTGGTCGACCTGGGCCCGGAGCAGCTTCAGCTCCCGGCTGCGGCGCTCCCACAGGATCGAGAACGTGACCGCCACGACCGCCGCGACCGCGCCGAGCACCACGCCCCACAGGGTGGCCTGGCGGAAGGCCGGGGCCAGCACGTCGAGGGTGCGGTTGCCGGCCCGGGCGGCGGCCCCGTTGCCGACGGCGATGCCGAGGGTCATCAGGTTGGGAGCGGTGAGCGCGGCGGCGACCAGCACGATGATCGCCTTGGCCGGCCAGCTGAACGCGCGATGCCGTGCCTGGGCCAGCACGATCAACGGCAGGAAGGTGAACACGAAGCCGTACAGCAGACCGATCACGATGCCGGCGCTGATCCGGCCGCCGACCTGCCGGGCTATTGCCTGGGACCACCAGCGGGGGATGAGGGCGGACAGCAGGAAGTAGAGCAGCACGGTCAGCAGGGCCCCGACCACGACGAACACGGTGAACCGGATGACCGCCGCCCGGCGTTCGACCTGCTCCGGTGTCGCCGGCTTCGTGACCTTGGCCGGCTTCGGGCTCTTCGGCGGCTTCGGCTCGGCGACCGCGGGCGCGCCGCCGTCCTGGGGTCTGGCCGGGGTGGTCGTCGGCTCCGCGGGATCCGTGCTCTCGCTCACGACGCGATCATCGCAGCATCAGCTGCGGCCGTCGTGCTCGTCGCCGTCGCGTCCCTGCTGCCACCAGTCCCGGACCCGACCCGCGGCCGCGTTGCCGACCCCGCCGACCACGGTGCCGACCGTGCCCACCACCCGGAACAGCGGGTCCGAGGAGGTGCGGAAGGCGTTCGCGTACGAGGCCGCGGCGGCCTTGACGTCGTCACTCATGGGCGCGTCGGCGTCCTCGGACCGGCGCGGGTACTCACCCGACAGGATGGCCCGGTACTCCGGACCCGCCGCCCACTTCTGCAGCTCCGCGGCGCGGAGGGCGGCCAGCGGATGGGTCTGGCTGCTGATCTGCACGATCTTGAGCAGGCTGTCCCGGACGTCGCCGGTGGTGGTGTACTCCGTGGCCTGGTCGAGGAACCCGGCCACGTCCATCTCGTCGGGGTTCTGCGCACCGGCCAGAGTGGCGTGCACCCGCAGCGCCGCCTTCGGGTCCTGACCGCAGAGCAGCCCGGCGCGATCGCAGGAGAGCTCGGACTTGCGGTACCACTCGTTGAGGCCCTGGATGATCGCCCGGATCCCCCAGTAGCCGATCGGCATCCACTGGATCGACGTCGCGATGTTGATCAGCTGCAGCAGCATCGTCCGGTAGACGGCGTGCCCGGAGAGCACGTGCCCGATCTCGTGCCCGATCACGAACCGGAGACCGTCGTCGTCGACGAGGTCGAGCATCGCGGTGCTGATCACGATCAGCGGCCGGTCCAGCCCGACGGTCATCGCGGTCGGCAGCGGGCTCTGCTGCACGTAGAGCTCGGGGACCGGCTGCACGTCCATCGCGGTCGCGCACTCGTTGAGCATCTGGTGCAGGAGCGGGTACTGCCGGGGTGAGACCCGGATGGCCGAGGCGAGGAAGAGCAGCCGGACGCTGCGTTCGCCGATGGCGGCCGAGACGGCCTTGAGCACGGCGTCGAACCCGGGGATCGCCCGGAGCGCCACCAGGGCGCCACGATCGGCCGGGTGCTCGTACGCCCGGGGACTGATGTCGGGGAAGCGGAGCCGGCCGCCACCGAGGGCCCAACGCGACGACTGTGTCATGGTCTGAATGTAGGCGTCGCCCGGTCCGGGTCGACCGCTCCGGTCAGCGCATCCCCGGCGGCTGGGACACGGCTGCTCGATCCTGTGGTGATGGCTGCGCACAGCGCAGGAGGTGTGCCCGGACAGGCCGAGGGGCGGTCACCCACGGGTGACCGCCCCTGACGCCGTCCTGGTCTAGCCGCCCTGCCGCATCATCGGCATGTACACCGTGAAGTTCACGATCAGACCGACCACGAACAGCACGGCACCGACGATGATGCCGGCCAGCGCGATGTTGTTCTTGAAACCGGCCTGCTTCGACTTGTTGAAGGCGATGATGCTCACCACCAGGCCGATCAGGTTGCAGAAGATCGCGAGCACGAGGCCGACGATGCCCATCGTGCGACCGGGATCCTGGGCGGGCGGCCCGCCGTACTGGGGTGCGCCGTAAGGGGTTCCGCCGCCGGGGGGCGGTGGCGCCTGGTCGTAGGACATGTCCGAACTCTCCTTCTGTCGTCCTGCGCGTTCTCGATGGCGGCAGCCTAGCGAGCCAGGGGCTCGCGCAGGGGACAAAGCGGACGAACCGCCGTAGGCTCGGCGACCATGAACGTGATCTTCGTCGAGCCTGCGTTCCCCGCCTACCAGCGCCAGTTCGTCCGCGGGCTGCATGCCGTCGGGGCCACGGTGATCGGGATCGGTGAGCGACCCGGGGACTGGCTCGACGAGGAGCTGAAGAGCTGGCTGCACCACTACCACCAGATCGGCTCGGTCACCGACGTGCGCGCCCTGCACGACGCCGTCCGCTGGGTCCAGGACAAGCTCTGGGTCGACCGGCTGGAGGCGACGATCGAGGCGCACATCCTGCCCACCGCCGAGGTGCGGGAGGCGTGCGGCATCCCCGGCACCAGCCGACGGACGGCCTGGCTGTGCCGCGACAAGCCGGCCATGAAGGACGCGCTCCGGTCGGCCGGCGTCCCGACCGCGGCCTCGGCGGCGGTCGACTCGCTGGACGAGGCGCACGCGTTCGCGGCCGCGGTCGGCTATCCGTTGATCATCAAGCCCCGGGCGGCGGCCGGGCGCCTCGGGCACCAGCCGGGTCGACGACGACACCCAGCTCGACGCGGCGCTCGCGCAGTTCGGTGCCGAGGGAGTCGGCTCGGTGGCGCTGGAGGAGTTCGTCGAGGGACACGAGGGCTTCTACGACACGCTGTCGATCAACGGCGCGGCGGCGTACGACTTCGTCTGCCACTACTACCCGAACGTGCTGGAGGCCATGCGGACCCGCTGGATCTCGCCGCAGTTCGTCTCCACCAACCGGGTCGACCACGCCGAGAGCTACGGCGAGCTCAAGGAGATGGGACACCGGGTCAACGAGGTGCTCGGCATCGGCACCTCGGCCACGCACATGGAGTGGTTCTACGGACCGAAGGGCCTGCGGTTCTCCGAGGTCGGCTGCCGGCCCGCCGGGGTCGGGCGCCTGGGACCTCTACGCCGCCGGCAACGACGTCGACCTCTTCACCGAGTGGGCCCGTGCCGTGGTGCACGGTGACGTGCACGCGTCGCTGAGCCGGCAGTACGCCGCGGGGATGGTCGCGCTGCGGCCCACCGGCGACGGCCACATCCAGGGCTACTCCGGGGTCGAGGAGATGCAGCAGCAGTACGGCGACTGGGTGATCGACGCCCACCTGCCGCCGGCGGGCACCCCGACCCAGGCGGTCGAGGCCGGCTACATGGCGAACGCGTACGTGCGCCTGAAGCACCCGGACTTCGACGTGCTCCGCGGGATGCTCAACGACGTCGGTGAGACCATCACCGTCCACGCCGGCTGATCGTGGACGTCACCGTCCTCGGACCCCAACGCCGCACCACCGCCACCCGCACCGCCGTCGCGGAGCTGATCCCGACCGGCCGGATCGCCACCATCAACGCCGGCTGGCGGGAACGCGAGTCCGCCGACGCGGAGCTGGGCGAGGTGCTCGGCGGCCGGATGGTCAACCTGCGGCTCTACCAGCGCTGGCAGGAGCTGATGGCCGCCGACCCGGAGTACGCCGCCGCCGAGCGAGGGCTGACCGAGCTGCTGGAGGAGCAGCAGGCGGTGTACGCCCAGCGGGTGTTCCATGCGGTGGCGGCCATCGACGAGGTCAACCGCCGGGACAAGATGCCGGCCGTCCGGGCGGCGGCCGTGGCCGACGGGATCCGGGCGCTGCGGACCCTGGACAGCTGGCACCTGGCCGAGGTGGCCGCCTCGCGTCAGCAGTTCTACGCGGCGACGCAGATCGGCGAGCGGGAGACCGTACGCGCCCAGCGCCGGGAGCTGGCCGAGCTGGTCGACGACAGTGACGGGCTGGTGATCACCGGCGGCCACGTGGGGGTGCTGCTCCACCTGCTGCACGTCTTCGGACTGGTGAGCATGATCAAACCGCCGGTGATCACCTGGTCGGCGGGGGCGATGGCCCTGTCGGACCGGGTGGTGCTGTTCGGCGACCCACCGACCGGCGGGGCGCCGGCTGCCGGAGGTGTGGGCCGAGGGCCTCGGCGTCTTCTCCGGGGTGCTCACCTTCCCCCACCCTCGTCACCGGCTGCCGATGCACGACCCGTACCAGCTCGCCCTGCTGGCGCGCCGGTTCAAGGGCTGGACCTGCCTGCTCTTCGACGACGGCGTCCGGGTCGATCTGACCGGCGGTTGGCCACCACCGGTGGGCGCCCGGTGGCTCACCCGGGATGGTGCGATCTGGGCGCGGACCGAGGCCCACGTGATCGAGGAGCGGGCGGGCATACCGTTCGACGACAGCGGTCAGCCGGCCCGGCGACCCGCCGACGCCGACGTGGTGACGGCGCGGACCGCATGATGATCATCGCCGGTCGGGGGACGATCACGACGGGAGGCAGGGCCTAGTGGCACGTCGCGACAAGCTCGCGATCAACCGGCTGCGGGAGTCCAAGGTCCTTGATCACCACGTGCTCGAGCAGTTCGTCGAGAAGCACGACTTCCCCATCCTGGAGGGAACTCAGGCCACCTTCGTGGCCTGGCAGCAGGCTGATGAGGTGTTCCTGCGGCACCGGGTGGTCGGCATCCCCGACCAGCTGCCCCTGCGCCGGATCGAGGGCACCGACCTGTGGTACGTGGTGGTCGAGATCCCGCGGGAGTCGCGCGTGGAGTACCAGCTCGAGGTGCGGCGTGGCGATCACTGGGAGCGGTTCAACGACCCGCTGAACCCCAGGCTCGCCCGCAGCCCGATGGGTGACATCTCGGTCTGCTACGGGCTCGGCTACCAGGTGCCGGACTGGGCCGTCCACGACCCGAACGCCCGGCCGGGCGAGCTGGTCGAGCTGGTGATCAGGAGCCAGGCCCAGCGGCGGGACAACCGGGTGACGCTGTACCTGCCTGCCCGGTTCCGGACCACCACCAGGTATCCGCTGCTGGTGGTGCACGACGGCGGGGACTTCCTCGAGTACGCGTCGATGAAGACCGTGTTGGACAACCTGATCCACCGCCTCGACATGGCCGAGACCGTGGTCGCCTTCACCTACCCCGGTGACCGGCTGCGCGAGTACCCGAACTCCGGCCCGCACGCCCGCTGGATCACCAAGGAGCTCGTCGGTCAGCTCGAGGAGCAGTTCCCGCTCATCGCCCACCCCTCCGGCCGGGCCCTGATGGGGTCGAGCTTCGGGGCGATCGCCTCACTCACCACGGCGGTGCGGTACCCCCAGACGTACGGGTCGCTGCTGCTGCAGTCGGGCTCGTTCGTCTTCACCGACATCGGTGCCCTGCGTGGCGAGGACCCGGCCTTCGACCCGGTGGTGAAGTTCATGAACCGCTACCGGACGAAGCCGATCCGGGTCGCCGACCGGCTGTTCCTGTCCTGCGGCGTCTACGAGCCGCTGATCGTGTTCAACCGCTCGATGGTGCCGGTGTTCACCGAGACCGGGATGACGGTCAACTACTCCGAGTCCCGCGACGGCCACAGCTGGGAGTCCTGGCGCGATCGGCTCCGCGACGGTCTGTCGTGGACCTTCCCGGGCGAGAGCCTGTTCGTCTACGAGTAGGCGGTATCTGGTCGGGGACCGGCGCCTCTGAGCGGCATGGAGCCACCATGGGGGTGGACTCGTCCTCGTCCGGGAGTGCCTCATGCCTCGTCGCGTACGCCGTCTCGTCGCCGCCCTCGCCGGGTCGGCCCTGGTTCTGCTGAGTCTGACCCTCACCAGCGCGCCCGCCTCGGCCCGGCCCAACTGCAACGTGCCGGATCCGCCGCCGATCTGCGAGGGACCCGATCCGGTCGACAAGCTGCCCGACCTGACCGCCGGCGTCACCGGTCCGGCGAGCGCCGTCGGTGGTACGACAGCGTCGTACCTGGTCCGGATCGGCAACCCGTCCGCCACCGACGCCGCGATCGCGCGGAACGTCACCGTCCGGGTCGGCACCACCGGGGGAGCTGCCGTGACCGCAGCCGCGCTCACCGGGTGGACCTGCAGCGTGAGTGGAGGCGTGGCCACCTGCTCCGGTGGCACGGTGGCCGTCGGAGGCAGTGCGGGCATCCCGGTGACGGTCCAGCTCCCGGCGGTGGCCACGAGCGTCTCGGTGACCGCGACCGCCGACCCGGGCAACGCTCTCACCGAGCGCAACGAGGGCAACAACACCGGCACCGTGACCACGGCCGTCAGCGCGCCGAGCCTGCCGGACCTGCGGATGACCATGACGGGTCCGACCTCGGTCCGTGGGGTGTACGCCAGCGGCGTGTGGACGATGACGGTGACCAACATCGGCAGTGCACCGGCCACGGGGGTCAACGTCCGCTGGCTGACCAACTGGGGCGGCACCGTCAACGCGAACGCGGTCAAGAGCGGTGCCATCGGGTTCACCTGCACCGTGCCGCCGGAGTACGTCCAACAGGTCGTCTACTGCTACGGCACCGGGACCCTGCAGCCCGGCGCCAGCGCGACCATCACCATCACGGCGGTACCTCCGGCCCCGGGCAACGTCTACGGCACCGCCGGCCAGTCGGTCGTCACCGGCACCGTGGACTACGGTCAGCAGATCGCGGAGTCGAACGAGAACAACAACGTCGGCACCGTGAGCTCGACGATCCTGCCGTAGCGAGGCCGCCCGACCGGGCCCTGTTCCGCTGACGCACTCCTTCGTACGCTCACGCGCGTTGGGCAACGCCTGCGTCACGGCATGAAGGCGTGCGTCAGCGGACCGCGGGGCGCTGTTTTGTCGCCGCGCGGACCGAGCCGGTAGTCTTCTCCGTTGGCGCCCGACCATCCGAGGTCGTGCACCAGGCATCGCCCTCCTGCCATGGGGACGTCCCATGGCCGCTGAGACCAGAGGAGGAGGAGTTCGCGCATGCGCCCATACGAGGTCATGGTCATCTTCGACCCCGACACCGAGGAGCGTTCGGTTCAGCCGACGCTCGAGCAGTACCTCACCGTCATCACCAAGGGTGGCGGCACCGTGGAGAACCTGGACATCTGGGGTCGTCGCCGGCTGGCGTACGAGATCCGGAAGAAGTCCGAGGGGATCTACGCCGTCATCACCTTGTCCGCGCAGCCCGACGACGTGAAGGAGCTGGATCGCCAGTTCCGGATCAACGAGTCGATCATGCGGACCAAGGTCATCCGGCCCGACACCCGCTGAGGTCGTCCGTCGCCGCCGTCAGCCTCGCTGACACGCCCGGACACCGGTAGGCGAGTCCTGTCAGTGGCCACTGACAGGCTGGCACCGCACACCACACAGACTGAGTCCAACGGAGACACACATGGCTGGCGAGACCGTCATCACCCTGGTCGGCAACCTGACTGCCGACCCGGAGCTTCGCTTCACCCCGTCGGGGGCCCCGGTGGCCAACTTCACCGTCGCCTCCACCCCGCGCACCTTCGACCGCCAGTCCGGCGAGTGGAAGGACGGCGACGCGATGTTCCTCAGCTGCGCCGTCTGGCGTCAGGCTGCCGAGAACGTGGCCGAGTCGTTGCAGAAGGGGATGCGGGTCATCGTGCAGGGGCGGCTGAAGTCGCGCTCGTACGAGACTCGTGAGGGCGAGCGTCGGACGGTCTTCGAGGTCGACGTCGACGAGATCGGTCCCGCCCTGAAGTACGCGACGGCCAAGGTCACCCGCACCTCCGGTGGAGGTGGCGGCGGTGGCTACGGCGGCGGCAACCAGGGCGGCGGCGGCAGCCAGGGTGGTCAGGGTGGCGGTCGTCAAGGCGGCGGCTACGGCAACGATCCCTGGGCTTCCGGCGGCAACGCCGGTGGCGGCGCGGCCGGCGGAGGCACCTCCGGCGGTGGCGCCGGCGGTCCCGGCAGTCAAGGCGGTGGCGACCCCTGGGGCGCCCCGCCCAGCGACGAGCCCCCGTTCTGATCAAGAGATCAGAGTTCTGATCAAGAATCATCTGATCCTGCGATCAGAGCGGACCTCGTCTTCCACTCACAGCACCACGGCACATTCCGGCTCATACGCCGGGCTTTCGAAGGGAGAGCACCACAATGGCCAGCACGCCCCCACCTCCTCGCAAGGTGAAGAAGAAGGCCAACCCGCTGCGTGCGGGTCAGCACATCGACTACAAGGACACCGCGACCCTGCGGAAGTTCATCTCCGAGCGCGGCAAGATCCGCGCTCGCCGGGTGACCGGTCTCTCCGTCCAGGAGCAGCGCCGTGTCGCCATCGCCATCAAGAACGCCCGCGAGGTTGCGCTGTTGCCGTACGCCTCGACGGCCCGCTGAGTCAGGAGGACGCAGAGATGAAGCTCATTCTGACGGCCGCCGTCGACAACCTGGGTCTGGCCGGCGACATCGTCGAGGTCAAGGACGGCTACGGCCGCAACTACCTCGTGCCGCGCGGCTACGCCCTCAAGTGGACCAAGGGTGGCGAGAAGCAGATCGAGGGCATCAAGCGGAGTCGCGACGCCCGCGAGATCCGCAGCCTCGATCACGCGCAGGAGGTCCGGACCCAGCTCGAGGGTCTGGACATCCAGCTGGACGTTCGCGCCGGCGAGAGCGGCAAGCTCTTCGGTGCGATCACCCAGGCCGACGTCGCGTCGGCGATCAAGAAGTCCGGCGGACCGCTGGTCGACAAGCGGTCCATCGAGATCGGCAAGCCGATCAAGACCACCGGCAAGCACACCGTGGGCGTCAAGCTCCACGAGGCCGTGACGGCGCACGTCGCGGTTGCGGTGACGCCGCAGGCGTGAGCCTCGGCCTCTGACGGCCGGCCCCGGGTGACCCGGGGCCGGCCGTTGCCGTTTCTGGCCGACGACGCCTGTCCTGCGACCGGGCGCGGTTTCTTGCGCCGCCTAGTCTGACCGGCATGGAACAACGCATTCTCGGCCGTACGGAACGTCCCGTCTCGGTCGTCGGTCTGGGCACCTGGCAGCTCGGCGCGGACTGGGGGTCGGTGTCGGAGAGCGACGCGCTGGACGTGCTGGCGGCCGCCGTCGACGGCGGGGTCACCTTCTTCGACACCGCCGACGTGTACGGCGACGGGCGCAGCGAGCAGCTGATCGGCCGCTTCCTGGTCGAGCACGCCGACACCCCGGTGACCGTGGCCACCAAGATCGGTCGCCGCGCCGATCAGGTGCCTGAGAACTACACCCTGGCCAACTTCCGCACCTGGGTCGATCGGTCCCGCCGCAACCTCGGCACCGACCAGCTGGACCTGGTGCAGCTGCACTGCCCGCCGTCGTCGGTGCTGTCCGCCGACCAGGTCTACGACGACCTCGACACCCTGGTGGCCGAGCACGCCATCGCGGCGTACGGCGTCAGCGTGGAGACCTGCGACGAGGCGCTGACCGCGATGTCTCGCCGCGGCACCGCGACGGTCCAGATCATCCTGAACGCGTTCCGGCGCAAGCCACTCGACGACGTCCTCGGCGCGGCCGTCGCCAACGGGGTCGGGATCATCGCCCGGGTGCCGCTGGCGAGTGGTCTGCTGAGCGGTCGCTACACCGCCGACACCACGTTCGCCGCCGACGACCACCGCACCTACAACCGGCAGGGTGAGGCCTTCGACGTCGGCGAGACCTTCTCCGGCGTCGACTTCGCCACCGGGGTCGAGGCGGCCCGCGAGTTCTCCGAGCTGGTGGCCGGCGCCGGGATCGACGCCACACCGGCCCAGGTCGCGCTGGCCTGGGTCGTGCAGCAACCGGGGGTCACCACCGTCATCCCCGGCGCCCGGTCGGTCGACCAGGCGCACGCGAACGCCGCCGCCGGTGAGCTGCCGGCCCTGGACGCGCAGTTCCTGGCGGCCGTCGAGGACATCTACGACCGCCATCTCCGGGACGCGATCCACCATCGGTGGTGACCGCGGACGATGATTCTCGGGGCCCGGTCGGGTCGAACCCCTGAGCACAGACGTCGACCTGCCGTGGAGGACACCCGATGCGCACCCTCAGCGTGACCATGAGCACGACCCTGGACGGCGTGGTCCAAGGCCTCGGCCGTCCCGATGAGGACACCCGCGGCGGCTTCGCGCACGGCGGCTGGGGGCCTCGCTACACCGACGACGTGATGCTGCGGGAGATGGGCAAGGGGATGAGTGCCCCCGGCGACATGCTCTTCGGTCGGCGGACCTGGCAGGACTTCCTCGGCGCCTGGGCGTACGCCGACGACGGCAACCCCTTCACCACCCACCTGAACGCGACCCGCAAGTACGTGGTCTCCACCACCCTCACCGACGTCGACGCCTGGCAGAACTCGGTGCTGCTGGCCGGGGACGCGGCCCGGACCGTCGCGGAGCTGAAGGCGAGCGACGGACCGGATCTCGCCGTCGTCGGCAGCGCCTCGCTGGTCCGGTCGCTGCAGGCCGCCGGTCTGGTGGACCGGTACGCGTTGCTGATCCACCCGCTGGTGCTGGGCGAGGGCAGCCGTCTGTTCGACGAGTCCTCGCCGCTGACCGAGTTCACCCTGGTCGACAGCGTGGTCACCGGCACCGGGGTGATCATCGCGACCTACGACCGGGCCTGACGCCGGCGCCCGATCGCTTGACCGGGGTCAGCCCCAGCTGGCCGCGTCGGTCAGGCAGAACGGGTGTCCCGCCGGATCGAGCAGCACCCGCCACGTCTCACCGGGCTGCTCGTCGGGCACGGTGGCGCCGAGCTCGACACAGCGCCGCTCGGCAGCCGCGATGTCGGCGGCCTTCAGGTCGAAGTGGAACTGCTTGCTGCCGTGGTCGTTCGGCCAGGCCGGCGGCCCGTAGTCCGGCACCTTCCCGAAGCCGAGGGCCGCAGAATCCGGCCCCTTGAGCATCGCGTACTCGTCCTCCACCGCGAGGATGTCCCAGCCCAGCAGCTCCGACCAGAAGGTCGCTTCCGCCCGGGGGTCGGCGCAGTCCAGGGTGACCATCGCGAGGGCCACCGTCGTCGTCTCACTCATGGAGCCCACTCTCCTCCGGCCGCCGCCGGTGAGGCTTGGACAAATGCGACACTCGCCGCTGCCCGATCGTCTAGCGTGACCCGGGTGCTGGGACCGCCGACCGAGCTGACCGACCTCGAGGTCCTCCGCATCGTCCGATCCGCCTGGGATCACACGGTCACGGGCGTCGAGCACCTGGCCGTGGGGTTCGGCGCCCACCACTGGCGCGTCGACGGTGCCGGTGGGCCGAGCCTGTTCGCCACGTACGACCGCTTCGGCTCGCGGCACTCCGTCAACTCCCTGACGGCGGCGTACGCGGGCGCGATGCGGCTGGCCGACGCGGGTCTGGAGTTCGTCCTCGCCCCGCTGCCCACCCGCTCGGGTGGGGTGTTGGTGCCCGTGGCGGAGGGGGCGATGACCTGCACTCCCTGGGTCGACGCCGCCGTGGTGGGGGACGGGGCGGTCGACGACGCCGACGTGGCCGCCGCGAACATCGCCGACCTCGCCCGGCTGCACGCCGTCGACCCTCCCGCCGACCTGCCCGGTTGGGCGCCGGTGGTGGAGCCCGACGTCGGGGACCGGCTGGCCGAACTGGTGGCGAGCGCCTGGACGACAGGTCCGTACGGGGAAGCCGCCCGTGGAGCGATCGCCGGGCTACTGACCGCGATCGGGGAGTGGACCGGTCGCTACCTGGTGCTCGCCGAGGCGGCCGCCGACCGGCGGTGGGTGGTCACCCACGGGGAGACCCACACCCGCAACCAGCTGATGAGCCCGGACGGGATCCGTTTCGTCGACTGGGAGTCGCTGAAGCTGGCGCCGCGCGAGCGGGACCTCAGCACGCTGGTGCAGGGTGGCTACGGGGACCGGGTGGACGCCGACCCGGAGATGGTCGAGCTGTTCGATCTCGAGTGGCGGTTGGCCGAGATCGTCGAGTACGCGCACTGGTTCGCGGCGCCGCACACCGGCACCGACGACGATCGGATCGCGTACGCCGGCCTGCTCGACGAGCTGGATCGCGGTCCGTGGTGGCCACCGGCCCCACGTTCTGGAGCAGCAACCTGAATTGTCGAGGTCGCCGGCACAAAAGGCGGGGTGGTGGGTCAGGCGGGGGTGGAGCCGCCCGCGATGGCGTACGACCAGACCTCGCTGTGGGTGGACACGGGCTGGGGCGCCTCCCCGCCGGACCGCTCGGCGGCGGAGCGGTGTCCGTGCGCGAACGACGGTGAGGCCAGCCATGCCTGGAAGGACTCCTCGTCCCGCCAGCGGGTCACCACGAGCCACTGCACGCGGTCGTCGGTCGGCTTCAGCAGCTCGAAGCCCTCGAAGCCGTCGGCTCCGTCCACCGCCCCGGCCCGCTTGGCGAAACGGTGGGCGAGCTCGTCGCCGCTGTCGGCGGGCACGGTGATGGCATTGATCTTGACCACGGTCATGAGCGCAGCCTCCCAGGAGTGAGGAGTGTTGGCGAACGACACGCTCTTCGTCGTGCGCCGACGCGATCGAACGAGTGGGACCTTGCGGAGCTCAGGACCGCGGAGCGCGGAGCGTGCCCATCGAACACGGTCATGCGCACCGCTGGAGCACCCGCTGGATCGGGGCTTCGGCCAACGACTGGCGGCGTCAGCGATCCCGAGAACCGGCGGCTGACCAGGGAAGACGCCGGTGGGACGAGGCGGCGGAACCCCCGTGGGGTTGCCACCCACGAGGGGTCTCGATACTGTAAGCGCTTACAGAGCCGAGGACGGCGGACGACGGCATCTCTGCCACCCTGGGTCACATGACCGAGCAGGACACGGGAGGGACGGACGACGTGTCGACGGATCGCAGCCGACCACGTGCTCGCCGGTCGCCGACCTCGGGTCGGGCCACCATCTACTCCGTCGCGGAGCGGGCCGGCGTCTCGATCGCCACCGTCTCGCGGGTGCTCAGTGGCACCGCTGTCACCTCGCCGGAGGCGACCGAGCGGGTGCTGAAGGCGGCGCACGAGCTGGCGTACGTGCCGCAGAACTCGGCCAAGAGCCTGGCCTCGGCGCGCTACCAGACCCACGCGGTGGTGATCGGCTCCCTGGACGGGCCCTACTACTCCGAGCTGTTGATGGGGTACGAGGAGGTGGCCGCGCGCTACGACCAGGAGCTGCTGCTGGTGGTGGCCGACCGGCCGCGCCGCACCCGCACGCTCGCGGACCTCCGTGCCCGGGTGGATGGCGTGATGATCGCGCAGATGGACATCCCCGACGCCGAGATCGCCGACCTGGCCGCGCTGATCCCGGTGGTGGCCGTGGGTCGCTCGCAGATCGCCGGCTGCGACGTCGTGATCAGCGAGAGCACCGACACCGCGAACGCCCTCACCCGGCACCTCATCGACGTCCACGCCCGGCGCCGGCTCGTCTTCGTCGGGGCCCCCGATCAGTCCAGCGACGTCGCGGCCCGGCACGTCGGCTTCCAGGCGGCACTGGCCGACAGCGGCCTCGCTCCGGTCGCCGAGCCGCTGCGCGTGCCCTACACCGAGCAGGGCGGCGACGCCGCGGTCGACCTCGTGCTCGGCCTGCCGGCGCGGCCGGACGCCCTGGTCTGCGCCAACGACGAGGTCGCGCTGGCGCTGGGAGCGGGTCTCCGCCGACGGTCCA
Source organism: uncultured Actinomycetota bacterium (assembly GCA_963759915.1). Lineage (GTDB taxonomy): Bacteria > Actinomycetota > Actinomycetes > Propionibacteriales > Propionibacteriaceae > Microlunatus. The sequence goes on along the minus strand of CAVXBJ010000093.1, from coordinate 144,316 downwards.
TCGTCCCCGGCGCCGACCTCTCGCTCACCGGCTGGGACGACGTCACCGCGGCGCGCTACGTCACCCCCGGACTCACCACCGCCCGCCAACCCGTCCGGAAGATGGGCGGACGGGCCGCCGAGCTGCTCCACCGACGGGTCCGCGGACCCCAGGGACCGGTGGGTCAGCACGTGCTGGCCACCGAGGCGGTGATCCGGCAGTCCTGCGGTTGCCCGGACTGACCGCCACGGCACCACACGACCTGCTGAGCGCCAGGAAGATCGCCGACCACGCCCTGGTGCTGAGCAGGGGCAAGGTGGTCGAGTCCAGTGACGCCCAGGAGGTCATCGACCACCCGAAGGCCGAGGACACCGGCCGGCTGCTGAACGCGATCCCGCAGCCGGGTCACCGGACCGATCTGCGCTGAACGGGGTCCCTCCGGCGCGCCGTGCTAGGTGGCCGGCCGCCGGCAGGGAAGAGTCTCGTCCGTGAGTCTTCGCGGCGGCCTGGGTGCGGGCGAGTCGCACGTACGGGCCGGCGTGGTCATGGGTGCACGGCTGGTCGGGTCCCTGGCCGCCGTGATGGCGGTCTACTACCTGCTCCCGGTGCGCTGGGACGAGGGCGAGTCCGACGTGCCGTGGTTGCTCCTCGACGTCGCCCTGTTCGGGGTCATCGTCGGGGTGCAGCTGCCGCTGATCGCCCGGTCCCGCTACCCGGGGCTGCGGGCGGTGGAGGCGATGGCCCTCAGCATCCTGGTCTTCCTCGTCCTCTTCGCGCGGCTCTACCTGTCCGCCGACGCCGGCGACCACGCCGCGTTCAGCCAGTCCCTGGACCAGACCACCGCGCTCTACTTCACGATCACCGTGTTCGCGACGGTCGGGTTCGGTGACATCGTCGCCCAGACGCACGCCGCGATGCTGCTGGTCAGCGTGCAGATGCTCTTGAACCTCGTGGTGCTCGGGGTGGTGGTGCGGTTGTTGCTGATCGCCGGTCAACGCGGGGTGCAGCGCAAGCGGCAGGGCCGCCAGCAGCCGTCCTGACCCGTCTCCGTCGACCGACGTGGCCGCGTGGTCTCGCTCTGGCGCCGGGTGGCCGGATGACCTCGGGGGCAGGTCCCGAGCGAGAGAACAGGAGGGTGTGTGGTGAGTCCATCGACCGGTGCGGCCATCGACGTCGTGTGCTGGGACTGGAACGGGACGTTGCTCGACGACTCGCGCATCGCCTGGCTGGCGATGAACTCCGTCCTCACGGCGCGCGGTCTGCCGGGTGTGCCGGACCCGGACGCGTACCGGGACGTGTTCGGCTTCCCGGTGCAGAGCTTCTACGCGCGCCTGGGCATCGCCGCCCCGGACTTCCGGTCGGCCGCGGGAACCTACCTCGAGCTCTTCGCCGCCTCGGTCGGCACCGCGCCGTTGCACCCGGAGGCCGGCGCGACCTTGTCCGCGATCGGACGGCTCGGCGTCGAACAGGTCCTGATCTCCGCCACGGTGATGGACACCCTCCGGCACCAGATGGCGCCGCACGGCATCGAGCAGCACTTCGCTCAGATCCTCGGGATCAGCGACGCGTACGCCGCGACCAAGGCCGACGTGGTCGCGACCTGGCTGCGGTCCTCCGGGCACGACCCGGCCCGGGTGCTGATGGTGGGGGACACCAACCACGACGAAGAGATCGCGAGCGAGCTCTCGGTGAACTTCGTACGGTTCGCGCGCGGGCACCAGGTGCCGCCCGCTCACGACCTCTACCCGGTCGTGCACGAGCTGCCAGCGGTCCTCGACCACGTCCGACCGGGCCCGGGCCCCGGCGGATGAACGCCAGTGGTCCACGGCAGCGGGATCGTCGAGAACGAGGTCTGTCCGGTTCCAGCGGTCGTCGGCGCCCCTCGGCGTCAGCCGAAGACGTCGGTGACCACCGCGTACGCCTGCTCCAGGTGGCCCCACTCGTCGGGATCGGGACCGTCGTAGACCATCGCCAGCGGGCCGCGGTAGCCGCCGTCGCGGAGCACCGAGAGGGAGCGTCGGTAGTCCTCGACGTCGAGGCCGCTGTCGGTCACTCGCACCTTCGCCTGGCAGGTCTCGGCCAGGTGCGCGACCCGCGCCAGGTCGTCGTACTTGCTCGGTCCGCGCCAGTTGCCGAGGTCGATCAGGAAGCCGACCCGGTTCTCGGTCCGCTCCAGCAGGGCGATCACCGCGTCGGCGTTCGGCAGCAGGGCGTGCCAGTTCTCGGTCACCACCCGCAGCTCCGGATGGCGATCCGCCAGCCGTCGCAGCACCGATGCGCTGGCGTCCAGCCGCAACGGGGTGGGCTCGGACTTCCCGGCGACGACCCTCGCCCGCGGGGCCCCGAGTGCCGCAGCGACGTCCAGCCAGCCGCTGATCCAGTCCTCACCGGGCGCCGACCCGGTCGCGTCGGTGGGATCACCGTCGTCGATCAGGAAGCACTCCAGCTGCACGTTCGCCCCGGCCAGGGCCGCCTTCAGCTCCGCCAGGTAGGCCGGATCGGTGCTGGGCAGGTAGAAGTGCGCCAGCTGGAACGCCCCGTAGCCGCGACGGGCCAGCTCGGCCGGCAGGTCGAGCAGGGCGAGGCCACCGCCGCCACCGGCGGGCAGTCCCCCCATCGGCATCGCACCCGCGGCGACGAACGACCCGAGGGTGCGGTGCAGAGCCCAGCTGTGGACGGCCTTGGTGGGGTGGGTCACGGACCGACTCTAGTGGTGCGACCGGCCCGGCGGCTCAGCCGACCAGGGTGGCGAGCGCGGTCGGCTGGTGCCCGGTCAGATCGGCCACGGCGCCGCTGGTACGGCCCATGAAGCCTTCCCGGGCTGCCGTGCCGAACGACGCGAACAGCTGGGCGACCGGCTCCGGCAGGTCGGCCGACACGAGCCCGGCCACGTACTCCTCGTCGGTGACGTCGACCACGGTGACCGGCTTGGCGGTCAGCGTCGTGGCCAGGGCGGCCAGGTCGGCACTGGAGATGCCGTCCGGACCGGTGATGTCGTAGACCTGCGCGGGCTCGGGGAGCAGCAGAGCCGCCGCGGCCGCCGCGGCGCAGTCGGTCCGGGTCACGTACGCGGTCAGGCCCGCGCCGGCGTTGGTGACGAGCTGACCGCTGGCCGCGGCCTGCTGGAGGGTGGGGAGCTGGAACTCGGCGTACAGGTTGTTCCGGAGGCTGGTCCAGCGCAGTCCGCTGGCGGCCAGCGCCTCCTCGGTGGCCCGGTGGTCGGGGACCACACCGGCCGGGTTGTCGGCCGTCGGCTCCGTGACGGAGGTGTAGAACACGTGACCGACCCCCGCCTCCTTCGCCGCCGCGACGGCGGCGAGCTGGCCCGTCAGCCGATCACCCACGGTGTCCGCGGAGATGACCAGCAGCCGGTCCACGCCGGCTGAAGGCCGGGACGAGGGTGTCGGGGGAGTCGAAGTCGGCCGTCCGCACGCTCGCCCCGCGCGCCACCAGGTCGGCGACGGCCTCGGGCCGCCGGGTGATCAGGACGATGTCCGCCGGGTCCGTGCGGTCGAGCAGCTGCTCGGCGACGAGGCGGCCGAGCTGGCCGGCGGCACCGGTGAGGGCGATGGTGGTCATGGAGGCTCCTTGCGGGAAGTGAGATCGTAGTCAGGCTGACGACGATTAACTGTAGTCAGACTGGCGACGATATGGAAGACTGGTCGCATGGCGAGACCGACGAGCACCCAGTTCGCGGTGGCGGTGCACGTCCTCACCTACCTGGCCGGCGTCGCGGCGGAGAACGCGGCGGCACGGCCCGGGCGGTGAGCTCCGAGGAGCTGGCCCTGAGTGCCAACGCCAACCCGGTGCACGTACGCCGAGTGCTCGGGCCGTTGCGCGAGGCCGGTCTGGTGGTGTCGCGGCCCGGACCGCGCGGCGGCTGGGGTCTGGGTCGGCCGGCCGCGGACATCACCGCTGCCCAGGTCTGGGACCTGGTCCAGGGCCACGAACCCGTGCTCGGTCTGCACGGTCCCAACCCGGACTGCCCGGTCGGCCGCTCGATCCAGCAGCTCGCTGACCGAGCTCGACGCGCACGCCCGGCAGGCTGTCCGGACCGAGCTCGATCGGGTCACGGTGGCCGACCTCGCCGCCGGGGTCGCGGTCTGAGACCAGCGGCGTGCTGTTGAGGCCGACCGGGTCCGGCAATTTCCATCCACGGGCGGGTTCTCCGGTCGAGTGGGGCGTTCCGCGCCGCAAGAGCAGTCCGTGGATGGAAATTGCCGTGCCCGTGCCCGTGCCTGTGCCCGTGCCTGTGCCCGTGCCTGTGCCTGTGCCTGTGCCTGAGCCGAGCCCGCCCCTTGCCGGGGCGGCGCTCAGGCCAGGTCCGACCCGGTGCGGATCCAGGTGTCGGTCCGGGCGCGCAGCACCAGGGTCAGCATCCGGGCCAGCATGAAGCCGCCGTACGCCACCCAGAGCCAGACCAGCCCGGCGTCCAGCCAGCGCACCGTCAGGGCCAGCGGCACGTACGCCGCCAGGGAGAGCAGCCCGGCCAGCGCGAGGTAGCGACCGTCGCCGGCACCGATCAGCACGCCGTCCAGCACGTACACGATGCCGGCGATCGGCGTGATGATCGCGACCACCACGAGCGCCTGCCCGACCAGCTGCTGCACCTGCGGATCGGGGGTGAAGATCGCCGCCACGAACTGCCCACCGACGGCGACGACGAGCCCGAAGACCACCCCGCAGACCACGCCCCAGCCGATCATCCGGGTGGTCATCGCCCGGCCGGTCGCCACGTCACCGGCCCCCAGCAGTCGTCCGATGATGGCCTGCCCGGCGATGGCGATGGCGTCCAGGGCGAACGCGAGCAGCACCCAGATCGAGTTGACCACCTGGTAGGCGGCCAGGACGATCGTCCCGCCGGCCGCGGCCACCACCGTGGTCAGCGTGATCGCGACCTGCAGCGTGGCCGTCCGGGCGATCAACCAGACCCCGGTCCGGGCCGCCGCGAAGACACCTCTGGGGTGGAAGCCCAGCGGCACCCCCGCCCGGCGGGCACCCCGCACCACGATGATCGCGATCACGGCGGCGGCGCCGGTCTGGGCGATCAGGGTGCCGATGGCCGACCCGCGGATGCCCAGACCGACCCCGTACACGAGGGTCGCGTTCAAGGCGATGTTGGCCAGGTTGGTGGCGACCGCGACCTTGAGCGGTGTGGTGGTGTCCTGCAGGCCGCGGAGGACGCCGGTTCCGGCCAGCAGGACGAGCACGGCCGGCAGCCCGCAGACGGCGACCCGGAGGTAGGCCAAGGCCGCCTCGCGGACGGGGAGCGACGGCCCGTACGCGGAGACGATGGACGGCAGCAGGAGCTGCAGCACGGCGACGAGCACCACCCCGATGAGGACGGCCAGCACCAGTCCGTCGATCCCGCCGGCCAGGGCGGCCCGCCGGTCTCCGGCGCCGAGCCGTCGGGCGACCGTGCTCGTGGTCCCGTACGCCAGGAAGATGCACAGCCCGACGACGATGCCGATCAGGTTGGCCGCGATGCCGAGTCCGGCGAGCTGGTCGGTGCCCAGGTGGCCGATGAAGGCGGAGTCGGCGATCAGCAGCAGCGGCTCGGTGACCAGGGTCGCGAACGTGGGGAGGGCGAGGGCGAAGATCTCGCGGTCCAGAGCGCCGTACCGGCGGTTCCTGGTGGGGCGGGCAGGCATCAGGGCCTCGTTGACGGAGGGTCGTCGCTCGACGACGGTTGGGAGAGTCGTCGCTCGACGACGGGGGATCGCAGCGTGGTTGTCCACAGGGGTTATCCCCACTGTGGACGAGTTACACGCCTGTCATTACCGGCCGGTAGCTGGTCCCGCGCTACTTCCAGAGGGTCGCGATCCCGAAAGCGGCGGCCATGCCGCCCATGCCGATCAGGATGTTCCAGTTGCCGAGCGCGGCCATGAACGGGATCTGGTAGCCGGCGATGTAGAACACGATCAGCCAGGCCACGCCGAGCAGTCCGACCGCGATGAAGGTGGGTGGCACCCAACGTCGGCTGGCCGGCGCCTTGAGCTTCTTCGGCTTCGCCTCGGCCGCCGCCTTCTGCTTCTTCTTGCTCTCGGTCGACTTACGGACTCTTGACTCGGGCACGCTGGTAACTCCTCGGGTGTGAGCAGTTAGCGTAGTTCACTCGGCCGTGGGTGCGGCGATCCCGACGGCGCGTGCGGCACCTCACACAGGGACAGGGGGCGGAGGGACGAGATGAACGCACCACGCCAACCCGTCCAGTCCCTGTGGCGGCGCATCCGCCGCTCCCTGATCCGTGCCCGCTCGGCCCAGCGACGCCGCGACAGCCAGCGCACCCGGGCCGGGCGACTCGCGACCGCGGCGGTCCTGGTGGTCGCGGGCCTGCTGGTGGTGGTCAGCGCCTCCAACGCGCGGGGCATCGACCTGCGGCCCGGTCGGAACACCGATCTGGTCAGCCTCGTGCAGTCCGAGTCCCGTCGCAACACCGCCCTCGCGGCCCAGGTGACCCGGCTGCGGTCGGAGGTGGACACGCTCGCCGCCGCGCAGGGCGACACCGCGGGCACCGACCTGGCCGCCGAGCTCGCGGAGACGTCGGCCCAGGTGGGGTTGACGCCGGTGTCCGGGCCGTCGGTCACGGTGACCCTCGACGACGCCCCCGAGTCGGTGACCGGAGAGGGGGTCGACCAGGATCTGCTGGTCGTCCACCAGCAGGACATCCAGGCGGTGGCCAACGAGCTGTGGCGCGGCGGCGCCGAGGCGATGACCATCCAGGGTCAGCGGGTGATCGCCACCACCGGCATCAAGTGCGTCGGCAACACGGTGGTGCTGCACGGGATCCCGTACGCGCCGCCGTACCGGATCAGTGCCATCGGTGACCCCGTCAAGCTCCAGGCCGCCCTGGCCGGCTCGGCGTACATCCGGATCTACCAGCAGTACGTCGACGCGTTCCGGCTCGGCTACGAGGTGACGGTGTCGTCGAAGTCGGACTTCCCGGGCTACCAGGGTTCGGTCGACCTGCAGTACGCACGGGTGCTCCGCTGACCCGACCGCTGCTGACCCGACCGCTGGGCCGGCCGCTGGCGAGCCGACCCGACCAGATGTGGTCGGCTCGACCGAACATCCCCGGCGTCGGGGGAGAATGACGCCATGCCGCGCACGAAGATCCTCGTGGTCGACAACTACGACTCGTTCGTCTACAACCTCGTCCAGTACCTGGCGCAGATCGGCGCCGAGGTCGAGGTCTGGCGCAACGACGACCCGCGGTTCGCCGACGACTCCTTCACCGACGGCTTCGACGGCGTCCTGCTCTCACCCGGACCCGGCACTCCCGAGGAGGCCGGCGTCTGCATCGACGTGATCCGGCGCAAGGCGGGCGACCTGCCGATCTTCGGGGTCTGCCTGGGGTTGCAGGCGATCGGGGTCGCGTACGGCGGGGTGGTCGACCGGGCGCCGGAGCTGTTGCACGGCAAGACGTCCTCGGTGCACCACGGCGGGCTCGGGGTGCTGGCCGGCCTGCCGGACCCGTTCACCGCCACCCGCTACCACTCCCTGGCCATCGAGCCGGACACGGTGCCCGACGTGCTCGAGGTGACCGCGACCACCCCCGGCGGCGTGATCATGGCCGTCCGCCATCGCAGCCTGCCGGTGGAGGCCGTCCAGTTCCACCCGGAGTCGGTGCTGACCGAGGGCGGCTACCAGATGCTGGCCAACTGGCTGGCGATCTGCGGCGACCCGGAGGCGCCGGATCGGGCCAAGGACTTCGCGCCGCTGATGAGCGCGCACTGACCGGCTGAGCCCTGCACCACTCCGCGAGTGCTCGAGCACGCGCGGAGTCGGCAATCAGCTCAGTAGAAGCCGAAGCGGGCCAGGGGTTCGACCAGCTCCCGCTCCTCGTACGACAGGTGCGAGGTCATCGTGTCGCTGAGCAGGTCGACCGCCCGCCGCAGCTCCGCCATCCCCTCCGGGCCGGAGACCACGGCGACCAGACCCCGGTCGACCTCGTCGAGCACCCCGGCGATGACGTGGTGCTCGGCCTCCAGCCGGTCGATCACCGGAGCCAGACCGTCGTCGGCCGAGCGGAGGTGCGGGAACATGCTGCTGTCCTCGATGGAGTGGTGGGTGGTGACCAACCGGCAGTAGGACTGGCAGTAGGCGCCGAGGGTCCAGTCGTTCTGCCGCAGCGTCATGGTGTTGATCAGCGACCGGGCCCGGCCCGCCTCCAGAGTGCCGGCCGCGACCTGGTCGATCAGGTCGAACAGCTGCTTCAGCTCCGTGCGCAGGTGGTCGTGGACGTCGATCAGGTGCTGACCGGCGGCGCGCTCGTGGGCGGTCCAGGCCAGCGGGGCGGCGGTCGAGGCGTACGTCGGGCGGGTCGCGTCGTCCCAGGGTCGTCGATCGCTCCGCCGGCCACCGTCGTCCGGGGTGGGGCGCGGCGCGTTCTCGGGCCGCGTCCGGGTCGTGCTGACGGCGACGGACTCGGCGGGTGCGGACCGTGACGGCTCGCCCGTCGCCTCGTCGAGAGGGGGCTCGTCGATGGCGCTCGTGGGGGTCTCCACCCCACCGCGGGCGCGTTCGCGGGTCACCAGCTCCCGGACGGCCGGGGCGATCTCGGTCCCGAGCTCCTGCACCAGCCGGGGGTCGTCGCCGGCCACGATGAAGGTGCTGATGCCGTGCTCGACGGCCAGCTCGGCCAGTGACTCCGCCCAGGCCGGATCGGTGGACGGGTTCACGTTGTAGAGCCGCCGGATCTGGGCGGGCTCGCGGCCGGCGGCCAGGGCGGCGTCGTCGATCCGGCCGTTCTTCTCGGCCAGCTGCTCCGGTGGCACGTACGCCTGCGAGGGCAGCCAACCGTCACCCACCCGGCCGGTCAGCGCCAGCATCTTCGGTCCGATCGCCCCGATCCAGATCTCGATGTCGTGGGCCGGTGCCGGGCCGGGGTGGACGCCGGCGGCGCGGTAGTGCTCCCCGTCCAGACGCACCGACCGCTGGGTGGTGTCCCAGGTCGCCCGGATGATCTCGATCCCCTCGGCGAGCGCCGCGACGGCCTCCTTCGGCGTCCGCCGCGGACCGCCGCTCACCGAGCCTGCGTCAGCGGACCCCGCGCGGCCGGAACTGCACACTCATCCGGGGTCCGACCGGCCGGGTGGTCTTGGGCACCGCGTGCTCCCAGGTCCGCTGGCACGAGCCGCCCATGACGATCAGATCGCCGTGGCCGAGCCGGTGCCGGATGGTCGTGCCCCCGCCCCGGGGACGCAGCAGGAACTCCCGCGCCGAGCCCAGCGAGACGATCGCCACCATCGTGTCCTCGCTGCGGCCGCGTCCGATGGTGTCGCCGTGCCAGGCCACCGAGTCACGGCCGTCGCGGTAGAGGCACATCCCGGCCGTCGTGAACGGCTCACCGAGCTCGGGCGCGTAGTGCTCGTTCAAGGCCCGGCGGGCATCGGTCAGCGTCGGATGGGGAAGCGTCTCGTCCTCACCGTAGAAGCGCAGCAGCCGCGGCACGTCGACCACCCGCTCGTACATCTGTCGTCGCTCCGCCTGCCAGTCGACGTCGAGCAACCGGTCGTACACCTCGTCGGCGCAGCCCAGCCAGCCGGGCAGCAGATCGACCCACGCGCCCCGGCCGAGCTCGTGGCGGACGACGAGGTCGGCGAGCGGGCCGAGACCCGGCGTCGCCTCGAGCTCGAACAGCGAACCCTGCAGTGCGCTCATCACGGACATAGCCCGAGTGTACGCCTATTCGATCACCTGTTCTATAGCGCCAGGAGATCGGTGGATCAGGTGCTCGTGGGATCCGGGGTGGGCGTGGTCGGCGTGCTGGGCGGGGCGGACGTGGGCGGCGGGGGCGTCGGCGTCGGGGTGGGTGGTTGGGGGCCACGGCGACGACCACCGAGATCGCCTCCCCGCGGGCCAGCATCGAGCCCGCGTCGGGATCCTGCGAGGTCACCAGACCGGGCGGCTGCTCGTCGGTCTCCTCCTCGGTGAAGCGCACCTTGAAACCGGCCGACTTCGCGTCGGACTCGGCCCGTTCACGATTCACCCCGACCAGGTTCGGCACGGCCGACTCGCCGGTCGCGTAGGTGAGCGTCACCTTCGCCGACAGCGCCACCGTGGAGCCCTCCTTGGGGCTGACCGACAGCACCTGACCGGCCTTGGCGTCGTTCGGTTCGGAGGACGGCGGCCTTCGCTTCCACCGAGTCGAAACCGGCGTCGTTGAGCCTGTCCTCGGCGGCCTTGCGGTCCTTGCCGACCAGGCCGTCGGGGATGGTCCCGGTCTCGGGCCCCTGGTTGACGGTGATGGTGACCGAGCTGTTGACCTCGACCTGCGTGTCGGGGATCGGGTCCTGCTGGGTCACCTGGCCCTTGGTGTCGGCGGGTCCGTTCACCTCGCGGACCGTGGCCTTGAGGCCGACACCCTCCAGGCGGGCCTGCGCCTGGTCGGTGGTGTAGGTGAGCACGTTCGGTACGGCGACCAGGGCCGGTGGCGGCGGCTCGTCGGGCTGCATCCAGGCGTAGACGCCCCACGCGACCCCACCGAGCAGGAGCAGCGCCAGCACCACCACCAGGGCGATGATGCCGCCGCGCTTCTTCGGCTCCTCCTCGATGTCCTCCTCGACGGGCGGCGGCGGGATCGGCACCGGCCGGGTGGCGACCCGGGTCGGCACCTCCGACTCCGGCACCGGACGCGGGATCGCGGCGGTGGCCTGCTGGCCGGCCAGCACCCGGGTGATGTCGTTCTTGAACTCGCGGGCGGACTGGTAGCGGTCGTCGGCGTCCTTGGCCAGGGCCTTGAGCGTGATCGCGTCGATGTCGGGGGTGATCTCGGGGTCGAGCTGACTCGGCGGGACCGGTTGCTCGCGGACGTGCTGGTACGCCACGCTCACCGGCGAGTCGCCGACGAACGGCGGACGACCGACGAGCAGCTCGTAGAGCAGGCAGCCGGCGGAGTAGATGTCGCTGCGGGCGTCCACGGTCTCGCCGCGCGCCTGCTCCGGCGACAGGTACTGGGCGGTGCCGATGACGGCGGCCGTCTGGGTCATGGTCGCGGACGTGTCGGCCACGGCGCGGGCGATGCCGAAGTCCATCACCTTGACCTGGCCGGTCGGCGTCAGCATCACGTTCGCGGGCTTGATGTCGCGGTGCACGATGCCGGCCTTGTGGCTGTAGCTGAGCGCATCGAGCACACCCACGGTCAGCTCCAGCGCGCGCTCCGGCAGCAGCTTGCGGCCCTCGCGGAGCACGTCGCGCAGCGTCTGGCCCTCGACCAGCTCCATCACGATGTAGGGGATGGAGGTCCCGGTGACCGGGTTCGTCTCCTCGCCGGTGTCGTACACGGCGACGATCGTCGGGTGGTTCAGACCGGCGGCGGACTGGGCCTCTCGTCGGAACCGGGCCTGGAAGGTCGGGTCGGTCGCCAGGTCGGCGCGCAGCTCCTTGACCGCCACGGGTCGCCCCAGTCGGAGGTCCAGGGCCCGGTGGACCTCGGCCATCCCGCCGCGACCGAGCAGCTCGCCCAGCTCGTAGCGTCCTCCGACCAGCTTGGGCTGGCTCGTCATCTGGTCAGTCCTCCCTCATCACAGCGTGACCGCGCAACGGCGTGACCTCTCGGGGCGAGCGCGCCCGCGGCGCCCCGCTCGTACGGTTCGACCCTCCCACGCCGGGCCCGGTCCTCACGAGAGGGCCGCCTGCATCGTGGCCCGGGCGATCGGTGCGGCCACCCGGCCGCCGGCGATGTCCTGCCGGGGGATGTCGGCGTCCTCCACGATCACCGCGACCGCCACCTTGGGGTCGTCCACCGGTGCGAACGAGGTGAACCAGGCAAAAGGTTTCCGGGTCGGGTCGGACTGTGCGGTGCCGGTCTTGCCCGCCACGTCCACCCCGGAGATCTGCGCCGCGGAGCCGGTGCCCTGCGACACCACGATCCGCATCATCTCCTGCAGCTCCTTGGCGTTCGCCGGGGTCATCGCCTGGCTCAGCTTGGCCGGTTTGGTGGTGGAGATGCGGCTTCAGGTCCGGTCCCTGCACCATGCTCACCACGTACGGATCCATCACCGCGCCGTCGTTGGCGATGCCCGCGGTGACCATGGCCATCTGCAGCGGGCTGGCCGCGACGTCGTACTGGCCGATGGCGCTCAGCGCGAGCTGGGCCTGATCCATCTCGTCGGGGAACTGGCTGGCCACGCCGTTGAGATCGGCGAGGTGCCGGGCGTTGAAGCCGAACTTCTGCGCCTGCTCGCGGAGCTTGTCCTGCCCGACCTCGAGCCCGAGGTTGGCGAACGCGGTGTTGCAGGACACCCGCAGCGCGTTGCTGATCGTGGTCTTCGCGCCACCGCAGTTGGTGGAGTTCGGCAGGTACGTCTCGGTGTTCGGCAGCTTGAGCCGGTTCGGTGACGCCACCTCGGTGTCGGGGGACATGCCGTCCTCCAGAGCCGCGGCGGCCGTGACCAGCTTGAACGTCGACCCGGGCGGGTAGATCTCCCGCGCCGCCCGGTTGGCCAGCGGCCGGGTGTCGTCCTTGGCCAGCTTCGTCCAGGCCTTGTTGGCCGCCTCGATGTCGTGGCTGGCGATCTCGTTCGCGTCGTAGCTCGGGCTGGTCACCATGGCCAGCACCGCGCCGGTCTTGGGGTCGAGGGCGACCACCGCCCCCTTCTGGTTGCCGAGCGCCTCCGCGGCCGCCTTCTGCACCCGGGGCACGATGGTGGTCTGCACGCTCGCGCCCTCCGGTGAGCGGTCGGTGACCAGGTCCACCAGCCGGCGGACGAACAGCGAGTCGTCGGTGCCGGCCAGCTGGGTGTTGTAGGAGTTCTCCAGCCCGGTCCGGCCGTGGTCGTAGGAGTAGTAGCCGGTCACCACCGAGTACAGGTCGTCGTCGGGATAGACCCGCTGGAACCGGAACCGGTCGTCGCTGGCCTTGGTGTCGGCCATCGGCACCTTGCCGGTGGCCAGGATCGCGCCCCGGTCCTGGGCGAACTCGGCGTCCCGGGTCCGCCGGTTCTGGGCGTTGGCGTCCAGGCTGGCCTGCCGGAACAGGACCGAGTACGTGACGTTGCCCAGCAGCAGGGCGAACATCACCATGGCCACGAACGCGACCCGTCGGATCGGCTTGTTCATACCGGTCTCGCCATCAGCTGGGTCGTCTCGCTGTCGGGGTCGATCTCCAGCGCGGTGGCGATCGGCTTGCGGGCGTGGTGCGAGATCACCATCAGCAGACCGATGACGATCCAGTTGCAGATCAGCGAGGAGCCGCCCTGGGACATGAACGGGGTGGTCAGGCCGGTCAGCGGCAGCAGCCGCGTGACCCCGCCGATGATGGTGAACACCTGCAGGGCCAGCCCGAACGCGAGACCCGCCGCGAGCAGCTTGCCGAACGGGTCCCGGCACTGCAGCGCGGTCCGCAGGCCCCGGAACACGATCAGCCCGTAGATCAAGATGATGGCCATCAGCCCGGTCGCGCCGAGCTCCTCACCGATCGCGGCCGCGATGAAGTCGGAGCGGGCCAGCGGGGTGAGTCCGGGGCGGCCCTCGCCGAGGCCGCGACCCAGCAGACCACCCCAGGCCATGCCGAACTGCGCGTTGATCACCTGGTAGTAACGGTCGTAGTCCCCGAAAGGATCCAGCCAGGCGCCGACCCTGATCTTGACGTGGTCGAAGAGCAGGAACGCCGCGTACGCCCCGCCGGCGAACAGGGCGGTGCCCAGCACCACCCAGCCGGGTCGTTCGGTGGCGACGTACAGCATCATCACGAACATCCCGAAGAACAGCAGCGAGGTGCCCAGATCGCGCTGGGAGATCAGGATGAGCAGGCTGAGCGCCCAGACGCACAGGATCGGACCGAGGTCGCGGGCGCGCGGCAGGTCCAGTCCCAGCACCCGCCAGCCGGCCAGGGCGAGCACGTCCCGCTTCTCCACCAGGTACGACGCGAAGGCGACCGCCAGCAGGACCTTCGCCGCCTCGGCCGGCTGGAAGCTGTAGGGCCCCACCTGGATCCAGATCTGCGCGCCGAACTTCTCGGTGCCGAGGCCGGGCACCAGGGGCAGCAGCAGCAGGACCAGACCGGCCAGCCCGAGCGTGTACGTGTAGCCCTGCAGCGGGCGGTGGTCGCGCAGCACCGCCGCCACCAGGATGAACATGATGACGCCGAGCGTGGTCCAGATCAGCTGGGTGCGGGCGCCGTCCAGCGGCGGGTTGTTGATCAGGTCGATCCGGTGGATCATCGCGATCCCCAGCCCGTTCAGCAGCACCACGCAGGGCAGCAGCACCGGGTCGGCGTACGGGATCCGCCAGCGGACCGCGACGTGAGCGGCCAGCACGCCGACGCTCGACGCGATGGCGAGGAAGGTGAACCGGTCGGACAGCTCGCCGTCCACGTTGAGGTCGACCTGCGCGTACGCGCCCAGCACCAGCACCAGGGCGAACAGCAGCAGGAACAGCTCGGCTCCCCGGCGCTTCTTGGGGACCACGACCAGCGGCTGGGCAGTGCTCATCGGGCGGCTCGCACGATCAGCAGCCCTGCCCGGGCAGCGGGCTGGGCGCGGGCGTGGTGGGTGCGCGGTCGACGTCGGCGGCGGCGCAGTCGTCAGCGAGGTCGTGGGGGTCGGGGTCGCCGCCGTACCGGACGGGCCCGCCGGTGGTGGTCGTGGCGTCGCGGTGGGCTTCGGGCGTCGCCGGTGGTCTTCGGCGTGGGTCGGGGCGTGGGGGCGGTGTCGGCTGCGCGCAGCGGCGGGCCATCTCCCTCAGCTGCTCGACCGTGACCCGGGCGGCATCCACGCTCGCCACCTCGATGCCGGCGGTGACCTGGGCCTGGTAGTAGGGCGGCAGACTCGCCACCGGCAGGTCCTGCACCTCGTACACCTGCGACGAGCTGCAGCCCCGGGATCCCGTCGGGCAGGCCCTGGTAGATCGCGACCTGGTCGCCGGCGGCCCCGACGAAGTACTGGGTGCGGGTCCAGGCGTAACCGGCGCCGAGCCCGGCGGCCGCCACCAGCAGGATGGCCAGACCGACCAGCAGGGTGCGGACGATCGGCCGCCTGGCCGGCGGCCCGGGTGCGTACCGGGACTCGTCGTCGCGCGTCGCGGGCGGGGCCTTGGCCACCGTGGCCCCGGTGCCGTTCGCCGGGGTGTCGTCCTCGTCCTCGTCGTCGTCCTCGTCGTCGTCCGTGGCGCAGACCGGGCACCAGCGAGGTACGCCGAGGCACCGACGGGATGTCCCGTTCGGCGGCGGCCCCGAGCACCACGGCGGCCGCGACCACCGGCCGCACCGCCGTGTCCTCGTCCTCGTCCGCGGTCGCCGGCGCCGGTCGACGCGGGCTCGGCGTCGGGTACGGCCTCGGCCAGGATCACGGTGATGTTGTCGATCCCGCCGGCGGCGAGGGCCGCATCGACCAGATCGGTCACGGCCACCTCGAGATCGGGATGAGCGGCGAGCTCACCGATCCGCGGGTCGTCGACCAGCCCGCACAGGCCGTCGCTGCAGAACAGCAGCCGGTCCCCGGCCTGGAGCTCCACGGTGGTGAGGTCGGGGTCGTTGGCCGGCTGCCCGTTCAGGACCTTCAGCAGCAGGGACCGATGCGGGTGGTACGCGGCCTCGTCGGCGGAGATCTTGCCGTCGTCGACGAGGGACTGCACCCAGCTGTGGTCGTGGGTCAGCCGTTCGAGGTGGCCGTCCCGCAGCAGGTAGGCCCGGCTGTCGCCGATGTGCACGAGCCCGATCCGCTGTCCGTCGAAGACCGCGCCGGTGACGGTCGTCCCCATCCCCTCCAGGGCGTAGTCGGCGGCCACCAGGTCGGCGATCCGGTCGTTGGCCTCCGCGACCGTCGCGGCGAACCGGCCGAGCAGCGGGTTGAGTCCGGCCGGGCCCTGCTCGCGGGACCGTCGTCGGCCGAGCGGAACGACCACCGTCTGCTCGGTGCCGTCGGTCGGGCTGTGGGTCCGCCGGATCCGTCGGCGCGGACTCGGCCGACGGAGGTCTCGCCGCCGGAGCGTACCCGGTCAGCAGATCCGGTGTGTCGAGGCGCTTGATCGAGTCGATGGCGACGGCGGAGGCCAGGTCACCGGCGGCGGCGCCACCCATCCCGTCGGCGACCACCAGCAGGTGCGGGCTGGCGTACCCGGAGTCCTGGTTCATCTTGCGGACCAGACCGACCTCGGAGTGGGAGGCGATGCGGAGATGGAGGGCCATCCGCTCAGACCTCCAGCTTCATGACCGTCTTGCCGATCCGAACGGTGTCGACCAGGGAGACGCTGGTCGGTGCGGTGATCCGCTGGCCGTTGACGTACGTCCCGTTGGTCGACCCGAGGTCCTCCACGTACGGACCCTGCTCGGCGGCGACCAGGCGGGCGTGCCGGGTCGACACGTAGTCGTCGTCCAGGATCAGCTGGCAGTCCGACCCGCGGCCGATCAGCACCACACCGTCGGCCAGGTGGCCGACAGCCCGGTCTGCGGACCCTGCACGATGGTCAGCTTGTGCGGGCGCCCCTTCTTGCCGCGCCGCGACTTCTTCGCCCGCGCCGGCTCCTCCAGCGGCTGCGGCTGCGGGTCGTCCACCGGGGAGGGGGTGGGCACCGTCCGGCCGAACAGGTCGCTGCGGATCACCGAGACCACCGACAGGATGAACAGCCACAGCAGGGCCAGGTAGAGCACCTTGATGGCGGTGACGGCGAGTTCGGACATGGGGAGGTCAGGTGCTCTCAGCGCCCAGCGGGCGCGTGCACCAGCATCCGGGTGGAACCGATCTCGATCCGGGTGCCCTCGGTGAGTGTCGCCTGCCGGACCTTGTGGCCGTTGACGGTGATGCCGTTGGTCGAGCCGAGGTCGACGATCTCCGCGGCGCCACTGGCCGGGTGCACCTTGACCTCCGCGTGCAGGCGGGAGATGCCGGGGTCGTTGATCCGCAGGTCCGCGTCGGTGCCCCGGCCGATGACGAAGCCGGGCGGGGCTGAGCGGGTGGCGCAGGCCGTTGACCTCGAGCACCAGCTCCGTACGACTGGAGGTGGGGCGGAAGAAGCTGTCGGGGGCGCTCTCGGCGGAGCGGGCGGAGAAGGCCGACGGGGCGCTCTGACCCGACGCGGCGCTCTGGCCCGACGCAGCGCTGTAGGCGGAGGGGCGCCGACCAGACCGGGGCGCCGACTGCGCCGACGGGGCCGACGACGCCGACGCCGAGCGGACTGAGCGGACGGGGCCGGAGCGGGGGGACGGGCGGGTCGGCGGCTGACGATCGGCGGCCGGCGTCATGCCGGCCACGGCCTCCGAGGCGACGGTGAACCGCCCGGTCGGCAACGACGTGTTCTGGTCGAAGTGGATCCGGATCGGGCCGCTGAACACGTAGCCCATGTCGCGCGCGTGGGTCTTCAGCTCGCCGGCGAGCTCGGCGATGAGGGTCTTGCTGTACGGGGTGAGCTTGTCGTAGTCGTGCTCGGACAGACCGACGACGAACTCGTTGGGCACCAGCCGCTTGTCCCGCGACATCAGCTTGGCCTCGGCGTCCAGCTCCTTCTGCAGCCTCGCCGCGATCTCCACCGGCTGGACGTCACCCTTGAACGCGCGGGCGAAGACGCCGTTGACCGCGCTCTCGACCTTGCGCTCGAACTTGCCGAAGATGCTCACGTCCCCTCCTCCCGGATCGTCGCCGTCGGCGCTCCGTACGTCGTCGTGGTCAGTCCGCGGCTGCCGTGCGTGCCCGCGGCACACCGAGACCGCAGCCTCGGCATAGTCGGTCAGCCTAGATCGTATCCAGCAGATTCTGGCGATCCCGGGTTCGGCGGGCGGGGGAGAGCACGGTTCGGTCACACCCGGACGCCTGCCCGGGCTCGCGAGTCCTCGTCGCCGGTCACCGTCGGGTAACGCTGCCCGCGACTGGGAGCTCTCGGGGGTCTTCCCGTTCCCGAAGCCCCGCTCGGTTCCCACTCGGGGAGTGCCATCATGAGGCCGGCCGGCAGGATCTCGAGGATTCGTGGCCCCCTCCGGCACCGTGCTAGCCTTTCCCGGCGGTTGCCCCAGGAATGGGGTCGCTGACGCGCGAGTGGCGGAATGGCAGACGCGCTGGCTTCAGGTGCCAGTGTCCGCAAGGACGTGGGGGTTCAAGTCCCCCCTCGCGCACACGACGCAGACAGACAACGAACCCCCGGCGATCTCACCGGGGGTTTCGTCGTTCCTGCACCAGGTGCGCGGACCTGCGGCGGGACTGCGCTAGAGCCGGATCCGGATCACCTCGCCGGCATCCTTCTCCCGCTGTGGGTGGTGACGTAGGCGTGATCCCCCCGATGGCGATGCCGTACGGCGCCGGCAGGTCACCCACGACCTCCCTGTGGTCGGCCGGCGCGGTGCCCCCCGCGCTTCACCTTGACCACGGAGCCGACGGCCCGTTCAGCAGTCCTTCGTGGCGAGCTGCACCGCATAGAGGGTGCGACCGCGGAACGCGAGATCGGTGACGTTGGTCAGCCCGGACGCGTACACCGTCTTCCGGCCGTTGCGCGGGTCGATCCGGTAGATGTTCGCGGCGCCCTTCGGGAACGGGAAGCCGGTCAGCTGGCTGACGTAGTAGGCGCCGTCGTGGCCCTTGGTGGCCACCGAGGTCGGCACCGCCTGCATGGGGATCTGGGTGCCGGGGGGAGCCCGAGGAACGGCGGAGCGTCCACCAGCCGGCTCTCGAACTCCGCCAGCTGCCGGATGCCGCCCGCTGGTTGACCCTCAGCACGGTGTTGCCGCCGGCATCGGCGACCACGTAGCTGCCGTGGTCGTGCGAGCATGCCCGCCGGGTTGCTGTCGGGGTCCTCGATCGGGTTGTTCGACCGCCTCCCACGCCGCCAGGTCGGCGACCGTGCGGAACGTGCGGTAGTTCTGTGGTCTGGATCAGCGTGCCCATCCGCCGGCCGGCCGCCGGCAGCGCGGCGCGCCTCCGGGGTCGCCCCCAGGCCGATCAGCACGAGACCTCGACCGCGCCGTGCACGTCGGTGGGTCCGATCGCCTACGCTCCGGTGCCCTTCTCCGCGAGCGACGGCAGTCCGCTGATGATCCGCGACTGCCTGCCCCGCGAGCTGATCCGGGTGACCGCACCCGTGGTGCCGAAGCAGACCGCGTCGCCCTCGGGGCCCGACAGCACGGACCGGCACCGCCCTCGCCCGCTCGGCCACCAACAGGTCGCCCGAGCTCGTGAACGAGAGCTGGCGCGGATTGTCCAACCCGGTGGCCACGACCTTCGGTGTGCCACCGCCGTGGTTCCCGCCGGCGAGGGCGGGCGTCGAACCGACCAGCCCCAGTCCGATCACCGCGGCCGATGCCAGCGCGGCCAGCCGAAGCCGATGAGAGCGTCGTTGCAGCATTGCGTGGTCCTCCCCGTAGGACGTTGACGTGGGTGTCATTCTGCTCCATCGGTCACGAGGATCGGTGCGGAAGGGGTTTGTACGGTGAACTTTGGCTCGCTGATCCGGCCGCGTGCCGCGGGCGCCGCCGCCGACACCCGGTCCTAGGATGCGCCCATGCCCTCCGCCGCCGGTCGTACGCCTCGCTCGACCGGTGCCGTCATCGCCGTGCTCTGCCTGGCCGGCACCACGGTCTCGCTGCAGCAGACCCTGGTGGTGGCCCTGTTGCCCAGCTTCGCCGAGCTGTTCGCGATCTCCACCGACGACGCGTCCTGGCTGATCACCGCCACCCTGCTCACCTCGGCGGTGGCGACGCCGGTGGTCGCCCGGCTCGCGGACATGTACGGCAAGCGGCTGATGATGATCGTCTGCATCCTGCTGATGGCCGCCGGCTCGCTGGTCGCAGCGCTCAGCGCCGGCAGCTTCGCGTTGCTGATCGTCGGCCGCGCGCTGCAGGGCTTCTCCGCCGCCCTGATCCCGGTCGGCATCTCGATCATGCGCGACGAGCTGCCGAAGGAGAAGGTCTCCTCGGCGATCGCCTTGATGAGCGCGACCCTCGGCATCGGTGGCGCGCTGGGACTGCCGCTGGGCGGCTGCTGTTCGGTCGGTTCGGCTGGTCCTCGGTGTTCTGGCTCTCGGTCGTCGTCGGCCTCGCGATCCTGGTCGCCGTCATCGTGGTGGTGCCCGAGTCGGGGGTGAAGACCCGCGGCCGGTTCGACCTGCTGGGGGCGCTGCTGCTGTCGGCCGCTCTCACCTGCCTGCTGCTGGTGATCTCCAAGGGCGCCCGCTGGGGCGGCGAGTCGGTCGCGCTGCTGCTGACCGCGACCGCGGTGCCTGCTGGCGGTGTGGTTCCCGTACTCGCTCAAGGTCAGCCAACCGCTGGTCGACCTGCGCACCTCGGCGCGGCGGCCCGTGCTGTTCACCAACCTGGCCTCGATCCTGGTCGGCTTCGCCCTGATGGGGAACATCCTGATCAGCACCCAGCAGCTGCAGCTCCCGTCGGAGGCCGGCGGCTACGGTCTCGGCGCGGTGGCCGCCGGTCTGGCCATGGTGCCCGGTGGTCTGGCCATGGTCGTCTTCTCCCCGGTGTCGGGGCGGATGATCAACGTCCTGGGTGGGCGGATCACCTTGATCACCGGCTGCGCGATCATGGGCGCGGCCTACGTCGGCCGGGTGTTCCTCGACCACTCGTGCTGTCCATCGTGATCGGGTCGACGGTGGTCAGCATCGGGTCGGCGATCGCGTACGCGGCCATGCCGAGTCTGATCATGGCCAACGTGCCGATCACCGAGACCGCGTCGGCGAACGGCCTGAACGCCCTGCTCCGCGCCCTCGGCACCTCCACCGCCAGCGCGGTCATCGCCGGGTTGCTCACCGCGGTGACGATCACGGTCAACGGCGAGACGGTGACCAGCCCGGCCGCGTTCACGATCACGTACTGGCTCGCCGGGGCGGTCTCGTTGCTGGCCTGCGGGATCGTCTGGCTGGTGCCGCGGCCCACGGTCGAACCGGTGGTCAGCCCGGCGGCGGAGGTCGAACCGGGCGCCGCGGTCAGCCAGGCCGGCGGGGGCACCGAGATCGTCGTCCGCGGCCGGGTGCTGCGACCCGACGACAGCCCGCACCCGCACGCGGTGGTGACCGCGGTGCGACTGACC
The DNA here is from genome assembly GCA_963759915.1 of uncultured Actinomycetota bacterium. GTDB lineage: Bacteria > Actinomycetota > Actinomycetes > Propionibacteriales > Propionibacteriaceae > Microlunatus. The sequence goes on along the minus strand of CAVXBJ010000093.1, from coordinate 123,374 downwards.
GGCGAGCCGCTCGACTGGAGTCGGGCCGACAACGCGGGCGCGTTCTCCCTCGCCCTGCCGGGTCGCGACCGCTATCTGGTGATCGCCAACGCCGACGGCTGGACCCCGCGCTCGCAGGTGACCGACTTCGCCGATCCGGACCTGGCCCCGGTGGTCCGGTTGGGTGGGCCGCTGATGCTGACCGGGACCGTACGCCAGCGCGGCGAGCCCGTGGCCGGAGCGCTGCTGACCCTCAGCGCGACCACCGGTGAGGTGCGCGCCACGACGGCCACCGGAGCCGACGGCGGCTACCGGCTGCGGCTGCCACCGCCGGGCCACCACATCCTCACCGTGCTGGCGCCGGACCGGCTGGTCAGTCGTTGTCGGTGAAGATCTTCACCACCACCCAGTCGGCCGTGAACGACCTCGAGCTGCCGGCCGACCACTCGCTGACGACGAGTGTCGTGCTCAGTCAGTGCTCGGGTACACCCGGGCGACAGCGGCGAGGAACTCGTCGGCCAGCGCGGTGAACTCGTCCTCGGTCAGAGGCCCCGGCGCTGTCGGTGGTCGCGGCGGCGGCGATCTCGCGGACCCGCTGCAGCGCCGGCTCCTTGGCCTCCAGCTTGCGCAGTCGGTGCACGAAGAGCTGGTCGAGCACCAGCACCGAGGTTCACGAAGAGCTCCCGCTCGAAGGCGGCGGCGGCGGCCGGGTCACTCGCGGCGCCCAGAGCGCGATAGCTGGTCAGCTGCCTGTCCACCCGTCCCCGGGCCGCAGCGATCTCCTCTGTGGTGTAGCTGTTCCTGCCGAGCATGACTCCTCCTGTGCTGTCGTTCGAGCTCCTGCACCTCTGACGGATGCCGAGCCGGGAACGTGACCGTGCCTGTCCAGGCCGTCCAGATCGGTGCTCACCGGCCCAGCTCCGGTGCGGCGACGACGGGCCCGCGGGTCCGGCCTACAGCGGGAGCCGCACCCTGATGACCGTGGCCCCCGGCGCCGGGTCGATCTCGATCGTGCCCCCGTGCCGCTCGACCACGATCCGGCGGGCGATGTCCAACCCCAGGCCCGTGCCGCTGCCGACCTCCTTGGTGGTGAAGAACGGCTCGAAGGCGCGGGCGGCGACCTCGGCCGGCATCCCCGGTCCGGTGTCGGCGATCTCCACCACCAGCTGCTCGCCGTCGGCCCGGACGCCCACCCGCAGCGTCCCGGAGCCGGCCATGGCGTCGGCGGCGTTGTCGATCAGGTTGGTCCACACCTGGTTGAGCTCGCCGGGGTCGGCGTCGATCGGCGGCAGGTCGTCGGCGTAGTCGCGGACCACGGTGATGCCGTCCCGGAGCTTGTGCCCGAGCATCACCAGGGTGTTCTCCAGCCCGTCGGTGACCTGCACCCGCTGCCGGGACGCGCGATCCATCTGGGAGTAGGAGCGCACCGCCGACACCAGCTCCGACACCCGGTGGGTCGATTCGCGGACCTCGGCCAGCAACCGTTCGACGGCCACCGTGTTGGCCACCCACTCCAGCGCCGGGTGCAGGTCGTCACCCGGCAGCACCGCCTCGACCCGGTCGCACCAGGCGGGGTCCGCGGCGGCCCCGGCCAGGGCGGCGGCGAGCCGCCAGGCCTGCGGCACCCGGCGTCGGTCCAGCCAGGTCTGCAGGTCGTCCTCGCGGTCGGCCTTGGCGAGCGCGTCGGCGTACGTGGCCCGCGGCGTCAGCTCGGCCGCGCAGCTCGTCCAGCGCGCCGAACTGGGCGGCGGTGATGTCGTGCCGGGACAGCCGGGCCAGCGCGTCCATCACCCCGCGGCTGGCGCCGGCCAGGGCGTCCGCGGCGCGGGTGGCGGCCGAGGCCGGGTTGTTCAGCTCGTGGGCGAGCCCGGCGGCCAGGGTGCCGAGGGTGATCAGCGAGCTGCGCTGGCGCGCGGTGGACTCGATCGAGCGGGCCGTGTGGTAGACCCCGCCGATCAGGTGGGCGCCGAACGGGAACCACTCGGCGAAGCGGTCCCGCAGCACCTCGGCCGGCAGCCGGAACACCCGCCCGGGCCGGCCGCCGCGGCCCGTCGCCAGGTAGGTGCCGTTCTCGTCCCAGGCCCGGAACCCGCCCGCCCAGCGGCCGGCCACGTCCATCCTGGCGACCACGGTGTCCTCGCGGCCGATGCGTCGGACCAGCTCGATCGTCCCGTCCAGCAGCACCCACCAGGCCTCGGCGGCCTGCCCCTCGCCGAACAGCACCACGCCCGGTTCGATCGGGACGACCCCGCCGGCCGTCGGCGAGCGCGGCCACCTGGTCGTCACTCAGGCCGGTGAACAGCGGCAGCCGCCGGAGATCGTCGGGATCGACGGGGCCGATCCGGTCGACCGTCCGGCATCAGATCGTGGCCAGGTAGCGGTGCACCAGGTGGATGGCCATCGCGCCCTCGCCGACGGCCGAGGCGACCCGTTTCATCGAGTCCAGCCGCACGTCACCGGCCGCGAACACCCCGGGGATGCTGGTCTCCAGCGCGTACGGGTCGCGTGGCTCGGCCCAGTGCCCGTCGATCGGCGGCCACCTCCGGGCCGGTGATCACGAAGCCGTGGTCGTCGCGCAGCACCTCGTCGCCGAGCCAGTCGGTCCGCGGCGCGGCGCCGATGAACACGTACACCCAGGTGGCGGCCACCTCCGCGGTGTCGCCGGTGTCCCGGTCGCCGCAGGGTCAGCGACTCCAGGTGACCGTCGCCGGCCGCGCCGGCGACCTCCGTCCGGAAGCGGACCTCGATGTTCTCGGTGGCCTCGATCCGGGCGATCAGGTACTGCGACATCGTCGCCTCCAGCGACGGCCCGCGCACCAGCATCACGACCCGGTGGCGTGCCGGGCGAAGTTCAGCGCCGCCTGACCGGCCGAGTTGGCGGCTCCGACCAGATAGACGTCATCGCCGGCGGTCTGCCCGGCCTCGGCGGCCGTGGCCCCGTAGAAGATGCCCCGGCCGACGAGCTCCGCGGTGCCCGGGGCGTCGAGCCGCCGGTACGAGACCCCGCTGGCCACGATCACCGACCGCGCCTCGATCACCCCTTCCTCGCCGAGCCGCACGGCGCGGACGGGACCGCGCACCTCCAGCCCGGTCACCGAGCGGGCCAGCACCATCTCCGCCCCGAACCGCGAGACCTGCGCGATCGCCCGCTGGGCCAGGTCGGCGCCGCTCAGCCCGCGGGGGAAGCCCAGGTAGTTCTCGATCGCCGCACTCTGCCCGGCCTGTCCGCCGGGCGCCTCGCGCTCGACCACCACCGTGGCGAGGCCCTCCGACGCCGCGTACACGGCGGCCGCCAGTCCGGCCGGTCCGCCACCGACGATGCAGACGTCGTAGATCGGCTGGCTGGCGGCGGTGTGCAGGCCGAGCGACTCGGCGAGATCGACCAGGGTGGGGGAGCGGAGCGTGCGGCCGCTGGGCACCAGCACCAGCGGCAGGTCCTCCGGACCGGCGTCGGCCAGTCCGCGGAGACGCTCACCCTCCTCGTCCCGCTCCACGTCGTACCAGCGGTACGGGACGTGGTTGCGGGTCAGGAACATCTTGATCTCGTGGGCCCGCTCGGACCACCGGTTGCCGACGATCCGCAGATCCGAGGTCTGCTCGGGGTGCGCGGCCTGCCAGTCGCCGAGCAGGTCGTCGACCACCGGGTAGAGGCGCTCGGCCGGCGGGTCCCAGGGCTTGAGCAGGTAGTAGTCCAGGCCGATGTCGTTGATGGCGGCGATGGCCACGTCGGTGTCGGCGTACGCGGTCAGCAGCAGCAGCTTCGCGTCCGGCGCGTGGACCCGGGAGGCCGCGAACAGCTCGGTGCCGGTCATCCGCGGCATCCGCTGATCGGAGGCGATCAGCGCGACCGGTTCGTCCCGCAGCGCCAGCCGCGCGAGCACGTCGAGCGCCTCGGCGCCGGAGGTGACCCCGATGACGCGGTAGTCGCCGCCGTACCGGTCGGCGAGGTCGTGGCTGATCGCCGACGACACCGCGGAGTCGTCGTCGACGGTGAGGATGACCGGTCGGGCCATGGGCGCAACAGCCTCCGACCGACCCGAGGAGGGGCCTACCCCCGGTTGGGCAACCCTGAGTGGTCGGCTGCTCGGGAGCATAGCGGCGGAGCGCTTATGGTGCGGGGTTGCGGCGGAGCCACCAGAACCCGCTGACGCACCCCTCAGTGCGCTCACGCACGTATTACAACGCCTGCGTGATGGCAGCGAGGAGTGCGTCACCGCGTACTCGGGCTAACCTGCCCGCGTGCGCTCGCCCATCGACGACGAGATCCGCGACATCTTCGACCGGTGCGCCGTCATCGGCGACGGCGAGGTCGCCACCTACATCCCCGAGCTCGCGACGGCCGACCCGAGCGCGTACGGGCTGTGCGTCATGTCGGTGGAGGGCCACTGCTACGCGTACGGGGCGGTCGACGTGCCGTTCACCATCCAGTCGATCTCCAAGATCTTCGCGTACGCCCTCGCGCTGGAGACCCGGGGTTTCGACACCGTCGACGCCCTGATCGACGTGGAGCCGTCCGGCGAGGCGTTCAACGAGCTGAGCCTGGACTCGCGGACCCGACGGCCCCGCAACCCGATGATCAACGCGGGGGCGATCACGGCGAGCTCCCTGCTCCCCGGTGAGGGACCCGAGCAGCAGCTGGCCGCGTTGCTGGACTACCTCGGCGCCTTCGTCGACCACCCGCTCGAGATCGACGAGCGGGTCTACTCGTCGGAGGCGGCGACCGGGCACCGGAACCGGGCGATCGCGCACCTGCTGCGCAGTGTCGACGTGATCAGTGGCGATCCGATGGCCGCGGTCGACGTCTACTTCCGGCAGTGCTCGATCCGAGTCACCGCCCGCGACCTCTCCCTGCTGGCCGCGACCCTGGCCAACGGCGGCGTGCAGCCCTCCACCGGCCGGCTGCTGGTCTCCCGGGCGGTGCTGCGGCGGGTGCTGAGTGTGATGGCCAGCTGCGGCATGTACGACGGCGCCGGGCACTGGATGACCGAGGTCGGGTTGCCGGCGAAGAGCGGGGTCAGCGGCGGCATCCTGGCCGTGCTGCCGAGCCAGTTCGGGGTGGCCAGCTTCGCGCCGCCCCTGAACGAGCACGGCAACAGCGTGCGCGGCGTCGCGGCCTTCCGGTCCCTGTCGCAGCGGTACGGGTCGCACCTGTTCGAGCCCCGGGTCGGCCGCCTGCACACCGTCCGGCACCGCACCCTGGACACCGACGACGCGGCGCACGGTCCGCTACGCGCTGCAGGGCGACCTCGACGTGGCGGGCACCGAGTCGGTGCTCTGGCAGCTGATGACCGAGCCGGCCGGCACCCGGCGGGTCGTCATCGACCTGACGGCCACCGACCGGATCAGCGGCAACGCCGGCGAGCTGCTGGCCGAGATGTCGCGCCGCTACCTGGTGGACGGCCGCACGCTGGAGTTCGTCGACCCGCAGGAGCTACTGGTCGACGCCCCGGACGGCGCCCGGCCGTCCTAGCCCTGGGCGGCGCCCGACTGCCCTGAGCCCTGGGCGGCGCCCGATGGATCTGAGCCCCGGGCGTCCTGGACCAGCCGGTGCACGAAGCCGAGCTTGTCCACGACCTGCGGCGACAGTGTGAACGGGTAGGGATCGGGCTTGCCCATCGACCGGTTGAGCTCGTTGAAGGAGCCGGCGAAGCCCACCCAGACCTCGATCAGCTCAGCGATGTGGTCGACGTCGAAGTCCAGCTGCGGCCGTCCCTGGAACTCCGCCCGGCGCGGGTCGGGGAAGAGGGAGTGCTGCACCGCGGTCTGCAGCGTGTCGGTGATGTGCAGGTAGTGCGCCCAGATCTCGGCGAAGTCCTCCCAGGGGTGCGACGACGCGTACGGGGTGATGAACTCCGGGGCCGGCGGGCGACCGGGATCGCGCCGGTAGTGGCGCTGCAGCGCCTCGCTGTACGACGGCCCGCTCGTCGCCGAACAGCGCGCGGAACGGCTCCTCCCAGCGGACCGCCGGGGATCAGCACCTGCCAGTAGTAGTGCCCGATCTCGTGCCGGAAGTGGCCGAGCATCGTCCGGTACGCCTCGTCCAGCCACACCCGGACCGACTCCCGGTGGGCGTCGGTGGACTCGGCCAGGTCCACCGAGATCACGCCGTTCGCGTGCCCGATCACCACACGCTGACCGCTGGTGGCCGACGAGAGCAGGTCGAAGGCCAGCCCGCCGTCCGGCTGCTCGTGGTAGCTGGTGATCGGCATTCCGAGATCGGTCAGCTGGTGGACCAGCCGCCGCTTGGCCACGGCGGCGCGGGCGAGCTGCTCCCAGCCGATGGTGTCGTCGCGCGGCGGTGTCCTGCGGTTCAGCCGGCACGCCCGGCACCGGGCGTCCTCGTCCCCGTCGTGCGACGAGCCAGTTGCAGCCCCAGGACCTCTCGGCACAGGCGTGCCAGCCCTGGAGCAGGGCGCCGTCGTCGGTGGAGGCGTTGACCAGTGACAGCAGGTCGGGTCGGTAGGCGAGGCCGTCCCCGCAGGCCGGGCACCCGGAGTCCTCGAAGCTGATGAGCACCCCGCACCGGGCGCAGTCGAACCGCTGCATGGGTGCTTTCTAGCACCTGCCGACGAACCGCCACCGCAGGTCGGCCTGGTCGGGACCGTCCGCTCGGACTGACAGAATGCTCGCCACAGCACGCGACAGACCACGAAAGGTCGTGCGATGAGTCCGTCCTCGAACCACCCGAACTACGCGGTCACCCAGAGGTCGTCGACGTCGGTCCCGACCGTGATCTTGACCCTCGCGGGCAGCGTGATCGTCTTGGCCGCGCTGAAGTCGACGGCGTCGATCATCGCGCCGGTGCTGCTCGCGTTCTTCCTGATGATGATCTTCCGGCCGCTGATGGCGGCGTTGGAGCGGCGGCGGGTGCCGCGAGGCGTCACCATCCCGCTCAGCATCGTGCTCGTCTACGGCGTGATCATCTTCCTCGGCGCCTGCGTCTACCTGGCCCTGGCTCGGTTCGCGATCATCGTCTCCGAGAACGGCGGCAAGTTCAACGAGCTCGCCCGCTGGGTCGGTGGCGTGGCCCAGCAGTTCGGGGTCGATCCGACCAACGTCCAACAGATCTTCACGATCATCTCCCCGGCCCGACTGGTCAACCTGGCCAGCACGGTCTTGTCGGTGTCGGCGTCGGTGCTCACCGCGTTGGCTTTCCTGGCCGCCCTGGTCTTCTTCATGGCCCTGGACGCGGCCGACTTCTCCGGCCCGGCTGGCCATGATCGTCCGGCTCCGCCCCGCCACCGCCCAGGCGCTGACCAACCTGGGGGTGTCGACGCGTAGCTACTTCGCCGTCGCGGCCACCTTCGGTGCCATCGTGGCCATCCTGGACTGGATCCTGCTGGCGGTGCTCGGTGTTCCGTACGCGTGGCTGTGGGCGCTGCTCGCTTTCGTCACCAACTTCATCCCCAACATCGGTTTCGTCCTCGGTCTGATCCCGCCGGCCCTGGTGGCCTGGCTGGTCATCGACTGGCAGACCGCGGTGATCATCGCCATCGGCTACTCCGTGTTGAACGTGGTGGTGCAGACCTTGATCCAGCCCAAGGTGGTCGGCGACCGGGTGCAGCTGAACACCACGCTGACGTTCCTCGCCCTGATCATCTGGACGTTCCTGCTGGGCGGGCTGGGGGCCATCCTGGCCATCCCGATGACCCTGCTGATCCGGGCCCTGTTCATCGACTCGCAGCCGCAGCACCGCTGGGTGCGGGCGCTCTTCTCCAGCGGTCCGCCCCCGGGCACGGCCCGGCGGAAGAAGAAGTCGGCACCGGCCATCGCCCACGAGCCGCCCGCCCCCGACGAGGCGCCCTCGTCGGTCGCGCCGTGAGATGACCCGCGCCGATCTGGCTGTCGGCACTGGCCGCGGGTCCGGTGCTGCTGGACGGCGGGTTGGCGACCGAGCTGGAGGCGGCCGGCAACGACCTGTCCGGCGCGCTGTGGTCCGGGCGCCTGCTGCTCGAGTCCCCGGAGGCGGTGACGGCGGCTCACGCCCGCTTCTTCGCGGCCGGGGCCCGGGTGGCGACCACCGCGTCCTACCAGCTCTCGTACGACGGGCTGGCCGCGGTCGGGGTCGACCGGGACGGCGGCGGACGCGTTGCTGCGGCGCAGCGTGGAGGTCGCGGCCTCGGCTCGGGCGGCCACGGCGGACCCGGAGCGGTGCTGGGTGGCCGCGTCCGTCGGACCGTACGGCGCGGCGCTGGCCGACGGCTCGGAGTACCGCGGCGACTACGGGCTGACGGTCGCCCAGCTCCGAGCCTGGCACCGGCCCCGGCTGGCCGTGCTGGCCACCGCCGGGGCGGACGTGCTCGCGATCGAGACGATCCCCTGTCTGGCCGAGGTGGAGGCGCTGCTGGCGGAGGTCGCCGGGACGGGGGTGCCGTGCTGGCTGTCGCTGACCTGCGCGTCGCCGGCGACCACCCGGGCCGGGGAGCCGGTCGCGGAGGCGTTCGCCATGGCGCGGGACGTGGCCGAGGTGATCGCCGTCGGCGTCAACTGCCTGCCACCGGCCGACGCCGGACCGCTCGTGGCCACGGCCGCGCAGACGGCGGAGCAAGCCCGTCGTGGTCTACCCCAACAGCGGCGAGGCCTGGGACGCAGCGGCCAGGTCCTGGCGCGGCACCGGTTCGCAGCTGGCAGGCGAGGCAGCCGGCTGGGTCGCCGACGGGGCTCGGCTCGTCGGTGGCTGCTGCCGGGTCACCCCCGCGGAGATCGCCCGCTGGCGGTCGAGCTCTAGACCGGCCAGGCCAGCTGCCGGTACGCCGCGTCCCAGAACATCCACTCGTACCGGGTGGTGGTGGCGAAGTGGCGATGGCAGCGGAGGCGCTCGGACGGGCCGAGGTCGTCACCCAGGGCGTCGGTGATCGTCAGCACCGACTCCACGACGGCGTCGAACTCGGGTGAGCCGTAGGTGGCGATCCACTGCGCGTACAGCGGATCCGGCGAGGACCGGGCCAGCAGCTCCCGGCCGACGTCGCGGTAGACCCAGTAGCAGGGGAGCACCGCGGCGACCGCCTCGGCGTAGGTGCCCGTCGCGCAGACGCCCAGCAGATAGGACGTGTACGCCGTCGTGGTCGGCCCGGATCCGTCCGCCTCCACGTCGGTCGGGGACAGCCCCAGTCCCGCCAGCAGACTGACGTGCAGGCCCTTCTCGACCTCGATCGCCTCCGATGCGTGGCCGGCGAACAGCGCGACGGCGTCGGGGTCGGTGGCCCGCGCCGCCACCAGGGCGAGGGCGCGGGCGTACCCGCGGAGGTAGTGACTGTCCTGGACCACGAAGTAGCGGAAGGCCCCGCGGTCGAGGCTGCCGTCGGTCAGGCCCGTGAGGAAGGGATGGCGCAGGATCTGCGCGTACGTGGCCGCGCCGTGGCTCCACAGCTCCTCGCTGAAGCGCGGGCCGGAACTGGTCGGGACGGGGCTGCTCGCGGACACGGGAGAGATGTCTAGCAGACGGGCCGGAAGCCTCGTCGAGCGATCGCACGGATGAGCACGGCGTGGGCGCCAGGTCTGCGCGCCCCTGCGCGCCCTCCCTCCTTACTGACATCTCCGCGGTGCTTGTGCTAATCACGATTTTGTTGATTATCGCGAGCAATAGAGCGAGTTCTCTCTCGACCGACATCGAGACGTGGCATGGGTGAGTCTGTCAGCGGGGTTTGTCCTCGAGTTGTCCGTGGCTCCACACCAGGTGTGTCGATAATGTCCGGGGACATGAGCAAGCCGGTTGCGTGCCGCGTCGGACGGCACACGTGGCAGACAGAGATGCGACGGCTCGATGACGTTGAGGCTGCCCGTCCGGTGTCGGTCTGCACGCGCTGTGGGAAGACAGACGCCGGGGGTGGGTTCTCACTGGGAGGCGTACCGCACACCGTCGACCGAGACGGTCCGCCGGACATGGGCGCCGCCATGGGTGGCGGTGTCGGCGGGTTCTAGTTTCATCAGCGAGACCGCCGACGGGCATGAACCGGCCCTCGACATCGACGAGAGTCGTTCTCGCAGGAAGCATTCGCATCCCTCGAATAGGTGCTGTTACCAGCAATACAGAGCGAATTGCATCCGGTGAGAAGACTCTGACCATAGTGATATGTGGCTCTGTCTAGCTAGGCGCTCATTCGGCCTCGCCGAGGTGAAGCGGCAGTTGGTGCTGCCGAGGGTCTTCCTCAACCTTGCTCTGACCTGGCACGATGCTGCCACTCTCATCAGATGAATGATTCTCGCATCTGATGCGACACCTGAGAGGTGAAGAGTGAGTGGGTCGTGGCGCGGTCCGGCTCGGCACCGCCGCTGTTCCTGGCCGGCGAAGCACCGCTGCTGCGAGCGGACGAGCAGGTCTTCGAGGCCATGCTCGAGGGCTGGTCAGAACAGCAGCGCTCGCGTGGCCTCCGCACCGAGACCATCGACGGCCGCCTGTTGGCCCTTCGGCGGTTTCAGCGGTTCACCGCCGATTGGCCGTGGGCGTGGCGACCCGTGGACCTGGAAGATTTCACTTCTGAACTCCGTGGCGATCGGAAGAGCCTGGCCACCGTGCGCAGCTACCAGCGCGCCTTGCGGCAGTTCCGCGACTACGTCGCCGACCCGCGGTACGAGTGGTCGACGGTGTGTGACCGCATGTTCGGGACCCACCGGATCCAGATCTGCTTCGCCCTGTTCGCCTACCCCACTGCTGTTGCTGCCGACCAGCTGGAGTGCCATGGTTGCTGCGGGACGAGTACACGCGGGGGGTCGTGATGGTGGACCGGCTACGAGTCGGGCTGGTGGGACCGAGTTGGTTCGCCGAGACGGTCCATCTTGCGGGGCTAGACAGCTATCCCCGCGCCCAGTTCACGGCGGTGTGTGGACGGAACCGCGAGAACGCGGAGGCGGTCGCCGCCCGGCACGGCAACCCAGCGGTGTTCACCGACTACCGCAGCATGTTGTCCAGCGGTCTACTGGACGCCGTGGTCGTCGCCGTACCCGACCATCTGCACCTTGACGTCACCCTGGCTGCTGTGGAATCTGGGCTGCACGTGCTGTGCGAGAAACCTCTGGCACGCACGGCCCACGACGCTCGGCGGATGCTCGACGCGGCAACTGCTGCCGGCGTGGTCCACATGACAATGATGACTTGGCGATGGATGCCCGTACCGGCGTTTGCGAAGAGGCTTGTCGAGGACGGGTATCTCGGTCGGGTTCGTAGCGCGCACTTCAGCATGCAGAGTGGGTACGGCGCGGAGCTTCTCGCCGGTTGGAGGTTTGACCCAGAGCAGGGCACCGGGATTCTGGGTGACCTTGGCTCGCACATGATTGATCTCGCCCGCAGCTATGTCGGTGAGATCGATCGGGTCTGCGCCCGGCTCATCGACGATGTGCCTCGCCAGAGATCGGACGGCACCGCGATGGCGTCGCTGCCGGGCACGGCGACGTTGCTGGTCGACTACGCCGACGGCGCGACGGGGACCATCGACGTCAGTGGCACCCGGATGCCCGGTGAGGGTATCGAGGTAGACGTACGCCTGCACGGCGACGAGGCCTCGTTGCGGTTGCAGTTCGACCTCGGCGGTGGCCGGATCAAGGGGTGTCGTCGCGGTGACGACTCGTGGTCGGAGCTGACCGTGCCGGCGGACCTCACCGGCGGCGAGTCCGGCGGGAATCCATCGATCTTGGATCTGCCGGGGATGCGGCCGTTCACCAATCTGGCTGTCGCGGACAGGCTCTTCGTGGACGCTGTGCTCGATGGTATTCCAGCCGAGCCCACCCTGGTCGATGGCTGGCGCGTGTGCGAAGTGATCGATGCTGCCGTCGCATCGGATCGCGAGCTCCGGTGGGTGAACGTCGGGAACTGATGCCCCGGCCGGTGCTCTGCGGTATCAAGCAAGGGATCGAGTCGTCGGAGATTCCTCGCAGCTCCGCGAGCCGCCGGCTGGGGCAAGCGGCGGCCGCGCCGCAAGACGAGGGCAGCGCGGCCCGACGGTTCAGAACGACGTCAGGTCGGCATGATCGTCGTCAACGTGCCAATCCTCTACCGAGGCAGTCTGGTCGCGCTGGTTACTCATCCGAGGGAGCATTCGTCTCCCTCGAACAGGTGCTGTCACCAGCAATAGAGGGCCAATTGCATCTGATGCACGATTCGTGCGTCATTCTGCTCGGTCTGGCGCCGACTGGCCATGGAACTGGCGTCCCGTCGATCTCGACGAGTTCACCGCCGAGCTGCGCGGAGAGCAGAAGTCGCTGCCGACGGTCCGGGCCTACCAAGGGAGCCTGCGGCACTTCCTGGACCTCGTGTCCGATCCCCGCTACCAATGGTCGGCGGTCTGCAAGCGGCTCTTCGGTACTCAACCGGCCCAGATCTGCTTCGAGTGGAACACCGTTCCCACTCCGCCGACTACGAGGGCCGCCCCGCCAGGCGATCGCTCACCAAGCCAGAGCTGCAGCGCCTGTTCGACCACGCCGACGAGCAAGGTCGGAGCCGCCCGCACCGCCGCCGGAAGGGCTGGTTGGCGGCACTGCGGGACTCGGCAGCGTCGAAGGTCGCCTACGCCTGGGGTCTGCGACGCCGGGAGCCACCTGAAGCAACGGCCACGGTCAATGTCTACTTGTCGGGCGGACCTTTCGCCTCCTCGAATAGGCGCTGTTGCAGCGGCAAGCGTCACAATGACATCAGTCGAAGCTCTGGAGGCGTCATGGCCGTGCACAACGTGGTTGACCCGGCATCGGTTGGGATGAGCGCGGAGCGTCTCGCACGAATCGCCCCAGCGATGCAAGGCTTTGTTGATCGAGGCGTTGTGCGCGGCATCAGCACGCTCGTGGCCCGACGAGGTCAGGTGGTGCACCGCGGCCTCTATGGCCATCGCGACGCGGAAGTAGCCGCTGCGATGACCGACGACACGATCTTCCGGATCTACTCGATGACAAAGCCGATCGTGTCCACCGGCGCTGATGCTGCTCCACGAGGAGGGCCGGTTCCAGCTCGACCACCCGGTCGCAGCTTTCCTGCCGGCGTTCGCCGCGCCGAAGGTGCTGCCGGCCGACGGGTCGCTGGTCGACCCAGGTCCGCCGATGCAGATCGGCGACCTGCTGACCACACCAGCGGCCTCACCTACGACTTCATGGTCGACAATCCTGTCGCCCAGCTGTACCGCGACGCCGAGTCATGAACGATGCCGACCCGATCGCTCGCAGCCGTGCTCGACGAACTCGCGACCCTGCCGCTCGCGTTCCAGCCCGGGCACGCGGTGGCACTACAGCGTCGGGATCGACGTCGCCGCCCGGCTGGTCGAGGTGATCTGCCGGTCAGCCGCTCGGCGAGTTCCTGCCGAGCGCATGTTCGACTCCGTTGGGCATGACCGACACCGGGTTCGGCGTGCCCGACGACCAGCTCGACCGGCTTGCCGCGATGTACGGGCTGCCCGACCTCATCGGCCAGAACTACTGACGCCATCGACCTCGTCGAGGCCGCACTCGGCGGCTTCAACGAGCGCATCGACGTCTCGGCCACCTACCCGACGAACACCCCTGACGTCTTCGTCCGCGGCGGACTCGGCCTGTTCTCGACGATCCGACGACTACATGCTGTTCGCGCAGATGCTCGCCAACGGCGGCGAGCTCGACGGCGAGCGCCTGCTCGGCCGCAAGACGCTCGAGCTGATGCACAGCAACCACTACCTGCCGAGCTGCTGCCGTTCGAGATCCTCGGGCATGCCGACCCCCGGGTATGGGGTTCGGCCTGGGCTCACGGGTGCATGCTCGACGTGGCGCCAGCCAGAGGGCCGGATCGGTCGGCGAGTACGGATGGGCCGGCGCAGCGAAGACCTACTACTGGGTCGACCCGGTCGAGGATCTCGTCGGCGTGTTCATGACGCAGTACATGACCGGACCCCAACAGCCGGACCGAACGTTCCGGTCGGTGGTTTACCAAGCAATCGCCGACTGAAGCGCCGGTGGGCTTGCACCCAGGCAGCCTCCAGGGCAACGCCGACGACGGCCGTGACCGTCCAGCAAGCCGATCCTCTACCTGCCAGCCGTCCAGCCCGAGGTGGCGCAGTCAGTCACTCATCCGAGGCAGCATTCGCCTCCCTCGAATAGGTGCTGCTACCACCAATACAGAACGACTTGCGTCGGGTGAGAAGGCTCTGACACAGGCAATAAGTCGCTCTGCCTAGTGGCTCGTTCAGAGGGCGACCGTGCAGCGAGACGCTGTTCGAGATTCCCGCCAGACCAGGGGGCCTCCGACAGGTCTGCCTTAAGGTCGTCGTCCGTGAGCACGGAGTTGATCTCCATCAGCGCAGGGTTGCCCAAGACCGCCCTGGAGAAGCCACTTGGCACTCAGGAAGCAGCGCTGTGTCAGCGACACGTGAAAACTGACCCCCAGGCTTCACCTGAATTTTGACCCCTTCCGTTGAGCCTGGCTCGAAACGAGCCGGGAGGACTGAAGGGATGTTGGACGTGGAGGACTGGGCTGAGATCCGTCGGTTGCATGTCGGTGAGGGGATGCCGATCAAGCAGATCGCTTCGCGTCTGGGGATCTCGAAGAACACGGTGAAGGCGAAGCTGGCTGCTGATGTTCCGCCGAGGTATCAGCGGGCTCCGGTGGGGTCGGCGGTGGATGAGTTCGAACCGGCGATCCGGGAGTTGTTGAAGGAGTTCCCGACGATGCCGGCCACGGTGATCGCTGAGCGGGTCGGCTGGGCCCGGGGATGACGATGGTGGCCGCCTACTCCCGGATGCTGTTCGCCCGGCTCATCCCGTCTCGGGGGTAGCTGAAGCTGACCGCCATCCCTTGGGTGTCGGTATGGCCGACGGCCGCCGCGATGGCCCTCGCAATCCTGCCGCCCATGTCGTCAAGCGTCGAGAGCTGGACGGCGACATCTGGCCGCTCGATGCAACGCAGCAGCCATCCGTCGTGAGCGGACAGCGGCACCACCTCGACGTGCCACGGATCGCTCATCTGCTCATCTCACCACGGCCAGCAAGTCCAGCCGCGCCTGCAGGAACCGGAGATCGCACGTCGATAAGCGACCCTCAACTGAGAAGGCCGGTGGGCACACTGTGGCACGCGCTGGGCGGTCCTGGTTCGCCGCCCGGGCACGCGGGAGTTTGGTCGGGTGTCAGACCGAGACCGTTGTTAGGTTGACGCGCCGGTCGGGGTATCGACGATCTCGCGCAGGGTGGCGAGGTGGCCGTTGAAGGCGGCGCGGCCGGCGGGGGTGAGCTTGAGCCAGGTGCGGGGCCATTTGCCGACGTGACCTTTGCGGATGGTGATGTAGCCGGCTCGTTCGAGGGTCGAGGCCTGGCGGGACAGCAGGGAGTCGCTGATCTGGAGGGTGTCGCGGAGGAACCGGAATTCCAGCTCGTCGGCCTGGGCCAGGCCTGCGAGGAGGGAGAAACGCACGGGCTGGTGGACTAGGTCGTCGAGGCGCGCCCGGGGGTGAGCGGTCATGCGGTGCGCCGAAGCCGCTCGGCCCACAACAGGCTCGGCACGGCGCCCACGATGCCTCCCAGGGTGAAGGCGAAGCCGATGGTGTCGTTGAGCAGGAGCCCGAGGACGAACAGCGCGGCGGCGCCCCAGGCGGCGAGTGCCCACTCCAGCCACGTCGGGGTGCGCCGCGTCCGCACCTGCCGGTACCGACGCCAGTAGGGAACATGAGTGCCCGCCATGAGGGCGAGGACGACCACCCCTACCACCGTCACCGCTACCGCTGCGCCGCCGGTGGTGTCGCCGCCGAGATCGAAGAGCAGCCCGGCGAGCACGTAGACCAGACCCGTCGCGAAGTACAGCGGATGCTCCTGCGGGGCCCCGGCCCGCACCGCGGTCTCGATCCCGCCGGCGTCTTTCAGCATGGCTTCCGCATCCTGCCTCGTCGGTTCCATCGCCGTCCCCATCTCTCTTGGTAGAAGTAGTTTACGACAAGGAAACTAGTTGTCTGGCAATCAGTCAAGGGCTTGGATCTGAGGGAGGGTCTTGCGAATGCGATCCTGGGGGATCGCGGCGAACAAGCGTGCAGCCGGCTGCCTGCTCGTCGGTGAACCCGGAGGGCGTCGACGTCGCGCGGGAGGTCACTGGTTGGCGCCTCAGACATCATCCGGCGGCGAGCGAAGACGACGCTGAATCGAACCCTCGTCGGTGCCGTAGGGGGACCGGCACAGCCGTCGGTGTTTGGCCGGCTCGCTCCCTTGCGCTCAGTCAGTCAGCCCTCAATCAGTCAGGGTGCCGTCTGATCTGTGCTCGATGTCGGCTTGCAGGGCAGTCCTTCAGCGAGGGCATGTGCGAGCAACGCCTGCGCGGTCCAGCGGAGTTGTCGCGCGGCCTCCTCCCGGGACAGACCAGCGATGTCGGTGAGCCACACAAGTGACTCGATGCCAACCGCGCTGCGGATAGCTACCGCCAGCCGATGGATGTTCGCCTTCCCGAGCTGTGGCTCCAGAGGAGCTAGTGCGTCCATGAACCAGCCGATCGCCCGGCCCTGCCGCAGCGGAAGGTCCGTGGCGTCGCTCTCGAGTGAGAGCCGCAGCATCGTCCGTTGCTGCCCCTCGGACTCCAGCACCAGGCCGACGAACTTCTCGATGGCCAAGGCGAGGCGGGTCACGGGGTCGTCGCCCGGCTCGTCGGGCAGCAGCGACGATGTCTGGATCTCGGGGTGTGCGGCAATCAGCAGCGCCTTCTGATTGGGGAAGTAGCGATAGGCGGTGGTGCGCGACACCGAGGCCGCCTCGGCCGCCTGCTCGACGGTCGGCGAGGCCGTCCCTGCCGCGATCAGTGCCCTGGTGGCCGCGATCAGCTGGCTGCGGGTGCGTGCCTTCTGCCGGGTCCGGCCGAACTCCTCGTACTCCGTTGACATGGCGTTCACGGTACCCTAATCTCGTTATGGAACATGAGTCCCATAAACGAGATAAGGAGACGTCATGGACACGCTGACCGCCACGGTCCGGCAGCAGGGTGAGGGCGAGCAGGCCTGGTTCTGCGGCGGCGGGACGTTCACCTGGAAGATCACCGGGGCAGAAAGCGGTGCTGCGTTCTTCATGTTCGAGGACCAGCTCGAGCAGGGGAAGGTGACTCCGCTGCACCTCCACCCCCAAGCTGATGAGACGTTCTACCTGCTCGAGGGCGAGATCCTGCTGCATATCGACGGCGAGGAATCCACGCTCGGCGCGGGCGGGCTGGCGATGTTCCCACGCCGCGTCCCGCACGCCTTCATGGTCATTTCACCGACCGCCAGGATGCTGACCTTCCAGAACCCGGCTGCCGGCGAGGCGTTCTACCGGCACGCCAGCGAGGACCACCCCACGCCCGTCGACTTCGACCGGATCCGTGCGGCCGCCGAGGCCACCGGTGCGCTCGAGATCCTCGGCCCGCCGCCGTTCTGAGCTGTCGGCGCCGCGACGCATGATCCTGATGTGGCCGAACGATGATCCCGTGGCATGAACGAACGGACTGGCAATTTCGCCGGCACTGAAGGCGATCGCCAATTCGACCCGGTCACGTCGGATCCCGCTGGTCGCGGCCCACCTGGAGCAGGAGGGTGCGTGTGCGACCTGACCGAGCCGGTCACGCTGAGCTGGCCGACCGTTTCACACCACCTGAAAATCCTTCCAGATCAGTGCCTCGCGTGCCCACTGCAACTCTTCGTGCAGGCACGCCTTGGTGTATCCATCGACCATGCGAGGAGGTTGCCACCCGGGCAACGCGTCGGCGGCCCATCGAGTGCGTGTCGCGCCGCTCCGAGGATGAAGCCCCCCTCAATTCTCTCGGCGGCGTGTATCGGAAGCCGTCCGTTCTGCGAAGCGGACTCCGGCCGAACCCGTGATGTCGGCGAGCGACGCTGGATCGTCAATAGGGGACCGGTCAACGGGCAGCCGCGAATGGAGATCGTGCGTTTCAGACGCGACGCTCGGCCGCCCCTCAGCGAGACAACTCCATGCGCTTGATCATGTGGGGGCTGCTAGCGCGTCGAGGTAGCGGTTGGTAGTTCGGTCTTGTATCTGTCTGGCGAGTGGTGCGCCGAGCTTGGTGTACCAGCGTGCGGGTCGGGAGAAGGCGCGGATGGTGGCGCGCACGGTGTCGTCGGCGTCGTGATGGATGAGGAACTGCTCTTCGCCTGATTCAGGATGGCCCTGCAGGGTTCCGTAGGCGAAGCCCTGCATGCGGGGGTGGTCGTCGAGTGCGACCACGCGGACTGGCGCACCGATCGGCAGTTGTCCGAGCAGCAGGATCGAGACGACCGCGACCTGGCCAATGGCCACGGTGGGTGGGGTGTGGTCGATCAGCAACCCAGCGCGGCGGTGCATGTCCCACGTCATTAGCCGTTCCACGACGGTCTCGAAGCGGCCGCGGCCGGTGCCGAGGGTGCGTCCGACGGTGATGTGGCGGTAGCCGGCCGGCAGTTCACCGGCGGAGCCGCCCACCTCGGGGTAGGTGAGTGGGAGGGCAGCCAGTCTGGCGTGCTCGCGGCCACCGGGTGTGGCGTTTGGGTCGTCGTTCTCCTGGATCCAGCCCCACCAGCCGCTCGGTCCGGCGCTCTTCGTGTGCTGTCGATGCCTGGTCGGATCAGCGGGTCGGAAACCGTAGGGCTCGAGGGTGAAGACCCGGTCACCCCCTTCAACGTCGATCGCTGCCCAGTGTGCGCACCCGGTGTCGACCTCTTCCCTGAGGAAGTCGGCCAACATGGCGGCGGCGTGGTCGGCGTTTTCGGGGATCGTGCACAGCCAGGGCTTGAGGTGGTCCGCCGACGGCAAGGGCAGGCGGACTGCGAAGACGCCTGCCTCGCCAGGGATCAGGAACCGCAACCGCATCGACTGGCCGCTGTCGGGCCGCACATCTGCGACGGTGAACGATCCGTCCTCCAGGCGAGCGATCGCCGCGATCATCTGTTCGTCAGTGATGCGCACGTAAGAAAGTCTCGCTCAACCCTGGCATCGCTGGAGGCGGATCACGCAACCATGCTCGAACAGATCGATCCAACGCCGAGCAGCCATCCGATGAGGACGGTCTTGTAGGACGGCGTGGGGAGGTGGGATGCGGCACAGTGTGCAGCATGAGTGTGTGGTTCGGCCGAACCGAGATCGACGAGGCGTCGGCAGCCCACCAGCGCGTGGTCCGGTCCGTAGCCGCATTGTTGGATCAGCTGCAACCAGCTCGGCTCGACCCCGCCCGCCAGGTGGTCGAACTCAACGGTGGAGAAACCTGGGTCCATCTTCGACACGACTCCGAACCTGAGCTGGAGATTCGCCTCGTACTCTGCGGCAGCTGGGCCAACTTCTACGGTGTCATGGGCCACGACGAAGCCTACTCCGGCAGCCACGAGTCGCCAGACGCGTGGGAGGCTGAGACGATCGACATTCTCGCCGACCTGCTGCAGGCGCCCTACACGTTCGATGCCTACGAACTGGCCGGAAAGCGTTGGCGTGAAGACCTGACGATCGGTAGGCCGTACTACATCCAGACCTTCTCCTCGGGTCCGTCGCTGGCGTCTTTCTTACCGTTGCGCAGATGGGCGACTCGGGTCCAGACGCGAAGTTCGTCGTTCGAATGCCGCGGCTCTCGCCCGCCCAGCGATCGCCCGTGAGTCCCGAGACATTCGACGGCGGTGAGCTGCTGTGACCGGTCACCTGGCAGCCGCGAACGGAGATCGAGCATCTCAGACGCGACGCTCGGCCAACCTGTTGCGACGACGTCAACTGAGTTGCTAAGCCTCGTCTACCGGAGTCGTTGCGCGACATTGTGCGGGATGAGGGGTGCCGATCGCGATCGACGGGACGTCGAGCGTCGGCAAGACGTCGGGTATCGGAGGTGCTGCTGCGGCGGACGTCGAGTTCTGCAACGATTAGTGCTCGCCGTCGAAACGCAGAAGGATGCGGCCTGTGTCTGACTCCCAAACATGGCCCACCCACTGCAGATCAGTAGGGCTTGGACGTCGTCCCGAAACGAGTCGCGGCGCAATCTCGCTCCACGCGGTCGCGGCTGCCGAGCTGCTGTACCAGGTCCAGCCTTCGGGATAGACGTCAGTCAGCACTGCGGCACCAGCAGCGATCAACTCCCGCCCAATCGAGCGCCGGCGAAGACGCTGGTCGGTACGTCGATAGACCTCGCCGTCGGGGCCGAGTATCGAACCGTCAGACAACTCGGCCGGTACGTGTTCGTTACCCACATCCAGATTCTGGAGTCGAGTCGTCACCAGCCCGACTAGAAATCACCAACCGCTCCGGCGGGCTTGGCAGTACTGGCCATCTCAATCGTTGACCGTGCTGTGAGAACGGCCGGTAGTCCTCCAGCTTCGTCTGGCTAGGGTGATGTCAGTGAGTCTGTTCCAGGGAACGGCAGAGTTCTACCGGCAGTTTCGGTCCGGAGTGCCAGCCGAGGTGGCCGCCATCCTCCTCGAAGCTGCGCCTGATCGCCGGCCCCGCAGCCTGCTGGACATCGGCACGGGCACCGGGTTCGTGATCGAGGCGCTGTCGCACGGTGTCGATGACGTGATCGGCATCGACGTCGACGCCGATCTGCTCGCGGTCGCCCGCAGCAGCTCGGAGCCTCGACCCAGCCAGCAACTCGCGTTCGTGCAGGCCCGAGCCGAGGACTTCAGCCCGCCCACGAGCTGGACCGCCGACCTGGTGACCATCTGTCGCACGTTCCACTGGCTCGATCGCAAGCTGGTGCTCGACCGGCTCGACTCGATCGTCGCCCCGGACGGTGTCGTGGCGATCCTGGGCGACAACAGCATCTGGGCCGACAACGCCGGCTGGAAGAGCGAGATCAAGACGATCCTGGCCGAGTTCCTGGGTGATGAGCGGCGTGCCGGCTCCGGCACGTACCAGCGTCCGGCGCCGTACACCGACGAGCTGGACACCTCCGCGTTCTCGAACTGGGAGCAGGTGAAGGTCCCGGTGCAACGCGAACGCAGCCTCGACAGTGTGATCGGCTACCTGCAATCCACCTCGTTCGCGGCGCCTCACCTGTTCGGCGATCGGCTCGCAGAGTTCGACGACACCCTTCGAGAGCGTTTGCCGCCTCTCGCCGTCAACGGCGCGTTCATCGACAACAACGAGTTCGGGATCCTCCTCTGCCGCCGGCCCAGGTAGGGACCGTCTGGCGGTTCAGGTGCCGCGAGTTGAACGGTCCAGTCGATGGCCACCAAGCCACGCTAACCGCGCCGGCCACCCCTGACCAGAGGAAACGGACGGAGCCTCACCTGTCATGTCACTCGCCGACAAGACCGTCGATCGATTCCCGGATCAGGTCAGCATGCCCGTTGTGCCGCGCGTACTCCTCGATCATGTGCATCACGATCCATCGCACGGTGGGCGTGCGGCCATCCGGCAGGCTGCGCCGGGCAAGTCGGTCCAGATCGTCGGTTGCCAAGGTCTCAGCGAGCAGGTATCGAGAACGAGACACCGCATCGCGCCATAGATCGTGCAGAGTCTCGGCCGATTCCTCCGCAGCTGAGTGCCACTCCCAATCGGGGTCAGCGTCCCGATACTCATCGCTCCATTCGGCGGCCCGGTCGTTGCCTTGCACGCGGTGGGAGAACCAATGGTCTTCGTAGTAGGCAAGGTGTTTGAGCATGCCACCGAGCGTCATCGTCGACGCGCCAACCGTGGTTCGCAGGCCAGACGGGGCAAGCTCGGTCACCTTCCAGGCGAAAGTGGCCCGGTGGTACTCCAAGAACCCGATCAGTGTCTCGATCTCGTTGGCGGCAAGTGGAGGCTCGGGACGGCCGTGCTCATCATGGACGATCACGGCCCCGAAACTATCCAGCCCGATCCGCACTGTCTTCATGCAGTGCAGCTCAATCACGCTGGGAGGACGGCCCGCAAGCCGTCGGTCCTGCGTGCGCCCGCTCTCGCCGTAAGCGGACACCACAGTGAAGTGAACTACGCCGCCAGGCGACACAGCCGAGCCCGCCGGATCACCTTCATTTCGTAGACGACGCAGTTTCGATGATGTTGCCGCCGAAGGTGAGACGGCCGACGATGGCGGCGCAGAGTCTCGGGTCGGTGAAGGTCTTGGTCCAGCTGGAGAACGACTCGTTGGACGCGATCGCGACGGAGTTCTTCTCCTGCCTCTCGCGTTTGTCGAGTTCCATGTAGGCCCGGTCGGCGTCTGCTGCAGGTTGAGCCCGGTCGGCGTCTGCTGCAGGTTGGGTGCCCGTGTCGGAGCCCGCGGCTGGGAACACGTTGATCGCGTTGAGACCGGCCGCCGAGGCCGCGACGACCTCGGCGCTGCGCTCCAGCCAGGTCAGACAGAGTCGATCTCAATACCGTGGTCGACCACAACCACGACGATGCGATCGATCCGCGGTGGTCGAAGGCCCACGCATTCCTTCGTCCGTGACCGGGTGATCAACTCATCCGGCCAACTCCTTGCACTGCCCCAGGGCCTTGCCGCCCACGGTGTTGACCGCACCTGGCACGAACCCGCCCGACACCCCCGGCAGGTCCTTGCAGAGGAGGTTGCGTCCGATGGTGTTCTGCACGACGTAGACGACACCCCCGGCGCCCGGATGGTCCTCGGTCAAGGTGATCTTCAGCAGGGTCACGTTCTTGCCGACCTTGTTGAACAGCACGCCGTACCAGTTCGTGTCGAGATTGCTGGTCCAGAGATTGCCCTTGATCGTGTTGTTCTTGACCGACCAGGGAATGTCGGGCGATCCGCCGCCGACGATGGTCAGGTTCTTGCCGATCGAAATCCCGTTGATCAGCACCACTGCCGCTCCGCGGGCGGTGACGTTGCCCTTCACTGTGATCGTGGAGAACACGCTCGGGTCCTCGATGGGGTTGCCGTCGGTGTCCACGCACGCATGGGCCGAGTTGCCGGTCACGGCGGGCGGCTGACAGCCGAGGCCCAGTGTCGAGCCCTGGAAGGCGCGGACGTTGCGGCCGACCGTGATCGTCGACGGCGAGCTCTGTGCGTCGAGCGCCGCACCCTTGCGCACGGTGATGTCGCCGCTGACGCGAATGACCGCATCCTTGGCGACCGAGCAGACACCTGTGACGGTGATGCTCGAGTACCTGCCCGAGCCGATCTCACCGCCCTTGCACGTGAGTGCGTGAACCTTACCGTGGTGTCCACCGTGGCCGTGCGCCTCGGCCGGTACACCGCCGACCAGGCTCAGCCCGACAGCCGCTACGAGCGCTATCAGTGACCTTCGTACAACGACTCCCCGCATGCCCTACCCCCTCGGTACCAGCCCTGCCCCGTACAGGACTAGTGCTGTCTCTACTCCTGGGCGCTGGTTGTCGTCAAGGGTGTCGTTCCGCCAACCGTGGTCCGATCGAGCACCCCCGGCGTGACGAACGGGGCTCCCGCAAGCCGTCCGTCCTCCGACAACGAGCCTGCTGAGCAGCAGTGCGCCGACCGTAGGCTCAGGTGGATTCTCGTAAGACCCGCACGGGAAAATGCCCGGTCAAAGGGGTCCATGTGAGAATGAGTTCCGACTCAACTCCTGATCGGCTACGCGCGAGTCTCCGCCGTCAATCAGGACCTGGCATCCCAACGGGCTGGCCTTGCCGCTCTCGGAGTCGAGGAGAAGCGGGTCTACGTCGACCACGGCCTGACCGGCACGAACCGTGAACACCCCGGACTCCGCGAAGCCCTCGCCGCCTGCCGGGAAGGCGACACCCTGGTCGTCACCAAACTCGACCGGCTAGCCCGCTCGGTGCCCGATGCCAGGGACATCGTCGATGAACTCACCAACCGTGGCGTCCGGCTCAACGTCGGCGGCTCGGTCCACGACCCCACCGATCCGATCGGCCGGCTGTTGTTCACCGTGCTGTCGATGATCGCCGAGTTTCGAGGCCGACCTCGCCCGGGCCCGCACCCGCGAAGGGCTCGCCGTCGCGAAGGCCAAGGGCAGGCTGCGCGGGAAGCCGCCCAAGCTCAAGCCCACGCCAGGAAGCGCACCTGGTCAAGCTTTGGCGAGGTGGCGAGCATTCGACGCTCGAGCTGGCCGAGCTGTTCTCCGTCAGCCGTGCGACGGTGTACCGCGGCGATCCAGCGGGCTGGTGCCGGCACGCCTGACAAGGCCACGTGAAGCCGAGAGGAGCGGTCGACGTCTACTCGTCGGTCGGAGCTTTCGCCTCCCTCGAATAGGTGCTGTCACCAGCAACACAGAACGAATGGCACTAGCGCGATCATGCGACCTCGCCGATACAGCGACTGCTGCCGCCGGGGGTCCCCCAGGTGACACCGGGGAGGCGAAAAGTCACTGGGTCGTGGCGTGGTGGTTCCGGCTTGGCGCCGCCGCTGTTCCTGGCCGAGTACTTGGGATCCTGCCCTCTTACCCTGGGTAGGTCCGGGCGTCGCCGCAGCTCTCAGCGTTGCTGTTCTCCGCGCCAACAAGATCATCGATATTGGCCTGAGGGTCAGTCTCCTCCGGTAAGGGCGGACGAGGCCGAGTTCGTCCGCCACACCAGGTCCCCGGGGTTGGTGGTCGGCTGGGAGAACGTCGACCCGAGCGGGCCGCGGCGGGTCAGACTGATCAAGGACTGCTCCAGGCCGCGGGTGATCCGCTGGTACTCCTCGATCGAGCCACGGTCGACGCGACCTCCCGCAACTCGGTCGGCGCTTCCTGAACGAGGGCCATCAGATCAGCGAGCACCGGTGGCCGGTCGGTCACGCGACGGTCCAGCAACCGGATGGCCCGGCGCAACAGCGACTCCTCGACGTTCGGTGGCTGCTTCCGCAGGATCGTCAGCAGCGCCGACACGATGGTGAGGCGGCGGCTGTGGGCATCGGCCTCGACCTCGTCGGCGAGACCGTCGTGGCCGGCGGCGCGAAGCCGCTGGGCCGCCTCCTGCGCCTCGCCGGGGCCGAGCACCTTCAAGAACCCGCGACCGCGGCCGAGGTGAATCACCTCACCACCGATCGCCTCGATGAGGTCGACGTCGTCAGGGTTCAGGTCGCCCAGCACCAGCGGCATCGAGCCCGGCAAGCCCGCCGACCATCGGCCTGCGGCGGGCGAGTCGGCATTCCATAGCGAATTCAAAGGAAAGTGTGATCTATTTCACCGTTTTCCGACGCACTCTTGATCCATGGACATCACTCAGCTCGCGATCGCCGGGGCAGCCGCCCTCGGCATGCTCGTCGTGGCGCTGCTGGCGATCGTTCCGACGCTGTCTGAGCTCCCGAGCAGTCATCGACGTCACGACCACCCCAGCACCGCCACTCCCCATCCGGTCAAGGTGCACCACCACTCGATCCGCCGCTGACGCGGCCCCGCGACCCTGCCCCCGGGAGCCCATGGGTGGTCCGGCAACGACGGCGGACCACCCGAGGGTTCGGGGCGGCACGACTCCCGGGTCGGATCGGCTGTCACCCTGCTGACGGTCGCACCGGCGGCGCCCACCCCGGGCGCGGGATCAGGCAGAACGGATGGCCGGCAGGGTCGGCGTACACGTCCTGACCGTCGGCCAGCCGACGAGCGCCCAGGCTCCGGACCTCGCGGTCGGCCACGGTGAGGTCGTCGACCATCACGTCGAGATGGACCTGCTGCGGCCGCTGCGGATCGGGCCAGTCCGGCGGCCGGTGGTCCGGGGCCAGCTGGAACGCGAAGCCGGAGGTCCGGTCGTCATGAGCGACCACCACGAAGTCGTCCGACCGGTAGGTGATCGGCAGCCCGAGCAGCGCCGAGTAGAACGCCGCCAGTCCCGCCGGGTCCGGGCAGTCGTAGATGACGTGGTGCGCTCGTCCGATCGGCACGGTCCTCCTCCTCGGATCAGATTTCCCGGTCATCCCGGGGGTGGCCGGAGCCGCGGGTCCTGGGCCACGGCGATCAGGTCGCTGTAGGTCACCGCAGGAGCAGAACCACCCCTGACGTTGCGGGCGGCCAGCGTGATCACGTAGGTCCCGTCGGGGCTGTGCTGGATCTCGATGCCGTCCTGCATCCCGTCGGTCGTGGTCATCCAGAACTCCTGGCCGTCCGCGAGGCGCTGCCTCACGCACCGGTGGTGGGTGACGGTCCCGCAGCGGAGGGCGTCGGCGTCGGAGCGGGCAACCTGCACGAACACCTCGGTGCCACCACCCACCAGTCGGTAGATCTCCAGTCCGAGCGCGTTCAGTCGCGGGCCGGTCGTGTACCGCGTGTTCGCCGAGTAGCTGTAGCCGGTGAAGTACACGTCCTCCGGATCCAGCCGGGCCCGCAGGACCTGCGCGGTACGGTCCCGCCAGCGGGCGGCGACCAGCACCCGGCATCCCTCCGAGCCCAGGTCGCACGACGTGCCCGGGGTCGGCACCGACGGACTGGGGAGCGGCGGCGCCGCGTCCTGTGTCGGGTGAGGGAGGACCAGCGCGGCCATCAGCATCACGACGGCGGCACCGACCAGCACCAGGATCCAGGGCCCTGTGCGCTGGCGTCGGACGGCGTCCTGGCGGCTTCTCGGGCGTCGGTGGCAGCTGACCGTCGATCAGCTCGAACCGGCTGCCTCGAGACCCCACGTCGGCCACCGCGCCTCCTCCCTGCTCGTCGCGATCGTACGTCGATGGAACCCGGCCGGGAACGAAACGGTGACTCGCATCGGCGGCCGGACCGAACGGTCGACCGGTGCTGAGCAACAATCGTGGTGTGCCCACGTTCCACCGTTATGTCGCCATCGGCGACTCCAGCACCGAGGGTCTCGTCGACCCCGACGGTCAGGGTGGCTACCGCGGCTGGGCCGACCGCCTGGCCCAGCTGATCGCCGACGCGCAGGACGAGCCGCTGGAGTACGCCAACCTCGCCGTCCGGAGTCTGCGGCTGGACGAGATCCGCAACCGCCAGTTCGACGACGCGCTCGCTCTCGAACCCGACCTGATGACCATCTTCGGTGGCGGCAACGACCTGATCGGGATCGGTTGGGACCTGGACGAGATGCGGGCGGACCTGGCGGCCATGTACGGCGAGGCCCGGGCCCACGACTGCACCGTGCTCACCTTCACGTTCCCGGACCCGACCTCGATCAACCCGCTGGGCAAGCGGGTCAAGGACCGCATGTTCCGGTTCAACGACATCGTCCGGGCGGAGGCGGAGCGCTACGGCGTCCTGGTGATGGACTTCCAGAACTACCCGATCACGGAGGACCCGCGGCTCTGGTTCGAGGACCGGCTGCACGGCAACGAGCTCGGTCACCAGCGGACGGCCGCGGCGCTGGCCTGGGCGCTCGGCGTCGACGGGGCGGACGAGTCGTGGGCCGAGCCGTTGGACGACGAAGCCCGCCCGCCGCCGGTTCCGGGAGCAGCTGGGCTCCGACGTCGACTGGGTCCGCCGCTACCTCGGACCGTGGCTGGGCAAGGGCATCATCGGGGTGACCCACGGCGAGGGGATCGAAGCCAAGCGGCCGGTGCCCGCCGTCGTGCCCCGCTCCGACGGTTCCGAGCGCGCCGACGCCACACCGTGAGGGCGCGTCCGGTGGATCGACGAGGTCCGTACCGCTCGTCGGCCAGCCGTTCGCTCACTTACTGAACGATCGGTGACCAAGCTCTTCCCAGACCGGGTCTGCTCCTGCCAGACTCCGCGAGGTCGAGGGCACCGGGGGATGCCGTCGCGTCCGCTGACGTACGCCCATCTCCTAGGAGCTTCGATGACGAGACTTCGCACCGTCCTGATCGCCCTGGCCGCCGTGCTGGCCGTGCTGGTCCCCGTGGCCCCGGGCCAGGCCCACGATCGTCACGGCACCGGCCGCTTCACGCTCGGCGCCACCGTGCTGGACGGCGGCGAGCAGGTCACCTCGGTCAGCATCGACACCGGGCGACTCGGTCCGATTCGGGCCGGCAGCCTGTCAGCGACCACCTTCTCGGTCCGCGCGGTCGGCCGGATCCCCGACGGCGTCGACCCCGGGACCCAGCCCGTCCAGGTCTTCGACGAGGTCCGTACGGTGTCCGCAGCCTCGCTCACCCCCGGCGGCCGGATCAAGCTCGACCTCGTGTCCGGACCGACCGTGGCGGGCGCCTCGACCCTGACCTACATGGGTGTCCAGGGCCGCAACGTGATGCTGGACCTGACCTACACGATCACCCAGAACACGCCGCTGTCGCTGAAGAACGGCAGGTCGGCGACCATCACCACGTTCCGGCAGGGCGCGCTGGTCGACCCCGAGGTCGATCGGTTCTCCGCGGCGGTGTCCCGGCAGGGCCTCAACTACCGGTTGGCCAAGCCCACCACCGGTCGGGGCGAGCGCCCGCTGATCGTCTGGTTGCACGGCAACGGCGAGGGCGGTTTCGAGGGCTACTACGACAACGAGGTCCAGCTCCGGGCCAACCGGGGGGCGCTCGGCCCGGCGACCCCCGAGGCACAGGCCGTCTTCGGCGGCGCGTACGTGGTCGCCCCCCAGGTGCCCGATACCTGGTACAACGCCGATGCCAACGCCTACCAGGCCAAGCTCCGCGCGCTGATCCGCGAAGTCTCGGCCAAGAACCGGATCGATCAGCGGCGCATCTACGTGCTCGGCGCCTCGGCCGGCGGTCTGATGTCGGTCAAGCTGACCGCGGCCTACCCCGACGACGTGGCGGCGCTGGTGCCCACCTGCCCGGCGTTCTTCCTGAACCGCACCGGGGCGTACACGATCACCGCCGAGGAGATCCAGCGCGTCGGTGACGTACCGACCTGGTTCGTGCAGAGCAAGGACGACGCCACCGTGCCGTACGAGAAGGCCGCCGCTTGGGGTCACGAGCTGCTGCCGGGGTCGTTGCTCACGCTGTACCCCAACGTGTCCTGGTCCGGGGTGTCCTACAACGGTCACTTCTCCTGGATCTACACCGCGCGCAACGCGCCGACGACCGACTCCGGCGTCTCGTTGTGGACCTGGATCGCCCAGCAGCGCAGCTGACGCCGGGTCAGCGCGGGGTGAGCAGCTGGTCGACCGGCGCGTAGTCGTCGGTCAGGATCGGGGCGTCGCCGGCCCAGGCGGCCAGGTCGGCACCCTCGACGACCTCCCAGCCGGGCACCTGCGTACCGAGTCGGTCCTGGAGTGCGGCCACCTCGATCGGCTCGTCGGAGGCGACCACGACCAGGTTGCCGCCCTCGTTGCGAGGGTCGTCGAGCAGGCCGGTCTCGGCGGTCAGCGCGACATGATCGAACTGCTCCTGCAGGGTGGCCACCTCGGCGCGGGCGAAGCCGAGGGGACCGGAGTCCAGCAGGTTGAGGACGTAGATGCCGTCCGGGGTCAGCACCCGGTCGACGTCGCCGATCGCCTCGCGAGTCGTCAGGTGCCACGGCACGCTGACACCGCCGAAGGCGTCGCCGACGATCAGGTCCCGGCTGTCGTCGCCCAACCGGCGAAGTCCGAGCCGACCGTCCTCGACCCGCACCTGCACCCGGCCGTCGGGCCGGAAACCGAGCAGCTGCTCGTCGACGCGGACGACCCCTGGGTCGATCTCCGACACCACGCTCGTCGTCCCCGGCCGGGTCCCGGCCAGGTAGCGCGGCACGGTGAGTCCGCCGCCACCGAGGTGGTACGCACGCAGGGCCCCGCCCGCGGGGTACGTCGTGTCGATGGCCGCCACGATGGCCCGGATGTAGGGGAACTCCAGATGCCGCGGATCGGCGAGGTCGACGTAGGAGTGCCGGAGTCCGTCGAGCTCGAGCGTCCGGCCGGAGGGCCGTTGCGGGTCGGCCACCACCACCGCGCAGTGGTAGGTGGTCTCGGCGTCGCAACCACCGGGTGCGACCGCGGCCGTCAGCCCGCCGAGCAGCACGAGGGCCGCGGGCAGGGCGGCCGCCCGCGGACCACGGGTCCGCCACTCCACCGCCGCGGCGGCCAGCACCAGCAGCACGCCGAGACCGACCAGGATCCCGCTGACCGGCACCCGGGAGATGAGAACGAATCCGGTGATCACGGTGCCGGCGATCGCCCCGGCCGTGCCGATGCCGGACAACCTGCCCACCACCGTGCCCGTCTCGGCCAGGCTGGTCAAGCGCAGCTTGGTGACCATCGGGGTGACCGCCGCCAGCAGCGACCCCGGCACGATGATGCTGAGCGACGACACCAGGATCAGGACGAGAGCCCAGGCCGGGGGCAGGGCCCCGGCGGCCCGGACCGCGAACGGGGTGAGCGCCACCGCGACCCCGGACACCGCCAGCAACGGACCGATCGCGCGCAGCGGCGAGATGCGGTCGGCCAGCCGCCCGCCCGACCAGGAACCGACCGCGATGGCCGCCAGGGCCGTGCCGATGACGATGGTGCTGGTTTCCAGCGTCAGCCCGAGGTACGGAGCCAGCAGGCGCAGCGAGGTGAGCTCGACCACCAGCACGGCGGCGGACGAGCCGGCCACCAGGGCGGCGGCCTCGTACTCGCCCAGTCCCGGCTGGTCGCTGATGCTCACCCGCCGATGATGACAGTCGGGACCAATGGGTCCCGGTGCGTGCCGCAGACGCCGCACCTGCGTCACACTCGACCCAACCGGTCCCGCCGACGGCGTGTCGCGGCACATCCGACCCGGTCGGGGCCGTTCTGACGCATCCAGGCCGGAACCATCGAGGAATGCCGGCTCCGTCAACGGAGTTGGTTGAAACATGAAGAACATTGGTTTTCTGTCCTTCGGGCACTGGTCCCCGGGTCAGCACTCGATGGTGCGGTCCGCCTCCGACACGCTGCTCCAGTCCATCGAGCTGGCGGTGGCGGCCGAGGAGGTCGGGGCCGACGGTGCGTACTACCGGGTGCACCACTTCGCTCAGCAGCTCGCCTCGCCGTTCCCGCTGCTCGCCGCCGCCGGGGCGAAGACGAGCCGGATCGAGCTCGGCACCGCGGTCATCGACATGCGGTACGAGAACCCGCTGTACATGGCCGAGGACGCCGGCTCCGCCGATCTGATCTCGGGCGGCCGACTGCAGCTCGGCATCAGCCGGGGATCGCCCGAGCAGGTGATCGAGGGCTACCGCTACTTCGGGCACGTCCCGCCGGAGGGCACGACCGACGCCGACCTGGCCCGCGAGCACACCCGGAGGTTCCTGGCGGTGCTGTCCGGCGAGGGCTTCGCGGAGCCGAACCCGCGGCCGATGTTCCCCAACCCGCCGGGCCTGCTGCGGATCGAGCCCCACTCACCCGGTCTCCGGGACCGGATCTGGTGGGGCGCCGGGACCCGGGCCACGGCCGTCTGGACCGCCGAGCAGGGGATGAACCTGATGAGCTCGACGTTGCTCACCGAGGACACCGGGGTGCCGTTCCATCAGCTCCAGGCCGAGCAGATCCAGATGTTCCGCGACGCCTGGACGTCCGCGGGTCACGAGCGTGAGCCCCGGGTATCCGTGAGTCGCAGCATCTTCCCGATCGTGAGCGAGCTCGATCGGCAGCTGTTCTGGCGGGAGACCCGCAGCAGCGACCAGGTCGGTTGGCTGGACGGTGGCAATGCCCGGTTCGGCAGGACGTACGCCGGTGAACCCGACAAGCTGATCGCCGAGCTCGCCGAGGACGAGGCCATCGCGGCCGCGGACACGCTGCTCCTGACCGTGCCCAACCAGCTCGGCGTGGACTACAACGCGCACGTGCTGGAGAGCGTCATCACCCACCTGGCTCCCGAGCTCGGCTGGCGCTGACCCGCCGGGCCCGCGCCGTCAGGCGGGCGTCAGGCTGACCTCGGCGGTGGTCGCCGTGCCGGCCGTCCGGCCCGGGGCCTCGTGATACTGCCAGTAGAGGTTGGTGTGGGCGATCACCAGGTCCGGCGTCGGTGCGCCGTACGACGACAGGTCCTCGGTGGTGTGGGCGTCGGCCACCAGCGTGGCGTCGTACCCGCGGGTGATCGCCCCGTGCAGCGTGGAGCGGATGCAGGCGTCGGTCTGCGCGCCGGTGACCACCAGGCGGCCGACGCCGAGCCCGGACAGGACGGTCTCCAGGTCGGTGTCCTCGAACGAGTCGCCGTAGCGCTTGTGGACCAGCGGCTCACCGTCGGCCGGCGTGAGCTCGTCGACGTACGCCCACTCCTCGCTGCCCTGCGGCATGTCGTCGCCGGAGTGCTGGACCCACACGACGGGGACCTCGTCGCCGCGCGCCCGGTCCACCAGCGAGGCGATGTTGGCGATCACCGCATCGCGCTCGTGGGCCTGCGCGACCACGCCCTTCTGCACGTCGATCACCAGCAGCGCGGTGTTCGGCCGATCAGTGAATGTCGTCATGACCTCACCGTAGAACCGGCCAGTGACAATCAGCCGCGAGGCGGGCTCAGGCGAACAGCGACTGACCCACGTACTCGCCGAGCTCGACCCCCGGCGGTATCGCGAACAGGGCCGAGCCGGTGTGCTGGAGGTACTCGCTCATGGCGTCGCCGATCCCGATCTTGGTCTGGATCGGGATGAAGTGGGTGCGCGGGTCGATCACGTACGCGAGGAAGAACAGCCCGGCGTCGAGGCGACCGAGACCGGTGGAGCCGTCGACGAAGTTGTAGCCGCGTCGCAGCATCTGCGCGCCGTCGTTCGCGTCGGGGTGGACCAGGGCCACGTGGGAGTTCTTCGGGATCAACGGGAGGTCGCCCCGCCCGAGCAGGGCGAAGTCCGGCTCGCTGAACTCCGAGCCACCAGACAGGGGTGCTCCCTCCGCCTTGGTCCGACCGATCACCGCCTCCTGCTCGCGCAGCGACTGACGGTCCCAGGTCTCGATGGTCATGTTGATCCGGCGGGCCACCAGATAGCTCCCGCCCGCCAGCCAGTCGGCGGCGGCGTCCGCCCCTTTCGGCACCCACACGTGCTCGTCGATGGTCGCGGTCTCCTCGGCCTTGAGGTTGGCCGTGCCGTCCTTGAAGCCGAACAGGTTCCGCGGGGTGCTCTGCGCGGTCGAGGTCGATGAGGTGCGCCCGAAGCCCAGCTGGGACCAGCGCACCGACGCCCGGCCGAAACCGATCCGGGCCAGGTTGCGGATGGCGTGCACCGCCACCTGCGGGTCGTCGGCGCACGCCTGCACGCACAGGTCGCCGTCGGACTTCGCCGGGTCGAGCTTGTCGGCCGGGAAGTGCGGCAGCCGCCGCAACGCCGTGGGCTGCCGATCGGCGATCCCGAACCGGCCCTTGCCGCCCGAGCGGAACAGGCTGGGTCCGAAACCGAAGGTCAGCGTCAGACCGGACGGGGGCAACCCGATCGCTTCGCCGGTGTCGTCGGGAGGGGCGTCGTACGACCCGGAGGTCGCGCCCATCTCCCCGGCGTCCAGACCCTGGGTCATCCGCGCGGCCGCGGCGGTCCAGTCGCGGAGCAGACCGATCAGCTCGTCGCGATCGTCGGTGATGACGTCGAACGCGGCGAAGTGCAGCCGGTCCTGGGCCGGGGTGACGATGCCGGCCTGGTGATCACCGTAGAAGGGGTAGGCCCGGTCGACCGGATGCGGCGCCGGTTCCGCGCTCGCCGACGCCCGACCCTGGTACGCCATCCCGGCGGCCGCCCCGAGGCCGAGGCCGGCCACCCCCGCACCCGCAGCCCCGAGGAGTCCCCGCCGGGACACACCCCCGGTCTCCGACTTCTGCACCGGTGTCGACAGCTGACGTGGGTCTCGCTCCACAACAGGCTCAGATCACTGCGGCGGTGAGCTGGGACAAAGGCTCAGACAGGGCGTTCACCGCGTCGGACAGCTGCTTGACCTGATCGGGGGTGAGCGTGTCGTAGGTGACGAAGCCGTCGCCGTCCTTGTGCTCGTCGAGGAGCTTCTGCAGATCCGTGAACCTGGTCTGGATCTGGTCCATCAGCTCGGTCTTCGCGCGGGCCTGCAGCAGCGGCTTCAACCCGTCGAAGGCGACGCGCGCCCCGTCGACGTTGGCCTGGAAGTCCCACAGATCGGTCCGCGACCAGTACTCCTCCTCGCCGGTCACCTTGCCGGTCGCGACCTCGTCCAGCAGGCCCTTCGCGCCGTTGGCGATCTGGTCGGCGGTGAAGGTCATCTCCCGGGTCCGCTTGTACAGCGTGTCGGTGTTGGCCAGCAGGTTGTCGGCGTACTCGGTCCGCTCGGCCTCGGACATCGGCGTGTAGCCCTCGGCCCGCTCGGGCCACAGGTCCTTCTCGATCCGGTGCCAGCCCGTCCACTTCTGCCCCGGCTCCAGATCCGCCTCGCGGGCGTCCATCTCCGGGTCGAGATCGCCGAACGACTCGGCCACCGTCTCGATCCGCTCCCAGTGCACCCGGGCCGGTGCGTACAGCTCGCGCGCCCGGTCGAAGTCACCGCCGGCGAACGCCGTGGTGAACTCCTGCGTCTTGGCCAGCAGCTGATCGGTCTGGTCCCGGACGTACGCGGCGTACAGGGTGTTGGCCTGCGCGACCAGCGCCTTCTCGTCCGCGTTCGGGGCGAGCGTCTCGCCGGAGTCGCTGACGGCGAACTCGGCGCGGATGCCGTCACCGACCATGCCGGGTTTGCAGGCGGTGAAGTACGTGCCGGGGGCGGCCTGCAGGACCAGGTCGCGGGTCAGCCCGGGGCCGATGTTCTCGACCTCCCCGACGATCCGCAGACCGTCCTCGGCGAGCAGGTAGAACTCGTTCACCGTGCTGCCGGTGTTGGTGACGCTGAAGCGCAGGTTGCCCGAGGGGGCGGTCGTCGCCGAGACCTCGCACGCGGTGTCGGTGGCGTTCACGGTCAGCGCGCGCGGATCGGCCGAGGCGCCGCCGGCCGCCGGCGCGTTGTCGGTGCAGGCGGCCAGCAGCGGCAGACCGAGCGCCAGGGTCGCGGTGACCGCGAGCGCACGGGCACCGGTGCGGCGCGAGAAGGGCGGGGTCATCGGTGAGTTCCTGACGCGGGGACGGCCACGGCGGCCGGCTTGGCTGGTCGACCGCGGCGCCGGATGCGCCGCAGGAACAGGATCGTGGTCGGCACCACGTAGAGCACCCAGGCGGTCGCCTCGAGCCAGGTGGTGGCGGGAGAGAAGTTGAAGATGCCCTTGAGCAGGGTGCCGGGCACCGAGGTCGGCGGGATCAGGTGGCTGACGTCGAACGCGAGGCTGTGGAGCCCCGGCAGGATGCCGGCCTCCTGCAGGTCGTGGATCCCGTACGCGAGCACGCCGCCGGCGACGATGATCAGGAAGGCGCCGGTCCAGGTGAAGAACTTGGTGAGGTTGATCCGCACCGCCCCCCGGTAGAACAGGTAGCCGAGCAGCACCGCGGTGAGCAGACCGAGCAGCGCGCCGAGCAGCGGTACGAGGCTGCTGCCGGCGCCCCGGGTGCTGGCCTGGGTCGCGGCCCAGATGAACAGCGCGGTCTCCAGGCCCTCGCGGCCGACGGCCAGCATCGCCACGACCAGCAACGACCACGGCTTGGCGTCGGCGGCCCTGTCGACCTGGGCCTTCAGGTCGCCCGACATGCTGGCGGCCGCACTGGCCATCCAGAAGATCATCCAGGTGACGAAGCCGACCGCGACGATCGACAGGATGCCGCCGATCGCCTCCCGGGCCTCGAACGTGAGCCCCTTCGGGCCGAAGGTCAACACGGCGCCGAACGCGAGCGAGATGCCGACGGCGATCGCGACCCCGAGCCAGATCCGCGGCAGCAGGTGACGCCGATCGGACTTGACCAGGTACGCCACCAGGATGCTGACCACGAGGGCCGCTTCGAGCCCCTCGCGCAGGCCGATGAGGTAGTTGGCCAGCATGGACGGTCCTCGTGCTCAGCGGCCGTCGAGAGCCCTCGTGGCGTCGGCTGGTCCGCGGCTCCCTAGGTGAGCCTGCCCTAACGTAAGTCCGGGGACCAAGGAACGGCAAGCCGGTGTGACTCACCGAACAGTGTTGTCCTCGCTCGCTGCTCACTGCGCGCCGATTGACGCTGTCTTCCCTTCTCGCTCGCAGACGGAAAGACGTGTCTGCTCGCTCGGCGGTCCAGACAGCGTCGGGCGCTTCGTTCGCGGTCGCTCGCGAGGGGGTGTCCTCGCTCGCTGCTCACTGCGCGCCGATTGACGCCCAAGGTCTCGCGCGGTCGCGCCCGCCGATCAGGGGGTGAGGGTGCGGCGGACGACGAGCTCGCCCTTGGCGTACTTGCCGATCTGGTGGGTGGCGATGCCGTCCATCACCGCACCGACCCCGCCGCCGAGGATGGGCACCCGGCGGGTGACGCTGAGGGCGAGGTTCTTGCCGCCCACCCGCTGGATCAGATCGGACAGCACCTCTTCGGCAACGGTCTGATCCAGGTGCGGGTCGAACATCGGGGCCGTGGCCACGGCCAGCGGTGAGGTGGGGAGCTTGCCGGCGAGGATCTTCTTGGCCACCTGCTCGCCGCCGAGCAGGCACATGATCAGCGCCGTACGGACGCGGTTGTCGTCCAGGTCGTAGCCCCGAAGATGGGCCACCGCGGCCACCATCCGGGTCTGCACGACGGCGACACCGGCCAGGTTCGCGGGCATCGTCACCGGGAGCGCGGCCAGCCCGCCGAGGTTGGTGACGAACCCCTGGGCGCCGGCCATCTTCACGTGGAAGTCGATGATGCCGTCGATCGCCGGGTCGCTCGCGCCACCGTGCCGCTGGAACTGACGGGAGGCGTGCGCCTTGGCGCCGGGCAGCTTCGCCGTCCCGTCGATGGCGATCTCGAGCACCTGGCGGAACGCCCCACCGGCGACCTGCGGGGTCATCATCCTGGTCGCCACGGGCAGGCCACGAGCGAACAATCTGCCGACGTCTTGGGCAGACGGCATCGGACCTCCCGGGCTTGGCGTGCACCCAGCGTACGTGCGCGGC
This sequence comes from uncultured Actinomycetota bacterium, assembly GCA_963759915.1. Classification (GTDB taxonomy): domain Bacteria; phylum Actinomycetota; class Actinomycetes; order Propionibacteriales; family Propionibacteriaceae; genus Microlunatus. The sequence continues at coordinate 86,845 of CAVXBJ010000093.1, read as the reverse complement.
CCGCCGGACCACCCCGGTCTTCCCCGGCCACCCCCTGAGGTTGCGGTGGCGACAGACTGGGCCGGTGGAGTCCTCCCCGTTCGGCCCGCCCAGCCGGTGGCGCGACGACGACCTGATCGGGGTCTCGCGCGACGTCGACGCGGCGATGGTGCTGGACGCCTACCGCAGCGGGGTCTTCCCGATGCCGGTCCGGCGCCGGCTGATGGGCTGGTGGTCACCGCTGGATCGGGGGATCCTGCCCCTCGACGGTCTGCGGGTGCCGCGGTCGCTGCGCAAGATGCTCGGTCGGTACGAGATCAGGGTGGACACCGCGTTCAGCCAGGTGCTGGATCGCTGCGCCGACCCGCGGCGACCGGGCAGCTGGATCGACGCCGACATCCGCGCCATCTACACCCAGCTGCACCGGGAGGGCGTCGTGCACTCGGTGGAGGCGTGGACCCACGACGGGGAGCTGGCCGGTGGCCTGTACGGGGTCAGCCTCGGCGGGCTGTTCGCCGGGGAGTCGATGTTCCACGACCCGGTGATCGGTCGCGACGCCTCCAAGGCGGCGCTGGTCGCGCTGGTGGAGCGCCTGCGGGCTGCCGGGGGAGCGGAGCGGCTGCTGGATGTGCAGTGGCGCACCGACCACCTCGCCAGCCTGGGCGTGGTCGAGATCGATCGGCGGGACTACCTGGCGCGGCTCGGTCGGGCGCTGGAGCTGCCGCCCCCGTCGTGGCCGGGCGCTCACGGGCTCAGTGGCTGATCGTGGCGTGCGTGTTCGCGTGTCTCATCAGCGGCTCTGGCGGAACACGTGCGCGGCGCCGATCAGGGCCGGCAGACGGTGAGGAGACCCTTCGGACCGCTGGGCCAGCCGTTCGGCGCTGCCGAGGAGGTCCTGGGCGTAGGCGTTGGCCATAGGTCGGTCTGACAACCACTTTCCACGTCGGCAAGTGGTTCCCCTCGCGGGACGAAACCGACAACACCCCACGGATCCGGACAACACCGAGGGTGTGGCGGTAGACACCCCGGCCAACACCTCCTCGACAAGGTGAGGGGCACATCGAGCAGAGGAGCACCGCATGACTCGTCGGGGCAGCGCCTGGGTCCGCGACCCGGGGCGGATCGTGGCCGACCTGAACACCGAGTGGGCATCGATCCGCGACGACGCCGGGGAAGTGGGCGACTGGGCGGCACGCCACACCGCCCTGCGTGGCTGTGCGGACCCGGCGGCGGTGCTGGCCGCCATCCCCCTCGACGCCGACCCCGTGCTCGAGGCTCTGCTCCGGGAGTCAGCACGCGGGTCGTTGCTGGCCGCTCGGACCGTGCTCCAGGCGATGCTGGGCAAGGTGGTGCTGATGGCCCGGAGCGACCCCGCCGCCGGCACGGACGCCTACGTGGTGGCGATGTGGGAGCGGATCCGCACGTACCCGATCGACCGGCGGCCCACGCACATCGCCGGGAACCTCGCGCTCGACGCTCGCAAGCTGGCGCGCCGTGGAGGGTGTCGAGACCTGCGAGCCACGCCGTGGCCACCCGGCGCCGGCTTCGCCGAGCTGGTCGACCGGCAACGGGCCCGTGACGAGATCGATCACGGCCACGAGGTGACGATGCTGACCGCTGGAGACGTCATCCGGGCTGCGCTGGAGCTCGAGCTCATCGACGCCGACGCGGGCGCGCTGCTGGGCTCGGTGTACGCCGACGGGCTGTCGAGCGGCGAGGCGGCGCGAACTCTGTTGATCACTCCGCAGGCGGTGCGGCAACGATGCAGGACGGTCGTCCGCCGGCTCGCCGACCACTCGGACGAGCTCGCGAGAACAGCGTGAGCGGCCCGCGGACGCCACGTGAACCGGTGCGCCGCTCGGCAGTTTTTCAACGTGCCCACCAAGGCAACACGCCAGTGAACAGTGTGATTCTCACCACAACCGCGGCAGAACCCAAGACTGAAAGCGCTCCCAGAATTCGCATTCGTCCGCGAGCCCTCCCTATATTCGCTCGCCTACCCCCAGGGAGAGCACAGTGGCGCTCGGGCAACTCTCAGACCGAGGACTCGCGGCCGCCGGCACAAAGGAGTCCCCGATGAAACTCACCCAGCTGACGCACACCCTCGTGGGTCTGGTGATCATGGTCAAGGATCCGCGACAGCGCGACGAGCGTGGACTCAGCCAGTCGGCCGAGAACGCGATCCTGATCGCCGGTGCGGTGGCGATCGCCGTGGCGATCGTGGCCGCGATCCGGGCCTTCGTGCTGAGCCGACTTCCCAGCTGATCCGTGGGTACGCCACCGTGCAGGCAGCCCGCGCGCGGCCAGCGAGGTGTTACGGAGTCCGCCCAGTTCGCCCTGATCTGGCCGCTGCTGCTGCTCGTCAGCCTGGGCATCATCCAGGCGGGGATCTGGATCCACGGGCACAACGTGGCCAACCGCGCCGCCCATGCGGCGGCAGACGTGGCCAGTGGGAGCTACGGGAGCTCGGCGGAGGCTCGCCAGATCGCGGAGGGGATCGCCCGGAGCGGCGGACTGACCGACGTCGACGTACGGGTGTCCACGGGCTCCACTGTGGCCGACGTGACGGTGACGGGGAACGCGCCGAGCCTGCTCGATCTGCCGCTCGGCCGGATTGCCGAGACCGCGTCCGCCCCGGTGGAGCGGGTGACCCGATAGGCCGGTGGGTTCTGATTACTGAAGCGTTGAGGGAGGTGAACTGAGGTGTTGAGGGTGTGTTTCGGGCCTTTTCTGGCCTTGTGTTCGCGAACTCGGCGTGGTTTCGGCATCGGTCGGGTCGTCGAGGTCGGGTTCGGGCAGGTAGCGCAGCGCTCCTTCGACGGTGAGGCCGAACAGGTCGCAGATGCGGCGGACGTCGCCGCCGGTGGCGCGGGCTTCGTGCAGGATGCGGTCTTCGCGCATGACGTGGATCGGGATGCCGGTGGCGCAGGGTGAGCCAGCGTCCGCCGACGGCCGCGGTCCGGCTGGCGTTGCGGTGGTTGATGAACACGTGCGGGTTGGCGGTGTTGGGCCAGCGCCGGTTGCGGTAGTCGAGCCAGGCGGCGAGGCGGACGCGGACGGGTTCGGCGAGCAGGATGCGTGCGGTCGCCGAGGTGGAGTCGACCGTCGACGAGGTCGGTCAGGTGCAGGTTGCGCAGCTCGCCGGCGCGCAGGCCGTGGAAGGTGGCCAGCGCGGTCAGGGCGGCGCAGGCGGGGTTGGGCGAGAGCAGGGCTTCGCGGATCTTGTCGGCGTGCGCGGGCAGCGGGTCGCGGCGTTCGTGGCCGCCGGTCTGGATGCGGGCGATCGGGTTGGTGAAGATGATCTTGCGGGCCTTGAGCACGGTGAGGATGGAGCGCAGTCCCGGCGCCCATGGTGGAGCGGGGGTTGCCCGAGGGGGGCAGCACGGCGCGGACGTCGGCTGCAGGTGATCTCGCGCAGCGAGGTGTGGCCTTGTTCGGCCCAGGTGGTGAGGGCGGGCATGGCCCAGCGCAGGTAGAGCCGGATGGTCTGCTCGTCGCGGGGCCGGCGCCGCGGCGGCTGTGGTGGAGCCGTTGAGCATGACGTCGAACCACTCGCGCAGCTCGGCTGCGCATCGGGTCGGGGAGGTCCGCGGTGGTGGTGTCGAACCTAGGCGTGGATGGCGGGCTGGCGGTCGTCGAGCATGACGCCGGCGGCGGTGGCGACGTCGATGACCGGTATCGCGGTCAGCCCGATCTCTTGGAGCTGGATGGCGTCGGTGGCCAGCAGCATCGCGCCTGGGGTGTCTTGCAGGAGCTGCAGGACCCGCATCGAGCGTTGGGTGCGGTGGATGGTGGACTTGGGCCAGCCGTGGCGCCGGGCGTGGTCGAGGACCGCGGCGTCGAGGAAGGTCGCCATCTGCTCGTGCGGGCGGGTCAGGCAGCCGCTCGGTCGTCGAGCAGCCCGCGGACCTGGGCGCAGCCGGTCAGGTCGCGGGGCATGTCGAACAGCGCGAGCTGGATCTGTGTCGACCGGGTAGAACTCGATGGCGCTTGAGACGGTCGGCGCGGTCGTGAGTGCGAGGTGTCGGGGTTGGGCTTGTTGAGCCGGCGGACGTTGCCCCAGCGGATCCTGGTGGGCTGCCAGGGCATGTTGGCGAAGTAGAGCTGCTGCCCGCCGGCGTTGGCGTCATCGACGGTGTCGCCGAGGTGTGATGGCCATCTGCCGGTCGCACAGGTTGCAGACGTCGTCGGGGTTGACCGCGCAGGTCGGCACGGCTGACAGATCCGGCAGGTGCCCCTGGGGAGCCGGGCGCGCCAGCTGCGGCAGCGCCAGCACAGCCACTTGTGCTTGCGGATCACGCCCCAGGCGTAGGCAGTCGCGGCAGGCTCTCGATGCGCTGCGGGGCTGCGGTGATGGCAGCGGGTGCACAGTCCCTGGGAGTAGTACTCGACTCCGTATCCGGTGGTCCCGCCCGACGTCCCATCACCGCCATGCCGGCGTTGCAGCGTATGCATGCTGGTGGCGGGAATGGCCCGCCGGGCAGGCACTGGTAGCAGTAGTCGACCCGCGGGTGTGGTCCAGGCCGCTGAGCGGTGGCGGCAGGCGATGCAGCGCTCGGCTTGCCGGCCGGTGTGGCCGCCGCTCACGCAGGCGGTCGGGTCACGGTTGACGACGCCGCAGCCGCGGCTGGACCGGCGGGGGTGGTTGCGGCCGAGTCCGGGCTGAGACGTCGGTGACCGGGCTGGCGTGTCGTTGGCGTGCCGACCGGCAGCGCGGCGACCTTGCCGGGTTCGCGGATCAGCAGCTTGGACGGCTCGCAGTCCAAGCACCGCGCAGATCACATCGAGGTCGTCGAGCCGGATCGTGGTCGGGGTGCCGGTCCACAGGCGCCGACATCTTCCCCGCGGAGATCTCCAGCCCAGCGTCGGCGAGCATGCGGCGCAGCTCGGTGGACTTCCAGATGCCGCGTTCGGCGGCGGCCATGCGCAGGTTCCACTTCATCGGGTCCTCACTTCCTGGGTCGGGTGGCGCCGAGCGGTGCAGGTCGAACCGGTCGGCGACGCGCTGGTTCGCTTCGGCCCAGGCCCGCTCGATGTGGTCGTCGTGGACGTGCACATAGGTCGTCGTGGTCTTGAGCCACACGTGCCCGAGGAGCTCTTGGACGGCTTTGAGTGCCATCCCGCGGTGGTAGAGCGAGGTGGCGCAGTAGTGGCGCAGCACGTGTGGGGTCAGGCGTTGCTTCCAGGCCGGCAGCCAGCGTGCGGCCGCACGCGGTGAGCCCGGAGCGCAGAGCGTCGTCGCCGACCCTGGTCGGCCGGCCAGTCCTCGTGTCGTAGCGCTCGCTGGGCAGCAGCGGCGCGTCGGGGTCGTTCCAGTCGTCGCCGAACTGGTGGCGCACGTCGGTCAGCCACCAGTCGAGCAGCTCGTCGACCCCGTTGATGGCCGGCACCAGCCGGGTCTTCGGACCGCGGCCGCGCGACCCCTTGCCGAACCGGACGTGGAGCTTGCCGTGCTCGCCGAGATCGGGACGCCAGTCGCGCAGATCCAGCATCACGCGACTCGTTGAGCCGCAGCCCGACCCGTCGCCACAGCGAAGCGGCCATGAAGTCGCGTGCCGCGGTCAGGTACTTGCGCTGATCGACGCAGCGCGTCGGCCCAGCTGGTGAACAGGTGCTCGACCTCCTCGTCGCTCGGCGGCACCCGGACCGCGTGGGTCCACGTGCTCGCCGGCCGGTTGAACTCATCGACCGGTTGGGCGACCACCACGCCGGTGAAGGCATAGATATCGCCCTGGTAGCGCGCAATCGTGAACTCGAAGAACCGCGCCATCGCGCCCGCCTTGATCTCCACCGTGGACCGCGGTCAACCCACGTTCGCGTCGCAGCCAGGTCAAGTAGCGGTCGGCATCCGCGCCCGACGCGGCCCAGACAGGCTCGACCGAAGAAGCGCGCGAACTCGATCACCGCGGACCGCTCGGCGTCGATGTAGCCGTCGACCAGACCAGCGCCGACCATCGCCAGCACGTGCTGGTCGACGATCTCCTGCTCAGACCGTGACCCGCGGTGCCGTCGGTCCACAGGGCGCCCGCGCCGAGCGCGGGGCCGCATCGGTCGAGCTCGTGATCCTCGTACCCGTGCTGGTGGTGATGCTGGGACTGCTCGTGGCCGGCGGCCGCCTGTGGTTCGCCCGGGCCACGGTGGTCGAAGCCTCCCAGTCGGCGGCCCGCGCCGCGAGCCTGGCCCGCTCGTCCGGTGAGGCGCGCGACGCCGGCCACCGGGCGGCGAACCGCATCCTCTCCACCGACGGACTTCGCTGTGCGGGGGACTCCGTCGCGGTCGACACCGGGGCCTTCGGTGTGCCGGTGGGCACTCCGGCCACGATCACCGCCTCCGTCACCTGCCGGGTTCCCTTCGCCGACCTGAGCCTGCCGGGCATGCCGGGCAGCATCACCGTACGCAGCACGGGCGCGGCCGCCCTCGACACCTACCGGGCGCGGCAATGAGTGCCCGGGCAGTGGACGAGCGCGGCCAGTCGGTGAGCGTCTTCATCACGGTCGTCTTCGCGGCTCTGATCATGACCGCCGGTCTCGTCATCGACGGCGGCCAGAAGATCGCCGCCGCCAGTCGCGCCGAGACGGCGGCGGCCGGTGCCGCCCGGGCCGCGACGAACGCCGGGGTGACCCAGTCCCTGGCCGGGGCCAGTGCCGGTGATGCCTCGCTCCGAGCCGCCCGCGCCTTCCTCGCCGGCCAACCGGGTGTGAGTGGCTCGGCGACGGTGAGCGACGGCGTCGTCACCGTGACCACCCGCGCGAGCGAGCGCACGCTCTTCCTCTCGCTGATCGGGGTCGACTCCGTGTCGGCCACCGGCAGCGCCCGCTCCAACGCCGTCGGACCGGCCGAAACTCGCTAGCCCTCAACCCCCAGGACACCCCATGACCATCGACAGCCCACCCCGCGCCGGACGCAGGCTGATCCGGCCCCGCCCGGCGGAGAGGGACCCAGCAGACGAGGCGCCCCGGACGCCGGAGCCGCCGCGGCTGCCGGCCCGTCGCAACCCCAAGTGGATCGCCCTGGGCGTCATCGCCATCTGCCTGGGCGGTCTGCTCTCGTACGTGATCTACGCCCGCGTCGCCACCGAGAGCGCGGTGGTGGCCATGGCGGCCACCGTCTACCGCGGCGAGGTCATCGAGGCCAGCGACCTCACCTCGGTCACCCTCAGCGGAGACCCGAGCGTGCCGACGCTGCCCGCCGACCAGGCTGCCTCGTTGGTGGGCCGGCGGGCCGCGTACGACCTGGTCGACGGATCTCTGCTGTCGCCGTCCGCGGTCACCTCGACCGCGCTTCCGGCGGCCCAGCGCGCCGTGGTCGGACTGAGACTGGCCGGTGGTCGGGCACCCGCCGACTTCCTGGTGCCCGGTGCTCCGATCCGCCTCGTCGCCCTGCCACCGACAGACGCGCAACCGGGCGTCGCGGATCCCTATGCGGGCAAGACCTTCGTGGCCCGAGCCGTCTCGTCCCAGCCGGGTCCGGATGCGGGGTCGCTCTTCGTCGACGTCGACGTGCCCGCCGCGCAGGCCCCGACCATCGCCCTGCTGGGCGCCCAGGACCGCCTGTCGGTCGTCCGCGACGCGGGGCGGTGACCGGATGGCCATCCTGCTGCTCACCTCGGCCTCCGGAGCCCCCGGAGTCACCACTCTCGGGGTCGGACTCGCGCTGTGCTGGCCGCGGTCGGTGCTGCTGGCCGACTGCGACCCCGGTGCCCACCAGGCGGTGCTCGCCGGCTATCTGGCCGGTAGCAGCGCGGAGGGGAAGGGACTGCTCCGCGTGGCCGAGGCCCACCGTGACCGTCGCCCTCTGACCGAGGTCGTGATCGACCAGTCGGTGGCGCTGACCGAGGACGACACCGACAGCCGGTTGTTCCTGCCGGGTTTCGCCCGTCCGAGCAGCGCCGCACTGTTCGCCTCGGCCTGGCCCGAGCTGACCGAAGCCTTCACCAGCCTCGCCGACCATGGTTTCGACGTGATCGTCGACGCGGGTCGGCTCAGCCACAGCGGTCTTCCCACCGCCTTGGTCGAGCGGGCCGACCTCACCGCCCTGGTGCTGCGCAGTGATCTGCGGTCGATCGTGTCGGCTCGAGTCCATCTGCTCGCGCTCCGGGAGCATCCGCGGCTGCAGGCGAGTGCACGCAGCCTGGGACTCATCCTGGTCGGCGGCGGGCAGCCCTACACCGCCCGTGAGATCGGCAAGTCGCTCGGGGTGCCGGTGATCGCGGAGATCGCCGATGACGCGGACACCGCCCGGCACCTGTCCGACGGGGCACCGCGTGGTCGCAGGTTCGACGCCTCCAAGCTCGCCCGATCCCTGCACACCACCGCCGCCCAGCTCGGCGCGCGGTTCGAGCGTTCGGCCGAGCTGGTCAGGGGATGATCATGGACGACAACCACCCCAGGCCGCGACGACTGACCGACGTCCCGGTGCTGGCCGACCTCGCACCGGAGACCGCGGCAAAGGCGCGTCGTCGCCGACCGGCCGCGGCCGCGACCCCCGATCCCACCGCCGGCTTCGGGGTGTTCGCACGCACCGAGGTGCGGGAGCTCGTCGATCAGCTGTCGGACGACCTGATCGAGTGGCCGCAGGTGGTTGAGCTGCGGCGTCGGGCCTCCGAGGCCATCACCGACGAGTCCGAGGCGGAGATCCGCCGCACGGGACGTCCCCTCACCGGGGACGACCGACTGCTGCTCGGGCGGTCACTGATCCGCCGGATCGTCGGCGACCACGTACGCGCACTGCACCGCGAGGGTGCCGACCTGTGGTCGACCGAGCGTGAGCACGCGTACGTGCAGGCGGTGGAGAACGCGGTCTTCGGCTACGGGCGGCTGCAGCCCCTGCTCGACCTGCCGGACGTCGAGAACATCGAGATCCACGGCTGGAACTCGGTCGTGGTGCAGTACGGCGACGGGCGGCGCGTGAAGATGCCGCCGGTCGCGGACAGCGACGACGAGCTGGTGGAAGCCATCCGCTTCCTGGGCCAGAACAACCAGCCGTCGCGGCCGTTCGACGACACCCACCCGACCATGACCCTCGCCCTCGGCGACCGCTTCCGCCTGCACGCCATCGGCTTCGGCCTGTCCCACCGACCCAGTGTGGTGATCCGTCAGCACATCCTCACCGACGTGACCCTGGCCGAGCTGTCCGCCGGAGGTCTGATGCCGATCGAGGTGGCCGAGTTCCTGGACGCTGCCGTGCTGGCCCGCAAGTCGATGGTGATCTCGGGTGATCAAGGAGCGGGTAAGACCACCCTGCTGCGCGCGCTGATCAACGCGATTCCCCAGAACGAGCGCTTCGGCACCATCGAGACCGACTACGAGCTGATGACGCACCTGCAACCCGGGCGAGAGAACATCCTGGCCCTCCAGGCCAGGGTCGGTCACGGGGAGACCAGCGGGGGCACCGCCGTCGGCGACTTCACGGTGGCCGACCTGATGCCTGAGGCGCTCCGCCAGAACCTCTCCCGGCTGGTGGTCGGTGAGGTCCGCGGCTCGGAGGCGGCGGCCATGTTCGAGGCCATGCAGGCGGGCACCGGGACGCTCTCCACCACCCACTCGCACTCGGCCGCGTCGACCATCGACCGGCTCGCCTCGCGGGTCGCGCAAGGCGGGGTGCTGACCGTGGACGAGGCCTATCGGCAGATCGCCCACAACATCGCTCTGTTCGTGTTCGTCCGACTGGAGGACGACACGTGGAAGGGCGGAGTGCGGCGGCGTTTCGTGTCGGAGATCCGGCAGGTGACACGAGCGATGGAGAGCGGGCGACCCGTCACCCATCTCGCGTACCACGCCACCGGTACGGCCAGCCGACCCGCCGGGTTCCTGCCGGACGCCGACTTCGAGGCCGAGCTGCTGCCCTTCCACCGCGACATCAGCCTCGCCGCTCGGGGGCGGGCATGACCGCCGAGGTCGCGGCCGTCGCCGGTCTCCTGCTGGTCGGCGGGGTCGTGCTGGCGGTCGCCGGCGCGCTGCGGGTCTGGTCCCCTCAACCGGTACGCCCGCGCGCGGACGGCCGCTCGGCCTGGGCCAGGCTGACCCGGCGACCGGCCGGCCCGCAGGGTCGTCGACGAGACGTCGTCCTGCTCGGCAGCACCCTGCTCGGGCTGGTGGTCGCGGCGGCCAGCGGTTGGGTGGTCGCTGTCGTGGTCGCGCCGCTGCTCGCCCTGGGTCTGCCGTATCTGCTGAGCCTGCCGCAGGCACGTGACGTCCAGCTGCTCGAGGGCCTCGATCGCTGGGTACGCGGCCTGGCCGCGACGTTGAGCACGGGACGTTCGGTCACCGACTCGATCCGGATGTCGCGCCGGACCGCGCCACCGGTCATCGCCAACGAGGTCGGGATGCTCGTCAGCCGGCTGGACAACCGGTGGAACACGCACGAGGCGTTGCAGCGCTTCGCCGACGACCTCGACTCGGCGGACGCGGATCCGGTGGTGGCGGCGCTGATCCTGGCCTCGGATCGCGGGGCGGTCGGAGCCTCCACCACGCTCGGTGAGCTGGCCGAGTCCATCCAGGACCAGCTTCGGGGACGGCGGCTGATCGAGACCGAGCGCAACAAGCCGTACGTCGTGGTCCGCCAGGTCACCGTCATCACGATGATCACCTTGGTCGGCATCTTCGTCATGTCGCCGGGGTTCTTCGCGGCCTACCGGACCCCCGTGGGTCAGGTCGTGCTGTCGGTGCTGATCGTGTGCTACATCGGTTCGCTGCTGCTGTTGCGCCGCCGGGCGAAACAGCCGCCCCGAGATCGCATCCTGATCCGCCGGCAGGTGCGGGCATGACCATGTCTGATGGTCGCGCTCCGCGCTCCGCGCTCCGCGGTCCTGAGCTCCGCGAGGTCTCGCTCGTTCGTCGCGGTTCCGTGCGACGAAAAGCGTGTCGCTCGGAACCGCTCCTGCACTCCCGAGAGGCTCCGCTCATGACCATGTCTGATGGTCGCGCTCCGCGCTCCGCGGTCCTGAGCTCCGCGAGGTCTCGCTCGTTCGTCGCGGTTCCGTGCGACGAAAAGCGTGTCGCTCGGAACCGCTCCTGCACTCCCGAGAGGCTCCGCTCATGACCATCTCCTTGATCCTGCTCGGCGGCATGCTCGTGCTGGGCGGCCTGGTGACGGTGGTGGCCGCCCTGGTCCCGGCACCACCCGGTCTGCAACCGGCCCTGGACCATCTCGGTGGTGATCAGTCACCCGCTGATCGCCGCCGGATCGACACGACCGCCGGTTCGACGTCGGAACGCCTCGGTGCGCTCGTCTACCGCCGGACGCCGGTCCCGTTGACCCCGAGGCAACAGCAGCTGCTCCGTCTGCAGGACAAGCCGATCGCGGAGTTCTACGCCGACAAGATCGTGATGGCGGTGGTCGGGGCGATCCTCCCGGCGCTGGTCGGGTTCGGGTGGGGATGGATGACCGGTCGTCCCTCGTGGTGGCCGGCCGGGTTGGCGCTCATCGGACTCGTGCTGGGCTTCTTCGTTCCCGATCTCCTGCTGCGCAGGTCGGGGACAGCGAGTCAGTCACGGGCGGTCGAGTCCCTGCTGGTCTTCATCGACCTGGTCACCCTGGAGCGGCTCGCGAACGCCTCGGCGACGGAGGCGTTGCAGTCGGCGGCGGCCCTGAGCGACGTTCCCCTGTTCGTCCAGATCCGCACGGCCCTCGAGCGTGCCCGACTGGAGCAGCAGTCTCCGTACGGCGAGCTCCGTCGGCTCGCCGACGAGCTGGAGCTGCCGGAGCTGAAGGACGTGGCGGACATCATGCAGCTCGACGAGAGCGGCGCAGCGCTGTCCGGGACCCTGCGCGCCCGGGTCAAGGAGCTGCGGAACGCCCACCTCACCCGTGAGCAGATCGCCGCTGGAGCGGCGGCGGAGGGCATGACCATCTACATGACGATCCCGGCGCTGATCTTCGGGATGATCTTCCTCGGCGCGGCCATGCTGACCCTGCTCTTCGAGGCATGACGGTGAACGGACAACACCGTCCCCGAACGGACAACATCTCGCGAGCCCACGGCTGCCCGTCGTCCATCACAGTGGGAAGCAACCTGGTGTCGCCGAGGGAGAGGACGAGCATGATCTGCGGGCAGAGGACTCGATCATGCGGGTGATCAGAGGTCTCGCGGCGCTGGTCGTGCTCCTCTGCGGTCTGTTCGCGGTGCCCGTCTTCCTGGTCGTCGCGGTGGGCAACCCGTTGCCGGGCGATCTGGACTGGGCGCAGCTGGTCGGTGGACTGACCCGTCCGGATGACGGTTCGATCCTGGTCGGCTTGGTCACGGTCGTGGCCTGGATCGCCTGGGCCGTCTTTGCCGCCTCCGTGGTCGTCGAGACCATCGCGGTCCTGTCCCGCCAGCGGGTGCGGATCCGGCTGCCGGGACTGATGACATCGCAACGGCTGGTGTCCGGGCTCGTGGTGGCCGTGGTCGCGCTGGTCGTGGTGACTCCGCAGCTCGGCCACGCTTCCCCGGCCGGAGCCACGCCGGCACCGAGCCACGACGAGGCTCCGACAGCGGTCACTGCAGCTCCCGTCGCGGAGCGCGTCGCCTCGGCCGAGCAGGACCACGCTTCGGCGGCAGCGCCGCGGGCGTCGGGTGTCCGGCACACGGTCGAGCGGGGCGATGATCTCTGGTCGTTGGCGGAGCGGTTCTACGGCGAGGGTCGGGAGTGGCGCAAGATCGCCGCCGCCAACCCGGACGTCCTGACCGGCGGTCCCGATCGCCTGGTGCCGGGTTGGCGACTGCTGATCCCCGATGTCGAGCGTGCACCGGCGGGTCGGACGGTCGTGGTGGAGCCCGGAGACACGTTGTCCTCGATCGCCGGACGTTGGTGCTCCGACGCCGATCGGTGGCCCGAGGTGTACGAAGCCAACCGGTTCCAGCTGGACGACCCCGACGAGCTGCCGGTCGGTCTGACCCTGGTGCTTCCGGGACGATCAGCGGACAAGCCCGGCGACGCCCCGTCCGGGCCGACCTCGGGAGCAGAGTCCAGGGCTCGAGCCGAGACCGGGGCCAGGGACGTCCGACCGGTCGCCGAGGAGTCCGGCACGACCGCACGCGAACCGGACGCCCTGCCACGACCCCGTGCCGATGGTCCGACGGCGACGACGCCCGGCGCGCCGTCGGCGCCGACCGGCGTCACGCCCTCAGCGCGCGAGACCGCAGCGCCCGACTCGACTGACGACCTGTCACCGTCCGGCGCCCTGGCGGCCGTTGACCCGGTCGTGGCCGGGCTGGCCGGGGTCAGTGGGCTGCTGGCGGCGGCCGTGATCTCCGGCGTCGGTCTCCGTCGCCGCGCGCAGCTGCAGGTCCGGCCGGTGGGCCGACGGATCCGGCACCCCTCACCGGCCGCGCAGCTGGCCGAGGCGCATCTCGGGCGGCGTCAACAACCGATGGGCCTGCGCACCCTCGACCTGGCGACCAGGGCCATCGCCGCCCACTGCCATCGCACGGGCACGGAGCTACCCGAGGTGCGCACCGCGAGCGTGCACACCGACCACCTCGACCTGGAGCTGGGCGCTCCGTGCTCCGACGCACCCCCGGGCTTCCTGGCCGACGGCAGCCGGTGGCGACTCCTCGCCCGCGACGTCGACCTGCTGCGGTCCATCCCGGGTCTGAGCGACGCCGTACGGCCGTACCCGGCTCTCGTCACCCTCGGTGTGACCAGCCAGGGCGGTCAGGTCGTCGCCGACCTCGAGCAGCTGCGGCTGACCTCGGTCGAGTCCTCGGCCGGCGAGGCCGCCGAAGCGGTCCTGTCCGCGATCGCTCTCGAGCTGTCGTGCTCACCGTGGGCCGAGGAGCTCGAGGTGGTCATGGTGGGCGCCTGCGAGCGGTTGCCCGAAGCTCTGGGCCGGCACAACGTGACCCGCGCTGACGAGCTGGGGCCGGTGCTCGATCGGCTCAGCCAGCGGGCCGCGGCCCAGCGCACCCACCTGGCCGGGGGCTCGCTCGCGGCCAAGCGGATCGATCCCGACCTGGCCGATCCCTGGGTGCCGACGATCCTCGTGGTCGATGGTCCGCTGTCGGCCGACGAGCAGCGGCAACTCCGCGCCCTGGTGCTCTCCGAGCCACCGGTGAGCATCGCTGCGGTCGGGGTGAACCTGACGGCCGCGCCCTGCCGGGTGGTCCTCTCCGGCGTCGGGGCGGACCTGATCGCCCGGATCGAGCCGTACGGCATCGTCGTCGCGCCCCAGCTGCTGACCCCGCCGGCCGCGGCGGCGGTCATCGACCTGGTGGAGGCCACCGGGCGGAGCGACACCACGCCGGCGCCGTGGTGGTTCGACGGGGAGTCATCGACCGAGCCCGAACCGCCGGACAACGTCACCTACCTCGGCCGGCGGTTCGGGGGGTGGGCAGGGACACGGAGCGAGGACGCGGACAACGAGGAGCGAGAAGGAGGGGCGATGAACCGGCAGACCACCAGAGCGACGACAGCCGTCAGCCACCCCACGCTCCAGCTGCTGGGTCCCGTCGAGCTGGACGGGGCGGCCGGAGTGCCGCCGACGAGAGCGGCCAAGCAGTGCCTGGAGTACTGCGCCTGGATCCTCGAGCACCCGGGCACCACCGCCCAGGCGATGGGTGCAGCGTTGGCGGTCGCCGAGGGCACCCGCCGCTCCAACATGAGTCGACTGCGGAGCTGGCTGGGTGTGGACGACGTCGACCAGCCCTATCTTCCGGACGCCTACAGCGGCCGGATCGCGCTCCATCCCGCGGTGAGCTCGGACTGGCAGCGCCTGCAGATCCTCACGGGGCGCGGGGTCAACCGCACGAGTTCGAGCGGCTTGGAGGCCGCTCTCCAGCTCGTCCGCGGTGCTCCGCTCGCCGATGCCGCCCCGGGGCAGTGGCACTGGGCGGAGGGTCTGCGGACGGACATGATCTCGGTGATCCGCGACATCGGCGTCGAGCTGACCGACCGAGCGCTGGCCGACTCCGACGTCGAGCTGGCGCGCTGGGCCGCCGCGCGGGCGCTCGCCGCCGCGCCCGGCGACGAGCTGCTGATCGTGGCCCGGATCAGGACCGAGCACCGAGCCGGCAACGGCCCCGAGGTCGAGCGGCTGACCCTGCAGCTCGCCGCCCACGCCCGCGCCCTGGAGGTCGACCTGCGTCCGGAGACGGTCGACGTGCTGCAGCAGATGATGGAGGGTCGCGTTCGGGCACGGCTGGCCTGAGGCGGTCCTGCCCCGCCGCCGGCCGCGGGTCAGCCCGTCCGGCCCTCGTCCACGGACGCGCTGATCAGGTCCTCCAGCACCGCGAGATCGACGTCGTCGAGCCGCTTCAGGTAGAGGCAGGACTTGCCGATGGAGTGTGGGCCCAGCCGGTCCAGCAGATCGGCCCGCTCCTCGAACCCGTCCATCAGGTAGACCACCGTCGCCGCCTTGCGGGGCGCGAAGCCGACCTCCATCCAGGGATAGGAGTGCCGCTGGCGATCGTCAGCGTCCGCTCGCCGAAGCCGACGACGCTGGTGCCCCAGAGCACCGCGGGTGCGCCGGTGACCTTGGTCATCAGGTCGCAGACCGCCTGGGCGTCGGCTCGGCGACGGGCGTCCGGGATGGCCGCGAGGTAGTCGGGCACGCTCGCATCGGTCGGGACGGTCTTCGGCATCTTCGGCCTCCTGCCGTCGACCCCGAGCCCGGACGGCCTCGGGACCGAGATCACGGTAGCGCCCGGATCGTGTCCTGCTCGACCTGCGGTTGCCTATCCTGACCCCCATGTCCGCGCCCGTCACCGAGCAGCCGAGCCCCGGTGTCACCGAGCCACCGAACCGCGGCGTCGCCGTACCGGTCGCCGTCGGGATGGTGGTCGCCGCCGTCGTGGCCGTGCTGGTCGTCGTCGGCCTGGTCGTCTCGCTCACCGAGGACCGGCTGCCCACCGGGCCGGCCCTGCCGCCGCCGGCGGCGATGGCCCCGGAGGTCGCTTCGACGCCACGTCAACCGGATCGCGCGATACGCCGACGGTCACCGACCCGGATGCCGGGCGACCCGTACATGTGCCCCGGCGACGCCCGACGCACGCCGCCGCTGCTCTCCTCGGGGATCCTCTGCAGCGCCCCGGTGCACTCCGACTACGAGGGCACCTCCGACTGGACGGCCACCGCCGGCTTCGGCCCGTGGCCGAAGGACTCGCCCGCCCGACCGCGGAGGCCACCGCCCAGTCGTTCTTCGACACGTTCCGCACCGTCGGCTTCGACAACCGCCCGACCACCCTCACCGAGGGTGACCACGGACCAGGTCGATCTCGACGGCCATCAGGTGGCTCTGATCAGCGGCAACGTCGGGTACACGGTGCCCGGGGTGCCGAGCACCTACGACCGGGTGCTGGTGATCGCGCTGCCGCTGGACGACGGGGACTACGCCATCTACTTCTCCAGCCGACCCGAACGACACCCCCAAGACGACGCTGGACGTGCTGAACGCGTCGATCGACGGCGCTGATCTACACGTAGCGGGCCAGTCTGACGCGGAGTCCTGAGGTACGCGGAGTCCTGAGGTACGCGAGGATCAGCGGCGCCGACGCTCGTAGGCGTACAGGACCGAACCGAGCACCACCAGGGTGATCAGGAACGCGCCGATGCCCGGCAGCAGCTCGTCGGTCCGCCACACCACGACCGCGCCCACCGTGGCGCAGACCAGCGACAGGCCCCACAGCCGACCCTGCTTGGCGAGGTCGCGGCGGATCCCGTCGTCGGAGGACGGGCGGCGGCTGGGCTCGGCGGGCATGCCCCGATTCTCCCGGACGTTTGACACCGAACGGTCGAACTGCGATTACATCGCTCTGTGACGATGAATCAGGAACCAGCGGCGACGCCGGTCGAGGACGCGGTGGAGACCGACGTCAGCGTGGCCGTGGCGCTGTTCCGGAGCCTGGCCGATCCCGCCCGCCTGGCCATCCTCCGCCATCTCACGCTCGGCGAGCACCGGGTGGTCGACCTGACCGCCCACCTCGGCCTGGCCCAGAGCACGACCTCGGCGCACCTGGCCTGCCTGCGGGACTGCGGGCTGGTGTCGGTGCGCACGGTCGGCCGCAGCTCGGTCTACTCGCTGGCCGTCGAGTCCGAGCTGATGGGGGTGCTCGGCTCGGCCGAGCGGCTGCTCGCCGCCACCGGCGACGCCGTCAGTCTCTGCTCGGCCAACCGGGTCGTCGCCGCCCCGGAACCGGCGTCCCGGTGAGCGGGCACAGCCACGACCACGGCGTCACCACGGCCGGCGGCAGGCACCGGCGACGGCTGGTGGCGGTGCTGGGCATCAACGCCGGGGTGCTCGTCCTGCAGGTGATCGGCGGCCTGGCCTCGGGTTCGCTCGCCCTGCTCGCCGACGCCGGCCACATGCTCACCGACTCCACCGGCCTGGTGATCGCCCTGGTCGCCGTCTCGCTGGCCGCTCGCCCCGCCACGCCGAGCCGCACCTTCGGGCTGCAGCGGATCGAGATCCTGGCTGCGCTCACCAACGGTCTGCTCCTGGTCGGCGTCGCGGTCTGGGTGCTGATCCGCGCCGTCGACCGCTGGAGCGAGCCGGAACACGTGAACTCGGGGCTGATGCTCGCCGTCGCCCTGGTCGGTGCCGTCGCGAACACCATCGGTCTGCTCATCCTGCGCGGTGGCAAGGACGAGAGCCTGAACCTCCGCGGCGCCTACTTGGAGGTGCTGGGCGACCTGATGGGCTCGGCCGCCGTGATCGTCGCCGCCCTCGTCATCATGCTCACCGGCTGGACCCGTGCGGACTCCGTCGCGTCGATGGCCATCGTCGTGCTGATCCTGCCTCGCGCCTGGTCGCTGCTCCGCGACGTCGTCGACGTGCTGCTGGAGGCGACACCCAAGGGCGTCGACCTCGCGACCGTGCGTGAGCACATCCGGGAGGTGCCCGGCGTCGTCGACGTACACGACCTGCACGCCTGGACGATCACCAGCGGCGTACCGGTGCTGTCCGCTCACGTCGTGGTCGACGAGGCCTGCATCGCGGAGGGCCGCTCGGGGGAGGTTCTCGATCGGCTCGGAGAGTGCCTGGGGGACCACTTCGACGTCGAGCACTGCACGTTCCAGCTCGAGCCGGTCGGCCACGCCGAGCACGAAGGCGCCCGGCACGCGTAGATCGTCCCGCTTCTTGACGGCGCGATACGTGATGAATCGACGACGACGCCCTCGAGCGCTCGCGATGCCGCACGCGCGTCGAACCTCACCACGCCACCGATCTGACGGTCGACAGGACCCCACCGGGACACCGCCAGGCGGGCGTCTCCAGACCCCGCCTCATCGGACGCGGAACGGCTGAGGGTCGGTATCGCTGCGGGGCAAATTTATCTATCATCGACACGTGAGAGACCCGATGCCGGGACTGGGCGCCGACGGCCACACCTCCCAGGCTGGAAGCGACGATGTCAAGGGTGACCTCGGCCGCGCTCTGGACCGCCAGGCCGTCCGTCAGGTGATCGCTTCCGCCGCGCTCGAGAACCCCGCGGTGCCGACCGTGATCGGCCAGCTCGGAGATGTGCACAGCACACTGGGGTCACTCGTGAACACCGTGCTGTCCGACCCTGACCGGATTGCCGCGCTGCACCGAACCGGGTTGCTCGACGGTCCGCCGCAACTCGCGCTCGACCGGTTCGCCGCGCTCACCGCCGAGGCACTGGGAACCCCCTACGCAGCCGTCTCGCTGGTGGACCAGAACGAGAACGTCCTCGTCGGATTCAACGACAAGGGCGAGGGTTTTGCGCGAGCGCGCCCCCTCGAAGAATCGATCTGCAAGTACGCCGTAGCCGCCGGGGAACCGCTGATCGTCGACGACACGTTGGAGCACCCGCTGCTCGCCGACATCGCGGTGGTGCACGACGGCAGTGTTCGCTCCTACGCGGGTATCCCGCTGACCGACCTGCGGGGTCATGCGGTCGGCACGCTGTGTGCGTGGGACGGTCAACCGCACCACTGGACGGGCAGCCAGATCCAGATCCTCGAAGACCTCACCGCGGCCATGCGCGCGAAGATCTTCACCGAATGAACGCGTTCCAGAGGGTCGAGCACGATGTGCTCGACGCAGGTCGGACCGCCTCTGATGCGACCTCTCCTGAGGATCCAGGCTCAGCGGCCCGCTGTCCAGCCGTGCGCCGACCGATGACCCGGGGGAGAGCACAGCTGCTCTCCTGGCGAGGACGTGAGTGGTGATGTCCATCCTGCAACGCGAAAGCACGTCGGGGGATGCACCCGTGGCGCCCGAGGTCCCCCGGCCCCGAAAGACCATCGGTGAGCGGGCCAGGACCGATCCGCTCAGCACGATCATCACGGTGTCGATCGACGTGGTGGCGACCGCGGTCGCCGTCGCCCTCGGCCTGTGGTGGGCATCGGCGACCGAGGAGCAGGTCCCGCCACCACTGCTGTTGGCGCTGTACGTGCCGTTGGTCATCGCCGTGTTCGCGCTGCGGAAGACCTATCGCCGCAAACTGAATCGCCGCTTCCTCGACGAGATCGGCCCGGTCCTGGCCGGACAGGCACTCGCGGCGATGCTGCTGCTGAGCGTCTTGATCCTCTTCGACGTTCCCGGTCAGCTCGGGCGCACGGTGGCCAAGCTCTGGATCTGCGCGGCGGTTGTCGTGTTGCTGTGCCGCGCCATTCGAGCGATCGTCCAACGCAGGCTCCGACAGCATGACCATCTGGTGTCACCGGTCGTCATCGTCGGTAACGGCCGGGTGGCCTATCGGATCATCGAGCGTCTGCGGTCGAACCCCGAGCTCGGGCTGTCCGTGGTCGGGCTTCTCGATGCGGAGCCGCCGTGGTTCGGCTCGGAGTCCGAGGAGAGCGCCGCCGAGTTCCCCTATCTCGGGGCCCCGGACAACATCGACCAGGCAATCCGCGAGACGGGTGCCGAAGGTGTGATCATCGCCTTCTCGCGAACCCAGGACCAGCTGCTCACCTCGATGGTGCGAGTCGCCCATGCCCATGGTCTTCGGGTGTGGGTGGTCCCGCGCATGTTCGATTCCGTGGGCGAACACGTACGGATCGACCACGTCGGCGGCCTGCCGTTGCTCGCAGTGCCCCACACCAATCCTCGGGGATGGCAGTTCACCTTGGTCAAGCACTTCGGAGACCGGGTTGTCGCCGCCTTCGGGCTGCTGCTCATCTCGCCGATCTTCCTGACCCTGATGGCGCTGGTCCGGCTCAGCTCACCCGGACCGATCATGTTCCGCCAACCGCGGGTGGGACGCGATGGCCAGGTCTTCGACTGCCTCAAGTTCCGCTCGATGCGCCCGCCCCGGGCCTCCGACGCCGAGTTCAAGCTGGCCGACGGGCAAGCGCCCGGTGGGGTCGAAGGAGTGGACCGCCGCACCCGGATCGGCAAGATCATGCGCAGGACGTCGTTGGACGAGCTGCCCCAGCTGCTCAACGTGATCAAGGGTGACATGAGTCTGGTCGGCCCGCGGCCGGAGCGGCCGGAGTTCGTCGAGCTCTTCGAAGCGCAGATCCGCCGCTACGGGGAACGCCACCGGGTCAAGGCCGGCGTGACGGGCTGGGCGCAGGTCCACGGCCTCCGCGGCCAGACGTCGATCGCCGACCGCGCGGAGTGGGACAACTACTACATCGAGAACTGGTCGGTGGCGCTGGACATCAAGATCCTCGCGCTGACCGTGCTCGCGGTGATGCGCCGCGCGGAATGACGCGAGCCCATCAGGCCCTTCTGGTACGTAGTCTGCTCAAGATCACCGGCGCGGGTGCCTGATCAAGTTCTCGGTCACCACAGTGCGCCCGCAACGGCTGCCCGTTGACCGCAAGCCGGCCTGCGGTGCGGCAGCTACGGCCAGGAGCCGATCAGCCCGTCCCGTCCTTCACAGGTGTAGCTGATCACCGAACCGTGCGCGAGGTACGGATCGCTGCCCCCGGCGTGGCTCAGCATCGTTGTCGTGGCGGCTACGCCGGGTCCAGGCGTGGTTGAGGGAAGATCTCGACCATCGGGCTGGCCCCGTTCAGGTCTTAGCGTGTGCGCCGGCGACGGTCGAGACATCATCGACGTCCTCGCGCGCCGCGACGACGCGCGCCGAGTGCAATCGGTTCTGCTGGAGGCGCATCCGACGACATCAACGACCGCATCTGCAGCGAGTTCACCGAGGAGGGTTTCGTCGAGGTGGCGTACGCCGAATCCGACCTCTCCTCACGCCCAGCCCTCGGCGCCGTGCGCTACGACGGACCACCGGTGGCCCTCGACACCACGCGACATCTCTTCACCTTCTGGCGTTGAGATCCGTCGACCAGCCGTGCGCCGGCTGATGGAGCGGCCGACCAGGGGAGTACGGCGCCTTCCTCGACGTCCGTGATCGTGCCCGCGGCAGTCGTCGCCGGGCTGACCGTGGCGACCTCAGGGAGACAGCCAGCGGGCGGCCGGAATCAGACATTCCCGTCGAGGCTCGGATGGGTGTGACGTCCTTGATCAGGTTCTGGCCAGTGCACGGCGACGGTGATCAGCGAGAGTCGCCTTCTCGATCCGGCTGCGGTCGCGGACAACGGGTGACCCCATGCCGAGACACCATGCGGTCATGGACATGGATGAACAGGGAAAGCTCGGACGCAGGTCCGTCATCGTGGGATCTGCGGCGCTGCTGGCTGCGGGTCTGGGAGCCGTACCGGCAGACGCTGCGGTCCGGCCGAGGCGCAGGGTGGATTTCGCACGGTGGGATCCCATCGACGACCGGTCGACCGTGGCGCTCGCCGCGCAGCGTGTGGTGATGCACATCGCGGACGATCGTCGGCGGGACATCTACGGTCCGCAGAAGGGGCCGGGCAACTCCTACGCGCACTTCTACAACCGGCGATCGGGTCCGCCTCTCCAGCACCAGTGGCTGAACCGACGGGCAGCAGCCGAGCTCAACGGCAGCACGTCGTCGATCTCCGTGGAGCACCAGGGCGTCGTCGGCGACCGCATGACCGACTCCCAGCTGACGTACCTCGCCAGGATCTTCGCCTGGAGCCACGTCCACTGCGGCGTCCCCAACCGGATCGCGACACCGGGTAACACGACCGGGTTCGCCTGGCACCGCCTCGGTGTCGAGGGCGACTTCGGCGCGTTCAATCGTCGCGACCGCAAGACGTGGTGCCGACGGGACACGGGTGAGGTGTGGTCGAGCAGCGTGAAGGCGTGCCCGACCAACAACTTCATCGACCAGATCGACGACGTGTTCCGCATCGCGCAGATCTGGATCCGGCTCTACCAGAACGACTGAGCCACCGGTGCGCCGGCGCCGACCCGCTCGGCCGGAGCCTGCACCGCCTCGCGTACGGGCAGATTCCTACACCCGACGGCCGTCAGCTGCACCGCTTCCGCACCGCCGCACCCTCCGTCGGCAGCCGCACCCGCTGTAGCCGGGGCAGGTCCGGCCAGGGGGTGCAGCCGCGGCGGGGGAGGCTGAAGCCGGCGAACGCGGCGGCGCTACCTGCTCACCGGAACCGGCTCCGACTCCGGCTCGGGCGTCGACTCCTCAGCGGCACCCAGCGCGGTCGCGTCGCCGGTAGTCAGGTTTCGCCGCTGGATCGGCGGCACCCGTACGGTCAGGGCGCCGGCATCGATCTCGGCCACCAGCGTGGCGCACTCGCCCGCGGTGTCGCCGTCCAGCTGGTACTGGTCGCGCGGCTCCACCGTGATCTCCACCCGACGACCGGTGAGCCGATCGAGCTGGTCGTCGCCCCGCTCCCGGCGGGTGATCACCTGAGCGGTGAGGCGGACCCAGTCCCGTACGGTGCGTGGCGAGGCGACCAGCACGTCCAGCAGACCGTCGTCGGGCTTGGCGTCGGGGATCAGCAGGATGCCGCTCGGCAGCAGCCCGACGTTGCCGATGACGATCACCGACGCCTTGCGCCGCAGCACCGGTCGGTCGTCGACGCGGATGGTGGTGTGCAGGGCGGGGTGGTTGGCGTTCTTGGCCGCGGAGACGAAGTAGGCGGCCGACCCGACCGTCTTCTTCAGGTCCGGGTTGGTGTCCTGCATGATCACCGCGTCGATGCCCACGCCGGCCATCACCGCGAAGTGCTCCTCGGGACCGCCGTCCGCGGTGAGTCGCACGAGGTCGATCGCCTTGTCGGCACCGTCGAACGCGACCCGGAGCGCCGCCGCCTCGTCCCGGGGGATGCCGAGGTTGCGGGCGAGCAGGTTGGAGGTGCCGGCCGGTACCACCCCGAACGGGATGCCGGTGCCCGCGAGCCCGGAGCAGATCACCCGGATGGTGCCGTCACCGCCGGCGCCCACCACCAGGTCCACTCCGGCGGCGACGGCCTGCGCGGTCTGCGCGCGCCCGGGATCGTCGATCGTGGTCTCCAGCCACAGGGGTCGGGCCCATCCCCGCGTCTTGAGCTCGTACTCGACGTGTCGCCGGAACACGGCCCAGTCGGTCACCTTGACCGGGTTGTAGATGACCGCGCACCGCTTCTGGTCCGCGGTGGGGGTCGGGTGCGCGGCCTCGCGCCGCTCCCGGACGATCTCGACCACCGCCGCGTGCGGGATCGGCACGGACACCCCGCACGCCACCAGTGCGAACGTGGCCACGAAACCGCCGAGCAGGGCACCACCGACGATGTCGCCGATGTGATGAGCCCCCAGGAACCACCGGTCGAAGGCGACGGCGAGGATCAGGGCGGTCGCGCCGGCGGTCCACAGCAGCCGGGCCCGCGGGCTGCTCCGACTCACCCGGAACGCCGCCCCCACCGCGATGCAGGAGGCCACCACGCCGACCATGTGACCGGACGGGTAGGCGTAGCCCCAGGCGGTCATCACGTCCAGGTGGTCCGGCGGCCGGGGCCGGGCGACGGTCCACTTGATCAGTTCGGAGCTGGCCCAGCCGAGGGCGACCGTCAGCAGGAGCGCGAAGGTGAGGGACCGGAGGCGTCGTTGGTACGCCCAGATGGCGATGCCGACCAGCGCCGCGTACTCGAGCCCCGGCCAGGTGAGGAGGGCGAAGGCCGCCGCGATCTGCGCCTGGTTCGACATCGGATCGAGTGGTGGAGCGACCAGCCGCTCGTCGAGGGCCCGCATGGCCGGCCAGGACAGCAGCAGCACCGACCACCCGATGAACGCCACCAGCAGCGACACCACGATGAGCATCGAGGTGCGGGTGCGGCGGACGGTCACGAGCCGAGCCTCTCCGGAGTAGGGAGCGACTCCGAACGACGTGCCAGGGTCTCGCCGGCGAAGCCGTGTCGTTCGGCATCGCGCTCGAACGCGTGAGACCTCGCGGAGCGGGAGACCGCGGAGCGCGGAGCGCGACGATCGGACACGGTCATGGGGTGATCCTTCCACCGGTGCGCCCGAGGGTCCGCACCGACGATCGCGATGCTCGTCACAGATCGGAACGTGGTGTCGGGCTGCGGCCTACTGCGCGGCCCCCGAGCGCACACCGAGCTGCGTTGTCGTCGCGCGGAGAGAACCCGCTCTCCGGCTCCTCCTCCGCCTTGCCCGGCACGAGCTCGGGCACCTCCTCGCAACGGTCGCAACCCGACACCACGCTCCGCCCTCGGTAGGCTGCCAGACGTGATTGATGTGAAGGTGCTGCGCACCGACCCGGACCGGGTCAAGGCGTCGCAGCGAGCCCGCGGTGAGTCCGAGACGATCGTGGACGAGGCCCTCGCGGCCGACTCGACGCGACGCTCGTCCATCGCCGCGTACGAGGCGCTGCGGGCCGAGCAGAAGGAGCTGGGCAAGCTCATCCCGAAGGCGAGCCCGGAGGAGCGGACCGCGCTGCTGGCTCGGACCAAGGAGCTGGCCGATCAGGTGAAGAAGGCCGAGGCCGCCGAGAAGGATGCGGGCGCCGCCTTCGACCTGCTGCTCAAGGCCGTACCGAACCTGATCATCGACGGGGTCCCGGTCGGCGGCGAGGACGACTACGTCGTGCTCGAGGAGCGCGGCACCATCCGCGACTTCGCGGCCGAGGGCTTCACCCCACGCGACCACCTCGAGCTGGGTCAGCTGCTCGGCGCGATCGACGTGGAACGCGGCGCCAAGGTCTCGGGTTCTCGCTTCTACTTCCTGACCGGCCAGGGCGCCGAGCTGGAGCTGGCGCTGCTCAACCTCGCGGTCAGCACGGCGACGGCCAACGGCCTGACGCTGATGATCCCGCCCTCGCTGGTCAAGTCGTCCGCGATGGAGGGCACCGGTTTCCTCGGTCAGGCGGCGCAGGACGTCTACCACCTGAGCGACGACGACCTCTATCTGGTCGGCACCGCCGAGGTGCCGCTGGCGGCGTACCACTCCGACGAGATCCTGCCGCCGGAGTCGCTGCCACGCCGGTACGTCGGCTACAGCCCCAGCTTCCGGCGCGAGGCCGGCTCCCACGGCAAGGACACCCGCGGCATCTTCCGGGTGCACTGGTTCGACAAGGTCGAGATGTTCGTCTTCTGCGCGCCCGAGACCGCCGAGGCCGAGCACCAGCAGCTGCTGGAGTGGGAGAAGCAGTTCATCGACGCCCTCGAGCTCCCGTACCGGGTGATCGACGTCGCAGCGGGCGACCTGGGACTGAGCGCGGCGCGCAAGTACGACTGCGAGGCGTGGCTGCCGACCCAGGAGCGCTACCGCGAGATCACCTCGACGTCGAACTGCACCGAGTACCAGGCGCGACGCCTGAACGTCCGGGGCCGCTACGACACCGGCGTCGCGCCGGTCGCCACGCTGAACGGGACCCTGTGCGCGATGCCGCGGATGATCGTCATGCTGCTGGAGAACCACCAGCAGGCGGACGGGTCGGTGCGGCTGCCGGCCGCGCTCCAGCCGTTCCTCGGCGGACGCACCCAGCTGTCGCCGGTGTGAGCGCCTCCGGCAACGGGTGGCGGCCCCGGGTCGTCGCTCTCGACGTCGACGGCACCGTCCTCGACCACGACGGGTCGCTGCCGGCCGAGGTCCGGGCCGCGGTCCGGGCGGTGGCCGACGCCGGCGTCCCGGTGGTGCTGTCCACCGGTCGCTCCTGGCACAGCACGCTGCCCGTGGTCGAGCAGCTCGGGCTGGAGACCGGGCCGTCGGTCTGCTCCAACGGAGCGGTGATCGTCGACTTCCCGCCGGAGCGGATCGTCAGGGCGACCACCTTCGACCCGCGGGCGGTGATCGCGAAGGTGGAGTCGTTCGCCCCGGGCACGTTGATCGCGGTCGAGGAGATCGGCCGTGGCTACCGCCTCAACGGGCACTTCCCGGTGGGTGACCTGACCGGCGAGATGCTGATCGAGGACGCCGAGGAGCTCAGCTCGCGGCCGGTCACCCGCATCATCCTGCGCGACCCCGACCGCTCGGATCGCGACTTCGTCACCTTGGCCGAGCAGCTGGGACTCCACGGTGTGCAGTACTACGTCGGCTACAGCGCCTGGCTGGACATCGCCCCGGAGGGGGTCACCAAGGCGGCCGGGCTGGACGAGGTCGTCCGCGGTCTCGACCTCAGCCCGACCGACGTGCTCGCCGTCGGCGACGGTCGCAACGACGCCGAGATGCTGGCCTGGGCCGGTCGTGGCGTCGCCATGGGCCAGGCGCCGCCCGAGGTGCGCCAGATCGCCGATGCGGTGACCGGCACCTTCGCCGACGGTGGTCTGGTGACCGAGCTCCGCCGCTGGTTCTGAGCGACCTCAGGAGTCCGGCGCGTCGGTCGGGGCGACGTAGCCCTCCGGCACCTGCTCGACGTGGGCGACGCCCGTCCGGTGCACGCGCACCGTGAGCAGGCGCGGGTCGGCACCGGTCAGCTCGATCTCGAGTCGGTGCGCCCGCTGCGGCCCGACCAGGTGGATCCGAGTCGCGCCGACCGTGGAGCCCTCGACGATCACCTCGCCGCCGATCAGCACCCGGTGCGTCCGGATCCGCTGACCGGCCACCAGCTCCTCCTCCAGCCAGAGGTGGTCGAACGCGGTGTCCGCCGGCAGCTCCGCGATGACCCGATGCGGTCCGTCGTGGTCGAGGCGGGCCACGACCGGAGCGCCGAAGCGTCGGTCGACCTCCGCCCCGAACGCCCGGACGACCGCCGCGTCGGCGAGGTCGATCCGGCCGTCACGGTCGGGCGGGACGTTGAGCAGCAGGTTGGCGCCGAGCCCGACCGAACGGTAGAAGATCGCGAGCAGGTGCTCGACGGTCTTCGGCTCGTCCTGCTCGGCCCAGAACCACCCGCGGCGCACCGAGACGTCGCACTCGGGCGGTAGGTAGAGCGCCTCGGTCAGGTCGCTGGCCACCACGGTGTAGTTGCTGAACTGGGTTCGGCTGACCACGTAGTCGACCGGCTCCGCGGCGAGACCGTCCTCGTTGCCGACCCAGCGGATGGTCGGGCTGCCCATGTTGAACACCATCGCCTGCGGCTGGTGGGTGTGGACCACGTCCATGATCGCCGGCCAGTCGTAGGTGTACCCCTCCGACCCGGCCCCGTCGAACCACAGCTCGGCGAGCTCGCCGTACCGCGTGCACAGCTCGGTCAGCTGCTGCCGGTAGAACCGCGAGTACGCCACCGGGTCCCCGTAGCAGTCGGCGTTGCGGTCCCAAGGCGACAGGTAGAGCCCGACAGCCAACCCGTACCGGCGGGCGGCGGCGGCGAACTCGGCCACCAGATCACCGGCACCGTCCCGCCAAAGGGAGGACGCGACCCCGTACGCGGTCGTCTCCGTCGGCCACAGGCAGAAGCCGTCGTGGTGCTTGGCGGTGAGGATCACGTACCGGGCACCGGCGGCGACGGCGACCTCCATCCAGCCGTCGACGTCCAGCCCGGTCGGGTCGAACGCGCTCGCCGGCAGGGTGCCGTCGCTCCACTCCTTGCCGAAGTAGGTGTTGATGCCGACGTGGAAGAACAGGCCCACCCGTCGCTGCTGCCAGGCGAGCTGATCGGCGGTGGGGGTCAACAGCGGCAGATCCGGCACGCAGTGATGGTGCCACGAGCTCGAGGAGAGGTCATGGGGCGGTGATCCGCACCACGCGACCCGCTTCGATCAGCCCGAGGTGGCGTCGAGGTGCTGCAGCAGGTCGTGGGCGGCGAGCTCGACATCCTTGTGTCGCCACTCGGAGGCGCGGTAGACGCAGGCGATCAACCCGCTGCGGTGGACCCGCCGGAAGTCGCCGACCACGAACGCGTACCGGGCCTTGGTCTCGTCGTTGGCCCCCTCGGTCAGCCCGAGGTGCCAGCGCCCGTACGCCGCCCAGTCATGACGCTCCAGGTAGCCGTTCTGGGCGTCGGCGTCGGGCTGGACCTCGCCCCACTCGCTCTGCAGCACGTACTGCCGCTTGTCGATCAGCTCGCGGACGTACGCGACCGCCTCGTCGTTCACGGCGTATCTGGCCATGGGACCAGTCTCGCCCACATGAGGGAACGCCCACCCGAGGCCCTGCGGTCTCCCAGGTGAGCGTTCCGTTGAAACGTATCGAAAATCAGGCCGCGGCGCGACGGCTACCTGAGTTTTCGGCAAGAATTTCTCCGGCAGCACGCCGGACCGCGGTCTCGCTCGGACGCGTGGCGCTTCGCCGGGCCGCCGCCGGAGGCTCGTTCCGTTCCCGACGCAGGTGACGCTTGACCGTCGAGAGCGAGCAGCCGAGGCGGCGGGCGATGCGCTCCAGGCTCTCGTCCGGATGGGCACGGCGGAGGCGGACGACCTCGTCGTGGTCGACCGTCCGCTGACCGCCGACGACACCGGCCAGGCTGTCGAAGTCCTCCGCCTCGACCACGACCCCGAGCCGGGCGCGGATCTCACCGCGCTGGCGTTGCGTCGTCCCGGCCACGAAGCCGGCGACGTCGTAGTCGACGACGGCCCGGTAGAGGCAGGCGGTGAGCAACGGGCAGGCGGCACAGATCTCGGTGGCCTCGCCCGCGAGCGCCGCGTACTGACGACGGACCCGGGCCGGCGCGCTGACGACCGGTTCGGTCTCCAGGGCGACGTCGAGGAACAGCGCGGGGAAGTCCGCGCACGCGGGGCGGTCCCGATCCTCGCGACGCGGCCGGGACTCGGCCGACCGACGCTGCGGTGAGGCGGCCAGTCGGGTGGCGGCGGAACGGGCGGATGCATCGATGACGGGGAGCGTGGGGCGGTCGATTACGACGGTCATGCGATCTCCAAGGGTCTTCTCGGCGCTTACGGGGCGCGGATGAGACGTTCCTCCTCGTCGATCGGTTCCCTCCGCGCTACAAAAGATCCGGACTGGACCTTCTGCTGCTCCCGAGTCGGTTTACGCCGTAGTGATACATCGCCGAGTGATCCATCCGGTGTGACCTGCCTCTCACGAGCCGAACCGTCCGGGGGTGGAGCGGACGAGGGCGCTCACAGGTACATGCCGCCGCTGCCCGAGGACGGCGGTCCGGACTGGGGGTCGGGGGAGGACTGACCCATCGGCAGCGCCCGGCGCATCTGCTCCAGCTGCGCGCGGGCCGCCATCTGCTGGGCGAAGAGTGCGGTCTGGATGCCGTGGAACAGACCCTCGAGCCAGCCGACCAGCTGCGCCTGGGCGATCCGCAGCTCGGCGTCGGTCGGGGTGGCGTCCTCGCTGAACGGCAGCGTGATCCGCTCCAGCTCGTCCACCAGCTCGGGGGCGAGACCCTGCTTGAGCTCCTCGATGGACGCCGAGTGGATGCTGCCGCAGCCGCTGCCGGCTGGCGTCGTCCAGCGGCGCGGACTTCACCTCGTCCAGCAGCTGACGGATCATGTTGCCGATCCGCATCACCTTGGCCGGCTGCTCCACCATGTCGGTGACCGACTTCCGGTCCTCGGCGGGATCCACCACCTCGGGCGACGGGGGCCCCTCCACGGCCATGGAGTTCGGCGTGACCACGTACACCCGGCCGTCGTCGGTGGTTCCGGCGACGCCGCGGGCGGCGGTGTCCTCGGTCGGCTGCTGTTCGCTGGTCATGGGCCGATCCTAGGTCCGGCCGGCGACGGCCGCTCCGGGCGTCGGCCCCGGCCGAAACTCGGTGGTGGAGTGTCCGTGCTCGCTTCTAGGGTGGTCCGGTCATGCACGATTTCCCGCCGGTCGTCCCGGAGTTCACCGCCACCGCCGCGGCCGACGGATCCGCTCCGCGGGCCGCGGCCGGAACGCGCTCACCCACCTTCGGGAACCCCGACACCAGGTCGGCCTCACGCTACCTGTGGTGGCTGCTGCGGCAGCAGTGGCCGTTGCTCGTGCTGCTGTGCTTCCTGGCCATGCTGCAGTGGCTCCCGGGTGCGGTGGGTCCCTACCTGGTGGGGCAGATCATCGACGAGGGCATCATCGGTGGCGACCGATCGGCGGTCTGGCGGTACGCCGCCGGCCTGCTCGGGCTGGCGCTCATGGGTGTGGCGGCCGGGGTGCTCGGTCACACCATGGTCGTCCGATCCTGGTTGATCGCGATGTACGGGTCGATGAAGCTCGTCACCCGCAAGACGACGCAGATGGGCCACGTGCTGCCCCAACGGGTGCCGACCGGCGAGGTGCTCAGCGTCGCGGGCGGTGACTCCGACCAGATGGGCGCCCTGACCGAGGTGCTGACCCGGGCGGTGGGTGCCCTGCTGGCCTACCTGGTGATCGCCGGCATCGTGCTGCGCACGTCGCTGGAGCTCGGCCTGGTCGTGCTGCTGACGGCGCCGCTGCTGGTGATCTTGGCCCTGCCGCTGCTGAAGCCGCTGGAGCGGCGCCAGGAGCGGGAGCGCACCCGGTTGTCCGACCTCACCTCGCTGGCCACCGACATCGTCGCCGGGCTGCGCATCCTCCGCGGCATCGGCGGCGAGCGGACCTTTGCCGGCAACTACGCCGACCAGTCCCAGCTGACCCGCTCGGCGGCGGTCTCGGCCGGCCGCTGGCAGGCGGCCGTCGACGCCGCGAGCGTGCTGTTCTCCGGGATGTTCCTGGTCACCTTGACCGTGCTCGGCGCCCAGCAGGTCGCCGCTCGGTGCGCTGCAGATCGGTCAGCTGGTCAGCTTCTTCGGGTACGCGGTGTTCATGGTCTGGCCGATCCAGACCTTCTTCGAGCTCGCGCAGAAGTGGGTCCGGGCCATCATCGCGGCCCGCAAGACGGTGGCCGTGATGGAGCAGCAGCCGCCGTGGCGGGAGCCGGCGCAGCGGCTGGTGCTGCCGCGCGACGCCGAGCTCGCCGACCGCGCGTCCGGTTTCGTCGCCCGGCCCGGCGCCTTCACGATCGTGGTCTCCGGCACCCCCGAGGACTCGGCCGCGCTGGCCGACCGCCTCGGTCGCTACCTGCCGGCCGATCACGACCCGGTCAGCCTGGACATCGAGGACGGGCTGAGCGGGCGAGCGGCGCGACGGGCGCGGCGGCAGAAGCTCGAGGAACGGGACCGGCTCAAGGCCCGGGACGCCGAGCTCGCCAGTCGCCGCTGGGACGTCACCTTGGGCTCGGTCGACCTGGCCGACGTGCCGATCGAGGACGTCCGGGACACCGTCCTGGTCAGCCACACGGCTGCGGTGGTCTTCGCCGGCACCCTGCAGGACACCATCGACCCGGCCGGGCGGCTGAGTCGGGAACAGGCCGAGCAGGCGCTGCTGACCGCGGCCGCCGAGGACGTGTTCGACCTCATGCCGGGTGGCTGGCAGGGGGTCATCGACGAGCGCGGTCGAGGTCTGTCCGGTGGTCAGCGGCAGCGCTTGGTGCTGGCCCGGGCGCTCGCGGCCGATCCGGAGATCCTGGTCCTGGTCGAGCCGACCTCGGCGGTCGACGCCCACACGGAGGCGATGATCGCGGCCCGGCTGGCCGAGCACCGGCGGACACGGACCACGATCGCGATGACGGTGTCGCCGCTGATGCTGCACCACGCCGACGAGGTCGCCTTCCTGCAGGACGGCACGGTCACCGACGTGGGCACCCACGACGAGCTGCTGGCCCGCAACGCGGACTACCGCCACGTCGTCGTCCGCGCCATGGACGACGGCGCCGACGACGACTCCACTCCCGAGAGGCTCCACCCATGACCGAGTTCGACGGTCGCGCTCCGCGCTCCGCGGTCATGGGCTCCGCGGGGTCTCGCTCGTTCGAGCGTGGTTCGGTGCGACGAAAAGCGTGTCACCCCGAACCACTCCTCACTCCCGAGAGGCTCCACCCATGACCGATCTGGCGACCCGGCTCCCCGGGTCGGCGGACACCTGGCGCGATGCACCCGCCGGCGCCGCGGGTGCCGGACTCGCTGGAGCCGCCCACGAGCGGGCCGGTCGGTGACCGGCTGCGGGCCTGGCGGGGTCGGCACCTGGAGCGGGAGCAGCGGGCCCGGGACACGTACGCGGCGTCCCGGAACCCCGAGCGCGGACTCCCGGTGGCCAGCACCCCCGCCGTCGTCGCCTTCCTGAAGGACCTGCTGGTCAACCGTCGCTGGATGGTCGCGCTCCTGCTCGTGCTGCACGCGCTGGCCGCGGTCGCCGGGCTGACGGTTCCGCGCATCCTCGGCGCCCTGGTCGACGACGCCGCCGCGCCGGGGACGCCGGTCTCCCGGCTCACCTCGCTGGGACTGGCCGTCGGCGCCGTCGTCGTGATGCAGGCGCTCCTCACGTTCGGGGCCCTGCTCGCGTCGACGGTCCTCGGCCAGGACGTGCTGGCCGGGGCCCGGGAGCACATCGTGCGGACGGTGCTGCGGCTGCCTCTCGGTCGGGTCGAGAGCGCGAGCTCCGGCGACCTGGTCACCCGGGTCACCCGGGACGTCTCGACCATGAGCGAGAGCGTCCGGTTCGGGCTGCCGGAGGTGGTGATCGCCGCGGTGACCACCGTGCTCACGCTGGCGGCGATGCTGCTGAACTCGGTGCTGCTCACGCTGCCGCTGCTGGTCACCGCCCCGTTGCTGGTGATCGGCGTCCGGCGCTACCTCAAGCGAGCACCCAAGGGCTACATCACGGAGGGCTCGACCTACTCGACCATCAACACGACCCTGACCGAGACGGTCGAGGGCGCGCGGACGGTCGAGGCGTTCGGGCTGCAGCGCCGCCGGGTCGTGATCGGGGACGAGGACATCGCGGTCTCGGCGCAGGCCGAGCGCTACACCATGGCGCTGCGCAACATCTTGTTCTCCTTCATCGGCCTCGCGTACGACACCCCGCTGGTGATGGTGATGGTGCTGGGCGCGATCGGGTACAGCGCCGACCTCTTGACCCTCGGCCAGATCACGGCGGCGACCCTCTACGTGCAGGCGCTGGTGGAGCCGTTGGAGCGGCTGATCCGCAACCTCGACCGGCTGCAGGTCGGGGTGGCCTCGACGACGCGTCTGCTGGGCATCGCGGAGGTCCCCCAGGACCGGGTCGCCGGCGACGAGCGGCCGAAGGGGACCCAGCTGGTGGGCCGTGATCTGCGGTTCGCGTACCGCGAGGGTCACGAGGTGCTGCACGGAGTCTCGCTGGAGCTGGAGCCGGGGGAGCGGCTGGCCATCGTCGGACCCAGCGGCTCGGGCAAGTCGACCCTGGGCCGGCTGCTGTCGGGGATCAACCCGCCGGGGTCCGGTCGGGCCACCGTCGGCGGAGTCGATCTCGTCGCGCTGCCGCTGGACCAGCTGCGCACCGAGGTGGCGCTGGTGACCCAGGAGCACCACGTGTTCTCCGGCACCATCCGGGACAACATCGTGCTGGCCCGGGAGGACTCCACCGACGAGGCCGTGGTCGAGGCGCTGCGGGCGGTCGACGCGTACGAGTGGGTCGACAAGCTGCCGAAGAAGCTGCGCACGGTGATCGGCTCGGGCAACCTGACCCTGACGCCGGCGCAGGCGCAGCAGATCGCGCTCGCGCGGCTGGTGGTGGCCGATCCCCACACCCTGGTGCTGGACGAGGCGACCTCGCTGATCGACCCGCGGACGGCCCGGCACCTGGAGGGGTCGATGGCCTCGCTGCTGGACAACCGGACGGTGGTGGCGATCGCGCACCGCCTGCACACCGCCCACGACGCCGACCGGATCGCGGTGGTCATCGACGGCCGGATCGCCGAGCTGGGCAGCCACGACGAGCTGGTCGCCGCTGACGGCGAGTACGCGGCGCTGTGGCGGGCCTGGACCAGCTAGCCGGTTGGTCGGCTCGCCAGCTCGTCGGCTCGGGCCTCGGTCAGGCCTGGCCGGCCTCGAAGTAGGCGACCAGGTCCGGGTCGAGCTCCGGCACCGGGCGGGTCGACCCGTCGCCCCGCAGCGACTCGGTGGCCGTCACCCCGGCGGCCACCGCCTCCCGGGCCGCGACCGGAGACGTCTCGGTGGGTTCGCCGGTGCGGACGAAGCGCAGGAACTCCGCGATCATCACCGCGTCCGCCCCGCCGTGGCCCTCCGGGGTGCCGGCGATCTCGGTCTCGGCGTCCGGTCGGGCCCAGCTCGGGTGCCGCCGGTCCCAGACCGCGATCCGGCCCCCGGGGCCGTCGCCGAAGTTCTCGGCCCGTCCCGCGTCGCCGATCACGGTGTAGCTGCGCCAGTAGTCCGGCGTGAAGTGGCACTGCTCGTACGAGGCCAGCACCCCGTTGTCCAGAGCCATCAGCATCATCGACAGGTCCTCGACGTCGACGGTCGGGTTGAGGCCGGTCAGGGCGGTGGGTGGCCACCCGGTCGGGTCGTACCAGTCGGTCATCCGCGCCTCGCCGGGCTCCCGGCGCGCGCTGATGTCGCCGTACACCGCGAGCCGGCCCATCGCCGACGTCCGCCGGGTGTAGCCGCCGGCCAGCCAGTGGATGACGTCGAGGTCGTGGGCGCCCTTCTGCAGCAGCAGACCCGTCGAGTGCCGCCGGTCGGCGTGCCAGTCGCGGAAGTAGAAGTCGCCGCCGTGACCGACGAAGTGACGGCACCAGACCGACCGCACGGTGCCGATCCGACCGCTGGTGATCACGTCGCGCAGCTGGCGTACGACCGGCATGTGGCGCATGTTGTGACCGACGTAGAGCCGGGTCCGGGTCTCGTACGCCGTCCGGAGCACGTCGTCGCAGTCGGCGATCGTGGTGGCCAGCGGCTTCTCGCAGAACACCGGCACCCCGGCCCGGAGGGCGGCCACGGCGACGTCGCGGTGGGTGTCGTCGGGGCTCAGCACCATGATCGCCTCCACCCCGGAGGCCAGCAGGGCGTCGAGCGACTCGGCGATCCGCAGGTCGGCACCGAGGGCCTGCCGGGCGTCGGCCCGGCCGCGTTCGCTCGGGTCGTGCACGGCCGCCACCTCGCCGAGACCGGACTCGACCACGGCTCGGGCGAGCGAGGCGCGCAGCCCGAAGCCGACCACGCCGACGCGAACAGGCCCACTGCGTACGGGTCGCGGTCACGGCTTGCTGACCGTCAGCACGACCTTGCCGAGGTTGTCGCCCGACTCCAGGTGGGTGTGCGCGGCGCCGACCTGAGCCAGCCGGAACCGGGACTGCGGCGCCGGCGCGATCGAACCGTTGCCGACCAGGGGCCAGATCGCTTCCTCGACCCGGCGGCAGATCGCTGACTTCTCCGCGACCGGACGGCTGCGCAGGGTCGTGGCGATCACCCGACCCCGGACGGTCAGCAGCCGACCGAGATCGAGCGTGCCCTGACGGCCGCCCTGCAGCCCGATCACCACGAGCCGGCCGTTGGTGGCGAGCAGCCCGATGTGCTCGCCGAGGTACGTCGCCCCCATCACGTCCAGGATCACGTCGACGCCGCGCCGGCCGGACAGGTCGCGGACCGCGGCGATCCAGTCGTGGCGGTAGGAGATGGCCAGGTCGGCTCCGATCGAGCGGCAGTAGGCCAGCTTGTCCGGGCTGCCGGCGGTGGTCGCCACGGTGGCGCCGAGCGCCTTCGCGTACTGGACCGCCATCGAGCCGATGCCGCCCGCGCCGCCGTGGATCAAGATCACGTCGCCGTCGCCGACCTCGGCGATGTCGAAGTTCGACACGACGGTGGCCGCCACCTCGACCAACCCGGCGGCCGTGACCAGATCCACCCCCTCCGGCACCGCCAGCAGCTGCCCGACGGGGACGGTGACGTACTCGGCGTAACCACCGGAGGCCAGCAGCGCCAGACACGGATCACCCACCGTCCAGCGGCCGTCGCCGGCGTCGGAACCGAGGGCGGTGACGTAACCGGAGCACTCCATCCCCAGCACGTCGCTCGCCCCGGGCGGTGGCGGGTAGTGGCCCTGTCGTTGCAGCAGGTCCGCCCGGTTGATGCCGGCGGCGACGACGCGGATCAGCGCCTCGTCGGCCCGGGGCTCCGGCACGGGTCGGTCAGCGAGGGCGAGCTGGTCGGGACCACCGGGCTCGGGGACGCTGACGGCCTGCATGCCGCCAGCGTGCCACATCGGCTGTCCGCCACCACCGACCTGCGTGCCCGGCCGGCGCCGGACAGGTCCCGTACGCGTCGGCACCGTTAGGATGACGCCGACGTGGGCGAGGTCGCATAGTGGACTAGTGCAGCCGCCTTGAAAGCGGCCGAGCGGCTCAACACCGCTCCGTGGGTTCGAATCCCACCCTCGCCGCCCACCATCCGTGCCGACGACCCGAGGACACGACACCAGGTGAGCAATCCGGCTCTACGACCCGAGGACCAGCAGCGGTTCGTGCTGCGGGCCAGTCCCGCCGCTGCGCGCGTACCTGATCGCCGCGGTCGGCTCGATCATCGGGGCGGTGCTGATCGTGGGGTGGCAGTCCGGCTGGCCGTTCGCTCTCGGTGTCGTCGGCCTCGTGGTCGGAGCCCTGGCCGTCGGTGCTGGCGGTGACGGCCACCGTGCTGACCTGGCGCTTCCAGACCACCCTCCTCGTGGCGCGGGACACGCTGACCCTGACCGCCGGTCGGCCGCCGCACGGTGTTCAGCTGGCGGGACATCGCCGAGATCAACGTGAAGGGCGCGCGACTGGTGGTCACCCCGGTGGGTGGCGGTCGGCCGACGGTGGCGTACGTCAATCCGCGACAGGTGGCCCAGCCGTCGTTCCAGGCGCTCGGGAGCCTCCTCGCGGAACGGCTGGACGCCAGCCGCGGTTACCGGATCGACTAGTGGTTGCGGCCGGAAGTTCGTCAAGGGTGCCCGGTGTCCAGGTGCGTGGATCGCCAGGCCGACGAGGGAGGGATGCCGCGTCGCATCGCGACCGAGGAGAACGCAGCGAGGCGCGTCCCTGGACGCCGGGCGCCCCGACGAACCTCCGGTCGTGACCACTAGACGTCGCCCGGTTCCAACCTCAGCGCGCGGGCTGGGCGGTGGCTGCCACCTTGGGCTGGTAGGCGCAGGAGTCGGCGATGTCCTCGCTGGCCTTGTCGTCCTCGGAGCCGCCGGACTTCGGCGAGGCGGACTTCCCCTTCTTGGACGACGACGGGGAGGGTGCCTTCTCCTTCTTCGTCTCCTTGAGTGCCGCCTTGACCCGCTGCCGCATCAGGGAGTAGTCCGGGTTGGGGCTGGAGAAGCCGTCCACCCCGTGCTTGAAGACCACGCTGCGGACGTTGCCGTCCTTGACCCGCAGGGACAGGTCGACCATCAACGGCAGCACCTCCCGCGGCATGTCGGTCTTGACGATGTCCTTGCCGGCCTTGGCGATGTCCTCGTAGCGGGCCAGCATGTTGGCCGGGTTGGCCTGCTTGATCACGGCGTCGATGACGCAGCGCTGCCGGTCCATCCGGGCGAAGTCGTCCGAGCCGTACCGGCCGCGGGCGTACCAGAGGGCGTCGCGCCCCTTCAGGTGCTGGTTCGGACCCGGCTCGAGGTACTCCCCCGGCGGGATGCCGAGGTCGGTGTTGCCGCCGATCGGGATGTAGGTGTTGATGTTGACCGTGATCCCGCCGAGGGCGTTGATCATCTTCTCGAAGCCGGCGAGGTTGATCTCGACGTAGTAGTCGATGTCCAGCCCGGTGGCCTCGCCGACCGAGAGCTTCATCACGTCGGCGCCGAGGTTGTCGGTCTCGCCCAGCAGGTCCTTCGGGATCCGCGCGGGCACGTTGTCGTACATCGCGTTCAGGAAGTACTCGGGGTTGTTGCCGTCACCGTCGGTGAAGCCGTTCGGGTAGTACTTGTGCAGCGGGCTGTCGGCCGGGAACGGCATCCGGCCGGTGTTGCGCGGCAGGCTGACCAGCGTCGTGTTGCCGGTCTTGGTGTCGATGCTGGCCACGATGACCGTGTCGGTCCGGGTGCCGGTCCGACCCTTGCCGGCGTCGCCGCCGAGCAGCAGCAGGTTCAGCCGAGGCTTCTTCGCCCAGGGGTCGACGGACGGCTGCGGCTCACCCGGGGCCTCGGTCGCGCCGTCCAGGCCGCTCGGCCGCGTGGCCGACTTGGTGTCCTTCTCGCTCTTGAACACGGAGCTGACCAGGCTCGCCTGGTCGTAGCTGTAGCGAGCGGCCACCGCCATCGGTGCGGCGACGGCGAAGGCGAGGACGCCGACCAGCACCCCGCCGACCAGTCGCTGGGTCCGGTTGGGGTTGCTGCGCAGGGCGAGATGGGTGGCGACCACGACGCCGACCCAGGCGACGGCGGTGATCACCAACGCCACCGCCAGACCGTTCAGCATCGACGGCCGGACCGCCATCGCGGCGACCGCCTGAGGATCGGTGATCGCCCAACCGGCCAGCACGACGACCGCACCGAGGAAGACGGCCAGCACGATCACGCCGGCCACGCGGCGCTTGGCCGCGATCAATCCGAGTCCGGGGATCAGGGTGCCGGCGACGGTGAACGCCATGGCGCGACGGAAGTGGGCATCGGACGTGGCCCGACGGGCACCGCCAGCGGGCCGCCCAGCGACCGGCTGCTGCTCGTCGGTCATTCACCCTCCATCGATCTCCGCCAACCGTCGGTTCTGCGGTGCCGTCCTCGCGTGTCGCTGCACCGGTATCCGTCCGGCTTCTGATAACGCCTGCGCGCGTTCACTGTACGTGTGACTAGGGCATCGGCACCACGTGAAGCGTTCATCGAGAGTTCGTCCTGCGCTCACCGTGTGTCCTTGATCACGACGGGAGAGGCCGTCGCTTTGCCCAGGATCGTCCGCGTCGGTACTCTGTCCGGGCGGTTCTGCGGGGCTCCTCGAGTCCTCACAGGCCGTACGCATGGGGAGGCGTCGCCTAGTCCGGTCTATGGCGCCCGCCTGCTAAGCGGGTTTGGGTCTTAAAGCCCATCGCGGGTTCAAATCCCGCCGCCTCCGCCACCTGCACCACTCGCCCGGGTCGACCACGACCCGGGCGAGTGTCGTTCCGGGCCGGACCGTCCGAGGCGTCCGGACCGTCGCAGCTCAGTGTGCGGGGCTCAGTGGAACGCCGGCACGATCAGGTAGAGGCCGAACAGCACGACGAGTCCGGCAAGACCGAGAAGTCCGTACCCGGTGGTCCGGATGCCCACCGAGCGGTGCGCCTGGTTGGCTTCGACGGTGGCCTGTGACACGAGGCGGATGCCGGCGGAGAGCAGCACGGTGAACACCAGCGTCGCGACGATGGCGACGACGGCGACGATGCCGAGGGCGGCCCAGTCGATCTTCATCAGGCGGCGCTCTTCTGCTTCTTGCGCTTGTGCTTGGCCGCCTTGGAGCTGCCGAGGCGCGGATCGTCGGGATAGGTCTCGGGCGCCGCGGACGCGAGCACCAGCACCTCGGCGCTGTCGGTCACGTTGAGGTGGGTGATCTGGTTGCGGCGGGAGATCAGCCAGATGACGGTGCACGCGGCGGCGAGCAGCGCGAGCAGGGAGATCACCCCGGCCACCCCGTGACCGGACAACAAGGCGGCCAGGCCGCCGACCAGGGCCGCGCCGGGCAGCGTCAGCAACCAGGCGACGCCCATCCGGCGGGCGACGCTCCACCGGACCTCGGCGCCACGGCGCCCGAGACCGGAACCGACGATGCTGCCGGTGGCGACGTGGGTGGTGGAGAGACCGAAGCCGAGGTGGGCCGAGGCGAGGATGGTCGCCGTCGTGGCCGCACCGGACGCCGCACCCTGCGGCGTCTCGATCTCGACGATGCCCTTGCCCATGGTGCGCATGATCCGCCAGCCACCCGAGTAGGTGCCCAGACCGATGGCCAGACCCGCAGCGAGCACGACCCACCAGTGCGGACCCGTACCGGGGGCCTGGAAGCCGGACACGATCAGCACCAGCGTGATCACGCCCATCGTCTTCTGGCCGTCCGAGGTGCCGTGCGCGAGGGCGACCATCGAGGCGGTGAACGCCTGGCCGTACTTGAAGCCGGTCTGGCTGTGCTTGCCCGGTGTGGGTCGGGTGATCCGGTACGCCAGCGCGGTGGCCGCGGCGGCGGCGAGGCCGGCGACGGCCGGAGCCACGATGGCCGGCAGCAGGACCTTGGACACGACCACGGAGTAGTTGACGCTGGCCATGCCCGCCCCGACGATCACGGCGCCGATCAGGCCACCGAACAGGGCGTGGGACGAGCTCGACGGGAGCCCGAGCAACCAGGTGAGGAGGTTCCACACGATGGCTCCGACGAGGCCGGCGAGCACGATCGGAGCGGTGACCAGCTGGTCGTCGAAGAAGCCCCCGGAGATGGTCTTGGCGACCTCGGTGGACAGACAGGCGCCGACCACGTTGAGGACGGCCGCGATGATCACTGCCGTCCGCGGGGTGAGGGCACCGGTGGCGATCGGTCCGGCCATGGCGTTGGCACTGTCGTGAAAGCCGTTGGTGAAGTCGAAGATCAACGCGACGACGATGACGGTGATCACCACGAACAGCAGGCTCACGTGTGTCCCATCTGGAACGGTGGGGGTCGCCGGCGTCGGTGAACACCGGGCTACGACTCGACTTCTACGCGACGAACGTGATCTGAACAATAGGTCACGCGGTCCTCCTTGTGCACGCTCGCCCATACCAGTGGGCGAGTGGTGTTGGCAAAGTGAGATCGCTTACACCGTAAACCCTCGTATGTCGGGTGGTTTGAAGCGCCGGCCTCCGCCGACTTGGGCATGTCTGCTCCGAGACGCTAGAATCGGCGGTCGTTGCCGCGACGCTGGTCGTCGAGGCGACGGGCACCCGTAGCTCAACGGATAGAGCATCTGACTACGGATCAGAAGGTTGGGAGTTCGAATCTCTCCGGGTGCGCCAGCAACAGCCCTGACCACAGCCGATTTGCTCATCCGCGCAGCGCAGCCCAGGCGTCCTTGACAGCAACGCTGGACAGCAACGGCGATCACCCTTCGCCCCACGCGTGGTCCATGGCGTCTGGATCGTCATCGACGTCGTCGTCGGGAGCGAGATCGTCCGCCGGCCTAGGTTCTCGGCCAGGGAGGCGACGCCCCTGCCTGGTTGTCAGGGCGTCGGTAGACACCGCGTCGGCAGCTGATCACAAGAGCGTTGTGGTCCGACCCGGACCGGCGCTCCGTGGCGAGACCCTCCCGTTGTCCACAAACTGCCCTGGTCGCACGGACAAGGGCCCCGTCACCTCGTGAAACCATCGCCTGCGCAGTTCCCACACGTGACGCGGCCGCTTCCGCCGCAGACGAAGCAGGTGCCTACCGCGGCTCCATCGGCATACCGGTAGCCCGTGCCCCCACAGGGAACGCACGGCTGCTTGCCCCCGACACACATCGAGCACTTCCTCCTCGTCGACTCGGGAAAGGCCCAGCCCGGCCCCGGTCCCACTGTCTCTCGGGCGGACGATCGGGTTGTTCTACCGGGAGCCGACACAGATCGCCCAGCTCCGCTGCGCAGGACGGCCAGTGTGATCCAGATGAGCGCCGCAGCCGCTGCGCCGACGATCCCGAAGGCCACGACGATCGGCGCCACGATGACGCCGAGCAGAGTGAGGCCAACCCTCCTCGCGTTCGAAAGCACGAGCCAACCTCTGGCGATGCGCCAGAGGACCCACGTCTGGATTCCCAGCGCAGCGATCGCCTGGGTGGCGATGATGACGAGGGTGAGGGCCCGAGGTCGGTCGGCCACGATCGACAGGGCGACGGCTAGCACCCACACCACAGCGAGCCCGTTCAGGACCAGAGCAACGACGCGACCGGCAGTGGCTCCGAGAGACCTTCCGCCGGAAGCATCCATCGTCCACCCACCCCGCGCCGCATCGCCGTAGATGTCCCGGCTCGGCATGCTCCGACTGAGGGGCAAGAACGATCTTCGCCAGGGCAACGTCAGCGTACAAGCGGACGACGCCGTTCGCCTGGTTCGTCGGAACTTCGAGCCGTGGCCGCGTGTGCATCCACCACCCTGGGCTCGGCCCTGGCTCACCGGACTCCGTGGCACCACCGGCTGCCCGCAGCGGTCCTGCGTGCCGGCGACGCACCGTTCGGTCGTGGATCCCCGGGTCCAGACCCGGGATCTCGACCGGGTCCGTCCCCGATCCGCCCTCTCGGCGGGGGTATCAGCCGTCCTCCGATCGGGGGACACGTCGCCTCATGGCCGTCGTCCGGGACTACCTCGGTCGGCTGGCGGTGGCGGTCGGCACGGCGGTGTCGGGTCGCAGGTCGAGCCGGCGGAGCAGCTGCGCGTTGAGGGCGACGACGACGGTCGACACCGACATCAGGAGCGCGCCCAGGGACATGGGCATCACGAACCCGATCGGCGCGAGGACACCGGCGGCCAGCGGCACCGAGATGAGGTTGTAGCCGGCGGCCCACCACAGGTTCTGCCGCATCTTCCGGTATCCGGCCCGGGACAGCTCGATGACCGAGACCACCGAGCGAGGGTCGTCGCTGGCCAGGATGACGCCGGCGGAGGCGATGGCGACGTCGGTGCCGGCGCCGATGGCGATACCGACGTCGGCCTGGGCCAGAGCGGGCGCGTCGTTGACTCCGTCGCCCACCATCGAGACCCGCCGTCCCTCGGCCTGGAGCTGCTGCACCGTCGCGGCCTTGTCCTCGGGCCGGACCCCGGCGAAGTAGCGGTCGATGCCGAGCTCGCCGGCCACCGACGCCGCCACGGCTTCGGCGTCGCCGGTGATCAGCACCACCTGCACACCGCGGGTCTGCAGCGCGTTCACGGCGGCTCGGGACTCGGGCCGGATCTGGTCGGCCAGCTTCAGGGCGCCGACGACCCTGCCGTCGAGGAGCACGTGCAGGATGGTCGCCCCGTCGGCGCGCCACGCGTCCGCGACCGGAAGCTCCCCGGCTCGGTGCTCGAGCAGCAGGTACGGCCCGCCGACGGCCACCCGGTGACCGTCGACGGTGGCGGTCACCCCCACCGCCGGCGACGAGGTGAACTCGGCGGCCGGGAGGAGCCGGAGGCCGCGGTGTTCGGCGGTGGCCACGATGGCCCGGGCCAGCGGGTGCTCGGAGTCGTTCTCGGCGCTGGCGGCGAGGGTGAGGATCTGGTCCTCGGTGTGACCGTCGACGGTGTGGACGGCGGTGACGGTCGGCCGGCCGGCGGTGAGGGTGCCGGTCTTGTCGAAGAGCACGGTGTCGACGGTGCGCATCGACTCGAGGGCGAGCCGGTCCTTGATCAGCACGCCGCCGCGGGCGGCGCGTTCGGTGGCGATGGCCACGACCAGCGGGATCGCCAGGCCGAGCGCATGGGGGCAGGCGATGACCAGCACGGTGATGGTACGGACCACGGCCTGGTCGGGGAGCCCGATGGCGGTCCAGACGACGGCGGTGATGATGCCGGCCGAGAGCGCGAACCAGAAGAGCCACGCCGCGGCTCGGTCGGCGATCCGCTGTGCCCGGGAGGAGGAGCTCTGGGCCGCGGTGACCAGTCGCTGGATGCCGGCCAGGGCGGTGTCGGCGCCGACCGCGGTGATCTCGACCCGCAGTCCTGAGTCGGTCGCCACGGTGCCGGCTACGACGGTGTCCCCTGCGCCGCGGCGTACCGGGCGGGACTCTCCGGTGATCATCGACTCGTCCATGCTGGCCGAGCCGCTGCGGATCCGCCCGTCGGCCGGGACGCGCCCGCCGGGCCGGACCACCACCAGGTCACCGAGCCGCAGCTCGGCCGGTGTGACCTGCCGGATCTCGCCGGCGACGAGTCGTTCGGCCTGGTCCGGCAGCAGCGCGGCCAGCGAGTCCAGGGCCGAGGTGGTCTGGGCCAGGGACCGCATCTCGATCCAGTGGCCGAGCAGCATGATCACGATCAGCAGCGCCAGCTCCCACCAGAAGTCGAGCTCGTGGTGCACGACGCCCAGGCTCGCGGCCCAGGAGGCGAGGAAGGCCACCGTGATGGCCAGGGCGACGAGCAGCATCATCCCCGGCTGCCGGCGGCGGATCTCGTCGACCGCACCGGTCAGGAACGGTCGGCCACCCCACACGTACATGACGGAACCGAGGAGCGGCGAGACCCACGCCACCCAGGCGGCGGCGGGCAGGCTGTAGCCGAGCAGCATCGAGAACATCCCGGAGAACCCCAGCACCGGCACCGCCAGGATCAGCATGATCCAGAACAGGCGCCGGAACTGGTCGACGTGGTCGGTGTGATCGCGGTGCTCGGCGTGGTCGAGATGGTGATCGATGCGGTGGTGCACGTCGCTGTCGTGGTCGGTGCGCTGACGGTGGTCGGTACCGTTCATCGGGCTGCTGCCTCCTTCGGTCGATATACCCCCAGGGGGTACCCCGCGACAACACCGTGCCGCTTGACGGTATTCCGGTCGTACCGGCTAGGCACCGGTCGACCGGCTACGCGACGGTCGGGGTGACGATCCGTCCGAC
This sequence comes from uncultured Actinomycetota bacterium, assembly GCA_963759915.1. Lineage (GTDB taxonomy): Bacteria > Actinomycetota > Actinomycetes > Propionibacteriales > Propionibacteriaceae > Microlunatus. The sequence continues at coordinate 42,500 of CAVXBJ010000093.1, read as the reverse complement.
AGACTCCCCGCTCGATATTGCGGCGAGACTCCGAGAGCGATCCCCGGCACCATGGCCGGGAACGACATCTGTTCGGACCTGCCCCGAGTCAGTACTGTGCGTCCATGGGTCGACCCGAGAGACGGAGACGCCGTCGGCGCAGCCCGCGCCGGTTCCTCGGTCGAGCGCTGGTGCGCGTTCTCGCCAAGGTCGACCCCGCCGCGATGGTCAGAGCCACCGCACCGCCCCCGCCGCCGGGACCACCGACGGATAGCCCGCCGGACGGCGGCTGCCTGATCTGCCACTCTCCCGACGTGTCCCGTCGCGAGGTCCAGTACCTCCCCAGGCCTGAGCTGCGCAAGACCGTGAACCTGTGCCTGGTCTGCGGCTACCTCGCCATCGACGAGATCAGGCCGAGCCACTACCGAGCTGCGACCTCTCTCGACCAGCTCCCTGCGCCGAAACTGCGCATGGGGACAGCCGAACGACCCGGACGTGAGTTCCAGATGGCGCGGATGGCACAGCAGATCCTCGATCGCAAGAGACCCCAGAACGTCCTCGTGTACGGCGCCGGCCGCAGCCTCGACAACCTGCACATCCAGAAGCTGCGCCGGATCGGCACGGTTTCGATCGCGGACATCATGAAAGTCCGCGACGACGCGCCGTTCGTGGACGTGAACGATCCGGGAAAGCAGCGCTTCCCGATCGTCGTCGCCAGTGAGGTGCTCGAGCACTTCCGTGACCCCTGGTCGGACTTCGCGACGCTCTTGAGACTGGTCACGCCCCAAGGCCTGTTGATCTGTGGGACCAACGTCCACGGCGGACGGCCCGACCTGGAGCGTGACCGCTACCTCTACTACCCGGACCACACGTCGTACTACTCGGTGGCGTCTCTGCGTCGGATCGCCTCCGCGATGGGTTTCCACCTCGACTTCCGGCTCCCCGACGGACTGGGCAGACGCAAGCGGTACGTGATCTTCACGCGGTCTCCGAAGGTTCTCGCTCGCGTATCGGACTACTTCGGCACGGTGTCTCTCGCGCCGAGCGAAGTCACCTACCACCGACGGCAGGAGCGCTTGGCGAAGTCGGCGGGGTGACGTCGTTCGTCCCGCTGCCCCGGTGCCCTCGTCGGATCGCGTTCCCGCTCGATGGGATGAGGCGGTGATCACGGTACGAGCGTTGCTCGTCACCGACCACCGCACCACGTCGGCCGGCGCCTCGTCGCGGATGCCATGATGACGCGGTGCGGGCGGGACGAGCGGGGACGGCGGACGTGACCGGCGGAGCGGGCCAGCGATGAACCGCGACACCGTCCTGGACACCCTGCGGTCGACCCAGGTCTTCGGCTCGCTCGACGCGACCGCGCTCACCGAGCTCGCGGCGGTCTGCGTGGCGCGCACCTACCGGCGGGACCAGTTCCTCTGGTACCAGGGAGATCCCGGTGATCATCTCGTCGTCATCGTCGACGGCCTGGTCAAGATCACGGTCGCTTCCGAACGCGGTGACGAGATGGTGCTGGCCACCGTCGGGGCCGCCGACGTCCTCGGGGAGCTCTCGGTGATCGACCAGGGCCCGCGGTCGGCCTCGGCCGTCGCGGTGCAGTCCACCACGGCACTGGTGATCAACCGGTCGGCGCTGCTGGCCGCCATGCACCAGAGCCCCGCCCTGCTGGATGCGCTGCTGCACACCCTCGGTGCCATGGTCCGGCGGCTCACCGAGCAGGCCACGGATCTCGTCTTCCTGGATCTCGGCGGCCGGATCGCCAAGCTGCTCGTCCAACGAGCCGAACGGCAGTCCGACGACCCGAACCGACGACTCGCCGTCGACCTGCACCTCACCCAGACGGAGCTGGCGCAGATGGTCGGTGCCTCCCGGCCGGCCGTCAACCGGGTGCTGCAGGGACTGGTCGGTCGCGGTGTGATCCGGGTGGACGGTCGCACCATCGAGATCGTCGACGCACCCGCGCTGCGTCGCCGAGCCGGGCTGTGAGGGGGCGGCCTCCAGCCCCCGTCCCTGATCAGTCCGCCGCACTGATCAGTCCGCCCCCACTGATCAGTCCGCCCCACTGATCAGTCCGCCCCTGCTGAATCAGTCTGCCCCCGCTGATCAGTCCGTCCGGCTCACCAGGTAGTCGATCAGCTCGCGGAGGAAGTCGACCGCCGGCGAATGGGGGACGTCGGCGAAGGCGGTGGCCAGGGACTGCTGGGCCGCCGTGGCGAGCACGGCGGCGAACCGTTCGGCGTACGCGAGGCTGCCGGCGTCGATCATCAGCGCCAGCAGCCGCTCCTGGTCGGCGGGGCTCCGATCGTCCTCGGTGCGGGACAGGTAGCCCACCACCCACGCCCGGTCCTCCGGCCCGGCCACCCCGAGCAGGTGGATCAGCATCAGGGTCCGCTTGCCCTCCACGATGTCGCTGCGGGGGGCCTTGCCGGTCTGCCCACCCGGCGCGAGGTCGAGCAGGTCGTCGCGGATCTGGAAGGCGCAGCCGGCCAGGAACCCCAACCGGTCCAGCGCTGCCGGTTCCGGTCTCCACCGCCCCAGCTGGGCACCGATCCGCAGCGGCGCCATGGTCGTGTACCAGCAGGTCTTGCGGCCGACCAGCTCCAGGTAGTCCAGCGGCGTCAGGTCGACCACGGCGTGGCGCCGCCAGCCGAGCTCGAGCGCCTGCCCCTCGGTGGTCTGCCGGATCGCCATCCGCAGCTCGGCCAGCACCTCCCGTGACCGGTAGCGGGGGAAGGCGCTGGACGTCAGCGGTCGGACCGCCAGGTTGGCCAGCGCGTCGCCGGCGTTGATGGCGAGCGCCGCCCCGTGCAGCTCGTGCAGCGTCGGCCGACCCCGACGCAGCCGACTGTGGTCCTCGACGTCGTCATGGATCAGGAACGCGGTGTGCAGCAGCTCCAGCGCGGCTGCGGCCGGCAGGGCCGTACCGGTGGACGCGCCGCAGGCGTCGGCGGCGGCGAGCAGCAGCCCGGGCCGCAGGCCCTTGCCCTTGCGCGCCGCGTAGTCCCGGACGAGATCGTAGAGATAGTCGGCCGGCTCCCCGCCGGCGATGGCTTCGGCCATCGCTGCTCGGGTCAGCTCGGCGTACTGCTCCAGGGTCTCGATCGTGGGCGCCGTCACGTGATCACCACGGTGACCGGCACGACCGCATCGGTGGCGCCGCCGGCCAGCACCATGCCGTGGTAGCGACCCGGCGCCGCCCCGACGGGGATGGGATAGCGCAGCAGCACGGACGCGGCGGCCCCGAGGGGGAGGCTGACCTCGGGCGGTGCGAACACCGCCGCACCACCGGGCAGCGCCTCCCCGGTGGCGGGGAGCAGGTCGGTGACCCGGAACCGCAGGGTGCCGGTGGTCAGCTCGCCGATCGGGTGGAGCCAGATCCGGACCTCACCGAGACCACCGCGCGAGGCCGTCATCGTCAGCGGCTGGCCCCGGGGCCCCGGCTCGCTCACCGGGGGCTCGGACGGAGGAGACCCAGGCCCCAGGTCGACGAGCCGCTCCAGGGGCAGCTCGGCGAAGCCGGCCACCAGCTCGGTCACCCGATCGCCGATCCAGCGGACGGCGTCGACGGGCTTCAGCTCCGGGGGCATCGTGTCGAGCGGGGGATCGACCCCGGACATCACCCGGTCGAACGCGAGTCCGGCGAGGTGGAGTGCCTCCTCGGCGAAGGCGGTGTCGTCGACCGAGGCGCTGTCGTCGATGGACACGGGGAACTCCCGGGCCGTCACGCCCCGACCCCGTACCAGCTGCCGGTGATCCCGCTCATCAACCGGTGCCCCAGGATCGTGTTGGCCGCCTCCAACCCACTCATGGTGGCGGCCTCGATGCAGCCGGCGTTGAGTCCGCAGTTGGTCCAGTCGCCGGCCAGCACCAGGTGGTCGTAGCCGGATTCGTCCACCCGCAGTCGATGCCGTTGACTGCCCGGCAGCGACTGCACGTAGCGCTGCGATCCTTCGACATTGGCCCGGACGTACTGGGCGGACAGTCGCTCCGGACCATCGCCGACCGACCCGCTGCCGTCGACCAGCTGGTCCCAGGCGAAGCCGGCCGGCCCGGCGGCACCCGGCCAGAAGTGGCCGGCGTGGTCATCGAGGAAGCGAGTTGCGTTCGCCGTCACCACGGCGTGGGGGTCGGCGCCGGGATCGTCCATCCGCAGCGACCCGCAGAAGTAGCCCAGGGTCGCGGGCCGGTCCTCGCTCGGCCACCGCTCCTGCGTCAGCAGGTGGGTCATCGACGCGTACGTGTCGAACGGTGGCACGTAGCCGCTGACCGTCGACGCCGGGAAGTCCCAGCCCAGCTGGGATTCCGAGGGTCGCAGCCACAGCTGCAGCGACTGGGTGCCCACCGTCGCCACGTTGTCGATCAGGGCGCGCCATCGGGGTGAGTCCTCGACCAGCTCGACGCAGGGACCGGCCAGGGAGCCGATCGACGCCGCGAGCACCACGGTGTCGACGTCGGTTCCCACTTTCAGCTCGATCACCTCCGACGTACCGTCCAGCTGGTCGTCGTCGGGCTCGGAGCGGAAGCAGGGCAGCTCGTCGACCATGATCAACGGTCGGTAGTCGTCGCCGACGCACGTCCGCGTCCTGGTGATCATCAGCGACTCGAGCCGACCATGATCACGATCGAGTCGCAGGCGATCCAGCCGGTGGAAGAAAGCGAACCGGACGCCGCGGTCCTGCAGCCCCTGGTAGAGGGGGGCGAACACGACGTCGCCCATCCCCGCCTGCATCCGCCAGAACAGCGATCCGCGGTAGTCGAAGAAGAACTTGCCGGCCAGGAACAACCCCAGCCCGGCGCAGAACTGCGGACGATCGCGATCCCCGTCGACGTAGGCGAAGACGAGGTCGTACATGCCCCGCACCAGGGCCGACTGGAGAGTGCCGGGTCGCGCCCCGTGCCGGCCGAGCCAGCCCCGGAAGTCCTCGTCGTCGATGGCCCCGAAGCCGCGGGGGTCGATGAGCAGCCGGTCTGCGACGATGCCCAGGCAGCAGGTGACGACGAGGTCGACGAGGTCGCCCAACCGGCGCAGACTCGGCTCCCCGCGGCTGATCACCACCTCCAGATCCACCCGCATCCGGTCCAGCTGCTCGCCCACGACGTCGAGGGTGCCGGCCGGCACGGCCGCGCCGAGCAGCCGGATCCCTTCCACCGCAGCGATGACGACGGCGAACTGCGCCTGCTGCAGGAGTCCCCCCAGGTCCGCGGTCCTGCCTGCCTCAGCAGCGCCGGGCCCACCGGCTCGCGTCCGAGCGGCCCCGGGCGGCTGCGGTGATCCGCTCAGCACGACCGTCGGCGCGACCACGGTCGCGGCACCCGGTGGTCGGTCGTCGGACCGCATCTCCAACAGGGACGCGGAGAAATCGGCCAGCAGCCGAACGCCGCGCCGCAGGAACTCGGCCACCGACGCGGTTCCACCGGGAGCGCCGTCGTCGCCCGGTTCGCCGCTGGTCGTGCTGAAGGTCGCCACCCAGTGCTGCCAGCCCCGGCCGGTGCGTTCCTCCACGCCGACCCGACCGGCGGGGGAGAACGCGTCGCGCCAGCCCCGGATCGGGCAGTCCGGCGCGGTCCGGTCGCGGTCGAGGTCGTCGTAGACCTGCCGGATGAGCCGGAACGCGTTGTCGTAGTAGCCGAGCCAGACGTGCAGCCCGTGTTCCTCGATCCGCCCGTGCACGCCCCGGCCGCTGGCGCCCTTCCCACCGAGCTGCCAGCCCTGCTCGTACACGGTGATCTCGGCATCGGCGCCCAGCTCACCACTCAGCCGCCACGCGGCGGCGAGGCCGGCCATACCGCCGCCGATGATCGCGATCCTGCGAGGTTCTCGGTCGGTGGTCGGCCCTGCCGTCATGCCTGTGCGTCCAGGGACGCCCGGGCGCGGGCGGCGAACAGCACGGCCCCCTGGCGTTCGGCGACCGCGACGGCCTCGGTCAGGTCGGCCCGGGCGGCCTCGGTCTCGCCCAGCGCCCTGCGGGCCTCCCCGCGGCCGCGCAGCGTCTCGGCGGTGTAGTAGCCCGCGCCGGTGGTCGAGGCGATCTCCAGCGCACGATCGAAGTAGCCGACCGCCGCCGCCGCGTCCCCGGTGAGCAGGTGGGCGAAGCCGACGTTCGCGAACCAGTACGGGGTCCACGAGTCGATGGCCACCACCCGGTGCCACACCTCGACCGCCTGGACGAGTCCGGGCAGGCAGCTGGTGTCGCCGAGCTGGACCGCGCTGAAGAGGCACTGCATCTGGCCGGTCAGGCTCCAGATGGCGAAGCCGTGCCGCTCGCCCACCGCGACCAGTCGCTGCCCGACCTCGGCCGCGCCGACGACGTCCCCGTCGATGCTGCGGGCGACCGCGAGCAGGCAGTCGACGTACTGGGCACTGAACGGCCCGATCGGGTAGGGGAGGGAGTTCGCTCGCTCCAGCCCGTCGACGGCCGCCTGCTCGGCCGCCGCCCGGTCACCCACCACGACCAGCGAGGGAACCAGGTGCGCGAACCCCGCTGCCCGCGGGTCGTTCGGCAGGGTCCACTCCGGCGGCGGCTGCACCTCGGCGGTCCAGCCGTTCTCCAGCCCGTCGGTGAGCTGAGCCACGGCGTCGGTGAAGTCGCCCTGGAAGAAGTCCACGACGCCACGACCGAGAGCAGCGCCGGGGAAGAACACCCCCGCCGCCTCGGTCCGCCGGATCACCGCCTCGTTGATCGCCTCGGCCTGGGTGAAGTCGCCCCGTGAGGTGTAGTAGGTCCACAGCCGGATCAGGTACGGCAGCACCTCGGCGTCGCGGACCGACTCCTCGACCAGCTGCAGGCAGCGCGGGTAGTCCTCCGACGCCTCGGCCGCGGCATAACCACGGGCGGTGACCGCGCTGAAGCTGCGCAGCTCGCGGACCGCCAGCTCGGCACGGTCGCGCTCCAGGCCGCCGGGGGTGGTCTCGAGCAGCTCGAGCACCTTGGTGAGCCGCTCGGCCGCCTCCTCGTGCGCCCCCAGGGCCTGGTCGGCCTGGGCGATCTGGATGTGGGCGGCCACCGCGTGCGGCACGCGACCGGCCTGCTCCAGGTGGTAGGCGGCGGCGACGGTGCTGGCCCGCTGGCCTGCCCCGTCGCCGGAGGCGAGCAGGTCGGCCACGATGCCGTGCCGTTCTCTCAGCACGGTCCGCCGCTGCGTCTCGTACGCCACCTCGCGGATCAGCTCGTGCCGGAAGCGGAGCTGCGCGCCGGCCAGCTCCATCAGGCCCGCGTCCAGCAGCGTGCGCAGCCGCCGTTCGAACTCCGCCCCGTCGACCCCGACCGCCCGGTGCAGGAGGTCGCGGTCCACCTCACGGCCGATCACCGCGGCCAGCTGTGCCAGCTCCAGGTCCACTTCCGGGCGGGACAACCGGGCCAGCAACGGATCGCGCAGGGCGGGCGGGATCTGGTACGCGCTGAACTGCAGCGACCGGTGCGGGATGCGCCCGGCCTCCGACTCCTGCGCGGTCAGCAGCAGCTCCTCGAGGAACAGCGGCACGCCGTCGCTCCGCTCCATCAGCTCCCGGCTGCGCTCGGGGCTCAGCCCGGCGGCGCTGGGGGTCTGCCGGACCAGCTCGGCGGTCGCGTCCTCGTCCAGCGGATCGAGCACGATCCGGCGCACCACGGACTCTGCCCAGGGCGGCTCGAACCCGTCCCGCGCGGCGATCGTGATCTTGAGAGCGGGCATGGTGAGGAGCACCGCGAGCAGGTCGAGACTCGACTGGTCGGCCCACTGCACGTCGTCGACGAAGACCAGGGTCGGACCCGTGGTGGCGTGGGCGTGGACGAGCTGAGCGGCGGCCAGCAGGGCCTGGCGACGCAGCCGATCCGGCTGCACCTCGAGCGGTGCCGACAGCAGACCGAGCGGGATGTCGAACACCGCCGCCAGGAAGGGGAGGTCACCCGCCGCGCCCGCCGCGCCCGCCTCGGCCGCCCCCGGCAGCGAGGACAGTGCAGTCCGCAGCTTCTCCAGCCGAACCTCTCCCGGGTCGTCGGCATCCATCTCGCAAGCGGCCTCCAACAGGCCGCGGAACGGGTGCAGGCTGACGTTGCGCTGCATCCGCGAGCAGCTGCACGCGATCGGGGTGAGTCCGAACCGCCGGGCGGTCTCCAGGGTGAGCCGGGTCTTGCCCATGCCGCCCGGACCGATCACGCAGACCGCACGCGCTCCCACCGGCTCGGCAGCAGCGGCATCGGGAGCGGCGGCGTCGGGCGGCGCCTGGTCGGGTGCCCCGGGGTCGGGGGTCGCGATCGGCTTCGGCGCCAGCCACTCCATGGCCGAGAACTCCGCCGTACGGTTGACGAACGGGCTGGTCCGGTCTCGCCAGGTCCGGCCCCGGGGGGTCGGGAGGGCGGCGCGGACGGCGAACACCTCCACCGGTCGAGACACCCCGCGCAGCGGCTGGAGCCCCAGGGACTCGGTCTCGAACCACGGCCACACCAGGTCCTGGGTGGTGTCGCTGATCACCACGGTGTCCGGGTCAGCGAGCTGCTGGATGCGGGCGGCCTCGTTGGCGGTCGAGCCGGTGATGCCGTCAGCGACGACCACCAGGTCGGTGTGCACGGAGATCCGCACCTGCAGCCGCTCGCCGGTCGCGCCCGGCCAGCGGATCTCCCGCACCCGTTCGATCATCCGCAGACCGCAGAGCACGCCGCGGCGAGCGTCGTCCTCGTCCACCTGCGGATAGCCGAACAGCACCAGCATGCCGTCGCCCCGGTGGTCGTCGATGTAGCCGTCGAGCTCGTCGACGACCTCGGCGCAGGCCGTGCGGTAGCGCTCGATGATCGCGGTGACCTCTTCGGGGTCCCGCTGGTCGGCGAGCTCGGTGGAGCCGACGATGTCGCAGAACAACAGGGTCATCTGACGGCGGGTGGCGGCGCCGGCCAGCATGGCCGCCGCCTCGGCGTTGCCGGGGTCGAGGGCGCTGACGGCATCCAGCAGCGACCGGGCCGTCTTCCAGTCGCCGGCGTCGCGCGCCTCTCGCGCGTCCGCCAGCAGATCGCTGACCCGGTTCTCGATCCGCGAGCTAGGCATGGTGGTCCGACACTCAGACCTCGGGCGGCGGACCGTCGACGATGATCCGAAGGTTCGCGAGTGGCAGGGAGGGCTTGATCAGGTAGACCAGTCCGTCGTACGTCCCCGGCACCAGGGGGGTCACCTCACCCTGCTCGATGGTCTCCAGCAGGTAGGAGCGGGTGCCGGGGGTCAGCGAGGCACGGAGCCGGGCGGTGAGGACCCGGACGGCGTCCGACGCCTCGACCGAGGAGTCCGACGGGCTGCCGTTCAGCGCGATCTCGGCCGACTCCGGTAGATCACCCTTGCGCTGCGGGTTGACCGGGATGTGCACCGGGTCCTGGAGAGTGTGCCGGTGCTCGCCCCCGATGTGGTCGAAGAACAGGAAGGCGGTGGGCAGGACCTGGACGTAGACCTCGCTCTGCGGCGGTTCCACCAGCGAGAGCCAGATGTCCTCGACGGTCTCCTGGGTGGCCACCATCGCCCGGGCGGTGGTCGCCGCGAGCTTGTCCGCATCCATCGGACCGGACTGCAGACTGGACGCGACGTCCTTCCAGAACGTGAAGTTGCGCTGCACCAGGCGTTCCCCGACCGCGCCCAGGCCCTCCATGTAGCGACCGACCCGATCCCAGGCCGCCTGCGCGGCCTGCTGGTCCGGGTCGGTGTCCGGCTGCCCGGTCGAAGGCTGTGGGTCGCTCATTGCCCTGGTCCATCCTCACTCGTCGACGCGGCGACGGGCGGCGCCGTCGGCGCCAGGTCGAGGTCGTGCTCGGTCCGTTGCCCGAGGCTGTAGGTCTCAGTCTCCACCCACCAGCTCAGGGCCGTGGGGGCGAGGTAGTTCAGCATCTGTCCGAAGTCGGCCCAACCGGAGGCGCCGGTGTACGGCGTGCGGTCGCTGAACCGCAGCAGCTTGCGCGAGGTGATCCGCCACCGACCACCACCGAGCGGTCGCACCCGCATGTAGCCCTCGTTCAGCATCAGCCCGCCACGGCGCCGGTCCCACAGCACGTCGCTGGAGATGCTGCGGCACAACGAGAAGCCCAGGTCGATGAAGGAGCCGTCGTGCCGCGCCCCGCGCTGCGCGCGCCGGTGGACGTTGAGCACGTTGGTGAAGCTGCCCTGCTGCGCGCTGCCGCGCCCCCAGGTGATGGCCGCCTCCTCGTACAGCAGCCCGTGCACCGTGCCGTCGTTGCCGAGCTCGGTCTGCGTCGGGGTCAGGGTGAGGGGATCGGCGACGTAGTGCGACTCCTTGATCACGTCGTTGTCGATGTGCCAGTTCGCCGGCTCGGTGGCCGCGTAGAGGGTGTCGAAGTCTCCCCGGGCGAGTGTCGTCACCGTCGCGCTCGTCCAGAGCTCGTCGGTGTTCTGGGTGATCACCGAGGTGACGGGGTAGACGCTCATCGTCGGTGGACGTCGACCGCCGCGGTGCTGGAGCAGGTCGATGAAGGACTCGTACGCCGCGGTGGCGGCCAGCTGCTCGACGTACTCACCGATCCCGACGCCGACTTCCGCCTCGATCGAGGCGATCCGCTGCCGCGCGGCCTGCCAGCGGCGCGAGTCCCTGCTGGTCCGCTCCATCTCCGCGAGGTACTCGTCCGGGTTCTGGTCGAACACGAGCCGCGCCAGCTTGGTGAAGCCGCTGTTCTCCCTGATCGCCGGTGACGACATGGCCGTGCCCAGCGCGTCGAACTGGTCACGGTCGGCGTTGCGGCAGGCGGTCAGGCAGGCCGCGAAGAGACTGGCTCCCCGCCGGTACGTACGGCGACGCTCGTCGAGCTCGTCCTGCGCCTCCCGATCGACGTAGCGGTTGATCTCGGAGGGATACAGCCGGGTGGTGGACCAGGCCTGCCGGATCCCCGTGTTCCGGACGATCAGCCAGAGGGCCTGCTCGAGGCGTTGCTCGTCGGTGCTCAGCACCTCCAGGGCGGCAGCCAGGGTCAGGGGGGAGACCTCCGGCGGGACGAAGACCGAGGGGGCGCCCGAGATCGCGAACTGCCGACCCGGCGCGGCGTAGTACACGCTCAGCATGGCGTACTTCTGCGCAGCCTCATCGAGCCCGGCGGTCACCGATCCCCCCACCGCTGCAGCCTCGACGAGCGTCCCCACGGACCAACGATAAATGACGTGTGCACGGCGACGACCGGCACCATCGTCGCCCCCGATGGACGATGGTGCCGGTCGTGGTTCGTGGCCGCGGCCATCGGCATCAGGCGGCCAGCGAGACCTCGGTACCGACGTCGGCGAGGGAGCGCACGGCCGACGTGGCTTCCAGCTTCCGGAGGCAGCGGGCCCGGGTCGGACCGATGCTGCCGATCGGGAGCCCCAGCTCGGCGCTGATCTGGGCGTACGGCACGGCGGGTTCGGCGACCAGCATCAACAGCAGGTCGCGCTGGTTGGGCTTCAGAGCGGCCAGGCCCTCCCGGACCGCGGCCTGCTCCTCCGACCGCAGCAGATCGGTGTCGACCTCCTCGGCGGTGGTGGAGAAGCGGAGCTCGCTGGGGTTGGCGTGGCCCTCGTAGAAGCCGGCGATCGGTTCCAGCGAGGTGGTCCGCCGGGCGATCTTGATCAGCCGGTACGCCTCCCGCTCCGCGGTGACCTTGATCCAGCCCGGCAGGGCCCGCGGCTCGCGGATGGTGTCCAGGTGGCAGGTCAGCTGCAGCCACACGGTCTGGCTGACATCGGCGGCGTCCTCCCGGCCCAGCCGGTAGCGGCGGGCGACCGCGTCGATGATCGGCTGGTGGCGCTGGACGAGCTCGGACCAGCTGCCCTGGTCGCCCTCGCGGGCGCCGGAGACCAGATCCTCGATGTCGGTGGTGACGGTGGTGAGGGTGACGTTCACGATCGTGGTCCTGTCTCGAGCAGTGGTTGCGATAGGTCAACCCTCGTGTTTCGGCCGGTTCGAGGCTGTGCTCCAGGTGACACCTCCGCTGTTCACTGCGGTACAGGGCGCCGGGGCGACGCACACTGGATCAGAGCCCGACCAGGCCGCTGTCCGACCGGCCGAACTGTCCACGCAGGATGGGTGGCGGTGAGACACGCCTGGACCAGAGGAGACGAGATGCCGAAGACGACCGCGTCCGGGAAGCCGAAGCAGAGTGAGCTGCCCAGGACGTTGCAGAACTCCAGTGGCAAGGCGCAGCGGACCTTCACGAAGGCCTATGACGCCGCCATCGACCAGTACGGCGACGAACAGCGCGCCCACCAGGTGGCGTTCGCGGCACTGAAGCACACCCACGAGAAGGTGGGCGACAAGTGGAAGAGAAAGGACAAGGGCAGCAAGGGTCCCTCCGACGCACGGGCAGCGGGAGGCCGAGACACCGACCGGCCGACCGCGGGCGGCGTCGACGCGAACGCCTCCAAGCGGCACCTCTACCACCTGGCGAAGCAGCTGAAGATCCCCGGTCGATCGTCGATGTCGAAGCCGGAGCTGGTCGCCGCCCTGCAGAAGGCGAACGACCGGGCGACCGCGAGATCGCGTGCGAAGAAGTCGCCCACGAGCTCCCGAACGTCCAAGGGTTCGAAGAAGTCGAGGAAGTGATCGGTCCCTGCGGCCCTACAGGAGCCTGAGCTCGCGGAGCTCCGCACCAGGCTCGGGTCCAGATGGAAGCGGGCTGGCCAGGTCGTCGTCGTAGGTGATCACGGAGTTCAAGACGCCTCCGCACCCTCGCGGTAGTCCGGCGTCCGAGAACCCGCTCGGCTCTCAGGCGGTCGGGATCCAGATCCGCATGGCCCCGGAACCGCGGTTCCCCCAGGCGAAGTAGGGGATCGCGGTCAGCTCCAGCGGCTCGGTCCCGCCGGTGTCCTGCGACCCGACCGACGCGTACGGCCACCAGGACGACCGATCGCGGCTCCGTCCTGTGCCGGGCACCCGGACGGCGACGATCTGCTCGGGCAGACCCTCGGCCGCCGCCTCCGTGCCGGACCCGAAGCCCTCGACGTCGAGCACCAGGTCGTCGAGCCGGCGCCCCGGGTGGTCGGCCGACTCGAGGCAGTAGACCAGCGGTCCGCGCTCGATCGCCACACAGCCGCGGGCGGCATCGACCCGCGGATCCGCGACCGTCAGCCGGGCCACCACCGGCACGGTGAGGGTGAGCCGATCACCCACGCGGAAGGGGCGCGTCACCTGCCACCAGCCGTCGGCCGCCACCGCGTCCGCCGGTTTGCCGTTGACCTCACAGGTGGCGTCGACGGCCCAGTGCGGCACGCGCACCGTAAGCGTCCAGTCCTCCGCGATCGTCTCGGTGACCGTGATCTGCACCTCGGACTGCCACGGGTACGCCGTCGCCACCTCGACAGCGACCCGACCGGCGGCCAGCTCGGCGGCGTAGGAGCCGGCCACGTACTGGTGCAGGCGGAGCTCGGCCGGACCGGACAGGGCGACGTAGTGCTCCAGCGAGGCGAGCAGGCGCATCACGTTGGGCGGGCAGCAGGCGCACGCGAACCAGGGCACCCGCGCGTAGTCCTGGTCGTTGCCGGCACCGACGTGATCATCACGGACCTGCAGCGGGTTGGCGTAGATGTAGCGCTCGCCGTCCAACGAGATGCCGGCCAGGAACCCGTTGTAGAGAGTGCGTTCCAGCAGGTCGGCGTACCTCGCCTCACCGGTGAGGATCAGCATCCGCTGCGAGAACATGATCGAGGCGATGGCCGCACACGTCTCGCAGTAGCTGCGCTCGTTGGGCAGCTCGTACGGGTCGCCGTACGCCTCGTCGGTGTGGTGAGCGCCGATGCCGCCGGTCAGGTAGGTCTGACTGGCCGTGCCCTGGGACCAGAGTCGTTCGGCCGCCTCCCGGAGGGCGGGCTCGCCGGTCTCGGTCGCCAGGTCGGCCACCCCGGCCAGCAGGTACAGCTGGCGGACCGAGTGACCGGCGACCGCCTGGGCGTCCCGGACCGGGACGTGATCCTGGAAGTACTGACGACCGAACCTGGCGTCGCCGAGCAGGCCGTGGCCGCGGCGGTCGACGAAGTACTGCGCCGCCTCGAGGTAGCTCTGTTCGCCGGTCTCCCGGTGCAGCTCGACCAGTGCGGTCTCGATCTCCGGATGCCCGCAGACACCGTCCACCCGGCCGTCGCCGGTGCCGAACGATCTGGTGATGAGATCGGCGAAGCGGCGGGCGACGTCGAGCAGCGCGGTCTCGCCCGTGGCCCGGTGGACCGCGACGGCGGCCTGGATGAGGTGGCCGGCGCAGTAGAGCTCGTGCCCCCAGGGCAGCTGCACGAACCGCTCGCCGGGAAAGCGGACCTGGAAGTGGGAGTCCAGGTAACCGTCGGCGGCCTGGACCCGGCGCAGCAGGTCGGTGCCAGCCGACAGGCGCTCGCGGAGCTCGACCGCGATGCTCTCCGTCAGCTCCGGATCGGCCAGGGTCCAGCCGATCGCCTCCAGCCACTTGTAGAGATCGCTGTCCAGGAAGGGCAGCTCGTTGACGTACGTGCCCTCCTCGACGGGGTGGCCGCTCTCGGCCGCCGCCGCGAGCTCGAGGTTGGCGACGTTGCCGGCCGCCTGCAGCCGCTCCCAGGCGTGCGGCACGCTGACCTCGCGGTTGATCCGCCGGCGCTCGCCCCACAGCCCGTCGCCGATCCGCGCCCTCGAGACCGGAACGAACCGCGTCTGCGCCGTGGCACCGAGTCGGATCGGCCCGTTGGGAGTCGTGAGGGGGGAGGGCACGGGGAGAATCCTTCGCTTCGACGTCGTGTGAACGTTCCCACTTTGCCAGAACGGTCGCGCGGTCCGCCAGGAGGCGTCAAGATTCTCGGGTGCCCACACTTCGCCGCCGCGTCGTCACCTTCCTGACGGCCGCCGCGCTGTCCGCCGGCCTGCTGGTCGGTGCCACTCCGGCCCGGGCCGACGAGTCGACCGACCGCTACCTCGTGACGACCACCGGCGATCGCGCCACCGCCGCGGCGGTGGACGACGTCGAGGACAACGGCGGCGAGGTCGACCACGAGTTCCGGCGGGTGCTCGACGGCTTCAGCGCCGAGCTGACACCGGCTCAGGTGGCCGAGGTGCGGGCCGATCCCCGGGTCGAGGCGGTCGTGCCCGACACCCGGGTCCATGCCACCGGCAACCAGCTCTCACCGCCCTGGGGGCTGGACCGGATCGACCAGCGGTCGCTGCCCCTGGACCGGGGGTACGGCTACCTGCAGACCGGCGCCGGGGTGACGGCCTTCGTGATCGACACCGGGATCCGGGCCACCCACACCCAGTTCGGTGGGCGGGTGAGCGCTGGACCGACCTTCCTCTTCGACGGGGCAGATCGGAGTTGTGTCGCTGGGCACGGCACGCATGTCGCGGGGATCGTCGGCGGCCGGACGAGCGGTGTATCGAAGTCCGCGAACCTGGTGTCGGTTCGCGTACTCGACTGCAAAGGCTGGGGCGACACCAGTGACGTGATTGCCGGCCTCGATTGGGTTCTGGCCAACAAGCCGACCGGCCGTTCGGTGATCAACCTGAGCCTCGGCGGGGGAACCGCCCCTTTGCTGGACGCTGCCGTCGAAGCGACAGTGTCAGCGGGCATTCCGGTCGTCGTCGCCGCAGGGAACGGCGACCGCTTCGGCTACGGCATCGACGCCTGCCTCACCAGCCCAGCACGGGCGCCGTCCGCGATCACCGTCGCCGCCTCCGACCGCTCCGACCAGCGCGCCGTCTTCTCGAACTACGGCAGCTGTGTCGACCTGTTCGCTCCGGGAGTGGACGTCCCGTCGGCCTGGGCCGATTCCGATACCTCGACGTCGGTCCTGAGCGGTACGTCGATGGCGGCTCCGCACGTGACCGGCATCGTGGCGCGGATGCTGGAGGCGAGTCCCGGTCTCACGCCCGGAGAGGTGACCGCCCAGCTCCGGTCCACGGCGACGACCGGCCGGATCGTCGACCGGATGGGTTCGCCCAACCTGCTGGCGTACGCGGCCGGCCCGCCCCGCCGTTCACCGGCCGCACCGACCGCGGTGCGCACGTCGGCGTCGAACAAGACCTCCTCGGCCACGATCACCTGGACCGCACCCACGGATCAGGGCACCTCGCCGATCACGGCGTACAAGATCACCCGGGACGGGACCGACAACCAGCTCCGGGGTGCGACGACGATCACCGTGTCGGCCTCCCGACGTTCCGCCGTGCTCACCGGGCTGCGGGGTAACCGGACCTATCGCCTGACGGTGCGCGCCGTGAGTCCGGTCGGTGCCGGACCCGTGGCCACGAGCGCGGTGACCATGGCCACCGTGCCGCTGAGCGCCCCGACGGCCACGAAGGTCGCAGCCAAGAGCTATCGCAAGCGCACCGCCAAGCTGACCTGGTCGGTGCCCACCGACACCGGGGGCCGAAAGATCACCGCGTACCGGGTCTACCGCAGCGGCAAGAACACCAGCGGCAAGGGGCCGTACGCGAAGACGCTGTCGGCCACGAAGCGCAGCTTCACCTTCACCAAGCTCAAGCGCAACACCACGTACACGCTGCAGGTGCGGGCGAAGACCGGCAAGACCTACGGGCCGAAGTCGACGGTCACGGTCAAGCTGACCTGATCATCCTCGCGTCTGGTCACTGGAGCGCCGAGGTCAGGCGCATCAGGTTGTCGAACACCTTCTCCCGGGTCGGCCGCTGCAACCACTCGTCCAGTCGGATCTGCTGGCTCGCTACCCGGTAGCCGTCCTCGACCGCCCTCATCCGGTCGCAGAACTCGTGATCATGGACCAGCATCATCATCTCCATGTGCAGGGTGAGGGAGCGGATGTCCATGTTCGACGAGCCGATCACCGACACGTCGTCGTCGATGGTGAGGTGCTTGGAGTGCAGGATCGTCGGGGCCGGGTACGCGTAGATCTTCACGCCGGCCCGCAGCAGCTCCTCGTAGTAGGAACGCTGGGCGTGGTAGACCATGAACTGGTCGCTGACCGCGGAGACGAACAGCTCGACGTCGAGTCCGCGTGAGCCGGCCGTCACCAGGGCCATCTGGATGGTCTCGTCGGGAACGTAGTACGGGCTGGTGATGCTGATCCGCCGGCGGGCGTTCTGGATCAGGGCGGCGAACAGCTTGAGGTTGTTGTCGTTGTCGAAGCTCGGACCGCTGGGCACCATCTGCGCGTCCATCTTCGTCGGGTCGATCGTCGCCGAGGTGGACGCTGCCGGCCTCGGGCAGCAGCAGGTCATCGGACTCGCTGTACCAGTCGGTGACGAAGATCGCCTCGATCTCGCGGACCACCGGTCCCTCGACCCGGCACATCAGCTCCTTCCAGTGCAGGCCACGCTGGATGTTCTTCTTCTGGTGGTAGTGGTCGACGATCAGGTTCTGGGAGCCGATGAAGCCGACCGTGCCGTCGACCACCACCAGCTTGCGGTGGTTGCGCAGGTCCGGCCGCCGCCAGTGCTTCTTGAACGGCATCAGCGGCAGCATCGGCAGGTACTCCGCGCCCAGCTCGCGGAGCCGCTGGACGGTCCCCTTGCGGTTGGGGTAGGAGAACTGGGCGATGTGGTCGGACAGCACCTTGACCTTCACGCCCCGCTCACAGGCCCGACCGATGGCGTCGATGATCGGCTTCGTCGTCTCGTCGTCGACCAGGATGAAGAACTCGACGTAGACGTAGTCCTCGGCCTCGTCGATCTCGTCGGCCATGGCCTGGATGGAGCCCTGGTAGTCCGGCGAGCAGCTCGGCCGTGTTGCCGCCCACCATCGGCAGCGCGCCGAGGTTGCGGTTGAGGGCGACGATGGTCGGCAGCCAGTCCGGCCACTCGGTGGGATGGCTGGCCAGGTGCAGACCCTCGGTCCGCTCCAGGAAGATCTTGGACACGTGCGCCTGCTTGTCGCGGCGGTGCTGGGGCAGCCGCCAGTTGCCGATCAGCAGGAAGAACACGATCCCGATGTACGGGATGAAGACGATGGCCATGATCCAGGCGATCGCCGACGACGGCTTCCGGTTCCCCGCGATGTAGACGGCCGCCACGATGGCGATCGCGGCATGAAGCAGGCCGATCGCCAGCGCGACCCAGTCTCCGGTGTGCATGCTGTCCCTTCTCCAGGACGGCCCCGCCGCCGCCCAGGGGGGCATTCTGTCAGGAGTAGGACGCACGGCCAACCGGGCGAATCCGGTGGCAAGATCCACGGTCGGCTGCCAGGCGAGCAGCCGCTGGGTCTCGCGTTGGTCGAACCAGTGAGCGGTGCTCAGCTGCTCCGCCAGGAACCTGGTCATCGGCGGGTCGGCCGCGGCGGGCCGACCCAGCAGCCGTCGCCCGGCCCAGACGGCCTCGACGACGGACCCGGCCAGGGTGCCAACCGCGACCGGCACGTGCCGGCTCGGCGGTGTCGCCCCGCCGGCGGTCGCGATGGCGGCGAGGATCTCGCCGATCGGTCGGGGCTCGGCGTTGCTGACCACCAGGGCGCGACCGTGCACCTCGGTCGATCCGGTCGACGGCGGCGACCAGGGCATCGACGGCGTTGTCCAGGTACGTCGTGTCGACCAGGGCCGCCCCGCTGCCCAGGACCGGCAGGGTTCCCCGCCGTGCCCGGTCGACGATGCGGGCGACCAGCTGGGTGTCGCCGGGTCCCCAGACCAGGTGCGGCCGGATCGCGAGCACCCGCAGTACCGGACCGTCCGCGGCCAGGGCGAGCTGCTCGGCCATGGCCTTGCTGCGCGCGTAGTGCCCTCGAGCACGCGCCGGGTCGGCCGGCCCGGCGCCCGCGCCCACCAGGGGCGCTCCGGCGTGGGCGACCGACGGGGAGGACACGTGCACCAGGCGGGGGACACCCAGGTCCCGACAGGCCTGGATCACCGTGTCGGTGCCCGTGACGTTGGTCCGCAGGAAGTCCGACCAGACCCCGGAGATCCCCACCTTCGCGGCGAGGTGCACGACGACGTCCTGACCGGCGACGGCTTGCCGCACGGCGTCCCGGTCGGCGACGTCGGCGAGGATCTCCGGCAGACCCAGATCAGCGGCGCGGCGTTGCAGGACGGTGACGTGGTCTCCGCGGCCGGCCAGCCGGTGGGCGACGGCGGCGCCGAGCAGGCTCCGCCCACCGGTGACGAGGATCCGCTGACCTGACGGGCTGCTCACGGGCGGCGGAACCGGCCGTTCGGCCGGTGGCCGGCGAGAACGTGCTCGGCCCACCGCGCCACCCGCGTCCGGTCGATCTTGGAGGCGTGCCGGATGTCGACCGGCAACCGGTCGGTGACCAGGACGGCGGCGATGGGCAGTCCGGCGGCGGCGCGGACGGCGGTCGCGAGGTCCGGGTCGGCCAGCGGCCCGGACGTGTGCCCCGTGGCGACCACCACGACGACCGTCTGCTGGGTCCCGGTCGGTCCCACGCCGACGGCCGCGGCGAGCACGACGTCGGGGACGGCTTCGACCCGCTGCTCGATCCCGACCGGTGTGACGGGGCCCGCAGGTCCGGTGATCACGTGCACGAGCCGACCCTCCACCCACAGCCGTCCGTGCTCGTCCAGGTGACCGACGTCTCCGGTGCGGTGCCAGCCGGCCGGGGTCGCGCTGCGCCGCTGGGTGCTCCACAACCGGTCGTAGTGGTCCTTCACGTGGTCGGCGGCCACGCAGATCTCGCCGGTCACGCCGGTCTCGGTCTCGAGCTCGCCGGTCGGGCGGCCAGTCACGTCGAGCGGGTCGACGGTCAGACGTACGCCCGGCAGCGGTCGCCCGACGCAGACCCCGTCGGCCTCTCGGCCCGCGCCGGCGACCGCCAGCTCGATCTCGTCGAGGGTGATGTCGGTGGCGGGCAGAGCCTCGGTCATGCCGTACGGCGTGTGCAGCTCGGCGCCTGGCAGCAGCGCCTGGATCTCGTGCAGCAGCGACACCGGTACGGGGGCGCCGGCGGACAGCAGGGTGCGGACACCGCCCAGGTGGCGGCGCAGCTCGGGGGTGAGGACCGCGGCGGTGGCGGCGACGTTGCGGAGCGCCGCCGGCGACGCGAACACCACGGTGGCCTGGACGGCGGCGACCGCCTCGGCCAGGCCCGTGGCGGTCAGGGTGCCGGGTTTGGTGGGATCCATGTCCGGGACCGCGGCGGCCACGCCCAGGGCCGGCCCGTACAGGGCGAACGGCGGGAAGGCCGCCACCAGGCGGGCGCCTGGGCTCAGGTCACACACCGCCTGGACCAGGTCGAGCTGCGCTCGCAGCTGCCGGTGGCGGTAGACCACACCCTTGGCCGGACCTGTGGCCCCGGACGTGAACAGCACGGCCGCTTCGTCGTCGGGCGACCCCCACCGCTCGGCGGGCTGGCTCGTCCTCGTCTGCGTCGCCGTCGGCGAAGGAGAGCCGGCACCGTCCGGCCGGGAGAGCGCGCCGAGGTCGAGGAGCTCGGTCAAGGAGTGCGGGACGCGGAGCCGTCGGCGCAGGACCGAGGGCAGCTCGCCGGCGACGATCCGCGCTCCGGGGATCCGGAGTGCGGTCGCGGCGAGCAGCCCGGCCGGGATGGCGATCAGGTGGTCCGGGTCGGCGCTGCGCAGGGCTCGGCCGAGGTTGCGCAGGCCCAGTCCGGCGTCGGCGACCACGATGGCCGCCCCGACCCGCCAGCAGGCGTAGACGGCGACGGTCAGCTCGATGCCCGGCCGGATGAGCAGGGCCACCCGCTGGCCCGGCCGCACCCCGGCCCGCTCGAGGCCCGCGGACAGGTCGGCGATCCGCTGTTCGAGGTCGGCGAAGCTGATCGGTGCCGCGGCCTTCGGGCCCAGCTCGGCGATGGCGATCTCGTCGTCGTCGGCACGGTCGAGCAGCCCCGCCCAGAGCGGGCGATCCGGTGTGCTCGGCTCGGCAGCCACGGCTGGGTCGGCGGACTCGCCCGGCCCGATCACGCTGGCCCGCACCCAGTCCCAGACGTCGGTCGCCGCCTGGGGTGCGTCCTCCGCCACCAGGTGCGAGGCTCGCGGGTAGAGCTGGACGTCCGCGTGGGGGAGCCGGCGGCGCAGATCGTGCAGGTAGCGGATCGAGAAGACCGGATCCCGCGGCCCCCAGACCAGCAGCGCGGGCAGCTCAGCGAGATCGGCCAGACCGTCGACCACGCCGTCGAGGGTCGCCCGGCTCGGGTGGCCGGACTCCAGCGGGATGTCGGCCACGAAGTCACGGACGGCACGCCGGCGGACCGGCAGCGCGTACGGGCTGGCGAACGCGTCGCGGACGGCCTTCGGCAGCGCCGGCCGGGACAGGGCGGTGGTGGCGCGGACGAACGCCGGCGTACGGGCGCAGACCGTCTCCAGCAGGGGCCGGGACCGGGCCAACGTGATCAGACCGGGCGGTGCGGTGTCGGCGGGCAGGGTGACCCCGGTGTTGGTGAGCACGATGCCGGCGAGCAGCTCGCGATGCCGTTCGGCCCAGCCGAGCAGCACCGGTCCGCCCCAGTCGTGGGCCACGGCGACCACCGGCCCGGTCACGTCGAGCGCCTCCGTCAGCCGCCCCAGGTCGTCGATCCGCTCGGCCAGCGTCCGCGGGCGGTCGAGGCGCTCCGACCAGCCCATGCCGAGCTGGTCGGGCGCGATGACCCGCCAACCGGGCGGGGCCTCGGCGAGGAACCGGCGCCACAGGTACGACCAGGTCGGGTTGCCGTGCAGGCAGATCATGGTGCCGACCGGGGCGGCCTCGGCCGGTGAGGCGCCGGCCGAGGCCGCCGGCCGTTCCAGCAGGTGCCAGGTCCGCGGGATCCCGTCGGCGTCGACCACGTCCACGCGGCGCGACCACGCCGGGTCGAGGCCGGGCAGCTCGCCCGCGGTCAGTGAAGCCAGGTCGAAGGGGCGCGAGCTCACCAGACGATCTCGGCGAACGAGGTGTTCAACCCCGAGCCGATGCCCAGCAGCAGGATGCGCTCGCCGGCCCGCATCCGGTCGGCGTTCTTGGCCAAGGTGAACGGCACGGCGGCCGGACCCATGTTCCCGTACGTCTCCACCGTCACCGGGAAGCGCTCCGGGTCGACACCGAGGGCGTTGGCCATCGCCCGCAGGTGCACCGTCGAGGTCTGGTGCGCGACGAACCAGTCGATCTCGCCGGCCCAGTCGAACTCCGCCGGCCGCGTCCCGCCAGGTGTCCATGGCCAGGCTCAACCCGGCCTCGAACAGCTTCTTGCTGTCGGTCCGCATCCGCTCCAGGTCACCGACGCAGAGGTCGTGGTGCTCGGTGCCGGCCCGGCTGACCCCACCGACGACCCGATGACCCTCCGGGTGGGCGTCGGAGCGGCCCAGCACCATGGCGGCCGAGCCGGACCCCAGCGTGAGGGTGGCGAACTGCGACTTGATGTCCTCGGCCGTGGCTTCGGGTGCGTTCAACCGGTCCAGCGTGACCTCCTGGGTGTGCCGCGATCCCTCCGCGTTCACGATCAGGGCGTAGTCGGCCTGCCCGGAGTCGATCATGATCCCGGCGAGCTGGATGCCGTTGACGAAGCCCAGGCAGGCGTTGGCCAGATCGAAGTTGAGGCAGCTGGTGGGCAGACCCAGCTGGTGGTGCACCGCGACCGCCGTCGACGGCTCCAGGTGCTGCCGGGAGACCGACGTGTTGATCATGACGCCGACCTGCTCCGGCTGGATGCCGGCCTCGGCGAGCGCCTTGGCCCCGGCCATGGCGGCACCGTCGGCGAAGCTGACGTCCTCCGGCCACCAGCGCCGTTCGCGCACCCCGGCCAGCTTCACCAGCATGCCGGGCAGCAGACCCACCCGGTCGTAGGCGGCGGCCAGGTGATCGTCGAAGGCGCTCGACGGCATGACGATCGGTGCCTCGACGGCGCCGACCGACAGGATCGAGGTGTTGCCCAGTCGAAAGCTTGCGTTCCCGCTCATCGTGTCCTCCCCCAGGGACGACGATCCCGGGTTGCTCGTGCCACTCGTGCAGCGTCTATCGTGACACGACCGTTCCAGTTTGCCTCTTGCGCCCGAAATCGCACGGGACCAATCTTGCCCCCATGGCGAGCAGCAAGGCGATCGGTCACCAGCACGCGAGTCCCTCCCACCGGGCTCGCTCGGTGCCGATCGGCGACTACGGGTTCCTCAGCGACGGCGAGGTCTGCGCCCTGCTCGCGCCGGGCGGCTCGGTCGACTGGATGTGCGTGCCGCGGTTCGACTCCGGCAGCGTCTTCGGCCGGATGCTCGGTCCGCACGCGGGGTCGTTCCGGATCTCCCCGGTCGACGTGGAGGTGCCCGCCGACGTCCGCTACCTGCCGGGCACGATGATCGTGGAGACCAGCTGGGGCACCGCCGACCGGCTGGATCGTCGTCCGCGACGCGCTGCTGATGGGACCCTGGCGGCACGAGGAGACGCGCTCGAAGACCCATCGCCGGACCCCCAACGACTACGACGCCGAGCACATCCTGCTGCGGACGGTCCGCTGCGTCTCCGGTGAGGTGCAGATGGTGATGGACTGCGAGCCGGTCTTCGACTACGGCCGCCGCACGGCGGCCTGGGGCTACACCGAGCACGGCTACCACCAGGGCCGGGCGACCGCCGAGGGTGTGGATCTCGCGATGACCCTGACCACCGACCTGCGGTTGGGCTTCGAGGGCGGCCAGGCCAGCGCCCGGACCCTGCTCAAGCAGGGTGACACCCGGTTCGTGGCGCTGTCCTGGGGCAGCAAGGAGCCGCCGCTGACCTACGCGGACGCGTACCGCCGGCAGGTCTGGACCGCCCACCACTGGCAGCACTGGCTGGCCCGCGGACAGTTCCCCGACCATCCGTGGCGGACCTACCTGCAGCGCAGCGCCCTCACCCTGAAGGGCCTGACCTACGCCCCCACCGGGGCGATCGCCGCGGCGGGCACGACGTCGCTGCCGGAGACGCCGGGTGGCGGGCGCAACTACGACTACCGGTTCACCTGGATCCGGGACGCGACCTTCGCCCTCTGGGGGCTGTACTCGATCGGCTTCGACTGGGAGGCCCTCGACTTCTTCTCCTTCATCGCCGACGTCGCCGAGCGGGACGACCACCTGCAGATCATGTACGGCATCGCCGGCGAGCGGGAGCTGACCGAGTACGAGCTCGACCACCTGCCCGGGTACGCCGACTCCCGTCCGGTCCGGGTCGGCAACGCCGCGTACGCGCAGCAGCAGCACGACGTCTGGGGCGCCCTGCTGGACTCGGTCTACCTGCACGCCAAGGCGGCCGACCACCTCGACGGCCGGATCTGGCCCATCCTGGACAAGCAGGTGAACGAGGCGCTGAAGCACTGGCGCGAACCCGACGCCGGCATCTGGGAGGTCCGCGGCGAGCTCAAGCACTTCACCTCGTCGAAGATCATGTGCTGGGTGGCGGCCGACCGGGGGGCCAAGCTGGCGCGGCTCAGTGGCGAGAAGGCCAAGGCCGACGAGTGGGAGCTGGCGGCGGACGAGATCAAGGAGGACATCCTCGCCAACGGGGTCGACGAGCGCGGCGTGTTCACCCAGTACTACGGCACCAAGGCCCTGGACGCCTCGCTGCTGCTCGCGCCGCTGCTCCGCTTCCTGCCCCCCGACGACCCGCGGATCCGGGCCACGGTGCTGGCCATCGCCGACGAGCTGACCGTGCACGGGCTGGTGCTGCGCTACAAGGTGGAGGAGACCGACGACGGGTTCGAGGGCGAGGAGGGGTCGTTCACGATCTGCTCGTTCTGGCTGGTGTCGGCGCTGTGCGAGATCGGCGAGTACCACCGGGCCCGCAAGCTGTGCGCCAAGCTGCTGTCCTTCGCCGGACCGCTCAACCTGTACGGCGAGGAGATCGACGCCCACACCGGCCAGCACCTGGGCAACTTCCCGCAGGCCTTCACCCACCTGGCCCTGATCAACGCGGTGCTGCACGTGATCCGGTTGGAGGGCAAGCAGCACAACGGTCGCGTGCACGCCCAGGACCTCGGCGAGGACGGGCCCGCCGCCGGACGCCGACCCTGACTCACTCCGCGGGTGTTGCATGCACCCGCGAAGTCGGGAGGGGCTGACAACGACCGCACTTTGTCATAACATCACGACTTATGACGGAGTCGCGGAGTACCACTCGCCCCGGGGTGGGTCTGATCAGTGTCGGGTGGATGGGCAAGCTGCACACCAAGGCCTACCAGGCCGTCCCGCTGACCTATCCGGAGCTCGGGGTGGCGCCGCGGCTGGTCGTCGCCGCGGACACCGAACCGAGCCGGGCCCAGTACGCGGTCGACGTGCTGGGCTACGCGGCCGGGACCACCGACTACCGCGAGGTGCTGGCGAACCCCGAGGTCGATGTCGTCTCGATCTGCGCCCCCAACTTCCTGCACGCCGAGATGGGCGTGGCGGCGGCGGAGGCGGGCAAGCACTTCTGGATCGAGAAGCCGGTCGGGCGCGGCTTCGACGAGGCGCAGGCGGTGGCGCGGGCCGCCGAGGCCGCCGGCGTGGTCACCTCGGTCGGCTTCAACTACCGGCACGCGCCGGCCGTCGAGCACATCCGTGAGCTGGTCGCGAGCGGTCGGCTCGGCCGGATCACCAACGTGCGCTGCGTCTTCTTCGCCGGCTACTCCGCCGACCCGCGCGGTGCGCTGTCCTGGCGGTTCCAGCGCGCGTACGCCGGCAGCGGCGTGCTCGGCGACCTGGGCAGCCACGCCGTCGACCTGTGCACGTACCTGGTCGGGCCGGTCACCGACGTGACCGCGCTGACCTCCACCGTGCACGCCCGCCGCCCGATCCTGCCGATGGGCTCGGGCACCCACTTCGCGGTCATCGAGGGTGGCGAGCAGGGCGACGTGGAGAACGAGGACTACGTGGCCGCGCTGCTCCGGTTCGGCGGCGCGGTCCCGGGCGCCGGCGCGGTCGGCACCATCGAGTCGTCCCGGGTCGCGGTCGGTCCGGACTGCCGCTACGGCATCGAGATCTACGGCACCGAGGGCTCGGTGTCCTGGGACTTCGAGCGGCTGAACGAGCTCAAGGTGTTCAGCGGCCGGGGCGCGTCCGAGCTCGGCTACGTGACCGTCAACGCCAACCCCTCGTACGGCGACTTCGCCCGCTTCCAGCCCGGCGCCGGCTGCTCGATGGGCTTCGACGACCTGAAGACGATCGAGGCCAAGAAGTTCCTCGCCGCGGTCGCCGGGATCGCGTACGACAACTCCACCATCGCCGACGCCGTGGCCTCCGCGGCTTTCGTCACCGCCGCGGAGGACTCGGCCGCTTCCGGTCAGTGGGTCGCGTTGCCCTCGATCCCGGGCACCACCGCGGCCGGGGTCGGCCGGCGCCGGACCCGGTCGGCTGAGAGGTCCGCTGGACCTTCCAGCGCCTGGCCAGCAGGGACAGCAGCAGGGCGACGATCAGCAGCACCGCCATCGGCACCAGCATGAAGGCGCCGCCGGTGCCGGCGCTGCGGTCGAGGTTGATCTCCTGGCCGGCCAGGATGACGATGCCGAACGCCATCATGTTGTTGACCGCGTGCACGACGACGGCGGCCTCCAGGCCGCCGGTCCGCCAGACCAGCAGCGACATGGCCGCGCCGAAGACGAAGTAGTAGACGTTCAGCCAGGGGTCGCCGGCCCCGTGGGCGGCCATGAAGACCAGCGACGGCACGATGGTGGCGATGATCAGCCCCGGCACCGGCGAGGCCACCCAGCTGCCGGCCGAGCGCATGATCAGACCGCGGGCCCCGTACTCCTCGCCGGCGGCCTGGAGCGGGGTGGTGAGCAGCATGATGATCAGCAGCGCGACGCTCTCACCGGTGAAGTTGCTCGGCCCGGTGATGCCCGAGGTCTGCGGGAACGCGACCGCCGAGACCCCCATGTAGACCAGCCACAGCGGGACCACGACCGCGGCGCTGCGACCCAGCAGCCGCCAGCGGAAGACCCCGGCCACCGAGTGCAGCCAGCGCTTCGGCTGCCCCCAGATCCACCACTGCAGCAGCATGGCCAGCGGGATGCACAACGCGTTGCCGATGTTGGTGGCCAGGAAGAGCGCCGGGGTGAACTCCGCCGCGCCCGAGCTGAACGACTCCCAGGTGGACCGCCCGGTGGCGACGTCGAAGGCGATCGCCCCGAGACCGACGACGGTGTTGATGATCAGGTAGCCGATGACGAAGCCGACGATCGCCACCACGCCCTTCCACCAGGCGTTGCGGGGGTCCGCAGGAACCGGTGGTACTCGGTGCCGGCCGCGGCAGCGGGTCCCGCCACGGCGGCGGGCCGAGCGGACCGTAGCCCTGCGGGGGCGCCGGCGCGGGATCTGCCCGGCGGGGTAGGGCTGCTGGCCCGGGGGTACGGCGGCTGGCCGGCGGGCTGCCGGAGGCGGCTGGTACGGGTCGTAGGGCTGGGCGCCGTACGGCCCCGGATCCGGGAATGCGTCCGGGCCCGGGATGAGTTGGGCCGAAGGTCGGCGGGTTCGGCGGCGGGCCGTGGTTCTGGCCGGCCGAGGAAACGGGGTGCTCTTCGGTCATGTCTCTGCCATCGTGTGGGGTGCGACTGCTCCGGGCGGATCCTCCCGGAGTCGCCGACGAGTCGGCCCCGGGAAGGCGATCCACGTTACCCGGGTCGATGAGTTCGACCGCGCCGGGCAGTCACAGCTGACGAGCCCGACCGACTTCCGTGCCGGCCGTCCGGCCGCACCAGATCGACGTACAGGAGCACCGACATGACGACGACCGACGTCGCTGACACCCGGCTGCGCAGCCGTGACCGCAAGGTCATCGCCACGCTGCTGGTCGCGACCTTCGTGGTCATCCTCAACGAGACCATCATGGGTGTGGCCCTGCCGGTGCTGATGGTCGATCTGGACCTGACCGCCGGCACCGTCCAGTGGCTGACCACCGCCTTCATGCTGACCATGGCGGTCGTCATCCCGACCACCGGCTTCCTGCTCCAGCGCTTCTCCACCCGTACGGTCTACGGCGCGGCCCTCGGGCTGTTCAGCGCCGGCACCCTGCTCGCCGGGCTCGCGCCCGGCTTCTGGGTGCTGCTGGTCGGCCGGATCGTCCAGGCTTGCGGCACCGCGATCATGCTGCCGCTGCTGATGACCACGATCCTGACGCTGGTGCCGATCCAGCGCCGCGGCATGGTGATGGGCAACGTCAGCATCGTCATCGCCGTGGCGCCGGCGATCGGCCCGACCCTGTCCGGTCTCATCCTCCAGTTCCTGCCCTGGCGCTTCATGTTCCTGCTGGTGCTGCCGATCGCGCTCGCGGCCCTGGTCTACGGTCTGCGCACCCTGGTCAACGTGAACGCCGAAGGCGACCAGCCCCTCGACATCCCGTCCGTGCTCCTCTCGGTGCCGGGCTTCGGCGGCATCGTCTTCGGCCTGAGCCGTCTCGGTGAGTCCGGCGGTACGTCTGCCTGGGTCGCGCCCGTCTCGCTGGCCGTCGGGGTGATCTGCCTGGTGCTGTTCGTGTTCCGGCAGCGTGCCCTGGTCACCGGCAAGGGTCCGCTGCTCGATCTCCGTGCCTTCGAGCTTCACGATGTTCCGGCGGGGTGTGGCGCTGCTCTGCATCGCGGCCGTCGCTCTGTTCGGGGCGATCATCCTGCTGCCCATCTACTTCCAGAACGTCCGTGGGCTCAACACGCTCCAGACCGGCATGCTGCTGCTGCCCGGCGGGCTGCTGATGGGTCTGCTCGGACCGCTGGTGGGCCGGCTGTTCGACAAGTACGGTCCGCGCTGGCTGTCGACGGCCGGGGCTTCGCTGCTGGTGCTGACCATGCTGGCGCTGACCCAGGTCGGTCCGGCGACACCGATCCCCCTCCTGCTCGGCGTCCACCTGGTGCTGTCCACGGGACTGGCGTTCCTGTTCACCCCCGCGTTCACGACCGCGTTGAACCCGCTGCCGCCCAGTCTCTACTCGCACGGGAGCGCGATCCTGTCGACCCTGCAGCAGGTCGCCGGCGCCGCCGGTGTCGCGCTCCTGGTGGCGATCGTGACGATCCGTACCGAGAGCGCGGCCGCCGCCGGTGCCGATCCGATCTCCGCGGAGGTCGCCGGACTCCACCTGGCGTTCCTGGTCGCGGCCGCCATCGGGCTGGTCGCCGTCGGCCTGGCCCTGACCCTGCGGAAGACCGAGGCGGTGGCGCCCGGCCACGGTCCGGGTCCGGAGTCGACCGACGACGAAGTCGCCGTGGCCGACGCCGACCTGCGCTGACCGGAACCCCTCGCGCGGCGGGGTGGGGGCTCGATGTTCCGGCCCCCTTCCTGCACCCTCTGACGTCAGGTGAACCGGCTGTAGCGGGTGCACCTGCCCGGGCCGGGTGCAGCGGCGCGCAGAGGGTGCGGCTGCGGGTGCTCAGCCCGCCGGGCCCCAGCCCGTACGCGGTCGCTGAGCACGCCGAGGACTGTCAGTGGACCCTGCCAGCATGAGTGACATGGACCAGCACCAGCGCGGCGACACCGCCCTTCTTCCCGTCAGCGACCCCGCTGTGGACGCCCGCCGGCCGGACGAGGAGGCGGTGCTGCTCGACGTGGCGGCGAACTTCGCGACCGAGCACGGGGTGCCTGGCCCGGACGAGCAGCCTGACGAGCGGGAGCGGGAGCGGGCGTTGCGCCGGGCCGCGCGGCAGTGGCCGCTGCTGGTCGGGACGACACCGTCGGTCGGGGCGGTCGACGAGGTGATCGAGCTGCTCCGCGATGCGGTCGACGCCCGGGACAGGTTCCCGCGGTTGTGGGCCGCGGCCGGCGAGCACGGTGCGATCGGCGGGCACCAGCTGCGCCAGCTGGTGCGGCAGCACCGGCACAAGGGCACGGCGGAGAGCCTGCAGATCGATGCCGAGCAGGCCGCCGTGCTGGAATCCGATCCCGCCCTGTGGCACGCGGTGTTCCGCGCCAGCCGGTTCCTCGGTCGGCTGCACGATCACGGTCTGACCGACGACCAGATCCTGGCGTTGCTGGATGATCACCTGGGTGATGCGGTCGGAGACCGGAGAGCCGGCTGAGGTGGCTGGCCCCTGCTGATGGCCGTGACGCCTAGGGCTAGCGTTTCGCTCGTGACGGATGAAGAGCAGAGCGGTCCCGAGGCTGGCAACCACGGGCGCCGGGTGGCCATCGTGACGGGCGGCGGCTCGGGGATCGGGGCCGCGTCGGCGGTCGCGCTGGCGCGCGAGGGGTGGACGGTGGTGGTCGCGGGTCGACGGGTGGAGCCCTTGACGGTGTTGGTCGCCGAGCACCCCGAGCTCGGCATGGACTGTGGCGTGGCCGACGTCACCGACCCCACCTCGGTCCACAACCTGTTCGCGCGTGCGGTGAACAAGTACGGGCGGGTCGATCTGCTGTTCAACAACGCCGGTCGCGGAGCCTGGGCGACCGAGATCGACGAGCTCGACATCAAGGAGTGGAAGGCGGTCGTCGACGTCAACCTCACCGGGGCGTTCCTGTGCACCAAGGAGGCGTTCCGGGTCATGCGCCGGCAGGACCCGCAGGGTGGCCGGATCATCAACAACGGGTCCATCTCCGCGCACGTCCCCCGGCCCCTGTCGGTGGCGTACACGGCGACCAAGCACGCCATCACCGGGCTCACCAAGTCGACCGCGCTGGACGGGCGCCGCTACGGGATCGCCTGCGGGCAGATCGACATCGGCAACGCCGCGACGGACCTGACCAAGGACATGGCGGCCGGCATCCTGCAGGCCGACTTCTCCACCGGGGTCGAGCCGCGGATGGACGTCGAAGACGTGGCCCGCGCCGTGGTCTACATGGCGAGTCTGCCGCCGGAGGCGAACGTGCTCACCATGACGGTGATGGCGACCGCCATGCCGTACGTGGGCCGCGGCTGACCCGCCGGCCGCTGGGGTCGGCTGGGTAGGGTGTCCTTACCTGCCTTCCCCGTCCAGGAGCCTCGTGTCTGTTCTCACCGTCGTGCCCCGGTCGTCCCGCCGCAGCGCCGGCCTCGCGGCCGGTCTGGCCGCGCTCGTGCTCCCGCTCGCCGCGTGCGGTGGCGACGAGATGTCGAGCAGCCCCGCCCCGACCGACATCTCCATCGCCCCGCCCACCGCGGCCGTTCCGAGCACGGCCGCTCCGAGCTCGGCCGCCCCGGCACCGTCGGAGTCGCCGAGCACCGCCGCGACGTCGAGGCGTCCGTCGGCGAGCGCTGGGCTCGACGCGCTCGGCGCGGTCAAGGCGGCCGAGACCGGCGTGGCCGACAGCACCGTCGTCGAGCTGTCCAAGGACGACGACAGCGGGTCCGCGTGGGAAGCCCTCGTACGAGTCGGCAACGGCGGCCGTGAGCTCCGGCTCGACGCCGGGGGTGAGATCACGAGCAACCAGGCCGAGTCGCTGTCCGCGGTCCAGCGGGGCAACCTGCCCCGGGTCACCGTCAGTGAGGCGATCAAGGCGGCCGAGAAGCGGGTGTCGGACGGTGAGGTCACCGACGCCGAGCTCACCCGGGAGAACCAGCGCACCGTCTGGGACGTCTCCGTGGAGGTCGCCGGGGGCGACGACTGGGAGCTCTGGATCGACGCGTCCTCCGGCAAGGTGATCAACGCCGAGCGCGACTGACCGACGGGGCTCAGTCCAGGTGCTCGTCGAAGAAGTCGACGGTCCGCTCGATCGACCGCTGCCAGGTGGCGCCCTCGAAGGTGTGACCCGCGCCCTTGTACCGGCGGAAGGTCACGTCCTTGCCCTTCTCCTCGAGCGTGTCCACGATGTCCTCCGACCACGCGATCGGACAGGTGTCGTCGGCGGTGCCGTGATGCACCAGGAGCGGGTCCGACACCCGGTCGAAGTAGGTCTTCGGTGAGGCGGCCTTCCAGAACGCGGGGTTGTCCTTCGGCAGCCCGTACGTCCGGTCGATCTTCCGGTTGACCGACTGCCGGTCGTCGCTGCGGTCGTAGAACTGCTTCCAGTTCTGGGCGGCCAGCGCACTGGTCGAGGCGTAGACGACGGCGGCGTCGACCAGGTCCGGCTGCGCCACCAGGGCGTTCAGCGTGACGTTGCCGCCCATCGACCGGCCCAGCCAGCCGACCCGGTCGGAGTCCAGGAAGTCCAGCTTCGAGCGCTTCACCGCGTACACGGCGTTGATGGTGTCGACCGCGTACGGCAGCCGGAGCTCGTAGTCGACAGAAGGGTCGTCGTCGCCGGAGGCGTGCCCGCGATAGTCGGTGTGGAAGACGACGTACCCCTGGCGCGCCAGGTAGTCGTGCTCGCGGGGCATCCCCTGCCCCGGGAAGTAGGTGTCGGGGTTGATGTAGCCGTGGTTGAGGACCAGCACCGGGAACGGTCCCTTGCCGTCGGGCACCAGCATCACCCCGGACACGGTGAGCTTCTCGCTGCGGTACGTGACGATCCGGCTCGTGTAGTCGTCGGTGCGCTTGATCACCCGGCCCAGCTTCAGCTTGCCGCCGTTGTAGTCCTTCTCGATCAGCGCCTGCACCGAGATCGGGTCGGGCTTCTTGCTCGGCGTGGGCGTGGGCGTGGGCGTCGGGGTGGGGGCGGTCGGGCGGGCGGTCGGGGTCGCCGGAGCAGTGGCGCTCGGGCTGGCTGGATCGGCGCTCGGTGGGGGTGCGGCACTGGTCACCGTCCCCGACGGCGCGCGCCCGGCCGTCGGGTGCCCGTTCGTCGGTGCAGCCCGCGACCAGCGCCAGCAGCCCGGTGGTCACGACCAGGGCCATCGACCGTCTCATGGCCCGAGTATTCCCGGCCCGCCCCAAACCCCTTCCCACTCCGCGCGTGCTCGAACCCTCGCGGAGGTGGGGGTGGGGTGACTGCGCGCGGGCTCGAACCCTCGCGGAGTGGGGGTGGGGTGACTGCGCGCGGGCTCGAACTCTCGCGGAGTGGGTCTGTTTGTGTCCGTACCGGTTCCACGGGACGATCGAGAGATCATGCCGCTCCTGGACCCCACCGCTGTCGCACCCGTTCCCGATGCTCTCTACGAGGCGTTCACCGGGTGGGCCGAGGGGCGCGGGCTGACGCCCTACCCGGCGCAGGCCGACGCGCTGCTCGAGCTGGTCACCGGCAGCAACGTGATCCTGGCGACGCCGACCGGGTCCGGCAAGAGCCTGGTGGCCACCGGGCTGGAGTACGCCACCGCCGCTCAGGGTGGCCGGACCTTCTACACCGCCCCGATCAAGGCGCTGGTCAGCGAGAAGTTCTTCACCGCCACCGAGATCTTCGGTCCCGAACGGGTCGGCATGATGACCGGGGACGCCTCGGTCAACCCCGAGGCCGACATCATCTGCTGCACCGCCGAGGTGCTGGCCAACGTCGCGCTGCGTCAGGGACCGGGTCAGGGGATCGCCAGCGTGGTGATGGACGAGTTCCACTTCTACGCCGACCCGGACCGCGGCTGGGCCTGGCAGGTCCCGCTGCTCGAGCTGCGCGACGCCCAGTTCCTGCTGATGTCGGCGACGCTGGGTGACGTCACCCGGTTCGAGCGCGACCTGACCCGACGGACGGGTCGCCCGACTGCGGTGATCGCCTCCGCCGAACGGCCCGTCCCGCTGCACTACGAGTGGGTGACCACCCCGGTGCACGAGACCATCGAGGAGCGGCTGGCCACCCACCAGGCACCGATCTACGTCGTGCACTTCAGCCGGGCCGCGGCCATCGAGCAGGCCCAGGCGCTGAACAGCCTGCGGGTCTGCACCCGGGAGGAGAAGGACCAGATCGCCGACCTGATCGGTGGCTTCCGCTTCTCCGCCGGCTTCGGCAAGGTGCTCTCCCGGCTGGTCCGCAACGGCATCGGGGTGCACCACGCCGGGATGCTGCCGAAGTACCGCCGGCTGGTCGAGCTGCTCGCCCAGGCCGGCTGCTCAAGATCATCTGCGGCACCGACACCCTCGGGGTCGGCATCAACGTGCCGATCCGTACGGTGCTGTTCACCGCCCTCAGCAAGTACGACGGGGTGAAGCCGCGACTGCTCACCGCGCGGGAGTTCCACCAGATCGCCGGCCGGGCCGGCCGGGCCGGGTACGACTCCTCGGGCACCGTGCTGGTGCAGGCTCCCGATCACGTGGTGGCCAACCTCAAGGCGCTGGCCAAGGCGGGCGACGACCCCAAGAAGCGCCGTAAGGTCGTCCGCAAGAAGCCGCCCGAGGGCACCGTCGGCTACGGCGAACCCACCTACGACCGGCTGATCAGCGCCCCGCCCGAGCCGCTGGAGTCCAGCTTCGGGGTCACCCACGCCATGATCATCAACGTGATCTCCCGGCCGGGGGACTGCTGGACCTCGATGAGTGAGCTGCTGACCGACAACGACGAAGCACCGCGGCGGCGCCGGAAGCACGTGCACGATGCGCTGCGGATCTACCGGGGGCTGCTGGACACCGGGGTGGTGGAGCGCCTCGACCAACCCGATGATCATGGTCGGCGGGCCCGGCTGACCGTGGACCTGCAGGCCGACTTCGCGCTGAACCAGCCGCTGTCACCGTTCGCGCTGGCCGCCGTGGACCTGCTCGACCTCGAGTCGCCCGAGTACCCGTTGGACGCGCTGTCGGTGATCGAGTCGATCCTGGAGAACCCGCGTCCGGTGCTGTCCGCGCAGCGGAAGATGGCCCGCGGGGAGGCCGTCGAGGCGATGAAGCGGGAGGGTCTGGAGTACGAGGAGCGGATGGAGCTGCTCGAGGACGTCACCTACCCCGCAACCGCTGCAGGACCTGCTGGAGGTGGGCTACCGGGCGTACGCGAAGAGTCATCCGTGGGTGCTCGATCACAGCTGGAGCCGAAGTCGGTGGCGCGCGACCTGTTCGAGCGGTCGATGACCTTCACCGAGTACGTCGCGTTCTACGGCCTGGCCCGGGCCGAGGGCCTGGTGCTGCGCTACCTCGCGGACGCGTACAAGGCACTGCGGCAGACCGTGCCGGAGACCAGGCGGACGGAGGGTTTGGAGGACCTGATCGCCTGGCTCGGCGAGCTGGTGCGGCAGACCGACTCGAGCCTGCTGGACGAGTGGGAGAAGCTCAGGAACCCCGATCCCGAGGCCGAGCTGGTGGCCGAGGCGGACCGCCGGCCGCCGGCCGTCACCAGCAACGTCCGAGCCTTCACCGTCCTGGTGCGCAACGCGCTGTTCCGTCGGGTGGAGCTCATCGCCCGCCGCCGGTGGTGGGAGCTCGGTGAGCTCGACGGCGACGACGGCTGGGGGGCCGACGAGCTGGGCGGCCGCGATGGCCGACTACTTCGTCGAGCACGAGACGGTGCAGGTCGGTGCGAACGCGCGCGGACCGGCGCTGTTGATCATCGACCGACAGGCCACCACCTGGCAGGTACGGCAGGTCCTCGACGACCCCGACGGCGACCACGACTACTCGATCACCGCCGAGATCGACCTGGCGGCCAGCGACGACGCGGGCGAGGCGATCGTCCGGATCACCGGGGCGGGACGAACCGCCGCCTGGTGATCAGGTGCCCGGCCAGCCAGCCAGCCGGGGCGGAAGCCGAGTGGTCGGACAACGCACGCCAGTGGCGCGCGCCTCAGACCAAACTCAGAAGCCGGTCGGCCGTGGCTCGACCTGCGGCTCGTCGGTGGTGGCCGACTGCACGGCGTCGGCCGCGGCGCGTACGGCCCCGGCGACCGGGTCGGGCAGCTTGTCGGCGTGGTTCTTCACCTCACCGGCGAGAGAGGACACCCCCGAACGAACACGCGGGTCGTGGGCGAACTCGTCGGCCTTGGCCTTGAGCTGCTCGAACTGGGCCCGGCCTGCCTTGGTGCCGAGCACGTAGCCCACCGCCGCCGCACCGGCGGCCACCACCAGAGTCTTCAGCTTCATCGTGCGAACTCCCTCGTTGTCGTCTTGCCCGTCGCAGTCTAGTGAGGCGCTGCCGGGCCGCCCTCGGTCGGGCACCCGCCCTCGGTCGGGCACCCGCGCCCAGTCGGGCACCCGCACCCAGTCGGTGTCAGAGCCCCGATGCGGATCCGGGATGATCACCCCATGAGTCTCATCTCCAGGCTGGCGGTGATCGGGGCCGGCAGCGTCGGCACGTCGCTGGCGTACTCGGCCCTGATCCGCCGGTCGGCCTCTGAGGTGATCCTCTACGACATCGACGCCGCGAAGACCGAGGCCGAGGTGCTCGACCTCGCCCACGGCACCCAGTTCACCGGCACCTCCAAGGTCTCCGGCGGCGGCGACATCGCGTGCGTGGCCGGGGCGTCGGTGGTGGTGATCACCGCCGGGGCCAAGCAGAAGCCCGGGCAGACCCGGCTGGAGCTGGCGGGCACCAACGTCGCGATCCTGGAGAGCCTGATGCCACGGTTGCTGGAGCACGCCCCGGAGGCGATCTACGTCCTGGTCAGCAACCCGGTCGACGTGCTCACCGTCGCGGCCGCCCAGATCGCCGGTCTTCCCGACGGTCGGCTGTTCGGCTCCGGCTGCGTGCTGGACTCCGCCCGGTTGCGCTGGCTGATCGCCGAGCGGAGCGGCGTGTCCCAGCAGAGCGTGCACGCGATGATGCTGGGCGAGCACGGCGACACCGAGTTCCCGCTGTGGTCGCAGGCCAAGATCGGCACCGTGCCGCTGCGCGAGTGGACCGACGGGGGCGGGAACCGGCTGTTCTCCGGCGACGTCCGCGCCACCATCCACGACGACGTGGTGCACGCGGCGTACAAGATCATCGCCGGCAAGGGCGCGACCAACTACGCGATCGGGCTGAGCGGCGCCCGGATCGTCGAGGCGGTCCTGCGCGACGAGCACGCGGTGCTGCCGGTGAGCACGGTGCTGCACGGCTACCGCGGGATCTCCGACGTCGCGCTCAGCGTGCCCAGCATCGTGGGGGCGAACGGCGTCGAGCGCGTGCTGTCCACCCCGATGGACGAGCAGGAGGCCCGCTGGCTCGATCAGTCGGCCAGCACCCTGCACGCCTCGCTGAAGAGCCTGGGTCTGGAGTAGACCGAACGGCCCGAGGACCGCTTACAGCGTAAACACCCAGCGCGTACTGTCGGTGGCATGACTGACACCACCACCGAGTTCGAGCGGGTGGGCGAGCTGATCGCCAAGGCCCGCTTCGCCTTCGTCACCACCAGCGGCCCCGACGGACGGCTGCTGAGCCGCCCGCTGGCCATCCTCGAGCGCGACTTCGACGGGGACCTCTACTTCTTCACCATGGCGCCGTCGGCGAAGACCGCTCAGGTGGCCGCGGACTCCCACGTCAACGTGAGCCTGCAGTCCGGTGACGACTACCTGTCCATCGCCGGTACGGCGTCGGTGAGCCGCGACCAGGCGCTGATCGACGAGCTCTGGAACTCCTACGCCGAGGCGTGGTTCGAGCAGGGTCGCGAGGATCCGTCGGTGGCGCTGCTCAAGGTGCACGCCGACTCCGCCGAGTACTGGACCATGGACAGCCCCAAGCCGGTGGCCCTGATCAAGTACGCCAAGGCGATCATCACCGGCGAGCAGCCGGACGTGGCCACCAACAAGACCGTCGAGCTCTGACCCCGAGCTCACACTCTCCTCGGAGTTCTTGACCTCGCCCCTGGGGCGAGGCCCAGAGTGGAGGCATGACCTCGACCCGCGCACCCGGCGACCGGCGGCTGATGACAGCCGGCCGGTTCGGCGAGGCGACGCTGCTGTCGGCCAAGGCACTGCGGATCTACGCCGACCGCGGGCTGCTACCGCCGCGGTGGGTGGATCCGGCGAACGGCTACCGGTACTACGCCGACGACCAGGTCCGGACCGGTTGGCTGATCGCCCTGCTGCGGTCCGCCGACCTGTCGCTGGAGGACATCGCCGACATCGTCGGCGCCCCGGCGGCCGAGCGTCCGGTGCTGCTCGAGCGGGTGGTCGACGCCGCCCGGCAGCGGGCCGAGGTCAACCTGGCCGTGCTCGCCCGAGCCCGCCACCACCTCAGAGGGGAGCCCACCATGACCGATCTGTCCACCCGCGTCGAGAGCGACCGAGCCGTGCTCAGCGTGCTGCGCCGGATGCGTCCCGACGAGATGGATGAGGTGATCAGCCAGCAGGTCGCCCGGCTGCGCGAGATCGCCGAGCGCAGCCGGCCTGACCGTCGACCGGCGACGCGTTCGGCATCTTCCACGGACCGATCACCGAAGAGGCCACCGGCCCGCTGGAGATCACCCTGCCGGTCGACGGCCTGGCCGAGCTGTCGCCCGACGCCCTGGACGTGCGCAGCTACCGGCTCGCCGGCGGCGCGGTGGCCGAGCGCTTCGCCGAGGGTCAGCGAGACCGACTTCCCGGAGATCCTCGCGCTGTACGACGAGGTCCACAGCTGGATCACCGAGCAGCGGCCGTACGCCGGTCGGTCCGCCGCGGGAGATCTGGCACAACGCGCCCCGGGACCCCGAACCCCTGCGGCTGACGATCTCCTGGCCGTACGCGACGGTCTGACGCCCGCGCCGACTCCTGGACGTCCCCGGCGCGGCTCAGCTGCGGGCGATCGCCCAGCCGTGCGCGGCCACGTGGTGCGGCTGGTCGGGGTGGCTGGTCTCGATCACCTCGGCGCCCTCGGGGATGCCCGGCCGCCTGGTCGGCCAGGTTCAGCACCAGGGTCAGCGGCGGTTCGCCGTCGGTGTCCCGGGCGGTCGCGGTGATCTGGACGTAGGTGTTGCTGACGTCGCTGGTCACGATCCGCGCGTCGGTCAGCCACGGGGTCCGGCGGCGGAAGGCGATCAGCCGGCGGTAGAGCTCCAGCACCCCGACGTTGGTCCCCTCGACCTGGTCCGGTCGCTCCGGCATCGTCGGTCGGATCGCGTCGTCGCCACCCAGCCGCTGCTCCTTCACCCCGACCAGCCCCAGCTCGTCGCCGTAGTAGAGGCAGGGGATGCCCGGCAGGAACAGCAGCAGGGCGATCGCGTGCCCCCAGTGCCGGCGGTCGCCGATCTGGCTGGCCACCCGGGAGGTGTCGTGGTTGTCCAGGAAGGTGAACGGCACGATCCGCTCGCACAGCTCCGCGTGCCGACCCAGCGTGTGCTCGAGCTCGTAGAAGTTCTGGTTCTCGATCGAGGACCACATCGCCTGCCACAGCTCGTACTGGGTGATGCTGTCCAGGCCCGCGGTCGCGGCGTACCCGGCGTAGTCGCCGTGGATCATCTCGCCCAGGAACCAGGCATCGGCGAAGCGCTCCCGCACCGCCGGGATCACGCTGCTCCAGAACTCGGCGGGTACGGCGTACGCCGCATCCAGCCGCCAGCCGTCGACCCCGCGCTCCAGCCAGTACGTCATCACGTCCCGCACCAGCTGCTGGACTCCCGGGTCGGCGTGGTTCAGCTCGACCAGCTGCTGCTCGCCCTCGAACACCTCCGGGGTGACCACGCCGTCCTCGGTGTGCAGCTTGAACAGGTGCGCGGCCGGGGCCTCCGCGCCGCGGGCCAGCACCTCGTCCAGCCCCGGGTAGCCGCGTCCGACGTGGTTGAACACCCCGTCCAGCACGACCCGGATCCCCCGCTCGTGGC
This sequence comes from uncultured Actinomycetota bacterium, assembly GCA_963759915.1. Taxonomy (GTDB): domain Bacteria; phylum Actinomycetota; class Actinomycetes; order Propionibacteriales; family Propionibacteriaceae; genus Microlunatus. The sequence goes on along the minus strand of CAVXBJ010000093.1, from coordinate 3,328 downwards.
AGGCCGCCACGAGGGCGTCGAAGTCGTCGAGGTCGCCGACCCGGGGGTCGATCCGGAAGTAGTCGAGGGTGTCGTAGCCGTGGCTCATCGACGCGAACAGCGGATTGAGCAGCAGGCCGTTGCAGCCGAGCACGACCAGGTGGTCCAACCAGCCGGTCAGCCGCCGCAGCCGGTGCTCCGGCGGTTGCTCCGGATCATCCAGCACGTCCTCCCCGCCGGTGAAGCCGAGCGGGAACACGCCCCAGAAGATCGCGTACCGGGTCCAGTCCGTGACCGTGGGACGCGGCGCGCGCTCATCAGGCTCAGGCATACGGTCTGTCTACCAGGAGACGCCAGCGCTAGTCGTCGCCCAGCAGACCGGCCAGCGTCGCGGCCCGGTACGCCGACCCGAGCGCCTCACGGGTGGCGGAGACGGTGGCCTCGCGGTCGGGGAGCTCGACGGGCGGCACCGGGGTCTTGATGTCGGCCCGGAGGCGGTCGGCGGCGCCGAGCTGGGCGGCAGCGGTACGGAAGTCGCCGGCCGCGGCGGCGATCGCGGCCAGCTCGTCGTACCCGCTCGACATCCGCCACCGGTCGCCGAGCCGGGAGTGACCCTCCAGGCTGGCCTCCTGCAGCTCACGGGCCGTCTGGATCTGGCCGCTCAGCCGGGCGACGACGCCCAGCTGGTTGCGGGTCCACGCGATGCCCTCGGCGAATCCGACCTGCTCGCAGACCTCGAACGCCTGGTGCAGCAGGATCTCCGCCCCGACCAGGTCGCCGCGATAGCGGGCCGTCACCCCGCTGTTGATCAGGGCCCAGGCGATCTGCTCACGGTCGCCACCGCGTCGCAGCCGGTGCATGGCCGCGTCGCCCAGCCCGTCCGCGGTGTCGAGGTCACCGCGCAACCAGGCGACGAAGCTCAGGTAGTTGAGCTCGGTCGCGATCAGCTGGTCGCTGCCGAGCCGCTCCGCGATCGACAGCGAGCGTCGGTGCTGGGTCTCGGCCGTGTCGTAGTCCCCGAGCTCCCGCGCGATCGAGCCGAGCCGGGTCAGGCAGTAGGCCGTCCCCTCGTCGTCGCCGAGACTCTCGTAGAGGGCGAGACCCTGGGTCAGCTTCCCGCGGGCGACCTCGTAGTCGCACTGCAGGAACGACAGCATGCCGGCGCCGGCCAGCACCGGGGCGCGCAGCTCGGCGGGTGCGTCGGCGCCCGCCGCGAGGGCACCACGCATCCAGGTCCGTCCCTCGGTGTAGCGACCACGGAGATAGCACCAGCGCCACAGGTGGCGGACCAGTCGCAGGGCGGACTCGGGGTCGGTGGCGGTCAGGAAGTCGACCGCCACCCGGATGTTGCCCGACTCCGCGTCGAGGATCCGCAGCCACTGCTCCTGGTCGACCGAGGCGAGGTGGGCAGCGGCCTCGGCCGTCAACCCGGTCACGTAGTCCGCGTGCCGACGGCGGGCCAGCTCCGTCTCGCCGGCGATCTCGAGCTGGGCCTGGGCGAACTCCCGGACGAGGCGCAGCAGCACGAAGCGGGCCGGCTCCTCCGCCTCGTACATGCGGCTGACCAGGGACTTCGTGGCCAACGAGGCCAGCGCGTCGAGCACCTCGAGCGGAGTGTAGACATCCCCGCAGACCGCCGTCGCCGACTCGTGGCTGAACCAGATGAACACCGACAGTCGGGCGAGGACGTGCTGCTCGATCGGGGTCAGCAGTCGGTAGCTCCACCCGACCACGCGGTCGACGAGGCCCTCCTCGGGCTCTCCGCCCGGTTCCAGCAGGGCGCCGACGGTGTCGTCCAGCGCGTCGGCCAGGGCCTTGACCGACATCACCTGGGCGCGGGCGGCGGCCAGCTCGATGGCCAGCGGCAGTCCGTCCAGCCGGCGGCAGATGCGGGCCACGGCGGCGTTCTGGGCCGCTGTCGGGCTCCTGCCGGCCGCCAGTCCCGAGCGATCCCAGAACAGCTGGACGGCGGGAGAGGCGCCCAGCCTCCTTGCCGCGCGCGCGGGCCGGCGGGACGCCGAGCGGACGGACGGTCACGACCGCCTCGCCGGGAATCTGCAGCTGATGGCGCGAGGTGACCAGGAACGCGAGGTCCGGACAGCCAGCGACGATCGCCTGCACGCAGGTCCCGGGCCGCGTCGAGCAGGTGCTGGGCTCCATCCATGACGAGCAGCTGGTGTCGGGACCGGAGCGCCGCGGCGATGTCGGCGATGCCGGCGTCGGGGTCCCCGGTGACCCCGAGAGCGGCGGCGAACGCCGGCACCAGGTCCTCCGACCGCGAGACACCCGGGACCGGTAACCAGCGGACGCCGTCGGCATAGCCCTCCGCGCCGACGGCGAGCACGGCCGCCAGCCGGGTCTTGCCCACACCACCGGGACCGGTCAGGGTGACCAGTCGGTGGTCAGCCAGCAGCTCCCGGACCGCGATCAGGTCCGCGTCCCGCCCCAGCAGCGGATCCGCGAACGTGGGCGGTTCGAGGGAGGGGAGCGACCGGGGCGGCGGGGGAGCCGGCGGGCGGGGAGCAGAGCGGCGAAGAACCGTCGCGCTCGTCGCCGGCGAGGCGGAGCGCGTCGGCGAGCAGGCTGAGGGTGGTCATCCGGGGTGACCGTCGGCCGCGCTCCAACAGGGACACCGCTTCGGGGCTCAGTCCGGCGCGCGCGGCCAGCCCTTCCTGCGACATGCCCGCCCGTTGGCGGTACCACCGCAGCTCGCTCCCGAACGTGCTCACCCCGCACCCACTTCGTCGGACCGCCGGGGCTCACCCTAGTGCCCGCCGTACCGGCCACGCACAGGATTGTCCGGCTGTTGTCCGTGGCTGGGCTTCCGTGACCAACGAAAGACTTCCCTTAGGCACGGGCCGTTGTGTCGGGGGAGCTTCTGGAAACCAGGAGATTCGGCCCTGGACCGTGCGACTTGAGGGGCGTACCCCATGGGGAGCGACTCGGATCGGGGCCGAGGAGCTGGGGACGCCCCTCAATCACGCCCCGGCGCCGGTCTGGGACCGAGCGGCCAAGTTAGGTGACCCTGACCAGCCTTCCGGGACCGGCTGCATGCCCCTGCGGATCGAGACCTGACGTGGACTTCTCCCGCGGTCTGCCGTTCCCGCTGGCGGTCGGCGCGTTGTTCGTCATCGTGCTGCTGCGGGCCGGCGGCACGTACGCCCTCGGCCGAGCCGCCCGCTCCGGGGCCGGCCGCACCGCCCGGGTGCAGCGGCTGGTGGACTCGCCCCGCTTCGTCCGGGCCCAGGACCTCGTCGCCCGCTGGGGCGCGCCGATCGTGGTCTTCTCCTTCCTCACCGTCGGCTTCCAGACGCTGGCCTACCTGGCCGCCGGAGTCGGCAAGATGCCC
>CAVXBJ010000092.1:0-21307 GCA_963759915.1 uncultured Actinomycetota bacterium | reverse complement strand
GGCACTTCCTCCAGCATCTCGGTGACCAGGGCCGCGATCGGGGACCGCTCCGAGCGGTGCAGGGTGACGTGGGCGAACAGCGGGTGGCCCTTCAGCTTCTCCACCACCGCGACCACGCCGTCGTGCCGACCGACCCGCAGGTTGTCGCGCTGCGCCACGTCGTGGGTCAGCACCACCCGGGAGTCCTGGCCGATCCGGCTGAGCACGGTCAGCAGCACGTTGCGCTCCAGCGACTGCGCCTCGTCGACGATCACGAACGCGTCGTGCAGCGACCGGCCGCGGATGTGGGTCAGCGGCATGCACCTCGAGCAGCCCCCGCTCCAGCACCTCCTCGATCACCGGCTTGGAGGTCACCGCGCCGAGGGTGTCGAAGACCGCCTGCGCCCAGGGCGCCATCTTCTCCCCCTCGGTGCCGGGCAGGTAGCCGAGTTCCTGGCCGCCGACCGCGTACAGGGGCCGGAAGACGACGACCTTGGCGTGCTGCCGGCGCTCCAGCACCGCCTCCAGGCCGGCGCACAGCGCCAGGGCGGACTTGCCGGTGCCGGCGCGACCGCCGAGCGAGACGATGCCGACCGAGGGATCCAGCAGCAGGTCCAGCGCCACCCGCTGCTCGGCGGAGCGGCCGTGGATGCCGAACGCGTCCTTGTCCGCCTTGACCAGCCTGAGGTCCTTGGCCGGCGTCACCCGGGCCAGCGCGGACGCCTGGCCGCCGATCAGCACCACCCCGGTGTGACACGGCAGGTCCCGCGCCGCCTCCAGGTCCAGGAAGCCGTGCTCGTACAGGCTGTCGATCTGGTCCGAGCCCACCTCCAGCTCGGCCATCCCGGTCCAGCCGGACTCGACGGCGAGCTCGGCGCGGTACTCCTCCGCGTTCAGACCGACCGCGGACGCCTTCACCCGCATCGGCAGGTCCTTGGAGACCAGGGTGACGTCCCGGCCCTCGGCACGGAAGTTCAGGGCGACGGCCAGGATGCGCGAGTCGTTGTCGCCCAGCCGGAAGCCCGGCGGGAGCAGCGCGGGATCGGTGTGGTTCAGCTCGACGTGCAGGGTGCCACCCACGTCGTTGACCGGTACGGGGGCGTCGAGCCGCCCGTACGCGATCCGCAGGTCGTCCAGATGGCGCAGCGCGACCCGGGCGAAGTAGCCGAGCTCGGCGTGATGACGCTTGCCTTCGAGCTCGGTGATCACCACGATCGGGAGCACGATGTCGTGCTCCGCGAACCGGCGCAGCGCGTGGGGATCGCTGAGCAGGACCGAGGTGTCGATGACGTAGGTGCGGCGGGCTGTTGCAGAAGACATGCGATGTCCCCTTCTGGAGGCCGCAGCGCCCTACGCGCCCGGCCTCACACCTAGGTGGTTGGCCGGGATGCGCAGACCGGAACCGGTCTGCACGCCTGCGTCAGGTGACGGATCTCCCCCGCTGAGCGAAGGATCCCCCTCGTCTGGCGAAGGATCATGTGCGCCTCCCGTGCGGGCCGCTACACCTGCGCCCCGCACTCGCAACGTACGTCGTCAACCGGTCAGGACCGCACGCACACGCCGGATGTCACCTGATCGACTTCTGACGTCAACAATCGCCGCCGACGACCCGGTGGGTCAGCCGCCGAACCGGCGCTCCCGGTCCGCGTACGCGCGCAGCGCCCGGATGAAGTCGACCTTGCGGAAGTCCGGCCACAGCGCCTCGCAGAAGTAGAACTCGCTGTGCGCCGACTGCCACATCAAGAAGCCGGACAGCCGCTGCTCCCCCGACGTCCGGATGATCAGGTCGGGATCGGGCTGGCCACGGGTGTAGAGGTGCTCGGCGATGTGATCGATGTCCAGGGTCTGGGCCAGCTCCTCGATCGAGGTGCCGTTGCGGGCGTGCTCGGCCAGCAGCGAGCGGACCGCGTCGCGGAGCTCGTGCCGCCCGCCGTACGACACCGCGATGTTGACCACCATGCCGTCGATGCCGGCGGTCTGCACGTCGGCCGCCTTCATCGCCGCGGCCGTGTCGGGCGGCAGCAGGTCGAGCGCCCCGACCGGGTGGATCCGCCAGCGTCGAGCGGCCGCCAGCTCGCCGACCATCGACTCGATCACGTCCAGCAGCGGCCCGATCTCCTCGGCGCCGCTGCGCTGGAAGTTGTCGGTGGACAGCACCCAGAGGGTGACCACCGGGATGGCCAGCTCGTCGCACCACTCGACGAACTCCTTCAGCTTGTCCGCGCCCGCCTGGTAGCCGGCGACCAGCGGCTGACCGGGGGCGTTCGCCCGGGCCCAGCGCCGGTTCCCGTCGGCCAGCACGGCGACGTGCTGGGGCACGTCGGTCCGGGTCCAGCTCGGCGATCAGCCGGTGCTCGTACGTCGCGTAGAGCAGGCCGGAGGGGTGCAGCCGATCGGCGACCTCTCTGAGCCGCTCGAGGCGACCACGAGGGAGTCGGGGCATGGGGGCACTGTAGCGCCGGACACCGGGATGGCTCAGTGCGCCGTGTCCGCACTCACAGCCGCGACCTCTTCAGTTCTCAGCCATCAACCCGTACGCTGAAACCTACGGCACCGTAACCTACGCTGAGTAAAGTAACGGCAGCGGCTGCCGACGAGATTTGCCCATTCACCTGGAAGGAGTTGTGATGAGCACCGTGGCCCCATCGGATCAACGCCCGACCGAGGAACACCCGGACGGTCACAGCGCCACCGACACGCTCGGCGAGGTCGCCCGGCAGGTCAAGCCGAAGCTGCGCGGCTGGTTGCACGCCGGCATGGCCCCGCTGGCCACCGCCGGCGGGATCGTGCTCGTGGCCTTGGCGCCCGACCAGAGCGCGCGGATCGCCGCAGCGATCTACCTGGCCGCGTCCCTGCTGCTGTTCGGCACCAGCGCGGTCTACCACCGCTTCACCTGGGGACCCAAGGGCGACGCCATCCTGCGCCGGATGGACCACGCGAACATCTACCTGTTCATCGCCGCGAGCTACACCCCGATCGCCGTCCTGACCCTGAGCTCCCGGTCGGCGACGACCCTGCTGACGATCATCTGGTCGGCCGCCTTCGCCGGGCTGCTGTTCCGGCTGTTCTGGCTGAGCGCACCGCGCTGGCTCTACACCGCGCTCTATCTCGCCATGGGCTGGGCGGCACTGTTCTGGCTGCCGCAGATCCTGGCCAACGGCGGGGTCGCCGTGTTCACGTTGATCATGGTGGGCGGGTTGCTCTACAGCGGCGGCGCCATCGTCTACGCCCGCAAGTCCCCCGATCCGTCACCCCGCTGGTTCGGCTACCACGAGATCTTCCACGCCTGCACGATCCTGGCCTTCGCGGCCCAGTTCGTGGCGATCTCGCTGGCCATGTTCGCCGCCTGAGCGTCGACGCCCCGCCGACCCCGATCAGTGCTGGGCGGCCAGGGTCAGAGCTGGGCGGTCAGCTCCGCCGGCTCCGTGACGGGCAGCCGGCAGACGAACCCGCGACACACGTACGCCGTCGGTCGGCCGTCCCGCAGCGGACGGTCGGCGAGCAGGGCCAGCCCCGGCGTGTCCGGCCGGCCGACCATGATCACCGATCCGGCCGGGGCGCGTCGGTAGGCGATCCTGGCCAGCTCAACCGTCGCGGCGTCCGCCGGATCCCCGGCGATCGCCACCTCCACCGGCGGTCGCACGAGTCGACTCGCCGCGGCGGCCAGGAGCCAGCCGGCGAAGCGGGGCGCTCGATCCACCAGTCCGCCGGCGGTCGCCGCGGCCCGGTCGGCCCGCTCGACCAGCTCCGTCCGGCCGGTCGCCTCCCCCAGCAGCGCCAGGGCGTGCACCGTGGTGCTCAGCCCCGACGGGGTCGCGTTGTCGCTGGGATCCTGCGGTCGCAGGTAGAGGCTCTCCGCATCGGCGGCGGTGTCGAAGAAGCCGTCGCCGTCGGCGAACTCCGTGCCGACCACCCCGGCGAGCAGCTCCGCCCGTTCCAACCAGGCCGCATCGGCGCCGGCGCCCGCCAGCGCGACCGCGGCCACGATCATCGCCGCGTAGTCCTCCAGCACCCCCGGCGCATCGCCGACCACACCGTCCCGGGAGGTTCGCCGCAACCGTCCGTCGACCCAGTGCCGCGACCAGATCAGCTCGGCGGCTCCTTGCGCCGACGCCAGCCAGTCGGGTCGGCCGAACACCCCGGCCGCCTGCACCAGGGAGTGGATCAGCCAGCCGTTCCAGGCCGCCACCACCTTGTCGTCCCGGCCGGGTCGGTGGCGCCCGTCGCGCGCCGCCCGCAGCGCCGCGCGCACCCGCCCCAGCCGCTCCGGATCCGGGTCACCGACCAGCTGCAGCGTGGACCGGCCGTGCTCGAACGTGCCCGCCCGGGTGACCCCGAAGACCTCGCTCGCCCAGGCACCGTCCTCGGCCCCGAGCACCTCGACCAGCAGCGCCGGATCCCAGGCGTAGAAGGCTCCCTCGGCCGAGTGGCCGTGATCATCGAGGCTGTCCGCGTCCAGGCTGGCCGCGAAGCCACCCTCCGGGGTCAGCAGCTCGCTGGTCAACCAGTCGACCGTCTCCGCCACCACCCGCTCGCCGAGCCGATCGCCGGTCACCCGCCACCAGTGGGTGTAGACGCCGAGCAGCAGCGCGTTGTCGTACAGCATCTTCTCGAAGTGCGGCACCACCCAGCCGGCGTCCACGCTGTAACGGGCGAAACCGCCGGCCAGCTGGTCGTAGAGACCACCCCGCGCCATCGCCCGGCAGGTGGCGTCGACCATGATCATCGACGCGTCGTCGCCCAGCCGGAGCAGGCCCTCCAGCACCATCGACGGCGGGAACTTGGGGGCGCCGCCGAAGCCCCCGCGCACCTCGTCGAACTCTCGCTGCAGCTCCGCGCGGGCCTGGTCCAGGCCGGCGACGGTGACCTCGCCGGGCAGCCGCGGGGCGTGCCGCCGAGCGAGCTCGCCGGCGATGCCGTCGGCGCTGGACAGCACCTCGTCACGCCGGTCCCGCCAGGCGGCGGAGATGGCCTCCAGCACCTCGCCGAAGGCCGGCAGGCCGTGCCCGGGGCGGGGCGGGAAGTAGGTGCCGGCGTAGAAGGGGCGACGATCCGGGGTGACGAAGACGCTCATCGGCCAGCCGCCCTGGCCGGTCAGCGCCTGGGTGGCGGCCATGAACACCGCGTCGACGTCCGGCCGCTCCTCGCGGTCCACCTTGATCGAGACGAAGTCGGCGTTCAGCTGGGCGGCCCGGTCCGGATCCTCGAACGACTCGTGCGCCATCACGTGACACCAGTGGCAGGCCGCGTACCCGACCGAGAGGAACACCGGTACGTCGCGGCGCTCCGCCTCGGCGAACGCCTCGTCGCACCACGGCCACCAGTCCACCGGGTTGTCCGCGTGCTGGCGCAGGTAGGGGCTGGTCGCGTCGGCGAGGCGGTTGGGCATGCCGTCCAACCTAGGCGCACCCCCGTGCCGATCCCCGACCCCGTCCCACGCCGGAAGGCTCCGTTCTAGGCTGACGAGATGAGCGGGCGAGCAGCCACCAGGGCCGACGTGCACGCCCTGGCCGAGGCCATGCCGCACGTCACGGTGACGTACGGGCCGAAGGGCAACCCCGTCTACCAGGTGGGCGGCAAGTCGTTCGTGTTCTTCCGGACGCCGCGGCCGGACGCCGTCGACCCGGACACCGGCGAGCGGTACGACGACGTGATCATGATCTGGGTCGGCTCGGAGGCCGACAAGCTCGCGCTGGTGGAGGACGTGGACAGCCCGTTCTTCAGCACCGGCCACTTCGACGGGCACCCGTCGGTGCTGATCCGGGCCTGCCGGCTCGGTGAGCTGTCGCAGGCGGAGCTGGCCGAGATCGTCCAGGACGCCTGGCTCGCCCGGGCGTCGGACCGGCGGGGCCGGCAGTGGTTGGACAACCGCGGGCTACCGTGAATCCGCCACGACGGCCTGCTGCAGGTAGCTGCGCATCGCGTCGACGTCGAACTGCTCCGGCGTCGACCAGCGCACGTTGCGGGTCCTGTGACCGACCCCCTCCAGCAGCCCGTACGGGTCGTCGAACCCACCGCCGTCGGTGAAGTTGAACGTGATGCCCTTCTTGGTCGGGCTCACCGTGACCACGATCCGGTTCAACCGGTAGACGGGCACGCCCGGGTAGGCGTCGGTGCCGCCCCGCATCCCCTCGGTCAGCTGCGGGAAGTCGGTCCGGACCAGCGCCCGGAAGGCCGCGAACACCGGCCGGTACGCGGGCAGGATCCTGGCCTCGACGAAGGCGTCGATCTCCTCGGTCACGGGCAGCATCCTGCCCGACCGCTACAGGCCCAGCTTGTACGCCGCCGCGTTCCAGCGGAGCTCGTTGCGGAAGGCGCGGTGGGTGGTGCCCGCGTCGATCAGGGCCAGCTCGGTGCCCACCATGGCGGCGAAGTCGGTGAGCTCCTCCACCCCGACGGCCGCGGACAGCACGGTGTGGTGCGGGCCGCCCGCCTCCAGCCAGCACTCGGCCGAGGTGGCCAGCGAGGGCTCCGGCTCCCACACGGCCCGCGCCACCGGGAGGTTCGGCAGGGCCGGGTGGTCGACCACGGTGACCGCGTTGGCCACCAGCCGGAAGCGGTCGCCGACGTCGCAGATGCCCAGCACCACGGCCGGGCCGGTCACCGCGTCGAAGACCAGCCGGACCGGGTCCTCCCGGTCGCCGATGCCCAGCGGGTGGATCTCGATCCGGGGCCGGCCGGCCGCGATCGTCGGGCAGACCTCGAGCATGTGCGAGCCCAGGATCCGCGGGGTGCCCGACAGGTCGTAGGTGTAGTCCTCCATGAACGAGGTCGGCCCGCCGGGCGCCATCGCCTTGAGCGTGTGCAGCATGACCGAGGTCTTCCAGTCGCCCTCGCCGCCGAACCCGTACCCGTCGGCCATCAGCCGCTGGACCGCGAGCCCCGGCAGCTGTCGGAGCCCACCGAGGTCCTCGAAGTTGGTGGTGAAGGCGCCGAAGCCACCGTCGGTCAGGAACGCCCGCAGGCCGGCCTCGATCCGGGCGCCGTAGCGCAGCGACTCGTGGCGCTCGCCGCCCGGGGCGAGCACGGGATCGAGGTCGTAGAGGTCGGCGTACTCGGTGACCAGCTGGTCGACACAGGAGTCCTCGATCTGGTCGACCACGGCCACCAGGTCGTTGACGCCGTAGGTGTTCACCGACACCCCGAACTTCAGCTCGGCCTCGACCTTGTCGCCCTCGGTGACCGCGACGTTGCGCATGTTGTCGCCGAACCGGGCGAGCTTCAGGCTGCGGATCGCCGCCCAGCCGAGCGCCGCCCGCTGCCAGGCCGCCACCCGAGCGATCACCGCGGGGTCGGACACGTGGCCGACCACCGTCTTGCGGGCCACCCCGAGCCGGGTCTGGATGTAGCCGAACTCGCGGTCGCCGTGCGCGGCCTGGTTCAGGTTCATGAAGTCCATGTCGATGCTCTCCCAGGGGAGGTCGACGTTGGCCTGCGTGTGCAGGTGCAGCAGCGGGGTCTGCAGGGCGTCCAGACCGCGGATCCACATCTTGGCCGGCGAGAACGTGTGCATCCAGGCGATCACCCCGATGCAGTCCGGATCCGCGTTGGCCTCCAGGATCAGCCGGTGGATGGCGTCGGAGTCGGTCAGCACCGGCTTCCAGACCACCGGGGTGTCCAGGGCGGCGTTCAGGCCCTCGACCACGGTCCGGGACTGGTCGGCCACCTGGTCCAGGGTCTCGGGGCCGTAGAGACCCTGGCTCCCGGTCAGGAACCAGCACACGCGCGATCCGGTCATGGGGTCTCTCCTTCGGATTGTCCGTAGACGTTCTGGTAGCGGTCGTACAAGCGGTCGATGTCGGCCTGCGGGATGGGGATCGGCTCGCCGAGCTGGCGGGCGATGTGGACCGTCCGGGCCACCTCCTCGACCATCACGGCCGCCTTGACGGCGGCCTTGGCGTCCGGGCCGACCGTGAACGGGCCGTGGTTCTGCATCAGCACGGCCTTGGAGCGGCTGCGGCGCAGGGTCTCGACGATGCCGCGGCCGATGGAGTCGTCACCGATCAGGGCGAACGGGCCGACGGGGATCGGGCCGCCGAACTCGTCGGCCATCATCGTCAGCACGCACGGCACCTCCTCGCCGCGCGCGGCCCAGGCGGTCGCGTACGTGGAGTGCGTGTGCACGACACCCCCGACCTCGGGCAGCTGGGCGTAGACGTACGCGTGCGCGGCCGTGTCCGACGACGGGGAGCGGTCACCCTCCACCAGGTTGGCCTCGAGATCGGTGACCACCATCGCCTCCGGCGTCAGCTCGTCGTAGCTCACCCCCGACGGCTTGATCACCAGCAGGTCGCGGCCCGGGACCCGGGCGGACACGTTGCCGGCGGTCCAGACCACCAGCTCGTTGCGGGGCAGCTCGGCGTGCAACGCGGCGACCTCCGCGCGCAGGCGCCGGATCGTGGCGTCGACCTCGGCGGTCAGACTCATCGCGTTTCCTCGGGTCCGGGGATCGCCGGAAGGCTCACCCGGCGAGAGGATGTTAACGATAACACCCCGGCCGGCAAACGCCCGACCTTCGCCGGGTGGTTTCAGACCGTGGCGGTGCTGGCGCGCACCACGAGCTCGGGCGGCTGCCGTACGGGCTCGGCGGGCTCGGCGCCGGAGATCCGGGCCAGCAGCCGCTCGACCCCGAGCCGTCCCAGGGTGACCAGGTCCTGCCGCACGGTGGTCAGCGGCGGCAGCGTGAAGCCGGCGGCGTCGATGTCGTCGAAGCCGACGACCGACACCTGCCCGGGGACCGACACCCCCGCCTCGACCAGGGCCCGGATCAGGCCGATGGCCATCAGGTCGTTGGCCGCGAACACGGCCGTCGGCACCTCACCGCCCGCCACCAGCTCCTGGCCGACCCGGTAGCCGCTGGCCGCGGACCAGTCCCCGGTCAAGACGTCGGGAGCCGTGATCCCGGCCGCCGTGAGCTCACGGCGCCAGCCGCGCAGCCGGGCGGCGGCGTCCAGCCAGTCGCTCGGGCCGGCCAGGTGGGAGACGCTGCGGTGACCGAGGCCCAGCAGGTGTCGCACGGCGTCCCGGGCTCCCTGCTCCTGGTCGATGGCGACGACGTCGAAGCCGTCCGCCGGCTCGGCGTCGGTGGCGACCATCACGGTCGGCACGCCCAGGGCGGCGGCCGAGCAGGCCTCCACCGCACTCGGCACCGGCGCGACCACCACCAGCCCGTCCACCTGCTGGCCGAGGAAGTGCTCGATCGCCGTCGCCACCGAGGGCGGATCGAAGTCGGACAGGCTGGCCAGCGAGACGTACCAGCCGTGACTGCGGGCCGCCTGCTCGACGGCGATGACCAGGGACGCCGGACCGAACAGGTTCGAGGCCGGGGCCAGCACGCCGATGGTGTGGGTGCGGCGGGTGACCAGGGCGCGGGCGAACGGGTTCCGCCGGTAGCCGAGCTGGCTGATCGCGGCCTGGACCCGCTCCCGGGTCTCCGGCCGGACGCTGGGGTGGTCGTTCAGCACCCGCGAGACGGTCTGGTGCGACACCCCGGCGACCCTGGCCACGTCGTGCATGCCCGGCGGCCGTGCAGCGCTCATCCGCGGCTCAGTGCTGATCGGGTGGAGCGGCGCGGCCGCCGTCACGGGTCGGAGCACGCAGGTCGGGGATGGGCGCTGGGGGGACGTCCCCGGCCGACGGCTCGGCCTTCGGCGCTCCCGGTCGCCTTGCTCCCCGTCGCCTCGTTCCCCGCCGGCCCAGTCCCCGTCGCGGGGTCGGCCTCGTGATCGGCCGGCACGTCGATCCGTCCGAACTGCTTCAGCATGCTGCGACCGAGGAAGAACAGCACGATCCCGAGGACCACGATGACCAGCAGCGGAGTCCACCCCGGCCGCACCAGGTTGGGGTCGACCTCCAGCAACATCATGAGGGCACCCTACTCGCGGCGGAGCCCACGCTCCCGGCCGTGGAGTCGACCCCCGGGTTCTCCGCCACGGGCGCCGCGATGCCGGCGAACAGGTCGTCCTCGGGCGGCTCGCTGTCCACGGCGCTGCGGACGAGCTGGTAGTCCTCGGTCGGCCACGCCCGCTGGTGGATCTCCAGCGGCACCGAGAACCAGGGGCCCTCGGGATCGATCTGCGTCGCGTGCGCGAGCAGGGCCTGGTCGCGGACCGCGAAGTAGCGCGAGCACTCGACCCGGGTGGTGAGCCGCATCTCGTCCTCGGGCTTGCGCTCCCAGGTCGCCAGCCGCTCCGCGTACGGCGACTCCAGACCGGCCTCGATCATCGCGTGGTTGAGTGCCTCGAACCGGTGCCAGTGGAAGGACAGGTGGTAGTAGAGCTTCGCGACCTGCCACGGCTCACCGGCGTCGGGATAGCGGTCCGGATCCGCGGCCGCGTCGTAGGCCGCCACGCTGATCTCGTGGCAGCGGATGTGGTCGGGGTGCGGGTAGCCGCCGTTCTCGTCGTACGTGGTCATCACCTGCGGGCGGAAGCGGCGGATGACCCGGACCAGCTGACCGACGGCGACGTCCAGGTCGACGGTGGCGAAGCACCCGTCGGGCAGCGGCGGCAGCGGATCGCCCTCGGGGAGACCGGAGTCGACGAAGCCGAGCCAGACCTGCTCGATGCCGAGGATGCTGCGGGCCCGGTCCATCTCGGCCCGTCGGATGTCTGCGATGTTGGCCAGGATGTCCGGCCGGTCCATGGCCGGGTTGAGGATGGAGCCCCGCTCGCCGCCGGTGCAGGTGGCCACCATCACCTCGACGCCTTCGGCGACGTACTTGGCGGTGCTCGCCGCGCCTTTGCTCGACTCGTCGTCGGGGTGGGCGTGGACGTGCAGCAGGCGCAGGCGTTCGCCGGCGGCGTCCAACCGCAGCGGGGGTCGTTCCATGGGCGCCCATGCTGCCACTGCCCCGGCGGTTTCGCCGACCGCGGCGGTTCCCGGCGAGACGGGGGCGGCGGGTCGGACCGCCGCCCGAGCCGGCGAATCGGTGTTTGCCGGACGGCTCGGCCACAATGGGCGCCATGCGTGAGACCCGGAGCGACTCCGCTGCTCGCCCGGAGCCGAGCGCCGCCGACCGGGAGCGGCTGGCCCGCCGCTATCCCGGGCCGCGCCTCCCGCGCCCGGTGCTGATCGGGATCATCGCGGTGGTCGCCGTGGGGTCGCTGAGCTGGCTGATCTGGACCGCGCTGGTGCACGCCGAGCCGGTCGTCTCCGCCAAGGTGGCCGCGTACACGGTGGTCTCCGAACAGCCGGATCGACGCGACCGTCATCATCGACCGGCCCGACCCGTCGATCCCCGTGGTCTGCCGGGTGTCGGCCCAGGCGGACGACTTCCAGCCGGTCGGCGAGGTCAATCTCCCCGTGGAAGCGACCGAAGACGGGGTCGTCAACACGACCATCTCGATCACCACGGTCCGCCGCGCCACGACCGCCGTCATCCGCGAGTGCTCACCGGCCTGACGGTTCGGTGTCGGCTTGCTAGGCTGGTTCGATGCCTGAACACGTGCAAGAGGTCGTCTGGCTCACCCAGGAGGCGTACGACAAGCTGCAGTCCGAGCTGGACCAGCTGTCGGGGCCCGGGCGCGCCGAGGTGACCGCGCGGATCGCCGCCGCCCGCGAGGAGGGTGATCTGCGCGAGAACGGCGGGTACCACGCCGCCCGCGAGGAGCAGGGCAAGCAGGAGGCCCGGATCCGTCAGCTCGCCGACATGCTGCGCCGCGCCCAGGTCGGCGACGCCCCCACCGACGTGGACGAGATCGGCCCGGGCGTCCAGGTGACCGTCGCCTTCTTCGGCGACGAGTCCGACACCGACACCTTCGTCCTCGGGTCGCGCGAGCTGCTGGGACTCGACGACGCCGTCGACTCGACCAACGTCTACAGCCCGCAGTCGCCGCTCGGCGCCGCGATCCTGGGCAAGAAGAAGGGCGACTCGGCCAGCTACGAGGCGCCGAACGGCAAGGCCATCGAGGTCACCGTCATCGACATCCAGCCGTTCAAGGGCTGAGACCCACTCCCTCCGTACGCGGACGAACCCGGCTCGTGATCGAGCCGGGTTCGTGGCGTTCCGGGGCGGTGCGGGCGGCTGCTACAGCTCGGCCAGCAGTCGCGCCGCCTCCGCCGGTGACAACGCACCGGACGCGACCTCGGAGAGGACCTGTTCGCGGGTCAACGGGACGTCCTCCGGCTCCTCGGCCAGGCCGAGCTTCTCCAGCAGCCGATCGAACCGCAGCCGGGCCGTCGGGTAGGAGACGCCGAGGTGCCGCTCGACCTCCCGCAGGTTGCCGCGGGAGGCGAGGAACACGCGGAGCAGGTCGTTGTCGGCGTCGCTCAGCGCACAGAACTCACAGGTGCTGAACACCCCGGCGAGCTCGCTGCCACAGGAGGCACAGCCCAACCGGGTGACGGCGAGGTGGTGACCGCAGACCGGGCAGTCACTCGGTGCCCGGTGCTCGTGCCGGTCCCGCTCGGCGGGGCGACGGGAGGTGCGGGTGCGTTCGGAGCTGGTCATCGTCCTCCCCCGCTCAGCGCAGGTCCTCGGCCGGCTGGTCGTTGCCGACCTTCACCGACGCGTGGCCCATCACGACCTCGACGTCGAGTCGGGCGCTGCCGTTGCCCATCACGACCTCGTCGCCGGCCCCGCTGTGGCCACCGGACCAGCTGACCTTGCCGAGCTGTGACTCCCCGTGCACGGTCACGTTGGAGGCATCGCTCAGGTGGATCGTCAGGCTGCCCGACTCGGCCCGGATCCGGGACCGTCCGCGGGTGATGGTGCCCTTGACCGTGGCCTGGCCGGCCTGGATCAGCGCGTCCTTGATCACCTCGACATCGAGCAGCTTGGCGGCGCCGGCGGTGAGCCGGACCTTGCCGAGGCGGGGCACCCGCTCGGTGTTGAGGCTGCCCCCGGTGACCTCGACGTCGACCTCGATGTCGGGATTGACCCGCAGGAACAGCTCCTTGCCGAGCCCGAGCGAGCGGAACTCGTCCAGGTTGCGCGGTGCCTTGAGGATGCTGAACCCGTCCAGCGACGCCCCCAGCTCGCCGTCGCTGGAGACCTCCAGCACGGAGCCGTTGCGACGCAGCACGTGCGGGCCGTCGGCGGCCAGGGTGGCGACCGAGGACTCCCCCACGATCCGCACCCGCCGACCGATCGCCCGGACGGTGATCTTGTCGACCCCGCTGGTGTTGACCGGCTTCCCGCGCGGCGGCTCCGGCTCGGTGACGGCCTCGCCGCCGGTGACGAAGCTCTCGGTGGTGTGGGTGGCGCGCTGCGGCCGATCGGTGCTCACCGCCCACGGGTCCACGACGGTGTCGGCGGATCCGTTGCCGCCGGCCGCTGCGCCGAGCTCTTCGTTGGTGGGCTCGCGTGGGGCCTCCGGCGCCGGGGTCGCGGCGGCCTGCTCGGCCGCTTTGAGGGTGTCGATGCGGCGGGCTGCCTCGGCCGCGTCGATGCGCCCGGCGGCGAGGTCTTCCAAGATGGCGGTCATGCGCGGATCACTGGTCATGTCACGAACATAAACCCGACCTTTCACTAATGGAAGGTCGCACTTTCGACTTCAGGGGTACGTCAGGGCTGACCCGCGCCGGCGGATCCCCGGCCGATTCGTCGGGGCGAGCCCCTCGAGCGGGCACACCGCATCGCCCGGGGCCCTCGTGGAGGAAGTACCGGTGTGCCCATCACCCTCCTTGTGCCCGAGGTCACTCGGCACATCAGTTGGATGCAGCATGCAACCAAGAGTATGGTTGCAGCATGCAAACAGCACAGCCCGCCGCCGACGCGATGTTGTCGGCGTTGATGACCGTGGGCCGTCTCATGCGCCAGCGCCAGGCCGATGACCAGCTCGACCCCGGCATCTTCTGGCTGCTCAAGACGATCGCCCACAAGGGGCCCCTGAGGATCAGCGACCTCGCGGCCGCGATCCATCTGGACGTCTCCACCGTGTCCCGTCACGTCGCCCAGGTGGAGCGGACCGGTCTCGTCGCCCGTACGCCCGACCCGGCCGACGGACGCGCCCAGCTGGTCGGCATCACCGACGACGGCCAGCAGCTGCTCGACCAAGCCTTCCAACGCCGCCGCGACCTGCTCGAGTCCACCCTCTCCGGGTGGGAACCCGACGACATCGCCGAGTTCGAGCGGCTCCTCGGCAAGTTCGTGTCCGGCGTCAACTCACACACCAGCAAGGACCTCTCATGAGCACCACTCCACCAGCGCCGCGGCGCGCCCTGACCGAGGACTCGCCCGCCGCGTCCACGACCCTGCCGACTCCGGCCGGCCAGGGCGCCCCCGTCCCGGACGCCTCGGGTGCCCCGACGCCCGGAGACGGCTACCTCAGCCACAAGCAGATCATGGGGGTGATGGGCGGTCTGATGGCGGGCATGTTCCTGGCCGCCCTCGACCAGAGCATCGTCGGTGTCGCCCTGCCCCGGATCACCTCCGACCTGGGTGGCCTGGACAAGCTGTCCTGGGTCGTCACGGCGTACCTGCTGACCTCGACCGCCGCCACCCCGCTCTGGGGCAAGATCTCCGACCTCCGCGGTCGCCGGCCGATCTTCCAGGCCGCGATCGTGGTGTTCCTGATCGGCTCGGTCATCTGTGCCATGTCACCCAACATCGAGGTGATGATCCTGGGCCGGGCCATCCAGGGTGTGGGCGGCGGCGGCTTGATGTCGCTCGCTCTCGCCGTCATCGGTGACATCATCCCGCCGCGCGAGCGCGGCAAGTACCAGGGCTTCTTCGGGGCCGTGTTCGGTGTCTCCTCGGTGGCCGGCCCGCTGCTGGGTGGCCTGTTCACCGACCACCTCGGCTGGCAGTGGATCTTCTTGATCAACCTGCCGATCGGTATCGCCGCCCTGGTCGTCACCTCGATCTCCCTCAAGCTGCCCAACATCCGGCGGGAAGCCTCGGTCGACTACCTCGGTGCCGCCACCATCGTCGGCTCGGTCACCAGCCTCGTGCTGTACCTGAGCTGGGCGGGTCCCGACGAGGGCTGGACCTCCCCCATCGGCATCGGTCTGCTGGTCGCGTTCGTCGTGCTCGCCATCACCTTCGCCTTCGTCGAGCAGCGGGTCAAGGAGCCGATCCTGCCTCCGGAGCTGTTCAAGCACTGGACGTTCGTCTCCAACATCAGCTTCGCGATGATCATGGGCGTCGGCATGTTCGGCGGTTTGATCTACCTGCCGATCTACCTGCAGGCGGTCAAGGGCTTCACCGCCACCCAGTCGGGTCTGGCCATGCTGCCGATGGTGGTCGGCATGTTCGTCACCTCGATCGGCAGCGGTCAGCTGATGAGCCGTACGGGTCGCTACAAGTGGATGCCGATCACCGGTTCGCTGCTGGTCGGGACCGCCTTGTTCCTGCTGTCCCGGCTCGGCGTCGACACCCCGTACTGGCACCTGGCGCTGCTGATGCTGCTCTTCGGTTCGGGCCTCGGCTTCACCATGCAGGTCGTGGTGACCGCCGTGCAGAACAGCGTGGCGCGCAAGCACCTCGGTGCCGCGACCGCGTCGGTCGCCTTCTTCCGGAGCATGGGTGGGGCGATCGGGACGGCCCTGTTCGGCGCCATCCTCAACACCCGACTGGCCTATCACCTGACCGAGGTCGTGCCCGCCTCGGCGCAGAGCCAGCTGGGTGGGGCCGCGTCCTCGATGAACGACATCACCGCGATCCACGCGCTGCCGGAGCCGGTCAAGACCTGGGTCCTGACCGCCTTCACCCAGGCGATGGACGACGTGTTCCTGGTCGCCGTCCCGTTCATGGCGGTCGCCTTCGTGATCGCCCTGACCATGCGGGAGCGTCCGCTCCAGGGCCGCACGCCGTCGGTGCCGGCCGAAACCGAGTCCGAGGTGTCGGTCGCTCACTGACCGTCGCGCCTGGCGACCACCTCCCCGGCCGACTCCGCGCTGCAGCACCCGCGGAGTCGGGCTCTCGAGGAGTCCCGCGGATCGGGAACCACTGCGAAGAGCCCGGCGTTCGACAGTTCGGACGACACGCGGAGATTTGGTGACGTCGTCGCCCACTTGTGACCATAGAGCAACGAGCGTGCCGCCACGGTCCGCCCGTCGCGCGTGGCACATTTGCTGTGTCCCACCTGCACGCACCCGCCGGAGTCGTCGAGCCGTACGGCGACTTCACCCGATGGATAGGTCCCCCGCATGTCCCTGCTCGACCGACGACGGATCCTCCCCGCGACCGCCCTGGTCGCGGCGCTCGCCCTGGCCGGCTGCGGCACCATCCCCCAGGCCGGTGGCGCCACCGCGCCCGGGTCGGACACCGGGTCGTCCGCGCAACCGTCGGGTTCGCAGCCGCCCGAGGCCGGGTCGCCCAGCGACGCCGCGCCGAGCAGCACCCCCACCCCCGACCCCGTGACGCTGACCCCGAACGTCAAGGACGGGGCGAAGAACGTGAAGGTCAGCACCGTGGTGGCGGTCAAGGCCGCCAACGGCACGATCGGGAGCGTGAAGCTCAGCTACGCGGGCAAGGACAGCAAGGGCCGGGCCATCAAGGGCACCGTGGACGGAGCCGTGGCCAAGGACAAGTCCGGCTGGACGGCGGGCGGGCGGCTGGAGCCGTCCGCCACCTACACGCTGCGGGTGAGCGGCACGAACCCCGAAGGCACCTCGACCACCGCGAAGACCACCTTCTCCACCCAGGCACTGACCCTGCAGCAGCAGACCTTCGCCCAGCTGCAGCCGTTGAAGGGCAGCAAGGTCGGCGTGGGGATGCCGGTCATCCTGACCTTCGACCTGCCGGTGACGAACCGCAAGGAGTTCGAGAAGCACCTGTCGGTGAGCACGGCACCGAAGCAGGAAGGCAGCTGGAGCTGGTTCTCCGACAAGGAGGTCCACTTCCGCCCCAAGAGCTACTGGAAGCCTGGCACCGAGGTGACCGCGACCGCGGATCTGAACGGGCTGGACGCGGGCAACGGCATCTACGGCCAGAACACGACCAGCACCTCGTTCACGGTCGGGCGCTCCCTGATCACCAAGATCAACCTCGACACGAAGAAGGCGAAGGTCTACATCAACGGCGACCTGGAGCGCACCATCCCGATCAGCGCCGGGAAGTCCGGCTGGACCACCCGAAGCGGCACCAAGCTGATCATGGAGAAGCTGCCGGTCACCCGGATGACCAACGAGATGATCGGGGCCGACGAGTCGTACGACCTGAAGGTCAAGTACGCGATGCGGATCACCTGGTCGGGTGAGTTCCTGCACGCCGCCCCCTGGAACTCGGCCAACCTCGGCCGGGTCAACGCCAGCCACGGCTGCGTCGGGATGAGCACCGCCAACGCCGCCTGGCTGTTCAACCGGGTGCAGGTCGGCGACCCCGTGGTCACCACCGGCTCGAGCCGCGGCCTGGAGAAGGGCAACGGCTACACCGACTGGAACGTCTCCTGGTCGCAGTACCAGAAGGGCTCAGCTCTGTAGCTGTTGCCTCGCTCGATGAGGTTGCCACGCGCGACGAGCAGGACCACACGCTTGTCCGTCGCCGTGTGAGGCCGACGTCGGCGGGTTCGAGCGCGCTCCGCAGCCGAGCGGAGCGAGGCCATCAACTCCTTGCCGTCTCCGCCTGCACCGGTGACACCACCTCGTGCGACTGGCGGTAGAGCTCCTGGATGAAGGTCTTCACGAAGGCCAGGATCGGGACCGCGACCAGGGCACCGACGATGCCGGCGATCACGATGCCCACGGCGATGGCGAGCAGCACCGCCAGCGGGTGCAGGTGCACGGCTCGACCCAGCAGGAACGGCTGCAGGATGTGCCCCTCGACCTGCATCACCACGATGATGCCGGCGAGCATGATCAGGGCCTGCGGCCAGCCGACCGCCACCAGGGCGACCAGGACGGCGAGGAACCCGGACACGAAGGCGCCGACGAGCGGGATGAACGCGCCCAGGAAGACCAGCGCCGCCAGCGCGGGCGCCAGCGGGACGCGCAGGGCCAGCGCCACGATCAGCACACCGATGGCGTCGACCAGGGCGACCAGCACGGTGGCGCGGACGTACGCCGACAGCGACTGCCAGCCGCGCAGAGCGGCGGCGTCGGCCCGGGCCTGAGCGCCGCGCGGCATCAGGTTGAGCAGGAAGCTGAAGATGCCGCGGCCGTCGTAGAGGAAGTAGAAGAGCGTGAACAGGCAGATCGCCACGCCGGCCAGGAAGTGCCCGATGCTGGTGCCGATGTCGCCGGCGTAGGCAGCGATGGTGCTCTGGCTGTCGACGAGGAACTGCTGGATGCGGGTGCCCCACTCGTCCACCCGGAACCAGCTCTGGTCGATCGGCAAGGGGCTGTTCATCAGCCACTGCTCGAGCTGTCGGAACCCGTTCACCACCTGCTGGCTCAGCTCGCCCGCCTGACCGGCGATGGAGTTGATGATCAACGTCAGGGCTCCGGCGATGAGCAGGATGCCACCGAGCAGCGTGAAGGCGGCGGCCGGTCCCTTGGGCAGCCCCCACCCGTGCAGCCGGTTGGCCAACGGCTTCAGCGCGGCGGCCAGCAGGCAGGCGACGGCGAGCGGGATGACCACCTCGGACAGGAAGCCGAGGATCCAGCCGACGAAGTAGATCAGACCGGCCACCAGGAAGATCCGCCAGGCCCAGGCGGCGGCGATCTTGAGTGCGGTGGGAACGGCCTGGTCGGATTCGGCAGCGGTCGACGTGACCCGGATCTCCGCCGGGATCTCGGCGGGCGGCTCGCCCTCGAACAGGCCGCGACGCGGCTTGGCCTGACGGGCGGCGGCCTCCTCGGCCAGATCGGTCGCCTCCTCGAGCTCCTGCTCGGCGGCGACCTTGCTCTGCCGCGAGCTCAACCGCTCCCGGATCTTCTTCCCCAGCTCCACCGGGTCCTCCTTCTTCCCGGCGGCCGGCCGGCGACGTCACAACGGTATCCACGGGCGCTGAGCCGTCGGGCCCGCGGTCCGTCCTGCACACTAGGGCGGTGCCCCTCACCGCAGCCGTCCGCCGTCGGCTGCGCGAGCGTACCTCCCTGCCGCGTGACGTGCTGGTCCTGGGGCTGATCGCCTTCTGCGTGGCGGTGGGTTTCGGGGTGCTGGTGCCGGTGCTGCCGGTGTTCGCCCGCAGCTTCGGCGTCGGCAACACCGAGGTCGGGGCGGTGATCTCGGTGTTCGCGCTGATGCGCCTGGCCGTCAGCCCGTTCTGCGGTCGGCTGATCACCTGGATCGGCGAGCGAACGGTGCTGGCCAGCGGCATCTTCATCGTCGCCGCCTCCAGCGGACTGGCCGGGGCCGCCCAGACCTACCCGCAGCTGCTCGCGTTGCGCGGGATCGGCGGCATCGGCTCCGCGATGTTCACGGTGTCGGCGATGAGTCTGCTGCTGGGCAGCACGGCGCCGCAGATGCGCGGCCGGGCCGCGGGTTTCTTCCAGGGCGGCTTCCTGCTCGGCGGGATGACCGGCCCGGCCATCGGCGGACTGCTCGCCCTGATCTCCATCCGGGCACCCTTCTTCTTCTACGCCGTCACCCTGGCCGTGGCGGGTCTGGTGGGACTGCTGCTGCTGTCCCGGAGAGGGGTCGCCCACGCCGCGGGCGCCGCCGACGCCGCCGTACCGCTGCGGACCGTGCTCGCCGACCCCCGCTTCCAGGCCGCGTGCCTGACCAACCTCGCCCAGGGCTGGACCTCGTTCGGGGTCCGGTCGGCTCTCATCCCGGTGCTGGTCGTCGAGGTGCTGCACCACAACACGACCTGGACCGGGATCGCCTTCGCCTGTGCTGCCGTCGCCCAGACCATCGCGTTGGCGCCGGCCGGCAAGTTCGTGGACACCGTCGGTCGCCGTCCGGCCATGATCGGCGGCGGGCTGCTGGCCGGGCTGTCCATCATGGTCGTGCCCTTCGCCCCGAACATGGGCGTGCTGATCGCCGCGTTGTGCGCGTACGGTGTCGCGGCCGCGTTCCTGGGCACCGCCCCGGCCGCCTCGGTGGGCGACGCGACCGGCGGTGCGCGCGGTACGCCGGTGGCGGTGTTCTCGATGTGCGCCGACACCGGCGCCATCATCGGACCGATCGTCGCCGGCCTGCTCGCCGACCGGTTCTCCTACGCGTGGGCCTTCGGTCTGGGGGCGGCCCTGCTCGTGGTGGCGGCCACCTACTCACTGCGGATGCCGCGTGGGCTGCCACCCGCCCGGAGCGAACCGGCGCCCGAGACGGTGCCGGTCGGCGAGCAGCAGATCGGCGGCCCCGAATCCGATGACCCGACGACGAAGGACCTGCGATGACCCCCTCGGACGGCCGTGCTGCTGGTTCGGCGGACCCCGCCCGCTGGCCGACCTGGTCGCCCCCGACTGGGCGGTCGCCCTCGAACCGGTGGCCCCGACGGTCGCCGCGGTCGGCGACTTCCTGCGCGCCGAGATCGCCGCCGGGCGCGGGTACCTCCCCAGCGGTGATCGGGTGCTCCGAGCGTTCAGCCGCCCGCTCGCCGACGTCCGGGTGCTGATCGTCGGACAGGACCCCTACCCCACGCCGGGACATCCGGTCGGTCTGTCCTTCTCGGTGGAACCGTCGGTACGCCCGATCCCGCGCAGCCTGATCAACATCTACGCCGAGCTGCAAAGCGATCTCGGCATCGAGCCGGCCCGGCACGGCGACCTGAGCGCCTGGTTCGAGCAGGGTGTGCTGCTGCTCAACCGGGTGCTCACCGTTGCGCCCGGTCAGTCGGCGTCGCACCGCGGCAAGGGTTGGGAGCAGGTCACCCAGCGCGCCATCGAGGCCCTGGTGGAGCGCGGCGGTCCGCTGGTAGCGATCCTGTGGGGTCGCGACGCGCGGAATCTGGTGCCGATGCTGGGCGACGTGCCGTACGTGGAGTCGGCGCACCCGTCCCCGTTGTCCGCCCGCTCGGGCTTCTTCGGCTCCCGCCCGTTCAGCCGCGCCGACGAGCTGCTGGTGGGCCAGGGCGGCGATCCGATCGACTGGCGCCTGCCGGCCTGACCTCTGGGCCTCTTCGACGGGTCGTCAGACCACGGATGATGGGCAATTTCCGTCCGTGGATGGAAATTGCTGCTTCCCAGGCCGCGCGGGCGGAGGATTCCCCGTCCGTGGATGGAAATTGCCCAGACCCAGGAGGCGCGGGCAGAGGATTCCACGTCCGTGGATGGAAATTGCCCAGACCCAGGAGGCGCGGGCAGAGGATTTCCCCGTCCGTGGATGGAAATTGCTGCGTCCCAGGCCGCCTGGTCGGAGGATTCCCCTGTCCTGTGGATGGAAATTGCCCAGACCCAGGAGGCGCGGACCGAACGTCAGCGGTCAGCCCTCTTCCGGCGAGCGGCCGTGAACGAAGCGCCCGACTCCGTCTGGACTGAGGCGGGAGCAGGCACGCACTTTTCGTCTGCGAGCGACGAAGGAAGACGGAGTCCTTTGGCGCGCAGTGAACAGCGAGCCGGG
>CAVXBJ010000091.1:0-50787 GCA_963759915.1 uncultured Actinomycetota bacterium | reverse complement strand
GCCCGGTCCAGGTCGAGATCACCGAGATCGAGCCGCACAGCTCGGAGACCCGGATGCCGGTGGCGCACAACAGCTCGAGGATCGCGACGTCCCTGGCAGCTCCCGGTCCCCCGCCGTCGGCGGCGACCTGCAGCGCCTCGGTCAGCATCGCCGCCGCCGTCCACGCTCTCCAGAGTCGGAGGCAGCGACCGAACGCGCTTCGGGGACCGCAGCGCGGACGCCGGATCGTGCTCCAGCCGGCCCGTCCGCAGGGCCCAGCGACCGAACACCCGGACGGCCGCGGTTCGTCGCTGCAACGTCCCCCGAGCCCGGCCACGGTTCTGCTGGTTGGCCAGCCAGGAGCGCAGCGACCGCACGCTCAGTCCCGAGAGGTCCCGGGCGCCCAGCCGGTGCAGGTGGGCGAAGGTCGAGCAGGTCACCCGGGTAGGCCCGACGGTGGCGCCGACAGGTCCCGGTCCCGCACCAGGTGATCGACGTAGTCCTCCAGCGTCCGCTGCAACACGACGGGCAGGTCCTCCGCCGGAGCCGGCGGTCTCCACCCGACCACTCTGCGGTCCCGACCGCTCAGCGTGTGATATCCAAGATGGCGTGTCCTCCACCCCCGCGTTGCGCCACGTCTTCGTCGGCGGCTACAGCCGAGCCGGACGGCAACGCCGTCGGCGTTAGCTCCCTGCTGCCGAGCGCTCCGCCAAGCGCGTCCGCCTCGAGCAGACTCTCCACCATGGGCTCGCCTCACCCCACCTGGCCGGTCCGCCATCCCCCTCTGCCGGTCCTGCTGGCGACCTCGGAGGCGAGCCCCGGCTCGGCCCAGCAGCCTGCGCTGGGACGACGAGGGGTCGCTCACCCTCCTGTCCACCGTCGAGGACCGCACGGCGATGGCGCTTGCCACATCGCCGTCACCGGCGACGGCGCGCACGCGATCGTGTCCACCTCTCGCTCCGGCGTGTTGTCGGTGGTACCGATCTCCCCCACCGGCCAGCTGTCGGAGCTCTCCGACTCCCTGGAGTTCGTCGGCAGCGGACCGGTCACGGACCGCCAGGAGGGACCGCATGCGCACCGAGGTCGTCGTCGCGGCGACGAGATCCTGTCCTGTGACCTCGGCGGTGACCAGATCTACCGACTGCGTCTCGACGAGGGGGGTCCTGGTGCCGACCGGTGATCCGGTCCGGCTGCCCGCCGGTTTCGGACCTCGGCACCTGGTCGTCGCCCAGGACCACCTGGTCGCGGCCGGCGAGCTGAGCGGTGAGCTCTGGCTGGGGGCCAGGGACGGCGACGGCTGGCGCGAGGCGCACCTGATACCGACCTCGACCCGTGAGGGTCTGGTCCAGCCTTCGGGCATCGCCACCGACGGAACCCGGGTCTATGTGGCCAACCGGGGTGTCGACACCATCTCGGCCTTCGACGTCGACGGTCCGGCCGGTACCTCTGACCGCGGGTGGCCGAGTTCGCCTGCGGCGGTGCCTGGCCGCGGGACATCACCCTCGACGACGGACTGCTGTGGGTCTGCAACGAGAGGAGGACACGGTCGCGGTCTTCGACGATCTCGCCGATGCCCCCGGTCCGTGCCGCGGTGGAGCTGGCGCTGCTCCCACTCCGACCTGTGTGGTGCTCGTGCACGACTTTCCTCTACGGCACAAGCTGTCTGAAGCAGAAGGAGTCCGCGCGTGAGCCTTCGGAGCTGAGGGGCGGTGGCACGGTGCTGCCGATCACCCGCCGGGGGACACCGGCGATGCACGCCCCGACCCGTCACGTCACGGTCGTTCGACGATCGTCTGCACGAGCTGGTCAAGGACATGTTCGCCACCATGGAGGCCGCCCAGGGTGTCGGTCTGGCCGCCAACCAGGTCGGGCGTCGACCTCGCCGTGTTCGTCTTCGACTGCCCCGACGACGACCACCAACGACATGTCGGGGTGATCTGCAACCCGGTCGTCACGCTGCCGGAGGGCAAGGACCGCAACCTCGACAAGGCCGACGAGGGCTGCTTGTCCCTCCCCGGCGCCTACGGGGAGCTGGCGCGACCGGACTACGCCGTCTGCCGGGGCGTGGACGCGTACGGCGACGAGTCGAGGTGCCGGCACCGGACTCCTCGCCCGCTGCCTGCAGCACGAGACCGATCACCTCAACGGGACGGTCTTCGGTGACCGGCTGGCCGGCCGGGCCCGCAAGAAGCTGTACCAGAAGCACGAGGAGCTGGCCGAGCTCTACCCGGCGGACTGGCCCGTCTCGCCGAAGCTGCCCGTCGGACGAGGACGAGGACGAGCCGGCCGCCACTGAACACTGGAAGGATCGCTGCGAGGCCGCTCGGTCAGCGACCGAGGACGTAGCAGGCGACCGCGGAGGCGGCCGCGACGTTGAGCGAGTCGATGCCGGCCTGCATCGGGACGACGGCGCCGCACGTCGGCACCGGCGGTCCAGTGCGGCGACAGTCCGGCACCCTCGGTGCCCAGCAGGATGGCGACCTTGGAGCCGCGGCTCCCGCTCCGAGCCGAGGATCCCGCGGAGCCGCGTCCAGTCGTGCGGCCACCGTGGCGAGGTCGACGGCGTCCTGCGGCCAGGGTCAGGGCCACCGTGGTGAAACCGGCGGCCTCGAGCAGCTCGGGTCCCGTCGCCCAGTCGGCCAGCCGGGCCCAGGGCAGGCTGAAACGGCGCCCATGCTCACCTTGACCGACCGGCGGTACAGCGGGTCGGCGGCCCGCGGCGTCAGCAGCGCCCCGTCCCAGCCGAGGGCCGCGGCGTTGCGGAGCACTGCGCCGACGTTGGTGTGGTCGACCACGTCCTCGATCACCACCAGCCGCTCCTGCCGTCAGCAGGTCCGCACCGGTGCCGGGCCTCGCGATGCAGTGAGGCCAGAGCGCCGCGATGCACGTGGAATCCGGTCACCTCCTCGGCCATGTCCTCGGTGACCACGTAGACCGGGCACCTCCGGCCACCGCCGCAGGACGTCGCACAGTCCGGGCAGCCAGCGCTCGGCCAGCAGGAAGGACCGCGGGCGGTAGCCGGCCTCGACCGCCCGCCGGATCACCTTCTCCCCCTCGGCGATGAACAGCCCGTGAGTGGACTCCAGATGCCGCCGCAGCGAGGTGTCCCGCAACCGGACGTAGTCCGCGAGCCGGGGTCGTCGGGGTCGCTGACCGTGATCTGGATCGGTTCGCCCTGCAGCTGAGTCACGGACTCATGGTGCCGGAACCCACCCACCCGAGCTGTCAAGTCCCCAAGACTTGCTCTGGCCTATAGCAAGCTTCTAAACTTGACAGATGGCCTACGTGCTGCACGGTCGACCAGATCTCCTCCCGCCATCGTCGGGACCAGGTCCGGGCGACCATGGCCGCCCTCGCCGCTCGCGTTCCCCGGGATCCCGGTCACGCGCACCGTCGGCGACGAGTTCCAGATGCCTGTTCGGCCCGGAGCCGCTGTCAGTGGTGGAGGCCACGCTGGCTCTCATGCGGGAAGGTACGTGGCACGTCGGCGTCGGCATCGGACGGGTCGAGGAGCCGACGCCGGAGGATCTGCGGGAAGCACGCGGCCCGGCCTTCCTGGCGGCGCGCCAGGCCGTGGACGAGGCCAAGGACCGGTCCGACCACCTGCGGGTCGTCGCGGCTCCCCCGGCCCAGGACGAGGCCCAGGAGGCCGAGGTGCTGCTCAGTCTGGTGCTCTCGTTGCGGACCCGTCGCAGTCCGGCCGGCTGGGCGGCCTGCGATCTGTCCGACCAGGGCCTGACCCAGACCGAGATCGGCGATCGGCTCGGCATCAGCCGTCAGGCCGTGCAGCAGCGCATGGTGACCGCTCAGTGGTCCCTCGACGCCGCCGGCCCGGCCGGTGGCGGCACGACTGCTCGCCCGGGCCGACGCCTTCGGCCGCCGCGGCCCCCACCGGATCAGAGCATCGAGCGTCGCGGCCGCGATCACCCTGCGGACTCTGGCTGGGGCGATGCTCTCGGTGCCACCTGGCTCTGGCTACCCGCGCGACTCGGACCGTGGCCGGCGGCCCGGGAGAGCCGCCGAGGTCGCGTCGTCGTCCTCGCGGTGCTGGTGCTGCTGGTCGGGGCGGGCGCGATCCTGGCCTCGACCTCCGAGCCCCTGGTCGGTCCCTGGCGCTGGATCGGCGTCGTGCTCGGCGGCGCCGTCGTCGTGCTCGGCGGCGGGGCGGTGACCACCTGCGTCCTGGGCCTGGCCAGTGCGGCCGGGCCCACCACGGCGCGGGTGCACCGGGATGTGCTGCGCGGCGGTGCCTGGATCGGCGCCCTGGAGCGACTGGCGCTGCTGGGCACGCTGCTCGCGGGATGGCCGGAAGGTCTGGCGGCGATCATCGCGGTGAAGGGGCTGGCCCGCTATCCGGAGCTGCGAACCCTCTCCGGTGCCGACACCGGAGCCGGTGAGCGCTTCATCATCGGGACCTTCGCGAGCCTGGGGTGGGCTGCCGGGTGCGCCTGGGTGCTGACCGCCGCCGCGGTCAGCACCCAGGCGCAGCCGGCGGCCCACCCCAGGCTCGCGAAGGTCCCGATGATGAAGCGTTCACCGGCGCCGGTGTCGGCCCCGGAGAGGGTCCGCAGCTCCGGATAACGCGCGAGCCCCTTCACCGCGATGATCGCGGCCAGTCCCTCCGGCCACCCCGCGAGCAGACTGCCCAGCAGCGCGAGTCGCTCCAGGGCGCCGATCCAGGCGCCGCCGCGCAGAACCTCCCGCTGCACCCGTGCGGTGGTCGGAGCGGCCGCGCTGGCCAGGGTGAGGACGCAGCTGGTCACCGCTCCGCCGCCGAGCACGACCACGGCGCCCGCGATCACCACAGCGATCCAACGCCACGGCTCCGTCAGGGGCTCGGCCGTCCCGGCCAGCACGGCGGTCACCCCGACCAGCAGCACGAGCACGACCAGCACGACGATCCGGCCCCGGCGGCTCCCGCGCGCCACGGGCCACGGCCCGATCGCGCGGGCAGCCAGATCCAGGTGGCGAGCACGTGGCCCCGAGCCAGAGCCCCAGGACTGTCACGGTGGCGGCCGTCATGCCGGGGACCCCGTTCCGGCGGGCCGACGGCCCGGGAGAAGGCCTCGGCCCGGTCGAGCAGCCGTGCCGCCACCGGCCGGGCCGCCACGTCCAGGGACCACTGAGCGGCGGTCAGGCGCTGGTGCACGGCCTGACGGCTGACCCCGAGACGCTCACCGATCTCGGTCTGGGTCAGACCTTCGTCGGCCAGGTCCGTGGCCGCCCAGCCGGCCGGGCTGCGGCGGGTGCGCAGGGCCAGCACCAGTCCGAGCAGCACCTCGGCCTCCTCGGCCTCGTCCTCGGCCGGGGCGGTCGCGACGACCCGCAGGTGGTCGGACCGCTCCTTGGCCTCCTCCACCGCGCGGCGCGCCGCCAGGAAGGCCGGTCCGCGGGCTTCCCGCAGATCCTCCGGGGTCGGCTGCTCGACCGGTCCGATCCCGATGCCGACGTGCCACGTACCCTCCCGCATGAGCACCAGCGTGGCATCCACCACCGACAGCGGCTCGGGACCGAACAGGACCTGGAACTCGTCGCCGACGGTGCGCGTGACCGGGATCCCGGGGAACCGTGCGGCCAGCGTGGCCATGGTCGCGGTCACCAGGTCCCGGCGGTGGCGGGAAGAGATCTGGTCGACCGTGAGCACGTACGGCATCTGTCAAGTCTAGAACCTTGCTTCCGGCAGAAGCAAGCCTGGGAGACTTGACAGGAATGGCGGGGGTCATCCGGCAGCATGGTGGACGTGACTCGGCTGGAGGGCGAACCGACCCGGACGACGGTGACCGATCCCGACGACCCGCGGCTCGCGGACTACGTACGGCTGCGGGACACGTCGCTGCGGCGGCACCTGGAGTCCACGCACGGTCTGTTCATCGCCGAGGGGGAGAAGGTGATCCGGCGCGCGGTCGAGGCCGGCTACCGCCCGCGGTCCTTCCTGCTGGCCGAGCGCTGGCTGCCCGGACTGTCCGACGTCCTGCGTCGGTGGCCGGAGGCCCCGGTCTACGTCGTGAGCGAGGCCATGGCCGAGGAGGTGACTGGCTTCCACGTGCACCGCGGCGCCCTGGCGTCGCTGCACCGCGAGGTCCGCCACACGGTCGCCGACCTGCTGAGGCAGGAGCGACTTGTGGTGATCGAGGACGTGGTCGACCACACCAACGTCGGCGCGGTGCTGCGCAACGCCGCCGCCCTCGGCTGGGACGGGGTGCTGCTGTCGCCACGATCGGCCGACCCGCTGTACCGGCGGTCGGTCAAGGTGAGCATGGGAGCCGTGTTCAGCCTGCCCTGGGCCCGGCTGACCGACTGGGCGACGGGTCCCGAGCTGCTGCGGTCCGCCGGGTTCACGACGGTGGCCCTGACCCTGGCCGAGGATGCCGTCGACCTCGCCACGGTGGCCGCCGCTGGCGCGCCCGCAGTCCTCGCACGGGCGGCCGCGGCCAAGGTCGCCATCCTGCTGGGCACCGAGGGTGCCGGTCTGTCACCGCACTGGACCGCCGCTGCCGACGTGCGCGCCGTCATCCCGATGCAGGCCGGCATCGACTCGCTGAACGTGGCGGCCGCCTCCGCGATCGCCTGCTACGTCCTCGGTCGCTGACCGCCGCCAACCATCGCGGACGTCAGCCCGAAGGTCAGGTGGGGCCCGGCTCGTCGTCTTCGTCGTCGTCGTCCGAGGGGAGCTTCGGCGAGACCGGCCAGTCCGCCGGGTAGAGCTCGGCCAGCTCCTCGTGCTTCTGGTACAGCTTCTTGCGGGCCCGGCCGGCCAGCCGGTCACCGAAGACGGTCCCGTTCAGGTGATCGGTCTCGTGCTGCAGGCAGCGGGCGAGCAGACCGGTGCCGGTCACCTCGACCTCGTCGCCGTACGCATCCACGCCACGGCAGACGGCGTGGTCCGGACGCGCCAGCTCCCCGTACGCACCGGGCAGGGACAGGCAGCCCTCGTCGGCCTTGTCGAGGTTGCGGTCCTTGCCCTCCGGCAGCGTGACGACCGGGTTGCAGATGACTCCGACGTGTCGCTGGTGATCGTCGTCGGGGCAGTCGAAGACGAACACGGCGAGGTCGACGCCGACCTGGTTGGCGGCCAGCCCGACACCCTGGGCGGCCTCCATGGTCGCGAACATGTCCTTGACCAGCTGGTGCAGGCGATCGTCGAACACCGTGACGTGACGGGTCGGGGCGTGCATCACCGGCGTACCCCAGCGGGTGATCGGCAGCACCGTGCCGCCGCCCCTCAGCTCCGACAGGCTCACGCGCCGGACTCCTTCTCTTCGGTGGACGACTTCTTGTCGGGCGACGTCTCCTCAGTGGACGAGTCGCCGTCGTGGACGAGGACCACCCCGGTCGGGCTCGGTGCCGTCAGCTGCACCGCGGGGCCGGCCGGTGGCAGCGGGCTGATCTCGAACACCGCGATCGTGTCGCTGTTCTGGTTGGAGACCCAGAGCAGTCCGCCGTCCAACGTGATGTCACGGGGCCAGGCCCCGCCGCAGTCGAACTCCGCGACCGGGGTGAGCGTGTGCGCGGCCGGGTCGAGGTCGAAGACACGCGATGGTGTCGACCCCGCGGTTGGCCACGTAGACCCGGGTGCCGTCGGTCGCGATGCCGGAGGGCTGGACGAGGCCGTCCCGGCCCGACGTGCCGACCCCGAGCACGGCTCCGCCAGTCGTCGCCGTCCCGGGTGAGCAGCCAGAGCTCGCCGCTCAGCTCGCCGGCCACCACCAGGTGGTCGTCGGCGTGCACCAGGTGCCGAGGTCCGGTGCCCGGCGGCAGCCGGATCGGGTCGGCGGCGGCCAGCAGCCGACCGTCGCCGTCGATCCGCAGCCGGAAGATCTGGTCGCCGCCGAGGTCGCAGCACAGCACCTCGTCGCCGACCACCACCGCCTGGTGGGCGTGGGGTCCCTCCTGGCGGTCACTCACCGGGCCGCTGCCGACGAGCTGCAGGGTGTCGACCACCTCGGACAGGGTGCCGTTGTCGGCGATGGCGAACGTGGCCAGCGATCCGGAGCGGTAGCTGGCCACGATCGCGTAGGCACCGTCCGGGCTGACCGCCACGTGGCAGGCGCCATCGCCGCCGGTCTCGACCGTGGACAGCAGGGCGAGCGACCCGTCGGCGTCGTAGCGCAGGCTGCTGACGGTGCCCGGCGTGGTCTCGCCGGCGGACAGCAGCACCGGAAGGCTGGGGTGCCGGGTCAGCCAGGTCGGGGAGACGAGGGCCAGCGTCGAGGCGGGCTCGAGGCGGACGCGTTTGCCCGAGCCCTCGTTCAGCAGCGATCCGACGCCGGTCGCCCGGCCGTCGGACTCGGCGGTGTAGCCGCCGACGAAGACGTGGCGCAACGCTGGGGTGGAGGACACGCCGTCTTGGATATCACACGCCGAGCGGTCGGGACCGCAGAGTGGTCGGGTGGAGACCACCAGCCCGGCGGAGGAGCTGCCCCCCGTGCTGCAGCGGACGGTGGACGACTACGTCGATCACCTCGTCCGGGACCGGGACCTGTCGGCCCACACCGTCCGGGCCTACCGGGGCGACCTCGTCGACCTGTTCACCCACCTGCACCGGCTCGGCGCCCAGGACCTGTCGGGGCTGACCGTCCGGTCGCTGCGCTCCTGGCTGGCCAATCAGCAGACCCGCGGCCGGGCTCGGGGGACGTTGCAGCGGCGCACCGCGGCCGTCCGGGTGTTCGGTCGCTGGGCCCTGCAGACGGGCCGCCTGGACCACGACCCGGCGGCCGCCCTGCGGTCCCCGAAGCGCGTGCGGTCGTTGCCGCCGACCCTGGAGAGCGGGGACGCCGCGGCCATGCTGACCGAGGCGTTGCAGGTGGCTGCCGAGGGCGGGGGACCGGGTGCCACCCGGGACGTCGCCATCCTCGAGCTGCTGTACGCCACCGGCATCCGGGTCTCCGAGCTGTGCGGGCTCGACCTCGGCGACCTCGACCAGGACCGCCAGACCGTCCGGGTGCTCGGCAAGGGGAACAAGCAGCGCACCGTGCCGTACGGTGCCCCGGCGGCGCGGGCCCTGGAGAGCTGGATCGCCGCCCGAGGAGCGCTGGCCCTGCCCGAGGCGGGCGCGGCGGTCTTCGTGGGCGATCGTGGCAACCGGATCGATCAGCGGGTGGTCCGCCGGATCGTGCACCGCGCGCTCCGCGTCGTCGACGGCGCCCCCGACCTCGGTCCGCACGGACTCCGGCACGCGATGGCCACGCACCTTTTGGAGGGCGGTGCCGACCTGCGGAGCGTCCAGGAGCTGCTCGGCCACGCCTCGCTCGCCACCACGCAGATCTACACCCACGTCTCCGACGCCCGGTTGCGGGCCGCGTTCCAGCAGGCGCACCCGCGCGCCTGAGCTCGCGACCGATCGGCAGCGGCTGGTTGGACCGGACTGCGGGCAGACGACGCGTCAGAACATCGTCATCGGGTTGGCGAGTCGGCCGCCGACCCAGAGCATCAGGTGCAGGTGGCAGCCGGTCGAGTAGCCGGTGGTGCCGACGTAGCCGAGCAGCTGGCCGCGCTGGACCACGGTGCCGGGGCGGACCACGTACCGGGTCGCGTGGTTGTAGCCGGTTCGCACCCGCCGACCGCCGCTCTCGTGGTCGAGCATCAGCCGGTTCCCGTAGCCGGCGTTGTACGACACGCTCGCCACCCGCCCCGTCGCCGGGGCCCGGATCGGGGTGCCGCAGCGGGCGCCGAAGTCGGTCCCGTCGTGCAGCTTCCAGACGTGCAGGACAGGGTGGAAGCGCATCCCGAACGGCGAGGTGATGCCGCCGGGCACCGGGCGCGCGAAGCCGCCGCGGCCGGCCGGGACCACCGCGAACGTGCTGACCTCCTGCTCCGCCACCCGCGCCTCCGCGGTGCGCGTCGCCGCCCGGCGCTGCGCGACCGGGCGCCGGTCGGCCGGCAGCAGCCGGAGCACGGACTCGCCGCCGACCAACAGCAGCGGGTTCAGATAGGTGTCACCACGCTTCAGACCCCAGTGCAAGCAGGAGGAGCTGCAGTGTCCGCCGCGACCGATCCGGCCGATCACGGCGCCGGCCTCGACCTCGTCGCCGACCGCGGCCAGCGCGTCCACCGGCTCGTACGTCGTCCGCACGGAGCCGTGATCCACGACCACGACACCGCGACCGGCCAGTCGACTCGCGAAGCTCACCCGACCGCCGGCTGCGGCGAGCACGGCCGCGCCCCGGTGGGCCGCCAGGTCGACGCCACGATGTCCCGCCTGCCAGCGTTGAGCGGGTGGGTCGTAGCCGGCGACCACCCGGACCGCCCCGGTCAGGGGCCACTGACCGGTCGCGGGGATGCTGTCGGCCGCCGCCGGCGCCCGTCCCC
Organism: uncultured Actinomycetota bacterium; assembly: GCA_963759915.1. Taxonomy (GTDB): domain Bacteria; phylum Actinomycetota; class Actinomycetes; order Propionibacteriales; family Propionibacteriaceae; genus Microlunatus. The sequence continues at coordinate 40,500 of CAVXBJ010000091.1, read as the reverse complement.
CGACCGCCAGCAGCGTCGCCACGCCCAGCAGGGTCACGATGATTCGTCGCAGTCGCACGTCTTCACACTGCGGACGCCACCGGTGTTTCGTACGCCCCCGCCCAGGATCTGTGGATGACGCTCGGGGCGACCTCCGGGCTGTGGACAACCCGGCGTCGTACGCCCCGCCACGGAGATGGTCCACTGTCGTACGTCTCGGCGCCTGCGGGCGCGTCAACCGACCCGGCCGACTCACCCGACCCGACCGACTCACCCGACCCGACCGACTCACCCGATCCGACCGAGACCGAGGTGCTGGTGGTCGACGGTGCGAACGTGGTCGGCTCCCGACCCGACGGTTGGTGGAAGGACCGCGCCGGTGCCGCCGCCCGGCTGCACGACCGCCTCGTCGCGACCCCCGGTCTCGCGGCGCGGGTCATCCTGGTGCTCGAGGGGCGGGCCCGTGGCGGAGTGGCGGAGGGGGTGACGGGCCCGGTCGAGGTCGTCCACGCCGGCGGCGAGGGCGACGACACGATCGTCGCGGAGGTCGGCTCGGGCGGCGGCCGAGGGTCGGCCCGTCGCCGTCGTGACCGCGGACCGCGGACTCGCCCTCCGGGCCGAGGAGGTGGGGGCGACCCTGCGTCGTCCGGGCTGGCTGCTCGACCGGATCACAGCGGACCGGGGGCCGCACGAGATCGGCTAGACTGTCTCGGCAGCTCCGCCATCGGGGCTGACTTCGCATGTCCACCTCCCGTTCTCGCGAACGGGGCGGCGCGGCAAACGGTCTCGTTCCGACGAGCGACCGCGGCGTGTGGGCATCAGGGGCACCGAAACGTTCGGTGCCGACAACCGCAACGCCGGCACGAGGTGCCGGTAACGAAAGGAATGCGGCCATGGCCGTCGTCACCACCCGCCAGCTGCTCGAGAGCGGCGTCCACTTCGGGCACCAGACCCGTCGCTGGAACCCGAAGATGAAGAGATTCATCTTCACCGAGCGCAACGGCATCTACATCATCGACCTGCAGCAGTCGCTGACCTACATCGACCGCGCGTACGCCTTCGTCAAGGACACCGTCGCCCGGGGCGGCCAGGTGCTGTTCATCGGCACCAAGAAGCAGGCCCAGGAGACCATCGCCGAGCAGGCCACCCGCGTCGGCATGCCCTTCGTGAACCAGCGTTGGCTCGGCGGCATGCTGACCAACTTCGGCACGATCATCAAGCGGATCCAGCGTCTCAAGGAGCTGGAGGGCATGGACTTCGACGACGTCGCGGCTTCCGGCCTGACCAAGAAGGAGCTCCTCGGCCTCCGCCGGGAGAAGGACAAGCTGGAGAAGACCCTCGGCGGTATCCGGGACATGCCCCGCACCCCGCAGGCCGTCTGGATCGTCGACACCAAGAAGGAGCACCTCGCCGTCGACGAGGCCCGCAAGCTGCGGATCCCGGTCATCGGCATCCTGGACACCAACTGCGATCCCGACGAGGTCGACTTCGCCGTGCCGGGCAACGACGACGCGATCCGCTCCGTCTCGCTGCTCACCCGGGTGATCGCCGACGCGGTCGCCGACGGCCTGATGTCGCGCTCCGGTGGACAGAGCACCGGTGAGACCGGCGCCACCGCCGAGCCGATGCCCGACTGGGAGCGCGAGCTCCTGGGCGCCCAGGAGGAGGCCCGCGGCCACCCCGGCCGACGCCGCCCCGGCAGCCGAGGCCCACCGAGCCCGACCGAGGGTGACGCTCCCGGTGTGCAGACTCTCGGCCGAGGAGGCCGAGGCCGTGGCCGCGGCCCCCGACGCTGCTCCGGTGCCGGCCGACGAGGTCCCGGCCGTCGTCGCGGCCGAGGCCGACGCCGACGCCCAGCCGACCGAGCAGGGCGAGCACCGCACCGAGGCCTGAGTCCGAACGCGCAGTCGACCGGTGCGGGCCGCGCTCCGGCGCGCACCGGTCACCACCCACCGCCGGCCGCGTGCACCACCACACACTGCTGCACCCACAAGCTGATGAGGAACGAGACTGATGGCGGGATTCTCCGCGACAGATGTGAAGAAGCTCCGGGACGCCACCGGCGCCGGGATGATGGACGCCAAGAAGGCCCTGACCGAGGCCGACGGCGACTTCGACAAGGCCACCGAGCTGCTCCGGATCTCCGGACAGGCCAAGGCGGCCAAGCGGGGCGCCGAGCGCTCCGCCAGCAACGGGCTGGTCGTGTTCGCCGAGGGCGCGCTGGTCCAGCTGGGCGCCGAGACCGACTTCGTGGCCAAGAACGCGGAGTTCCAGGCGCTGGCCGACGACGTGGTCAAGGCCGTCGCCGCGGCCAAGGCCGACTCGGTCGAGGCCGCCAACGCGGCCCCGCTGGCGTCGGGCAAGACCGTGGCCGAGGCCGTCAGCGAGCTCTCCGCTCACCATCGGCGAGAAGCTCGAGATCGCCAACGCCGCCTACTTCGACGGCCAGACCGCCGTCTACCTGCACAAGCGCGCGTCCGACCTGCCGCCGCAGGTGGGTGTCGTCGTGCAGTACGAGGGTGAGGACGCCGCGGCGGCCCGTACCGCCGCGATGCAGGTCGCGGCCATGCGGCCGCAGTACCTGACCCCGGACGAGGTCCCGGCCGAGCTGCTCGAGAACGAGCGCCGGATCGCCGAGGCCACGGCCAAGGAGGAGGGCAAGCCCGAGCGCGCCGTCCCGATGATCGTCGAGGGTCGGGTGAACGCCTTCCTCAAGGACGTCTGCCTGCTCAACCAGCCGTCGGTGACCGACAACAAGACGCCGGTCGCTACCCTCCTGGACAGCGCCGGTGTGAAGGTCACCCGGTTCGTCCGCTTCGAAGCCGCTGCCTGAGTGACCTCGAGGTCGGCCCCCGCCACACCGCTCCGGGAGAGCCCATGACCAGTCCGTACAAGCGCGTCCTGCTCAAGCTCTCCGGAGAGGTGTTCGGCGGCGGCCGGGTCGGGGTCGACCCCGACGTCGTCGGCGGTCTCGCCCAGCAGATCGCCACCGTGGTGGCGAGCGGCACCCAGGTCGCCATCGTCGTCGGCGGCGGCAACTTCTTCCGCGGGGCCGAGCTCCAGCAGCGCGGCATGGACCGTGACCGGGCCGACTACATGGGCATGCTCGGCACGGTGATGAACTGCCTGGCGCTGCAGGACTTCCTGGAGAAGACCGGGGTGCAGACCCGGGTCCAGACCGCCATCACGATGGGTCAGGTCGCCGAGCCGTACATCCCGCGCCGGGCCGAGCGGCACCTGGAGAAGGGCCGCGTCGTGATCTTCGGCGCCGGTTCCGGGATGCCCTACTTCTCCACCGACACGGTGGCGGCCCAGCGCGCGCTGGAGATCAGCGCCGACGTGCTGCTGATGGGCAAGCAGGGCGTCGACGGCGTCTACGACGCCGATCCGAAGACCCATCCCGAGGCGATCAAGTTCGACCACCTCAGCTACGACGAGTACCTGGCCCGTGACCTCAAGGTCGCCGACGCCACCGCGATCAGCATGGCCCGGGACTACGCCCTGCCGATGATCTTCTTCAGCCTGGACACCGACGGCTCCATCATCTCCGTCGTCGCGGGTGAGAGGATCGGGACGACCGTCCACGCCTGACCACCGCCCGCGGGTGATCCACGCGGCGGTCGGCCGCACTACGCTGCAAGAACCTGATCCCTGTCTCAATCCCGATCCCCGCGCTGAGGAGCCGATCCTGTGATCCCCGACATCCTGACCGAGGCCGAGCTCAAGATGGACGCGGCGGTCGAGCACGCCAAGGAGGACTTCGCGGCGATCCGCACCGGTCGGGCCCACCCGGCGATGTTCGCCAAGCTGACCGCCGACTACTACGGCGCGCAGACGCCGATCCAGCAGCTGGCCAGCTTCCAGGTGCCGGACGCCCGGATGATCCTCATCTCCCCGTACGACAAGTCCTCGCTGACCGCGATCGAGAAGTCGATCCGGGACTCCGATCTCGGGGTGAACCCGTCGAACGACGGCAACGTCATCCGGGTCACGCTGCCGCAGCTGACCGAGGAACGGCGCAAGGAGTACATCAAGCTGGCCCGGACCAAGGCCGAGGACGCCCGGATCTCCGTGCGCAACCACCGCCGCTGGGCCAAGGACTCCCTCGACAAGATGGTCAAGGACAAGGAGGTCGGCGAGGACGAGGTCGCGCGGGCCGAGAAGCAGCTCGACCAGGTGACCAAGACCTACGTCGACCAGATCGACGACGTCTTGAAGAACAAGGAATCCGAGCTCCTCGAGGTCTAGGCCGTCAGGCCGAGCCCCGAGGTCGCCGAGCGCAGCGAGGACTGATGGCAAGCAGCGAGACCCCAGGTCCGGCCACCGACGGCGCGTCCGCGTCGGCGGCTCCGGCCGGGCAGGACCACGGTCGGGCCGGTCGCAACCTGCCCGCCGCGATCGGTCTCGGGGTCGTGCTGGGCGCCTACGTCGTGCTCAGCCTGATCTTCTTCAAGCCGGCGTTCGTGCTGTTCGTCGCGGTCGCCCTGTCGATGGGCTCGTTGGAGCTCTACCACGCCCTGCAACGGCACGGCATGAAGGCCGCCATCCAGCCGATCATCGTCGGCACCCTGGCCATCTCCATCGGCTCCTACCTGGCCGGCATCCAGCAGCCGGTGGTCTTCTCCACCACCAGCGTGCTGCTCGCGGCGCTGGCCCTGACCGTGCTGGCCGCGCTCATCTGGCGGATCCCCGGCGGGGCGAACGGCTACGTCGGGGACGCGGCGGCCAGCCTGATGATCATCGGCTACGTCCCGATGCTGGGCTCCTTCGCGGCGCTGATGCTGGCCGGGGAGAACGGCGTGGCCCGGCTGGTCACGTACATGCTGGTGGTGGTGATGAGCGACACCGGCGGCTACGTGCTCGGCGTGCTGTTCGGCAAGCACCCGATGGCGCCGCGGATCAGCCCGAAGAAGTCCTGGGAAGGGTTCGCCGGCTCCATGCTGTTCGGACTGGTCGCCGGTGTGCTGATGGCCGTGTTCGCCCTGAAGCAGCCGTTCTGGGTCGGTCTCATCCTCGGGGTCTGCCTGGTCGGCATCGGGGTGATGGGGGACCTGATCGAGTCGCTGATCAAACGCGACATGGGGATCAAGGACATGAGCTCGGTGCTGCCCGGTCACGGCGGCGTGATGGACCGGCTCGACTCGCTTCTCGTCGCGGCCCCGGTAGCCTGGCTCATCATGTACCTACTGGTTCCCGGCGGATGAACGAACCGCTCCCGCTGATCCTCGAGTCGCCACGGCGGGGTCAGCCGCCGCGGCACTGGGCCGATCTCACTCCCGCCCAGCGACGGGAGCACGTGGAAGCCGCCGGGCACCGCGCGTTCCGCGCCCGGCAGCTGTCCAGCCACTACTTCGAGGGTCTGCGCACCGACCCCCGTGAGTGGACCGACCTGCCCGAGACCGTACGGGCGTCGCTGGCCGCCGCCTTCATGCCCGAGCTGCTGCGGGAGGTCCGCACCCAGACCGCGGACCAGGGTGACACCGTGAAGACGCTCTGGCGGCTGTTCGACAACGCCCTGGTGGAGAGCGTGCTGATGCGCTACCCGGACCGGGTGACGATGTGCGTGTCCAGCCAGGCGGGCTGCGGGATGGCCTGCCCGTTCTGCGCGACCGGGCAGGGTGGGCTGCAGCGCAACCTCAGCCAGGCCGAGATCGTCGAGCAGGTCGTCGACGGGGCACGCCGGCTGCGCCGCGGGGACGTCGACGGAGACCGGGTCAGCAACGTCGTGTTCATGGGCATGGGCGAGCCGATGGCCAACTACAAGGCCGTGATCGGCGCCGTACGCCAGCTGGTGGCCCCGTCCCCCGACGGACTCGGGATGAGTGCTCGCGGGATCACCGTGTCCACCGTCGGGTTGGTGCCGCGGATGCAGCAGCTGGCCACCGAGGGCATCCCGGTGACCCTGGCGCTGTCCCTGCACGCGCCCGACGACGAGCTGCGCGACGAGCTGGTGCCGATCAACACCCGCTGGAACATCGACGAGGTGGTCAACGCCGCCTGGGAGTACGCCCGCCAGACCAAGCGCCGGGTCTCCATCGAGTACATCCTGATCCGCGACGTCAACGACCAGGCCTTCCGGGCCGACCTGCTGGCCAAGGTGCTGAAGCGGCGGGGCAACTGGGGCTGGGTGCACGTGAACCTGATCCCGCTGAACCCGACCCCGGGCTCGCGCTGGACCGCCTCCCGCCGCCGCGACGAGGACGAGTTCGTCCGCCGGCTGCGGGACAAGGGCGTGCCGGTGACGGTGCGGGACACCCGCGGCCGGGAGATCGACGGCGCCTGCGGACAGCTGGCGGCGACGGACGTCGACGCGTGAGTCACGCCCGCTCGTGAGCAGGCTCCGCCCATGACCGAACCGTTCGCGCCGGCGCGAGAGGACCTGTACGAGGTCCGCAGCCAGGCCGACGGACCCGGTGGCGCGCTGCCGCTGACCGACGACCTGCTGCGGCACGCGCCGAGCGGCACCATCTTCGGGATGACCCAGAACGTCGGCATGGGGGCCGATCCGGCCCGCTCCGGCGATCCCGGCGTCCTGCTGCTGTCCACCCAGGGCGGGTTGCGACGAGCCGACGGCAGCCCGGCCGCCCTGGGCTATCACACCGGCCACTACGAGCTCGGCACCATCGCGAGCACCGTGGCCGAGGAGCTGACCGGGCGCGGCTTCCTGCCCTTCGCCGGGTTCGTGTCCGACCCGTGCGACGGGCGGTCGCAGGGCACCACGGCGATGTTCGACTCGCTGCCGTACCGCAACGACGCCGCGATCGTGATGAGGCGACTGATCCGCTCGCTGCCGCACCGCGTCGGCGTGGTCGGGATCGCCACCTGCGACAAGGGGCTGCCGGCCATGATGATGGCGCTGGCCGGGTCGCCCGAGATCCCGTCGGTGCTCGTGCCGGGCGGGGTGACGCTGCCGCCGGCGCACGGTGAGGACGCCGGCACCATCCAGACGCTGGGTGCGCGCTACGCCCACGGACTGATCTCGCTGGAGGACGCGGCGTCGCTCGGCTGCGCCGCCTGCGCCTCCTCGGGTGGCGGCTGTCAGTTCCTGGGCACCGCCGCCACCGCGCAGGTGGTGGGCGAGGCGCTCGGGCTGGCCGTCGGGCACACCGCCCTGGCTCCCTCGGGTGAGCCGGTGTGGCTGGAGGGCGGACTGCGGGCCGTCGCCGCGCTCGCGGCCGCCGCCGAGCGGGGTCAGACCACCGCCGACGTGCTCAGCGACGACGCCGTCCACAACGCGATGGTGGTGCACGCCGCCTTCGGTGGCTCCACCAACCTGCTCCTGCACGTGCCCGCGATCGCGCACGCCGCCGGGTTGCGGCGGCCGACCGCGGCCGACTGGTTGGCGGTGGCCCGCTCCACCCCGCGGATCGTCTCGGTGCTCCCCAACGGACCGGTCCAGCACCCGACCGTACGGGTGTATCTGGCCGGCGGGGTGCCCGAGGTGATGCTGCACCTGCGCGATCTCGGACTGCTCCGGACGCAGGCGCGGGTGGTCGAGGGCACCACGCTCGACGAGCGGCTGGACGCCTGGCGTGAGAGCGAGCGGCGGCAGCGGTTCCGACAAATCCTGGCCGAGCGGGGCTTCGACCCCGATGAGGTGATCTTCTCCCCGGATCGTGCCCGGGAGGTGGGGATGGCGGGCACGGTCGCCTTCCCGGTCGGCAATCTGGCGCCCGAGGGGTCGGTGGTCAAGGCCACCGCGATCGACCCGCGGTCGCTGGACACCGACGGCGTCTACCGCTTCACCGGCCCGGCCCGGGTGTTCACCGACGAGCACACGGCCATCGAGGCCATCAAGACCGGGGTGGTGCAGGCCGGCGAGGTGATCGCGTTGATCGGCTGCGGTCCGGCCGGCACCGGCATGGAGGAGACCTACCAGCTCACCTCGGCACTCAAGCACGTCCCGTTCGGGCGCCAGGTGGCACTGCTCACCGACGCCCGCTTCTCCGGCGTGTCGACCGGGGCCTGCATCGGGCACGTCGGCCCGGAGGCCCTGGCCGGGGGACCGGTCGGGCGGCTGCGCACGGGCGACCTGGTCCGGATCGAGATCGACACCCGGCAGCTGACCGGCACCCTCGACTTCGTCGGGCGGCCCGGGGCGGAGCTGACGCCGGCCCAGGGAGCGGTCGAGCTGGCCGGTCGGCTCCCGGTGGACGGTCTGGCCCCCCATCCCGAGCTGCCCGCGGACACCCGGCTCTGGGCCGCGCTGCAGCAGGTCAGCGGCGGCACCTGGGGCGGCTGCGTCTACGACGTGGACGCGATCACCGCCCGGCTGGTGGAGACCGCCCGACCTTGACAGCGGGCCTTTCGCCCGTTGTGCTCAGGTGTCGTCACGCGCTGTCGAAGGGACTTTCATGGCAACCTCGGTGCTGCGGTCAGCCGTCCTGGTGGGCCTGCTCGGTCTCCTCGTCGCGCTCATCCCGGCTGTCGTGGCGACCCCCGGGGCACCGCGGTCCGCGGGCCCGGCGGAAGCGGCCGAACCGCGGCCGGTCGGGGTGGGCGGGTCCTGGCGACTCGTCTTCTGGGACGGCTTCTCCGGCTCCCGGCTCAAGACCGCCAACTGGCAGCCGAACTGGTTGGGTGGCTCGGACACGACGGTCACCAAGCCGATCAACACCGACGAACGCTCCTGCTACGACCCGCGGAACGTCCGTGTCGCGGGCGGCACCCTGCGCCTGACGGCCGAGAAGCGGAGGTGCGTGGCCAACAACGGGCGCACCTACGCGTACGCCTCCGGTCTGGTGCAGTCCAGTGACGACTTCCGGTTCTCCTACGGCTACGCCGAAGCCCGGATCTACCTCCCGCCGTCGAATGGCACCGGCGCCCCGCGCGGATCGTGCGGTCCGAACTGGCCGGCGCTCTGGCTCAACGGCGACGACTGGCGGACCGCTGGTGAGCTCGACGTGATGGAGTGCCTGTCGGGCAACGACGTGGCGTGGCACGTCCACTGGGGGACCGGCGCGAAGCGCTCGGCGGGTGGTTACCCGAAGGCCTGGCGGAACGACATGCCGGGTTCCGGCGGCTGGCACCGGTTCGGGGTCGACTGGTCACCCGGCAAGGCCACGTTCTACTACGACGGCAAGAAGGTCGGCACCCAGCGATCGGGTGTGACGGGAAAGCCGCACTACCTGATCGTGAATCTGGGTGTCTCGGGCTCGGCGATCAGGGTGCCGCAGACCATGCAGGTCGACTACGTGAGGGTCTGGAAGCGTCGCTAGTGGTCACGCGTCGCGGCCGGCGAGCGCGGGCGGCCGCACCCGGTCGCCGCACACCCTGTTGCTACCCCGCGGTGGGCAGGCCCGGGGTGACCTGGGCGTACTCGCTGGTCGGCACCAGCCGGACCCGGGACACCGAGGCCGCCGAGAGCAGGGCGGCGGCGGCCGCCTCGTCGGGGTCGCCGTCGGCGTACAGCAGGCTGCGGAGGGCGAACAGCAGGTTCTCCGGCGGGTCCAGGTAGGTCCGAGCCGGGTTGATCAGATCCGGGCGGACGTAGAGCGCCAGCAGCAGCAGCCCGTAGACGGGCCGCTGGTCGGCGGTCAGCGCCGGTTGGTAGTACGGGACGTCGATGATCAGCGCGTCGAACCGGTCGTAGAAGCGGAGCCGGGACAGCGGATCGCCGTGGCGCGGATGCGGTTCGTGGTAGTCCGGGTGCTGGACCTCGGCGAGCACCAGGCTCGGCTGCTCGGTCTCCTCCAGCGTCGCGATGAACCCGCGGTAGAGCTCCGAGCCCAGACCGGTGCCCCGCAGGTCCTCCCGGGTGGCCATCTGCCGCAGCACCACGGCACTGGCCGCGCGCACGTTCACGAACACGGCGGCGGCGACGATCTGGCCGGACTCGTCGTCGACGCCGACCAGCAGCGTGGTGGTGCCTTCGTCGAGCTTCGCCTCGAACTCCTCGTACGGCTCGAGCTCGTCGACCACGAAGCTGGGCGCGAGCACGGTGTCGAAGGCGTCCCGACGATCCTCGGGCGTGGCCACCCGCACGGTGAGGCTCATCTGGATCTCCCTGCTCTGGCGTGCTTTCCGAGCCGCACAGTATCGGGATCGGTGGCAGCTCCGTGGCAGGAGCCAGCCGCTGGACGGGGCGGGGCGGCTTGGTCGGGTCGGGTACGGTCCCGGGTTCCGCCCGCACGACAAGGAGCAGCACCCATGATGATGACCAGACTGACCACGATCGTCGGCGCGCTGCTGGTGCTGACCGGCGTGGTGGCCTTCGTGGTCACCGCCACCAGCAGCGTCACGGCGCTGATCCCCGCGTTCGTCGGGGGCCTGCTGCTGATCTGCGCCGCCGTCTCGAGCCGGCCGAAGCTGCACCGGCACGGCATCCACGCCGCGCTGGTGGTCGCGCTGCTCGGTGCCCTCGGATCCCTGATGAACGTGGCCAAGATCGGTCAGCTGTTCGCCGGTACGGCCGAGCGGCCGGCCGCGATCATCACCAGCGTCATCCTGTTCGTGCTGTGCGCGGTCTACGTGGCGATCGGGGTGCGCTCGTTCGTCGCGGCCCGGAAGGCGCGCGTCGCCGCCTGAGTGCGGCAACCTCGCCCCGACCGAGCCGGAACGGCCCCGACACGCCGCGTACGACCCCAGTCGGGGCGACTTCGACGCAGCCGAGGGCGGGGATCGGCCGGCCGGACGGTCTGCGGCAGGATGTCCGCGTGACCGAACTGGATGAGTCGCTGCTGGAGCTGGCGCAGGCGTACGGGATCGCGACGGAGTACTGGGACTGGCAGGGTCACCACGTCAGCGTGGCCGCCGAGACGGTGATCGCGGTGCTGGCCGGTCTGGACGTCGACGCCTCGACCACCGAGCGGGCCTGGGAGGCGCTGGCCGCCCACCACCGCGAGCCGTGGACCAGGATGCTGCCGCGCTGCGTGGCGACCCGGGAGGGTCACCCGTACGTGATCGCGGTGCACGTCACCGATGGTGACCCGGTCGACATCTGGGTCGAGCTGGAGTCCGGCGCCGGTCGGGGGCTGCAGCAGCTGGAGAACTGGACCCCGGCTCGGGAGATCGACGGCCGCTGGGTCGGCGAGGCCAGCTTCGAGATCCCCGGCGACCTGCCCCTGGGCTACCACACCGTCCGGGCCCGCAGCGGCGGTCAGGAGGCGGCGATGCCGCTGATCATCACCCCGGCCTGGCTGGGGATCCCGGAGCGCGTGGGGGAGCGCCGGTCCTGGGGACTGGCCACCCAGCTCTACAGCGTCCGGTCGCACGACTCCTGGGGTGTCGGCGACCTCGCGGACCTGGCGGACCTCGCCGTCTGGTCCGGCGGCGAGCACGGCGCGGACTACATCCTGATCAACCCGCTGCACGCCGCCGAGCCGGTGCCGCCGATGGAGCCGTCCCCGTACCTGCCGAGCACCCGGCGCTTCTTCAACCCGCTGTACATCCGGCCGGAGCGGATCCCGGAGGCGGTCGGGCTGGACGAGAGCCAGCGGGCCGCCGTCGTCGCCCTGCGTGCCGGCCTGGACACCCCCGAGTCGTGGGAGACCATCGACCGCAACGCCGCCTGGACGGCCAAGCGGGAGGCCCTGCGGATCATCTACCGGGTGCCCCGCTCGGCGGGCCGGAAGCTCGCCTTTGCGGCGTTCCGCCGCCGCGCCGGCGAGGGACTCGAGCGCTTCGCCCAGTGGGCGGTGCTCAGTGAGCGGCACGGCCCGCACTTCACCGACTGGCCGGTCGAGCTCCAGCACCCGACCTCGGCCCAGGTCGGCGAGTTCACCGCCCTGCACGGCGACGAGATCGACTTCGTCTGCTGGCTGCAGTGGGTGATGGACGAGCAGCTGGCCGCCACCCAGGTGGCCAGCGAGCAGGCCGGCATGGGGCTGGGCATCATGCACGACCTGGCGGTCGGGGTGCACCCGTACGGCGCCGACGCCTGGGCCCTCAGGGACACCTACGCCCAGGGCATCTCGGTCGGGGCGCCGCCGGATCCGTACAACCAGAACGGGCAGAACTGGAGCCAGCCACCCTGGCGACCGGACCGGCTGGCCGACCAGGCGTACGCGCCGTACCGCGAGATGGTGCGCACCATCCTGCGGCACGCGGGCGGCATCCGGGTCGACCACGTGATCGGGCTGTTCCGGCTGTGGTGGATCCCCGAGGGAGCCGGTCCGACCGAGGGCACCTACGTCCGCAACGACCACGAGGCGATGGTCGGCATCCTGGCCCTGGAGGCGCACCGGGCCGGTGCGGTGGTGGTCGGCGAGGACCTCGGCACGGTCGAGCCCTGGGTGCGGGACTACCTGCGCGAGCGGGGGATCCTCGGCACCTCGATCCTGTGGTTCGAGTTCGACTTCCACGGCGACGGGTCGCCGTTGGCGCCCGAGAAGTGGCGGGAGTACTGCCTGGCCTCGGTGACCACCCACGACCTCCCGCCGACGGCGGGTTACCTGGCCGGCGACCACGTCCGGCTGCGGGACCGGCTCGGCGTGCTGACCCGGCCGCTGGCCGAGGAGCTGGCGGTCGACGAGGCGGAGCGCCGGGCCTGGCTGGACAACCTGCGCGACCGCAACGGGCTGGCCGACGGGGCCGACGAGGAGGCGACCGTGGCCGCTCTCTACCGGTATCTCACCTGGACCGGGTCCCGGCTGCTCTGCGTGGCGCTGGGCGATGCCATCGGCGACCGGCGGGTGCAGAACCAGCCGGGCACGATCGACGAGTACCCGAACTGGCGGGTGCCGCTGAGCGGGCCGGACGGCCGGCCCGTCTGGTTGGAGGACGTGCTGACCGACCGGCGCGCCCGGGATCTGCTGCGGGTCGTCAACAACTGACCGCCCGCCCCGAGCTCCGAGTCGCTCGGGATCCAGGCTGTCGCTCCATCTGCACGATCGAGCGACAACCACGAACCCGAGCGACTCGGCTCGCCGGGGGAGGGCCGCGGGTCAGCGACCGCCGATGACGCCCTTCTCGACGGCCTTGGTGACGGCGTCGGCCTCGGCCTGGGTCAGCGTGCCGGCCTTGACCGCGGCGTCCAGCCTCGTCTTCAGCTCCGCGGCCCGATCGGCCTGACGCGCCGCCTTGATCTCGTCGAGGGCCTTGGTCACCAACGCCCTGTCGACGCCGAGCTTCTCGGCCAGGGCCTTGGCCAGCGCCGCCTCGCGCTCGGCCGGGTCGGGGCGGGTGGGCTTCGCACTCGGGTCGGCGCTCGGCGCGGTCGACGGCATGGCCGGGCGGTTCGCCTCGCGGATCTCCTGCAGCGCCGTGGTCACCTTGGCCTCGGTGACACCGAGCTTCCCGGCCAGCTGCTTGGCCAGGTCGGTGTCGGCGACGCCCCGGCCGGGACCGCCGCGGTGCCCGTCGCGGCCGGGGCCACCGCGGACCCGGGTCGGCGGGGGCGGACGCGGACGGGTTCGGTGACGGCGTGGTGGTCGGATCGGCCGAGGCGAAACCGGCGATGCCGACACCCACACCGAGGGCCAGTGCGCCGGCCGCGGCGGAGGCGACGACGACCTTGGTGGAACGAGGCACGGAGAGCTCCTGTCTGGAACGGATGGAAAGCAGTGACCCGAGCCTCCGTGGCGCGACTGGGCTCGCACTGGCACGCACCTGTGCGGGGGCTGTCAGTGGCTGTGCGGCTTCGCTACGAGGTCGGGGGCCTGCGAGGATCAGACCGTACGCAGCTGTGAGCCGGCTGTCGGATTCCGAGGAGGTGGATGTGGACGGCACGGAGCACCCACAGCGAGACCCCGACCACCAAGAGCCTGAGCGCCGAGTCCCCGAACACGACGACCGAGAAGGGCGGCGACAGCGTGATCACGGTGGTCGTCGCGTTCGTGGCCAACCTGCTGATCGCCGTCGCCAAGACGGTGGCTGCCTCGCTCACCGCGTCGGCGTCCATGCTGGCCGAGGCCGCGCACTCCTGGGCCGACACCGGCAACGAGGTCTTCCTGCTGATCGCGGAACGCCGGTCCGACCGGCAGCGCGACACGCGGCACCCCATGGGGTACGGCAAGGAGGCGTACGTCTGGTCGATGTTCGCCGCCTTCGGGCTGTTCACCGCGGGTGCGGTCGTCTCCATCAGCCACGGCATCAGCGAGCTGCGGAACCCCGAACCGGCGACCGACTACGTGATCGCGTACGTGGTGCTGGGTGTCGCCTTCGTGCTCGAGGGGATCTCGTTCGCCCAGGCCTTTCGGCAGACCCGGCGCAACGCGGACCGCCTCCGGCGGCGGCACCTGGCGTACGTGCTGAACACCTCGAACCCGACTCTGCGCGCCGTGTTCTTCGAGGACGCGGCCGCCCTGATCGGCCTGCTGATCGCCTTCGGCGGCATCGCCCTGCACCAGCTGACCGGGTCGCCGGTGCCGGACGCGATCGGCTCGATCCTGGTCGGCGTGCTGCTGGCCGTGATCGCCGTGGTGCTGATCAACCGCAACCGGCGGTTCCTGATCGGCGAGGCGGTGCCGACGGACTACCGCAACCGGGTGCTGGCCGAGCTGCTGTCCTCACCCGAGATCGACCGCGTCACCTACCTGCACCTGGAGTTCGTCGGGCCGGAGCGGGTGTTCCTGGTCGCCGCGGTGGACCTGACCGGTGACGACCTGGAGCACGACCTCGCGGTGCGACTCCGCCGGATCGAGCGCCTGATCGAGGAGCGCGACGCCGTCGAGGAGGCCGTGCTGACGCTGTCCACCGCGGACGAGGCGCCCCTCGCGCCCGTCTGAGGCCGACAGTCGGCGCACTCACGAGGCGTACTCACCACCCAAGTGCGCCGCTCGGTGCGGTCGGGGCTCCGGGCACGGGGTCAGCCCTGGAGGTCGGGAGTCATCTCGAGCGGCCGGTCAGGCCGGCCGGCGCAGGTCGTGCAGCGTGCCCGCGCGCAGCGGCACCGTGCCCCAGGTCGCCGTGAACGTCTTCTCGGCCCGCTCGCAGCTCACCGTCAGGCGGTGCGGCGTCTCCAGGAACAGCACCTCCACGGTGAGCCGGCCGCCGTCCCAGCCTCCGCTGATCGCAACCGGGACCCCGTCGCTGCCGTCGGCCACCGGGGCGTCGGTGACCCGCCAGTCGTCGCTCCCGATGGACGCCGACAGGCGTCGGTCCTGCTCGGCGAGCGTGAGCCGCCAGCCCTCGCCCACGCGGTGCAGCTCCACCGAGGTCAGGGTGGGCTGCTGCTCACAGCGGTTGCCGGCCGGGGTGAAGACGGCACCGTCCCAGGAATCGGCGGTCTCCTCCGGGTCGGGCTTGCCCGTGGCCGGGGTCAGGGCCAGCGAGGTCATCCGGCGGGCCAGGTGCACGTCGGCCGCCGTCTTGTCCGGGCTCGAGCGGTGGTCGTCGCTCAGGGCCGGGAGGACGTGGCTCCACAGTCCGTCCAGCACCGCCTGCATGTTGATCGAGGCGCCGGTGATCGCCACCACCGTCTGCTGCTCGGGCAGCACGACGCAGAACTGCCCGTACGCCCCGTCACCGCGGTAGCCGTGCCGGGCCAGCCAGAACTGGAAGCCGTAGCCCTGGCGCCAGTCCGGGTTGTCCTCATGCGGGTTGGCCACCTGCTCGCTGGTCGCCGCGGCGACCCACTCCTCGGACAGCAGCTGGCGGTCACCCCACCACCCCCGCTGCAGGTAGAGCTGACCGAGCTTGGCGATGGCGTCGGTGGTCGCGTGCAGACCGGTGAAGCCGAGGGCACGGCCCGGCGGGTGCTGCTGCCACCCCACCCGACCGATGCCGAGCGGTACGAACAGCCGGGGGGTGAGGTAGTCCACCAGGCTCTGGCCCGACTCCCGCTGCACGATGGCGGCCAGCGTGTAGGTGCACGGCTGGTTGTACGCGAACCAGCTGCCCGGCTCGTGCTCCGGCGGGATCCGCAGGAAGCCTCTGACCAGGTCGTCCGGGTCGCTGCCGAAGACCCGCTCGATGGTTTCGGCGTCGTGTCCGCTGGCCATCGCGGCGACGTGGCGGACCAGCATCGACCGGCTGCGCTCGTCGGTGACGTCGGCGTCCAGCTCCGGGAAGTAGGACAGCACGGTCCGGTCCAGGTCCAGCAGGTCCTCCGCCACGGCGAACCCGGCCGCGGTGGAGGCGAAGCTCTTGCTGAGCGAGTAGAGCAGGTGCACCCGTTCCGGCGTGTACGGCGCCCACCAACCTTCGGTGACCACGTGCCCGTTGCGCAGCAGCATCAGGCTGTGCAGCTCCACCTCGGGGTGGCCGTCCATCTCGTCGAGGAAGGCCTCGACCCCGGTCGGGTCGACGCCTTGGGCGCTGGGCGTGCTGCGGGGGAAGACGTTGTACGGCATGTCCCGAGCCTATGCAGACCGTCCACCAGCCTCGGCGACGGTGGCCCGCGGTGCGGCTCGACGTGACACACTCACCCCGTGCGCGACGTCGTGATCCTCGGGAGCACCGGCTCCATCGGTACCCAGGCGCTGGAGGTGGTCGCCGCCAACCC
Organism: uncultured Actinomycetota bacterium; assembly: GCA_963759915.1. Classification (GTDB taxonomy): domain Bacteria; phylum Actinomycetota; class Actinomycetes; order Propionibacteriales; family Propionibacteriaceae; genus Microlunatus. The sequence continues at coordinate 24,137 of CAVXBJ010000091.1, read as the reverse complement.
GGACCGGTTCCGCGTGGTCGGACTGGCCGCGGGCGGCAGCCGGGTCGAGCTGCTGGCCCGGCAGGCCTTCGACTTCGACGTCGCGGTGGTCGCGATCCCCGACGAGGACGCGTTCGAGGCCCTCGACGCCGCCCTCCGGGCCGAGGCGGACCGACGCGGGTTGGGGGGACCGTGGCCCCAGGTGCCGGGTGTGCTGGTGGGGCCCGACGCGACGAGCGACATCGTCGGTCTGCCCTGTGACGTGGTGCTCAACGGCATCACCGGTTCGGCCGGGCTGCGACCGACGTTGGCCACCCTGGCCGCGGGGAAGATCCTCGCGCTGGCCAACAAGGAGTCGCTGGTGGTGGGGGGCGCCCTGGTCACCGGTGCGGCGAAGCCGGGCCAGATCGTCGCCGTGGACTCCGAGCACTCCGCGCTCGCCCAGGCGCTGCGGGGCGGCGCACCCGCCGAGGTCGACCGGTTGGTCCTCACCGCGAGCGGTGGCCCGTTCCGCGGGCGCACCCGGGAGGAGATGCGCGACGTCACGTCGGAGCAGGCGCTCGTGCACCCGACCTGGTCCATGGGTCCGATGGTCACCACGAACAGCGCGACTCTGGTCAACAAGGGACTGGAGCTGCTGGAGGCGCACCTGCTGTACGGGGTCGCTCTCGACCGGATCGACGTCGTGGTCCACCCCCAGTCGATCGTGCACTCGATGGTCCAGTTCGTCGACGGCTCCACGCTCGCCCAGTGCTCCCCGCCGGACATGAAGCTGCCGATCGCGCTCGGTCTGAGCTGGCCGGAGCGGATCCCGGGTGTCACCCCGGCCTGCGACTGGTCGACGGCCGCGACCTGGACCTTCGAGCCGCTGGACGACGAGGCGTTCCCCGCGGTCGAGCTGGCCCGCCGGGCCGGACGGCTGAGCGGCACCGCGCCCGCGGTCTACAACGCCGCCAACGAGGAGGCGGTCGAAGCCTTCCACGCCGGCGAGCTCGGGTTCCTGGGGATCGTGGACGTGGTCGAGTCGGTGCTCGACGAACACGTCACACCGACCGGCGCCGACGTAGGCTCGGAGTGGTCGTCGAACGACGAGCTCACCCTGGAGCGCGTCCTGGCGGCCGACGCCTGGGCGCGGCAGCGGGCCGGTCAGGTGGTGTCCGCGATCGCGGAGAGGGAGCACGCGCGCTAGATGGAGTACGTGATCTACGGTCTCGGTGCCGTGGTGTTCTTCGTGCTGGTGATGGCCTCCATCGCCCTGCACGAGATCGGTCACCTGGTGCCCGGCAAGATCTTCGACGTCCGGACCACGCAGTACTTCGTGGGTTTCGGGCGCACGGTCTGGTCGCGCTTCCGGGGAGACCGAGTACGGCTTCAAGGCCGTGCCGCTGGGTGGCTACGTCCGCTTCGTGGGCATGTACCCGCCCGCCAAGGACAACCCCGGGCAGGTCCGCTCGGCCCGTACCGGGATCTTCCAGTCGCTCGCCGACAACGCCCGGGCCGCCGAGTGGGAGACGATCCGGCCCGAGGACGACGGTCGGCTGTTCTACCAGAAGAAGGTCTGGCAGAAGCTGATCATCATGGCCGGCGGTCCGACGATGAACCTCCTGCTCGCCTTCCTGATCATCCTCGGCGTCACCGCGGCGTACGGGGTCAACCGCACCCAGCTGACCGTGAACCGGGTCCAGGAGTGCATCGTCGCGGTCGGTGAGCCCACCGACGACTGCGCCGGCAAGCCGAAGACGCCGGCGTACGCGTCCGGGATCCGGGCCGGCGACACCATCGTCGCGTTCAACGGCCAGCCGGTCAGCGACTGGGACGAGATGTCCCAGCTGATCCGGGCCAACCTGGACCGCCCCGCCCAGGTCACCGTGCTGCGCGACGGGCAGACCGTGCAGCTGACTCCGGTGAACACCGTGATCACCGGGGTGGCGGATCGCTGGGATCCGGGCAAGCGGGTCGCGGCCGGCTTCTTCGGCGTCGAGCCGGTCGTCCAGCGTGAACGGGGCGGACCGATCGTGGTCCTCGACGACATGTGGACGATGGCGCAGCAGACGGGTCACGCGCTGCTCGCGTTCCCGGCGAAGGTCTACTACACCGCCGCCAACCTGATCACCGGCAAGCCGCGCGACATCTACGGTCCGATGAGCATCGTCGGGGCCAGCCGTGCGGCCGGCGAGGTCGCCTCGACCGACCGGATCGACGCGGCCGACAAGGTCGCGACCATGTTCATGCTGCTCGGGTCGGTGAACCTGTTCGTCGCCTTGTTCAACTTCATCCCACTGCTGCCGCTGGACGGCGGGCACATCGTCGGCGCCCTCTACGAGGGGCTGAAGAAGCTGTTGGCCCGCCTGCGCGGGCGGCCCGATCCTGGGTACGTGGACACGGCCCGGATGCTGCCGGTGGCGTACGCGGTCGGCGGGATCATCCTGATCTCGGGCATCGTGCTGATCCTGGCCGATCTGATCGACCCGATCACCCTGTTCTGAGCGAGCGCAGCACGTCGCGGGCCTGATCGGCGGGCACCCCGTCGGCCACGGTGACCGGGGCCGCCCCGCCACGCCGCGGCCAGCACTGGCCCCAGGGGTGCGGGGGCGGGCTCGCTGATCCGGGTCAGCAGCGCGACCACTGCGTCGGTGACCGGCGCGCTGGTCATCGCGGTGGCGGACGCACGGCTTCGGTCGAGTGTGACGCGCCCGGTGTCCGGTCGTCACCGGCGCAGAGGGGCAGGACCAGCTCCAGCAGTGCCGTCTCGATCTCGCTCGGCTCCAGCCCGGCGTCTCGACGCAGGATGCGCCAGGTGGTCGCGTCGCACAGGGCCACCAGCTGGGCACGGCGCCGGCGTCGCAGCGGTTCGTCGCCGACGTGGTCCAGGGCTGCGGCGAACGCCTCCTCGCACCAGCGCACGTGGTACGCCCGCCCGTTCCGGGCGATCGCGGCGAGCCCCTCGACCTGGGCCGACTCGGCGTACACCTTGAGGATCAGGTCGCCGTACCGCTCGTAGTGGGTGAGGAGGTCGGCCACCACACGAGCCGGCGGCTGACCCCGCTGCTGCTCCCGGGTCTCGGCGATGCGGACGAGCTCCCGTTCGGCCATCGCGGTGACCAGGCCGGCCTTGCTGCCGAAGCGCCGGAGCACGGTCTGCAGGCTCACGTCGGCGTCGGACGCCACGTCCTCGAGCCGGATGCGGTCGTACGGCAGGCAGCCGAACCGCTCCAGCGCGGCGTCGACGATCCGGTCCCAGGTGTCCGCGGCGGCCTCGGCTCGTCGCGACATCTGATAGCGTCTCGAATTCACGTTAGTGAGACTAACATCAAAGTGGAGGAGAGACCGTGACGACCCAACCCCAGGAATCACTCCGGGTGCCCACCCGGCTCGGACGGCTTCAGGTGCGCGTGCTCGGCAGCGGTCCGGCCACGGTGCTCTGGCCGTCGATGTTCGTCGACGGTCGGACCTTCGATCCGCTGCTACCGCTCCTGCCCGGACGCCGGCTGATCGTGGTCGACGGACCCGGTCTCGGCGCCAGCGAACCCCTGGGCCGGCGGAGCACGATCGCCGAAGCCGCCGACGCCGCGCAGGACCTGCTCACCGGATCGCTGGCTCCGGACCTCGGGGTGGAGGGTCCGGTGGACTGGGTCGGCAACGCGTTCGGCGGTCACGTCGGGTACGAGCTGGCTCGGCGTCCCGGGGTGCTCCGCAGCCTGGCCGCGGTCAGCGCGCCGACCGAGCCGGTACCGGCCGCGCTGCGTCGCCAGATCGGCGTGCTCGGACCGCTGCTGCGGGTGCTCGGTCCGATCGGGCCGGTGCGCGGCGCGATCCTGACGGCGCTGCTGACCGAGGCGTCGGCGGCCGATCCCGTGATCCGTACCGCGGTCCTCGACAGCGTCGCCACCCCGAGCCGGCGCAGCCTGTCGCTGGCCCTGCGGTCCTTCATCGTGGACCGCGTCGACGTCACCGCCGGGCTGGCAGAGATCCGGGTCCCGTGCCTGTTCGTCGCCGGCGACGACCGCGGCGACTGGACGCCCGCGGCGGCGGCGGCCGCTGCCGCCCTGACGCCGTCGGCGAGAGCGGTGACGATCCCCGGCTCCCGCACCCTGGTGCCGCTCGAGCAGCCGAAGGCGCTCGCCCGGGAGCTGCTGAGCTTCTGGGCGCGCCTCTGAGGCGGCGTCTGCGTCGGTGTCCGGCCGTGACGGCCCGTGGTCAGTCGCGGGCGGTGGTCAGTCGCGGTCGGCGCTCAGTCGTGGGCGGTGGTCAGTCGTGGGCGGCGGCGGTCTCGGCGATCCGCTCCAGTCTCGAGCGGTAGGCCGCCCACTGCTCCGCCGACCACTCGGGCAGGTTCGGATCGGTCGTGGCGGTGCCGATCAGCATCTCGCGGACGATGTCGGCGTGACCGGCGTGATGAGCGGTCTCCGCGATCATGTGCACCAGGATCCGTCCGAGGGTCACCTCGTTCCTGCCGTCGGGCCACCACGGCACCCGGCCCGGTGCCTCCAGCTCCAGGGCGGCGATCGTGGCATCGGCCTCCCGGCCCGAGGCGGCGTACAACCCGACGATCTGCTCCCGGGTCTCCTCGGCGGTGGCCCACATGTCGTCGTTGACGGCGGCGTCGTCGTCGTCGAACCAGGGGATCGACTGGCCGTGGTCGCGGCCGAACGTCTCGCCGAAGTAGCCGAGGCTCACGCTCGCGGTGTGCTTGACGATGCCCAGCAGGTTGGTCCCGGTGGGGGTCAGCGGCCAGCGGATCTGCCGCTCGTCGAGCCCGTCCAGGGTCGCGAGCAGCGCGTCACGCTCCTTGCGCAGGTAGCGCTGCAGGATGTCCTTGAGGTCAGGGGTGATGTCGGTCACCCGGCTCACGCTAGCCCCGGTCACCGAGGGGGAGCAGGGCTACGCTGGAGCAGACATGAGTATCGATCTCGGGCTCCCGCCCATGCCTCCGCCCACCCTGGCACCGCGCCGGCCGACCCGCCAGATCAAGGTCGGCAAGGTCCTGGTCGGGGGCGACGCCCCCGTCAGCGTCCAGTCGATGACCACGACGTTGACCTCCGACATCAACGCCACCCTGCAGCAGATCGCCGAGCTGACCGCGACCGGCTGTGACATCGTCCGCGTGGCGGTGCCCAGCCAGGACGACGCCGACGCGCTGCCGGCCATCGCCACCAAGTCGCAGATCCCGGTGATCGCCGACATCCACTTCCAGCCGAAGTACGTGTTCGCGGCGATCGAGGCCGGCTGTGCCGCCGTCCGGGTCAACCCGGGCAACATCCGCGCCTTCGACGACCAGGTCAAGGAGATCTCCCGGGCGGCCGCCGACCACGGCACCTCGATCCGGATCGGGGTCAACGCCGGCTCGCTGGACAAGCGGCTGCTGGCCAAGCACGGCAAGGCCACCCCGGAGGCGCTGGTCGAGTCGGCGCTGTGGGAGGCCAGCCTGTTCGAGGAGCACGGCTTCCGCGACTTCAAGATCAGCGTCAAGCACAACGACCCGGTGGTGATGGTGCGGGCGTACGAGATGCTGAGCGAGGCCTGCGACTACCCGCTGCACCTGGGCGTCACCGAGGCCGGACCGGCGTTCCAGGGCACCATCAAGTCGGCCGTCGCCTTCGGCTCGCTGCTCAGCCGGGGCATCGGCGACACCATCCGGGTCTCGCTGTCGGCCCCCCCGGTCGAGGAGGTCAAGGTCGGGCTGCAGATCCTGCAGTCGCTGAACCTGCGGCCCCGCAAGCTGGAGATCGTCTCCTGCCCCTCCTGCGGTCGGGCCCAGGTCGACGTCTACAAGCTCGCGGACGCGGTGACCGCCGGTCTCGAGGGTCTCGAGGTGCCGCTGCGGGTCGCCGTGATGGGCTGTGTCGTCAACGGTCCGGGCGAGGCGCGTGAGGCCGACCTGGGTGTCGCCTCCGGCAACGGCAAGGGTCAGATCTTCGTCCGCGGTGAGGTGATCAAGACGGTGAAGGAGGCCGACATCGTCGAGACCCTGATCGAGGAGGCCCTGCGGCTGGCCGAGGAGATGCCGGCCGGTGAGGGAGCGCCGTCGGTCAGCGTCGGCTAGCGTGATCTGACGTGACCGCCCTCCGCCCTCCGTTCGCGTCCACCGGCGGTGGCGTCGGGCGTGTCCGGATCCTGGGCCGGGCGGATCTGCCGGCGGTGCTGCGGCTGCTGGCGCTGCGTCCCGTCGAGAACGTGTTCGTGGGTTCCCGGATCCGTGCGGCCGGGGTGGAGGCGTCGAGTCTCGGCTGCCCGGTCTGGGGCTACGAGGTGGACGGCGAGCTCCGGTCCCTCTGCCACGCGGGCGCCAACCTCGTCCCCGTCAACGCCGAGCCCGGCGCCGTCGCCGCCTGGACCGAGTTCGCGGGTCCCGAACGGATGTGCTTCTCGATCATCGGACCGTCGACGGTGGCGCTCGACCTCTGGCGGCAGCTGTCGGAACGCTGGGGCAGCGCGTGGAGCAAGGTGCGTGACGTGCGACCGCGGCAGCCGGTGATGGCGATCTCGGGGCCGCCGCAGGTCGACGCCGATCCGGCGGTGCGCCGGATGGGGCTGGAGCACTGGGACAGCTACTACGAGGCCGCGGTGAAGATGTACACCGAGGAGGTCGGCGTCTCACCCGTCCAGGGGAATCCCGCCGGCTACCGGTTCTACGTGCGCCAGCTCATCACCACCGGCCGGGCCTTCGGCATGATCCGCGACGGCCGGGTCGTGTTCAAGGCCGACGTGGGCTCGACGGCCGGCTCGGTGTGCCAGGTGCAGGGCGTCTGGCTCGACCCGTCGCTGCGCGGTCGCGGACTGGCGGCCCCGGCGATGGCGGCCGTCGTCCAGCTGGCCCGGAGCATCGCCCCCACCGTCAGCCTGTACGTCAACGACTACAACCTGCCGGCCCGCTCGACGTACCTGCGGGTGGGGTTCGCCGACGTCGGGGAGTTCGCGACCATCCACTACTGAGGCCCTGCCGCTGCGGCTGCCTCGGGCTCGGCTCGGGCTCGGCTGGCTGGGGCGGAATCCGTCCGTGGTCGGAAAGCGCCCGGCCCACCCCGCGCCGGAAGGCCCGGAACCCGTCCGTGGTCGGAAATCGCGCGGTCCGGGCTGCCGGCGCTGGATAGGGTGGGCAGGCTCGCCGGGCGGCCCGGTGAGAGGAAGGCAGCACAGTGATCACCCGCATGACGGAGCTCTTCGTCCGGACCCTGCGCGACGACCCGGCCGACGCCGAGGTGCCCAGCCACCGCTGGTTGGTGCGCGCCGGCTACATCCGCCGCGCAGCTCCGGGGATCTACAGCTGGCTGCCGCTGGGCTACAAGGTGCTCCGCAACGTCGAGCGGATCGTCCGCGAGGAGATGGACGCCATCGGGTCGCAGGAGGTCCACCTCCCCGCCCTGCTGCCCCGGGAGCCGTACGACGCGACCGGACGCTGGACCGACTACGGACCCAACATCTTCCGGCTGAAGGACCGCAAGGGCGGCGACTACCTGCTCGGCCCGACCCACGAGGAGATGTTCACCCTGCTGGTGAAGGACCTGTACTCCTCCTACAAGGACCTGCCGCTGTCGCTGTACCAGATCCAGACCAAGTACCGCGACGAGGCGCGGCCCCGGGCCGGGCTGCTGCGCGGTCGCGAGTTCGTGATGAAGGACTCCTACTCCTTCGACATCGACGACATCGGGCTGGAGAAGTCCTACCAGGCGCACCGCGACGCGTACGTGAAGATCTTCAACCGGCTCGGCTTCGAGTACGTCATCGTGCACGCCACCTCCGGAGCCATGGGCGGTTCGGCCAGCGAGGAGTTCCTGGCCGTGGCCGAGAACGGGGAGGACACCTTCGTGGCGTCCGCCGGTGGCTACGCCGCGAACGTCGAGGCCGTGCACGTGGCCGCGCCCGACCCGCTGCCGTACGAGGACGCGCCCGCCCCGCACGTCCACGACACCCCCGACACCCCGACCATCCAGACCCTGGTGGACTTTGCCAATGCGCGCGTTCCGCGCGACGCCAACGCCCATGTCGCGCGCGAGGACCGGCCGTGGACCGCGGCGGACACGCTCAAGAACGTGCTGGTCATGGTGCGCAAGGTGGACGGCAGCCGTGAGCCGCTGGCCATCGCCGTGCCCGGTGACCGCGAGGTCGACCTGAAACGGCTGGCCGCGCAGCTCGAACCGGACGAGGCCGAGGCCTTCACCGAGGAGGACTTCGCCGACCACCCGAGTCTGGCCAAGGGCTACATCGGCCCCGGGGTGCTGGGCGCCGACAACGCCTCCGGCATCCGGTACCTGGCCGATCCCCGGGTCGTGGTCGGCACCCGCTGGGTCACCGGCGCGGACACCGTCGGCCGGCACGTCTTCGACCTGGTCTGCGGGCGCGACTTCACCCCCGACGGCGTGCTCGACGTGGCCGAGATCAAGGCGGGCGACCCGGCGCCGGACGGTTCCGGTCCGCTGCGGCTGGCCCGGGGCATCGAGATGGGCCACATCTTCCAGCTCGGCCGCAAGTACGCCGAGGCGCTCGGGCTCAAGGTGCTGGACAGCAACGGCAAGCTCGTCACCGTGACCATGGGCTCGTACGGGGTGGGCGTCTCCCGCGCCGTCGCCGCCGTGGCCGAGGGGACCTGCGACGAGAAGGGTCTGTGCTGGCCGCGGGAGCTGGCGCCGTACGACGTGCAGATCCTGGCCACCGGCAAGGGCGAGGCCGTGCTCAACGCCGCCACCGACCTGGCCCGTGAGCTCGACGACGCCGGCGTCAGCGTGCTGCTCGACGACCGCAAGGCCAGCCCCGGGGTGAAGTTCGCCGACGCCGAGATCCTGGGCATGCCGACCTCGGTCGTGGTCGGCCGCGGCCTGGCCGACGGCGTGGTCGAGCTCCGCGACCGGGCGAGTGGGAGCAGCGAGAACATCCCGTACGACGAGGCGGTCTCCCGGATCGTCGCCGTCGTGCACGGGCGCCCCGACCTCGACTGACCCTGCGCCACCACCGCTGCCATGGACGCTCTCCAGATCAGCACCGCGACCGTCGTCGTCCTGGTGCTGGTGGCCTTCGCCGCCGGTTGGGTGGACGCGGTCGTCGGCGGGGGCGGCCTGCTGCAGCTGCCGGCGCTGCTGATCGCCCTTCCCGACTCCACCCCGACCGCGTCCATCCTGGGCACCAACAAGGTGTCCTCGGTGTGGGGGACCGCGACCAGCTCGGTGCTGTACGCGATCAAGGTGCGACCCGAGTGGCAGAGCGTGCTGCCGCTGGTCGTCGGGTCCTCGGTCGGGTCCGCGCTCGGTGCCCAGATCGCGCGGTTCCTGCCCCGGGAGGTGTTCACCCCGATCGTGCTGGTCGCGCTGATCGTGGTCGGGATCTACACCTGGCGCCGTCCCGAGCTCGGTCTGATCACCGAGCGCAAGCACACCGGTCGGAAGCACTACCTGATCACGTTGGCGATCGGTCTCGCGGTCGGGGCGTACGACGGCATCCTCGGCCCGGGCACCGGCTCCTTCTTCGTCATCCTGCTGGTGGGCCTGCTGGGCTGGGGCTTCCTGGAGGCCAGTGCCCAGGCCAAGATCGCGAACCTGGTCACCAACCTGTCGGCGATCGCGGTGTTCGCGGCCCACGGTGCGGTGCTGTGGCAGCTCGGCCTCATGATGGGCGCGGCCAACCTGGTCGGTGGCTTCCTGGGCGCCCGGACCGCCATCACCAAGGGCAACAGCTTCGTCCGCAAGGTGTTCCTGGTGGTCGTCGCGGCGCTGGCCGTGCGGCTCGCCTACGACACGGTACGGATGCTGTTCTGATCGACAGGGGGGATCAGGCGAACGGCCAGGTGCCCTGCTGGACACCGATGACGCAGAACATCGCCCCGCCCACCACGGTGTTGACGACGGGGAACCGCCGGTAGACCGCGAACAGCTGCTCCGGTCCGCGACTGCGCAGCGACAGGGCGATCAAGACCAGATAGGTCGCCCCGGCGACCAGGGCGAAGACCCCGAGCGACGGATACACCAGGGCGGCCGCAAGACCGTACGCCAGCCCGCACAGCTGCAGGGTCCGGCGTCCGCCGAAGAGGGTGGCGACGGTCGCCACGCCCGCCTCCCGGTCGGCGGTGATGTCGGGCACGGCGGAGTAGGCGTGCATGGCCATGCACCACAGCAGCGCGGGCAGCAGCACCGTCCAGGACGGCGAGCCGCCGTTCAGGGTCGCGTAGGCGGCGATCCCGGGCGCCGCGTACAAGATGTTGAAGGCCGCGTCCAGCACCGGCCGGCTCTTGGCGCGCACCGGTGGCATCGAGTAGCCCACCCCGGTCACCACGAACAGCAGCAGCCAGGGCCAGGCGTGCGGGAGGAACGGGACGAGGGCCAGGAAGGGCAGGTTGAGCGCCAGGATGGCGATGACCAGGCCGCGGCGCTGTCCGGGCTGCAGCAGGTTCTCGTAGTCCCGCTTCTTGGGGTTGAGACGGTCGGTGTCGACGTCGTACAGGTCGTTGACGCCGTAGATGAGCAGGTTCGCCGGCAGCGTCAGGTAGAGCCCGAGCAGCCACACCTCCACCGGCGGCCGCAGCGACGTCGCCGCGAGGGCGATCATGAACGGCCCGAGCAGGTAGATCCAGAAGCGGGGACGCGAGACCCGGATCAGCGCACGGAGCGAGGATACTGGGCCGGTGGACGAGGCGTTGCTGCGGTTCCGGTGGCCGCTCGCGGCGTTGTTGGTCATCGCCGGGTTGGGCTTGGCGAACGCCCCCCTCCAGCCGGACGTGTGGTGGGTCTCGGCGCTGGCCATCCTGCTGTTCTCCACTCCGGTGATCGTGGGCGCCATCCAGTGGCTGGGCCTGCGTGGCGGCATCGGTCTGCTGGTGGCGCTGGGTCTCTACGCGCTCGTGGTGGAGTCGGTCGCGGTGGCCACCGGGCTACCGTACGGCCGGTTCTCCTACAGCGACGTGCTGGGTCCACCGCTGTTCGGGCTGGCCCCACCGACGGTCCTGCTGGCCTGGACGCCGCTGATCCTGGGTGCGCTCGCCCTGACCCGGCGGGCGTGGGCCGCGGTCGCCCTGCTGGTCGTGGTCGACCTGGTGCTGGACCCGGCCGCGGTGCTGCTGGGGTTCTGGAGCTGGGATGAGCCAGGGATCTACTACGGGGTGCCACTCATCAACTTCTGCGGATGGGTCCTCTCCGGAGGCATCGCCGTGCTGGCGTTGCGCCGGCTGCCCCGACCCGTGCCCGGTCTCTTCGCTCGGAACCTGTGGTTGGTGCTCGTGTTCTGGACGTCCGTCAACGCCTGGAGCGGGCAGTGGCTGCCGGCCGCGATCGGTCTCGTGACGCTGGTCGTCTTCGCCCCGCGCTACGGTCGGGTCCCATGAGCGCGGCGATCGTCATCGGGGGCGGCATCGGAGGTCTGGCGAGTGCGGCTCTGTTGGGCAAGCAGGGCTATGACGTCACGGTGCTGGAGAAGAACCCGCTGGTCGGGGGTCGGGCCAACTACTTCGAGGCCGACGGGTTCCGTTTCGACATGGGTCCCTCGTGGTACCTGATGCCGGACATCTTCGAGCACTTCTTCGCCCTGCTCGGTGAGCGGGTCGAGGACCACCTCGAGCTGACCCGGCTCGACCCGTCGTACCGGATCACGTTCCGTGGCACCGACCAGGTCGTCGACATGTTCTCCGACCTCACCCGGGACGTGCCCACCTTCGAACGGCTGGAGCCCGGCAGCGGTCAGGCCCTGCGTGACTACCTGGACCGTGCCGAGGCGCAGTACCAGGTGGCCATCGACCAGTTCATGTACCGCAACACCAACGGCCTGCTCGACTTCTTCGACCTGGAGACGGCCCGGCAGGCCCGGCAGCTGCACGTGTTCGAGAACATGCACGCCTACATCAGTCGGTCCTTCGCCACCGATGCCGTACGGAAGATCCTCGAGTACCAGCTGGTGTTCCTCGGCTCCTCGCCGTTCAACACCCCGGCGCTCTACAACATCATGAGCCACATCGACTTCAACCTCGGTGTCTTCTATCCCCAGGGCGGCATCTACTCGATCGTCCGGGCCCTGGTGCGCATCGGGGAGGCGCACGGGGTCACGTACCGCACCGGGGCCCCGGTGGCTCAGATCCTCACCGCCGGGCGCCGGGCGACCGGTGTCCGACTCACGTCGGGCGAGGAGCTGCGGGCCGATCTGGTCATCTCGAACGCCGACATGCACCACACCGAGACGCAGCTGCTGCCCAGTGCCGCGCGCAGCCACTCGGAGCGGTCCTGGAAGCGCAAGGTGCTGGCCCCGAGCGCCTTCATCCTCTACCTGGGGGTGCGCGGACGACTGCCGAACCTGACCCACCACAACCTCGCCTTCGGCTCTGACTGGCGACGCAACTTCGCCGACCTCTTCGACCGCCCGGCCTGGCCCGACGACCCGTCGTACTACGTGTGTGCCCCCAGCCGCACCGATCCCACCACGGCGCCCGCGGACCACGAGAACCTGTTCATCCTGGTGCCCCTCGCGCCGAGTCTGTCCATGACCGACGCCGACATCGCGCGCTACCGGCAGCGAACCCTCGAGCTGGTGGCCCGGGACTACGGCCTGCCGGACCTGGAGGACCGGATCGTGTTCGAGCGCAGCTACACCTCCCGGGACTTCACCGCCGACTACCACGCGTACGGGGGATCGGCCCTGGGTCTGGCCCACACGACGAGGCAGACCATCTTCCGACCCGGCAACGTCAGCAAGAAGCTGTCGAATCTCTACTACGTGGGGGCCGGCACGAACCCGGGCATCGGCATGCCCATCTGCCTGATCTCCGCCGAGCTCGTGCTGAAGCGGATCACCGGCGACCGCAGCGCCGGACCGCTGCCGGTCGAGACCGCGGTCAGCGACTGATCAGCTTCCGCGCCCGAACCAGCTGCGGGTGTCGGGCACGGGTCGGCACGGTCCACAGGTCGTGGCCGGCCAGACCCTGACGGGCCAGCAGCTGGTTGGCGGCGACCAAGCCGGTCGTCGCCGCCCGCTCCATCAGGGCCACCGGGTAGTCGCAGCGGATCCCGTCGCCCGCCAGCACCAGCCGGTCGTCCGGAGTGGCGACCTCGGGCCGGCGCAGCCAGGGCGTGGTGCCGACCAGGGGGCAGTCGTCCTCGACCAGCCACTCCTCGCTCACCACCGTGGCCGCCGCCGTCTCCGGATAGACCCTGGCCAGCTCGGCGCGGAGCGTCTCGCGGACCGACGCCTCGTCGGCGTCGGCGGCCAGGGCGTACGCGTGGACCTCGACGACCGAACCGCCGTGGTCCTGCGACCAGCGGCGGGCCCCGGCCTCGAACCGCTCGAGCACGGTGATGTTGTCCAGCGGCCCGTAGCCACTGGTGCCCAGGAACGCGGGACGATCGGTGTTCACCTGCCGGTCCAACCAGAGCCGCCAGACGGCGAAGCGCGGCGCGTTGACCGTCTCGGCGATCCGCGCGCGCCAGTCGGGATCCAGCTGCGGCAGCTCGGCGACCAGCTGCCGCGTGGTGCGCAGGTCGGTGGCCAGCACCGCCGTGTCCGCGCGCAGCTGCGTGGTGTCGGTCTGCACCGCCACGCCGTCACCGTCCAGCTCCAGCGACTCGATCCGCTCGGAGGTCCGCACCTCGACGCCGAGCCGCTCCAGGTAGTCACGCAACGGCGCCCAGAGCACGGTGTCGTAGTCGTCGACCGGTACGTCGAAGAGCAGGCCCTCCGACGACCCCAGGAAGTAGGTGTGGAACATGCCGACCAGCTCGCCCGCCGAGAAGTCCTCGGGGCGGGCGAAGAAGCTGCGGGAGAAGACCTCGAGGGCCAGGTGTCGGGCCTTGTCCGGGAACCGAAGCCGGTCGAGGAAGGCCGCGGCGCTCTCCCCGTCGTGATCGGAGAACGTCTGCGGGAAGTCCACGTCGAGCAGCTCCCACACGGAGCTGACGTCGATCTCGGCGAGGTCGGCGGCCCGGAAGCTCGGGCTCTGGGCCACGAAGGCCGCCATGTTGAGCGGCGGGGTCCTCGGGATCCGGGCGAAGGAGTCCCGGAGCCCGTTGGCGGCGACGAGCGGGTAGTCCGGCACCGCCGTCAGGCATGCGAGCGCGGGGTCGACCCGGCGGAGCAGGGCGCGGAGGTTGTAGTACTGACGGAAGAACGCGTGGAACCCGCGGCTCATCGTCGTGCCATCGGCCAAGGGCCAGGCGCGCACCCGCCCTCCGAGCTGCGGGTGCTGCTCGAGGAGCGTGACCTGCACGCCGCGCTCGGCCAGGCCGACAGCGGCGGCGATCCCGGCGATCCCGCCGCCGAGGACGGCGGCGGCGGGCTGTTCCCGGCCGGCGGCGGCACGCAGGGCGCCGGGGGCGGCGGGGTGGCGTTCCGCCCGACGGTCGTGGCCGGGACGCCAGGCGGCCGCGGGCGCGCGGCGGGGGGTCGGCATCAGCCAGACGCTCCTTCGGCAACGCGCCGCCGGGAGATCGGGGCGCCGTATCGGGACGAACCAAGGACCGCCATCTTAGGTCGCGGTCCGGCAGAGCCTGCCACCGCGAGGACATCGCCCTCGACCGCAGAGCCGGCCGTGCTCGGCAGGAGAGCCGGACCGCGTGCCTCCTGACCTCAGGCCGGTTGCCAGCCGGGCCAGGCCGGCAGGGACGCGTTCCACCGACGGGCCACCCCGAGGGTCCGACTCACCTGGTCCAGGGCCTCGGTCCGCTCGGCGGGGGCGGCGGACGCGGCCAGCCAGAGCCCGCAGAAGGGGACCAGTGCCGTCTCCATCTGGCGGATCAGCTTGGCGGCCGTGGCAGCGTTGCGCGGGTTGGTGCTGGGCACGTACGCGGCGGCGGCGACCGGCACCTCGGCCTTGCGGTTCAGCAACCGGGCGGTGAGCCGGTCGCGCAGGATCCGGTGCCGCCGCAGCTCTCCGGCCGCCGTGTCCCGGCGGGTTCCGGTCAACCGACCGAGCGCGAGCTGGTAGCCGTACACGATCGCGTGCAGCTGCCGGACCATCTCCTGCTCGGCCTCGACCACCGGTAGGAGGGGCATCGGGGCCCGGGCGCGGACGGCCGCGACCGTGGCGACGGTGGGATCGGGGCTGTCGCCGGCGAGGTCGGCTGCGCCCAGGATCGCGCCGAGATGGGTCGCCGAGACCGCCAGTGACCCCCACAGCAGGGACGCCAGACCCTCGGTGGTCATCGCGCTGGCCCGATGAGCGACGGCGCACTTCGACTCCGCGGCCACCAGCTGGTCGATCGCCTTGGCGAAGCCCGGTTTCTTCGCCGCGCGGCTGCTCGACGGGGAAGGTGTGGGCGTGCCGCCCGAGGCGGGCGGCTTGCTGTTCGGGTCGGCCGTGTCCGGGTCGGCCGTGTTCGGGTCGGTGGGATCGGTCGTGCGCAGGGCGGCGACGTGGGCGAGGTGCTGATCGCGGACCGCGGTCACGAGGCGCCGGCCCGCCTTGCCGAGATCCTTCGAGCCGACCGCGAGCACCGTGGCGGCGTGCGCGGCCAGGGAAGCCTCGATCGTGGCGGCTTCGACCGAGCCCGGGAAGACCGACACCGAGGGCTCGGCGGGCTGTGGCGGCGCACTCCCGATCGTCGGATCGGTCGAGGCACCCGGATCGGCACCGGGATCCTGCGGGGACACCGGGCCGCCAGGAGCACTGCAGGCGACGAGTCCGAGGGGTCCGGCCGACGCGAGGGCACCGGTGGTGGCGAGCAGGAACGTGCGACGAGACCACCGACCGGTCGGCAGCGGGGAGGTCACCCGCAGAACCTACCCGGAACACCGCTCCGCCCCGCGCTTCTCGGGCCGGAGGTGACCACGGAGTCGGGCACGGTGGTCCGCCGAGTGCGCGGGCGGACCGGATGCCGCCGCGGAGCCGGGAACGGTCATCGGTCGAGCAGCCGGGCGGACCGGATGTGACCGGAGAGTCGGGAACGGTCATCCCCCGAGCGGCCCGAGGGGCCGAGCGGACCGGATGCCGCCGCGGAGCGGCGAATCGGGTCTGTCGGTGGGCTGCCCGGCCGACGGCTGAACGACACGTTAACAATTCGTTGCTACCCTCCGTCGTTGAGATGTCACCGAGTCGCCGACCCGCCGTCCCCGCGGGAGGCGTCCGCGCGCGAGTTCGTGCGACGACCGTATCTTTTCTGGCCGGGCCGGACGTGTTCTACCTCGCCGCGCTGCTGGTGCCGGCCGCGCTGTTCGACCTGACCCTGAGCTGGCTGCGCGTCACGTCCCAGTACGCGGCGCCGTCCGGACTGGCCGCCGTCGGCCAGCTCCGCTCCGACGTCCTCGCTCACCTGGGGTTCGCCGTGCTGTGGGTGGTGGCGTTCGCGCTGCTGCGGTCCGGCTGGCCGCGGATCGTGCTGCTCGCCGTCGCCCAGGTGAGCGTGGCGGCGTACCTGCTGTTCGCCGTCGTCGCGCACAGCTACTACCGCAAGAGCGGTTCGATCCTGGACGCCGGCGGCCTGCGGATGACGCTGCAGGACCCGGAGGCGACGCGCAACATCGCCGCCAGCGAGACGTCGTCGGCGAACGTCTGGCTGCTGGTGGCCGTGGCCGCGTACGCGATCCTCGGGCCCGTGCTGATGTACCGGCTGCGCTACCGCCGGCAGTCGTCCCGCGGTCGGTGGCTGCCCGGAGTGGGCGCGCCGCGTGAGCGCCGGTCCGTGGTCGCGGTCGCGGCCCGTGGTCGGCGGCGTCTGTCGGTGCTGGCTGTGGCGACCGGACTCGTCCTGGTGGTGGCGGCGGCGGTCCCGAGCTTCACCGGAGGCGGTGCGTTCGCCCGCAACCGCGCGCTCGACATCGGCCTCGAGCTCGGTTCGGGTCTGCTCGAGTCCGAGCGCGCGGCGGCCGAACGCCCGGCCCTGTCGCCGACCGAGCTCGTCAGCGCCACCCGGCAGGCCGGCGCGGCCACCGAGGAGCGGCCCCGCAACGTGGTGCTGATCACCATGGAGTCGCTCCGTTCCGAGGCCACCTCGCTCGGCAACACCGACCGCGACACGACCCCGTTCCTGGCCGACCTGGCAAGACGCAGCCTGGTCGCCGAGAACGCGTACACCGTCGTCCCGCACACCTCGAAGGCGCTGACCGCGTCGAACTGCGGCTACGTGCCGCCGCTGGACACCAAGCTGACCGAGTCGGAGCCGGCCGGACTGCCGTCCACCTGCCTGCCGGGTCTGCTGCGGGAGCACGGGTACCACACCGCGTTCTTCCAGTCGGCGGTCGGGGAGTTCGAGCGGCGACCCGATCTGATCCGCAACCTGGGCTACGACGAGTTCTTCCCGGTCGAGGCGTTCCCGACGGCCGGATTCGGTCGGGCCAACTACTTCGGCTGGGAGGACGACATCATGCTCGAGCCCAGCCGCGACTGGCTGCGGGACCAGGGCGACGAACCCTTCATGCTGACGTACCTGACCGTCACCGGGCACCACGACTACCGGCTGCCCGACACCTTCGCCCTCGAGCACCTGTCCGACGACGAGGAGCTGAACAACTACCTCAACGGGGCGCGCTACGTGGACCGGTTCGTGTCCAAGGTGTTCGCGATGCTGGCCGAGGAGGGCCACGCCGACGACACCGTCGTGGTGGTGATGGCCGACCACGGCGAGGGCTTCGGTGAGCACGGCCTCCGGCAGCACGACAACACCATCTACAACGAGGGCATCAAGGTGCCGTACCTGGTCTACGACCCCAGTGACCAGCGCGGCCGCTCGGTGCAGCACCCGGTGACCACCATGAGCGTCCCGGCCACCATCGCGGAGTCGCTGGGCTACCGGCTGACCGGCGGGCTGACCCGCGAGAACTCGCTGTACGCGGACGATCCGGGTCATCCGGTGCGCGTCGCCTGCCAGTCCGACAACCGCTGTCTGGCGCAGATCGACGGGACCACCAAGTACGTGCACCACTTCGGTAACCGCCCCGACGAGGTGTTCGACCTGGCCGACGACCCGGAGGAACGCCACAACCTGATCGCCGACGTGGATCCCGAGCGGCTGAAGAAGCTGCGCTCGGACCTGCTGCACTGGCGCAGCGATGTCCGGGCCGAGTACGCCGCCCACCACTCCCGCTGATCGGTGCTCCCGCGACCGGTCAACCCGGCTGGGCGTGGGAGAATCGCGGAAACCGCTCGACTGCTCGACTCACACAACTGCTCGACACAATCGGATCGTGGGCCACGGAGGACGTATGAAAGACAACCAGCTGAGTTCCTTGTTGACCCCGATCCTGGAGCACTACAGCCTCGAGCTGGAGGAGATCGACGTGATGCCGGCCGGCAAGCGCCGGCTGCTGCGGGTCGTCGTGGACGGTGACGGCCCGGAGGGTCGCGGCCCGCTGCTCGACGACATCGCGGAGGCGACCAAGGCCATCTCGGCCTTCCTCGACACCTCCGACGTGGTCGGGTCCGCCGCGTACACCCTCGAGGTGTCCTCCCGGGGCATCAACCGACCGTTGACCGCAGCGAGGCACTGGCGCCGCAACCGGGATCGGCTGGTCAAGGTCGACCTGCAGGACGGGTCGTCGGTGACCGGCCGGATCGGCGACTCCGACGAGGAGGGCGTCGAGCTGGAGATCGACGAGACGGCACGACGGATCGCGTACGCCGACGTGGCGAAGGCGATCGTGCAGGTGGAGTTCAACCGACCGAAGGCGGACGCAGCAGGCGACGCCGACGACGAGGATCTCGTGGAGCTGGACACGGCGAGCGAGGAGGAGGTCTGAGATGGACATCGACATGTCGGTACTGCGGCTGATGGAGCGGGAGAAGGACCTGCCCCTCGATCTGCTGGTGGAGGCGATCGAGGAGGCGCTGATCACGGCGTACGACAAGACCGACGGCGCCGTGGCCGGCGCGCGGGTGCAGCTGGACCGCAAGTCCGGGCACGTCGCGGTGATGGTGCCCGAGGTGGACGAGAACGGCGAGACCGTCGGGGAGTACGACGGCACGCCCGACGGCTTCGGCCGGGTCGCCGCGTCGACGGCCCGCCAGGTGATCTTCCAGCGGCTGCGGGACGCCGAGGACGAGCAGAAGTACGGCCACTTCGCCGGCGTCGAGGGCGACATCGTCTCCGGCGTGGTGCAGCAGGGTCGCGACACCCGCACCGTCCTGGTCGACCTCGGCAAGATCGAGGCGATCATGCCCCTGTCGGAGCAGGTGCCGGGGGAGTCGTACGCGCACGGCACCCGGCTCAAGGTCTACGTCGTCTCGGTCCGCAAGGAGCTGCGCGGACCTCAGGTCGTGGTCTCCCGGACCCACCCGGGGCTGGTCGAGAAGCTGTTCCGGCTGGAGGTCCCGGAGATCGCCGACGGCACCGTCGAGGTCAAGGCGGTCGCCCGGGAGGCGGGTCACCGCAGCAAGATCGCGGTGGTGTCGAACAAGCGCGAGGTCAGCGCCAAGGGCGCCTGCATCGGCCCGATGGGTCAGCGGGTGCGGGCCGTGATGCACGAGCTGAACGAGGAGAAGATCGACATCATCGACTGGTCCCCGGATTCGGCCCGCTTCGTCGGCCAGGCCCTCTCGCCGGCGAAGGTGTCGTCGGTGACCGTGGTCGACGAGGCCGCCCGCGCGGCCCGCGTCGTGGTGCCGGACTACCAGCTGTCGCTGGCCATCGGTCGCGAGGGGCAGAACGCCCGCCTCGCCGCCCGGCTGACCGGCTGGCGGATCGACATCCGCTCGGACACCGAGACCCCGGAGGCCTGAGTCAGCGGGAGCGTCCACCAGACACTGAGAAGGAGGTACGGCACCAGATCGATGGCTGATCAGGTGCCGTACCTCCTTCTCGAGGGTCATCAGGCTTCTCGAGGGTCATCAGGCTTCTCGAGGGTCATCAGGACCGCGGGACGTGACTAGGCTGGCTGACGTGCCTCGCCCCGTCCGTACCTGCATCGGGTGCCGCGGTCAGGAGGACAAGGCCGCGCTGCTGCGGATCGTCTGGAGCGCCGCCGGGCCGCTCGCCGACCCGCGCCAGACCGCGCCGGGTCGCGGCGCCTACCTGCACCACTGCGTCGACTGCCTGCGGCTGGCCGTCAAGCGGCGCTCGGCCGGTCGCGCGCTGCGGGTGACCGGTGTCGATCCGTCGGCGCTGTCGGCGGCCGTGGAGCCGCATCTCGGCCCGTCCGAGCAGTCCGGTCCGGGAACGACTTCGCGAAATGGTGCGCAGTAGGCATAGGATTGCTCCTTGGACCCGCCGCCTCCCGGTGGTGGGTGATTCGAGCAAGCGCTGGTCGTCTCAGGGCCGGCGCCGAACCAGAAGGTGGGCATCACGCTCATGACCTCTCGATGAGAACCGCTCAATGAGCATGCACAACAACTAACTGGTCCGGCGTCGACACACGACCCGGGCCGCCATCAAGGAGAGCAGTGGCAAAGACCCGGGTCTACGAGCTCGCGAAGGAGCTCGGAGTCGAAAGCAAGATCGTCCTCAGCACGCTGAAGGACATGGGGGAGTTCGTTCGATCGGCCTCCTCCACCATCGAGCCGCCCGTCGAACGGCGTCTCAAGGAGAAGTTCGGCTCGGACGGTGCGTCGTCCAAGCCAGCAGCGAAGAGCGCTGCCCCCAGTCGTCCGGATCACGGCACCGCGGAGTCGCATCCGGGTTCGCCGACCCGACCGGCTGCGCCCGCCCCGTCCCGTCCGGGTAACGGATCCGGCGCCCCGGCCACCCGGTCGAGCGGTGGTTCCACCGGCGGCGCCCCGACCGGCAGCCCGGCTCGTCCGGGTCCGCGTCCGGCGACCCCCGGTCCACGACCGGCCCAGTCCAACGCACCGGCCCCGACGCAGCCGACCCCGACGCAGCCGACCCCGACGCAGGCGGCCCCGCCCGTCGCGGCCCCGGCTGCGGCGGCCCAGGCACCGTCCGCTCCGGCCACGTCGGTTGAGCCGCCGCGCGCCGCGCAGCCGCCCGCCCAGGAGGCACCGAGCCAGCCGGAGGCCCAGCAGCCGTCGGCTCCTCGCGCTCCCGAGGCGCCGCGTCCCGGTGCCGTACCGCGGGCGCCGGGTCAGCCCGGTCCGCGGGATCAGCGTCCGGACCAGCGTCGTACCGAGCAGGCGGCTCGTGCCGACCAGCCGCGTCGCACCGACGGTCCCTCGCGTCCCGAGACGTCGCGCCCCACCGCTCCGGGCACTCCCGGTGCGGGTCAGCCGGGTCCGCGCCCGCGCCCCGGTGGCACCGGCGGTCTGCCCGGTGGCACGCCGGGTCCCCGTCGTTCCGGTGGCGCACCGCGTCCGGGGAACAACCCGTTCGCCCCCTCGCAGGGCATGGGCCAGTCGAGGCCTCCCCGCCCGACCAGCAGCGACGCCCCGCGTCCGGGCGGACCTCGTCCGCCCGCCGGCCGTGGTGGTCCGGGTGGTCCCGGCGGCCCCGGTGGGCCGCGTCCCGGTGGTGGCGGTGGCGGTGTGCCCGGCATGCCGCGCCCGAACCCGGCCATGATGCCCAAGCAGAGCTCCGGTCAGCTCGGTGTCGCCCGCCCGTGGCGGCGGTCGTCCGGGTGCCCCCGGTGGTCGTGGCCGCGGTGGTGCACCGGGTCGTCCCGGTGGCGGCGGTCCCGGTGGTCCGCCCGCAGGTCGCGGCGGCCGTGGTGGTCGCGGCGGCACCCAGGGTGCGTTCGGTCGCGCCGGGGGACCGGTGCGTCGGGGTCGCAAGTCGAAGCGTCAGCGTCGTCAAGAGTTCGACCAGATGCAGGCTCCGGAGATCGGCGGCGTACGCGTCCGCCAGGGCGACGGACAGACCGTCCGGCTCGCCCGCGGTGCCTCGCTCACCGACCTGTCCGAGAAGATCAACGTCGACGTGTCGTCGCTGGTCCAGGTGCTGTTCAACCTGGGCGAGATGGTGACCGCCACCCAGACCGTGTCCGAGGACACGCTGCAGGTGCTCGCCGGCGAGCTCAACTACAAGATCGAGGTCGTCTCGCCCGAGGACGAGGACCGCGAGCTGCTGGAGAGCTTCGACATCGAGTTCGGTGAGAACGAGGGTGGCGAAGAGGACCTCGCGCCCCGTCCGCCGGTGGTCACGGTCATGGGTCACGTCGACCACGGCAAGACCAAGCTGCTCGACGCGATCCGCAAGACCAACGTGGTCGCCGGTGAGGCGGGTGGCATCACCCAGGCCATCGGCGCCTACCAGGTGGCCACCGTGGTCGACGAGGAAGAGCGTCAGATCACCTTCATCGACACCCCGGGCCACGAGGCGTTCACCGCCATGCGTGCCCGTGGTGCGAAGTCGACCGACATCGCCGTGCTGGTGGTGGCGGCCGATGACGGTGTGATGCCGCAGACCATCGAGGCGCTGAACCACGCGCTGGCGGCCGAGGTCCCGGTCGTCGTCGCGGTCAACAAGATCGACCGCGAGGGCGCCGACCCGACCAAGGTGCGCGGCCAGCTCACCGAGTACGGCCTGGTGCCGGAGGAGTACGGCGGCGACACCATGTTCGTCGACGTCTCGGCGGTCACCGGTCAGGGCCTCGAGGAGCTGCTCGAGGCGGTCATCCTGACCGCCGACGCCGCCCTCGATCTGCGGGCCAACCCGGAGATGGACGGACAGGGTGTGGCCATCGAGGCCCACCTGGACAAGGGTCGTGGTGCAGTCGCCACCGTCCTCGTCCAGCGCGGGACGCTGCACGTGGGTGACTCGATCGTCGCCGGCACCGGCTACGGCCGGGTCCGGGCGCTGCTCGACGACCACGGCAACAACGTCACCGAGGCACCGCCCTCGTTCCCGGTCCAGGTCCTCGGTCTGACCGCGGTCCCCGGCGCCGGCGACAGCTTCATCGTCGTCGAGGACGACCGGATGGCTCGCCAGATCGCCGAACGGCGTGGAGCCCGGCTCCGGATGGCCGCTCAGGCCGCCGGCACCCGGCGCAAGACGCTGGACCAGCTGTTCGAGCAGCTGGAGAAGGGCGAGACGCAGGAGCTGCGCCTCATCCTCAAGGGCGACGGTGCCGGTTCGGTCGAGGCCCTGGAGGACGCGCTGGCCAAGATCGACGTCGGCGACGAGGTCAGCCTGCGGGTCATCGACCGCGGTGTCGGTGCGATCACCGAGACCAACGTCAGCCTCGCGGCGGCGTCGGACGCGGTCATCGTGGGCTTCAACGTCCGCCCGCAGGGCAAGGCCACCGAGATGGCGGACCGCGAGAACGTGGACATCCGCTACTACTCGGTGATCTACTCCGCGATCGACGAGATCGAGGCGGCCCTGAAGGGCATGCTGAAGCCGATCTACGAGGAGGCCCAGCTGGGTCAGGCGGAGATCCGCGAGATCTTCCGCTCCTCGAAGGCCGGCATCATCGCGGGTTGCATGGTGACCAGCGGGATCATGCGGCGCAACGCCAAGGCTCGGTTGCTCCGCGAAGGTGTGGTCATCGCCGACACCAGCATCGCCTCGCTGCGTCGCGAGAAGGATGACGCCACCGAGGTGCGCGAGGGGTACGAGTGCGGTCTCACGCTGCACAACTACTCCGACATCCGGACCGGCGACATCGTCGAGACGTACGAGATGCGCGAAAAAGCACGGAGCTGAGAATGGTCGTACGGGACCCCGGGCCCTGGTGGGCTCGGGGTCCCGTGCGTCCCGGGCGGGCCGCCCTCGGTCGGGTCCCGCCCAGCATCGCGGGACCACCTGCCTTCGCTAGAGTCGGTGGGCCGGGCCCGCGATGCAACGCCCGACCACACCCGAACCCGACCGAGGGCGGCCCGCCCGCTCAGATCGACGCCGTGCCGGGCCGGGGTCAGAGAAGCGGGGTCACGTACGACCTGTTGGGGCAGAGAGACTGACATTCGGGTCACGTACGACCTGTTGGAGAAGGAGACTGGACATGGTTTCGCCACGGGTGTTGAAGCTCGCTGAGGACATCAAGGTGATCGCCGCGGAGATGTTGAAGCGGCGGATCAAGGATCCGCGGTTGGGTTTCGTGACCTTGACCGATGTGCGGCTGACCGGGGACAGCCGGGACGCGCAGGTGTTCTACACCGCGTTCGGGACGCCCGAGGAGCAGGCCAACACGGCGGCGGCGCTGCACTCGGCGACCGGGATGATCAGGTCGCAGGTGGGCAAGCAGCTGGGGTTGAAGTTCACCCCGACGCTGGTCTTCGTCCCCGATGTCGTGCCGGAGACGGCGCGGCAGCTGGAGGACCTGCTGGCCGCGGCCAAGGACGGCGACGCCAAGGTGGCCGAGCAGGCGGCCGGGGCCGTGTACGCGGGCGATCCCGATCCGTACAAGCGGCCCCGAGGACGACGACGCGGACGACACCG
>CAVXBJ010000090.1:0-78435 GCA_963759915.1 uncultured Actinomycetota bacterium | reverse complement strand
CCACCGTGGTCGCCGGGCGCGGGATTGGGTGTTCGTTCAGGGCCGCTGGTAACCTGACAGACGCCGTTCGAACGGCCGCGGACACCCAAGAGCTCCCACCGCACACCACGTGCACCTCGTCAGAGGACATCAGGGGGCGCCGCGCAACGGGAAACCGAAGGGAGAACTGAGTGTCTTTCGACGCTGCAGAGAAGAAGAAGACCATCGCCGAGTACGCGACCAGCGAAGGCGACACCGGGTCTCCGGAGGTCCAGGTCGCCGTCCTCACCAAGCGGATCGCGCACCTGACCGAGCACCTCAAGGAGCACAAGCACGACCACCACAGCCGACGCGGCCTCATGCTGCTCGTCGGTCAGCGTCGTCGCCTCCTCAACTACGTGGCCAAGACCGACATCGAGCGGTACCGGTCGCTGATCGAGCGTCTCGGCCTGCGCCGCTGACCTCGCCGGAGCGGTTCTCCGCAGTCCCTCGGGGCTCAGGGGGACCGCTCCGCTGCTTCACCCACAACTCAAGAACAACTTCATAGCCACAAACCATTCGGTGATTGCATCCCACACGAGCTCACGAGCGCACGCTCGGTCTCCGGTAGTGGTCTTCGGGACCCGGCTCCCTCGCCGGGCGGCCCCGCGGACCTCGATCGAAGACCGGCTCTCGCCTCGTACCGGCACTCGTCGCGACGACGAGTCCACCAGGCGATGACGCACGTCAGCCCAGGGTGTGTGGATGCAGTCCCACAGCGGCGCCACGACCGGCGCCAGAGTAGGAGCATCCCTGTGGAGGGACCCGACCTTCAGTTCACTGAGGCGACCATCGACAACGGAGCGCACGGCAAGCACGTCGTCCGCTTCGAGTCCGGTCTCCTCGCCCGCCAGGCCGCCGGCTCGGCGATCGTCTACCTCGACGACGACACCATGCTGCTCTCGGCCACCACGGCCCAGAGCAAGCCGCGTGACGCCATCGACTTCTTCCCCCTGACCGTCGACGTCGAGGAGCGGATGTACGCCGCCGGGCGCATCCCCGGCTCGTTCTTCCGTCGCGAGGGCCGCCCCAGCGAGGGCGCCATCCTCACCTGCCGGCTGATCGACCGGCCGCTGCGCCCGTGCTTCGTCAAGGGTCTGCGCAACGAGGTCCAGGTCGTCGTCACCGTGATGGCCCTGAACCCGAACAAGACCTACGACGTGGTCGCGATCAACGCCGCGTCGCTGTCCACCCAGCTCGCCGGGCTGCCGTTCAACGGCCCGATCGGCGGCGTCCGCGTCGCCCTGATCGGTGACCAGTGGGTCGGCTTCCCCGATGTCGACCAGCTGGCCAACGCGACCTTCGACATGGTGGTCGCCGGCCGCGTCCTCGACGACGGCGACGTCGCGATCATGATGGTCGAGGCCGAGTCCACCGAGGAGACCTGGGCGCTGGTCGGCGAGGGCCGCACCGCGCCGACCGAGGAGGTCGTGGCCGCCGGTCTCGAGGCGGCCAAGCCGTTCCTCAAGGCGCTCTGCGACGCGCAGGCCGAGCTGGTCGCGAAGTTCCCGCAGAAGGAGACGGCGACCTTCCCGATCTTCCTGGACTACCAGGACGACGTGTACGCCCGCGTGGCCGAGGTGGCCACCGCCGAGCTCTCCCAGGTCATGTCGATCGCCGACAAGCAGACCCGCGAGGAGTCCACCGAGGTCCTCAAGGACAAGATCAAGTCCGACCTCGCCGCCGAGTTCGAGGGTCGCGAGAAGGAGATCACCGGGGCCTACCGGGCGCTGACCAAGAAGCTCGTCCGGCAGAAGATCCTCACCGAGAAGGTGCGCATCGACGGCCGCGGACTGGCCGACATCCGGACCCTGTCCGCCGAGGTCGCCGTGGTCCCGCGGGTGCACGGCTCCGCGCTGTTCCAGCGGGGCGAGACCCAGATCCTGGGCATCACCACGCTGAACATGCTGGGCCTGGAGCAGAAGCTCGACACGCTGGCGCCGGAGAAGACCAAGCGCTACATGCACAACTACAACTTCCCGCCCTACTCCACCGGTGAGACCGGTCGGGTCGGTTCGCCGAAGCGGCGCGAGATCGGTCACGGTGCGCTCGCCGAGCGGGCCCTGGTGCCGGTGCTGCCGACGCGCGAGGAGTTCCCGTACGCGATCCGGCAGGTGTCCGAGGCCCTCGGCTCCAACGGCTCCACCTCGATGGGCTCGGTCTGCGCCTCGACCCTGGCCCTGCTGAACGCCGGTGTGCCGCTGCGCGCCCCGGTCGCCGGCATCGCCATGGGGCTGGTGTCCGACACCGTCGACGGCGAGACGTCCTACGTCGCGCTGACCGACATCCTGGGGGCCGAGGACGCCTTCGGCGACATGGACTTCAAGGTCGCCGGCACGAAGGACTTCATCACCGCCCTGCAGCTGGACACCAAGCTCGCCGGGATCCCGGCCTCGGTGCTGGCCCAGGCCCTGACCCAGGCCAAGGATGCGCGGATCACCCTGCTCGAGGTGATGGCCGAGGCCATCGACACCCCGGACGAGATGAGCCTCTACGCGCCGCGGATCATCACGGTGAAGATCCCGGTCGACAAGATCGGCGAGGTCATCGGCCCCAAGGGCAAGGTGATCAACCAGATCCAGGACGACACCGGTGCTGACCTGAGCATCGAGGACGACGGCACCATCTACATCGGGGCCGACTCCGGCGAGAAGGCCGAGGCCGCTCGGGCCATGGTCAACGCGATCGCCAACCCGACGATGCCGGAGAAGGGCGAGCGCTACCTCGGTACCGTCGTCAAGATCACCGCGTTCGGCGCGTTCGTCTCGCTGCTGCCCGGCAAGGACGGCCTGCTGCACATCTCCAAGCTGCGTCCGCTCGCCGGCGGCTCGCGGGTGGAGAACGTGGAGGACGTGGTCAGCGTCGGTCAGAAGATCCAGGTGGAGATCAACGAGGTCGACGACCGCGGCAAGCTGTCGCTGATCCCCGTGGTCGAGGAGACCGCTGCTGTCTGAGACAGCTGACGAGGCCGGCCGCTCACCGAGCGGCCGGCTTCGTCGTCCCTCGGGGGCCTCGGCGGGCCCGCGGGCGTACCGGAGCGGAGAGATCCGCCGGAGCACCCTGCCCAGCGGTCTCCGCGTGGTCACCGAGGAGATGGCCGGCAGCCGGGCCTTCTGCGCCGGGTTCTTCGTCGGTGTCGGTTCCCGACAGGAGAGCAGCCGGCTGCACGGCGCCTCGCACTTCCTCGAGCACGTGCTCTTCAAGGGCACGCCGCGACGCACCGCCGAGGAGATCTCCCTGGCGGTCGAGTCGGTCGGTGGTGAGCTGAACGCCTACACCGCCAAGGAGCACACCTGCTTCCACGCCCGGGTGATGGCCGACGACGCCGAGCTGGGCGTCGACGTGCTGGCCGACATGATCACCGACTCGCTGCTGCTGGGCCGCGACATCGACGCGGAACGCGCGGTGATCATGGACGAGATCGCCATGCACCACGACGATCCGGGGGAGGCCGCCGCTGACCTGGTGACCTCCGCGCTCTTCGGTGATCATGGTCTGGGCCGGCCGGTGATCGGTTCGGCCCACAGCATCACCGCCCTGCGGCGCAATCAGGTCGACGCCTACTGGCGCCGCCACTACCGTCCGACGGAGATCGTCGTCGCGGCCGCCGGAGCGGTCGACCATGATCGGCTCGTGGACCAGCTCGCCTCGTTCGACGGCTTTGCCGGTGATCATGGTCGGGGCCTGCGACGGGTGCCCCGCCCTCCCGCCGCCACCGTCGTCCGCGGCGGCGCGCAGGTCGTCACCGCCGTCCGCGACTCCGCGCAGGTCTCGGCGATCCTCGCGGCCGGCTGCCCGGGCATGTTCGACGACCGCCGGTACGCCCTCGGTCTGCTCTCCCTGGTGCTGGGGGGCGGGATGTCGTCCCGGCTGTTCCTCGAGGTCCGGGAGCGCCGCGGGTTGGCGTACTCGATCGAGGCGGGGGAGAGCGTCTACAGCGACGCGGGCCTGTTCTCGATCGACTGGCAGTGCGCCCCGGAGCGACTGACCGACATCCTCCACGTCGTGCGGCAGGTGACCGGGGAGCTCGCCGACTCGGGGATCGACGAACGGGAGCTCGCGCGGGCCAAGACCCAGCTGCGCGGTCAGACGATCCTCGGCTACGAGGGCCCCAACTCGCGGATGAGCCGGCTCGGGGCGAGCACGGTGAGCGGCGAGGAGCGGAGCCTCGAGGAGCATCTGGACCGCTACGACGCGGTCACCGCCGAGCAGGTGCAGGAGATGGCGCAGCAGCTGTTCCTGGCCGGCCCGGTGCTCGGTGTGGTCGGCCCGAAGGTGCCACGGCGACCGCTCGAGACGGTCCTCGCCCGCTGGTGATCACGACCCGCGCACGCCGCCGACGGCTGCTGCGCCGCCGGTAGGTTGGGTGTGTCGACGGTCTGCCCCGTCGTCGGAGCGAGGTGAGGAGTGCAGATGGCCGTGTCGGATGGTCGCGCTCCGCGCTCAGCGGTCCTGGGCTCCGCGGTGTCTCGCTCGTTCGTCGCGATCCGGGAGGACGAAGAACGTGTCCTCCAGGATCGCTCCTGCACTCCCGAGAGGCTTTGCTCATGACCGAAACGAAGATCTCCGTGGGCGTGTTCGGGGCCGCCGGTCGGATGGGCGCCGAGGTGTGCCGAGCCGTCGAGGGAGCGGCCGACCTGGAGCTGGTGGCCCGGCTGGACGTCGGCGACGACCGCGCGCCGGCCGAGGCGGCGCAGGTGATGGTCGACTTCACCCACCCGGACGCGGTGATGGACAACCTGTCGTGGTGCATCGAGCACGGCGTGCACGCGGTGGTGGGCACCACCGGCTTCACCGAGGACCGGCTGGCCCAGCTGCGCTGGGCCCTGGGCGAGGCGCCCGGGGTGGGCGTCGTGGTCGCCGCGAACTTCTCGGTGGGCGCGGTCCTGATGATGCACTTCGCCGAGCAGGCGGCCCGCTTCTACGAGAGCGTGGAGATCATCGAGCTGCACCACCCGGACAAGGCCGATGCCCCGTCCGGGACCGCGAGCGCCACCGCCCACCGGATCGCGGTCGCCCGGGAGGCCGCCGGCCGGCCGCCGATGCCCGACGCCACCAGCCAGGAGGTGCCCGGGGCGCGCGGCGCCGACATCGAGGGCGTCCGGGTGCACGGGGTGCGGCTGCGCGGGCTGGTCGCCCACCAGGAGGTCCTGTTCGGCGATCCCGGTGAGACCCTGACCGTCCGGCACGACTCGTTCGACCGGGTGTCGTTCATGCCGGGGGTGCTGGCCGCGGTGCGGGCGGTGGTCGGACGGCCCGGGCTGACGGTCGGCATCGACGATCTGCTGGGCATCGGGTGAGCGGGACGCCCGGGCGGACGCCGTCCGACTCCGAGCCCGGCGGTCCGCCGCCTCAGCGACCCGATTTCGCCCCACCCGGCGCCGACGCCACCCAGGTGCTCCCCAGTCACGGCCCGTGGGCCCCGGAGCGGACCGTCGCGATGCCGCACCCCGGCGGCACCACCGTGCAGCCGGCCGCCACGTACGCGCCGCCGGTCCCCCCACCGCACAGGCCACGGTCGCGAACCGTGATGATCGCCGTGATCAGCGTGCTGGCCGTGCTGGCGGTGCTGATCGCCGGCGACCGGGTGGCCAACGCCGTCGCCCAGAACACGCTGGCCACCCAGCTCCAGTCGGAGCTGTCGACCCCGACCAAGCCCGAGGTCGGCATCGGCGGCTTCCCGTTCGTCACCCAGGTGCTCGGCGGCTCGTTCTCGTCGGTGCAGGTGACCGCCGACGACGCGACCGTTCAGGAGGGTCCGCGCGCGGTGGCGATCGCCCACCTCGACGTGACCCTGACCGGGATCACCGCCACCGATCGCTACCAGAACATCGTCGCGGACCGGGGCGAGGCCAGCGCACTGGTGGACTGGGCCGGGGTCAGCGCCTTGGCCGGGCACCAGCTGAGCTACGAGCCCGACGACCGGATACGGATCGACTTCTCGGTGCCGATCGGCCGGCTCTCCATCGACGGGTTCATCACGGGTCGGCCGCAGCTCGACGTCGACGCCCAGACGATCACCGTCGCGGACCCTCAGGTCACCGTCGCCTCGGTCGACGTGCCCCAGGCGGTCGTCGACGCGGTGTCTCGCATCGTGCTGCAGCCGGTCCCTATCCAGGATCTGCCGTACGACATCTCGGTCACGGGTCTCACGGTGCAGCCGGACGGCCTGCTGCTGTCCGGGAGCGGCCAGGACATCCCCCTCCGAGGGCGCTGATCCCCGCGCCGGCCGCCGAGCGTCCACGGGCCGTCCCGCGGCCCGGCCCAGGACTCGGCCGACGCCGGAGACGGCTCAGTCGATGGCGGTGTGCAGCCGGATCTGCTTCACCCGGATCGTGTCGTCCTCGGAGCCGATCTCGCGGTGCGCCCCGTCGGCGGCCCACCCGGCGTCGGTCAGGAAACCCCGGCGGAGGTCGTCGTCCGCCCGCAGCCAGTGGCGTACGCGCGTGAAACCGTCGGCCCGCAGGGTGTCCACGCAGGCGTTCAGCAGCCGCGAACCGTGACCGCGGCGCCGGGCGGTCGGATCGACGACCAGCTCGTCGATGGCGCCGTCCGCGCCGGGGTCGGCATCGGGATCCTGACTCGGCAGGGTGGTCGCCAGACCCACCACGTGGCCCTGGGCGACCGCCACCAGCACCCGCCAGCTGGCCTCGGGGGGCCGGCTGATGGCGCGGTGCCAGGTCGCGGCCATCGTGTCGAGGTCGATGCCCGCCAGCAGCGTGCGGGCCGCCTCGTCCGCCGTCTCGCCCCAGCAGCGCCGTTGGACGGCCGCGATGCCCCATGACTCCGCGGGCAGCGCCAGCCGCACCGAGTCCGCGTGGGGGTCGACATTCGCGCCGGGATGATCCGTGGCCATGGGACGCGATCGTATCTCCCAGGAACTGTGATCCAGGTCACATCGCCAGGACTAGGCGGTCTGCCCGTCCACCCAGCATGATTAATACAGAAGTCCGTGGTTACCTGAACCCCCGAGCAGGTAACCACGGACTTCCTTTCATGTCCGGCGCTCTCCCCTCGGGCCCACCGTCGCGGTGCGCGGTGCTGGCCGGCGGCGGCAGACGGTAGCCTGACGGCCGTGTCGGCTGCCGGAAACCTACGAACCCCTCCACCTCTCGCCGGCGGAGCGCTTCGCGTCATCCCGCTCGGCGGTCTCGGCGACATCGGTCGCAACATGGCGGTGCTGGAGTACGACGGCCAGCTGCTGGTCATCGACTGCGGGGTGCTCTTCCCCGAGGACGACCACCCCGGTGTGGACCTGATCCTGCCGAGCTTCGACGTCATCGCCGACCGGCTGGACGACATCCAGGCGGTGGTGCTGACGCACGGCCACGAGGACCACATCGGCGCTGTCCCGTACCTGCTGAGGCAGCGGCCCGACATCCCCCTGGTCGGTTCCAAGCTCACCCTGGCGCTGCTGCAGGAGAAGATCCGCGAGCACCGGATCCGGGGCACCGTCACCCGCCGGGTGGAGGACTCCGAGCGGGTCACCTTCGGTCACTTCGACCTCGAGTTCCTGGCGGTCAACCACTCCATCCCCGACGCCTTCGCGGTGGCGGTGCGGACCAAGGCCGGTCTGGTGCTGCACACCGGTGACTTCAAGATGGACCAGCTGCCGCTGGACGGCCGGATCACCGACCTGCGCGGGTTCGCCCGGCTCGGCGAGGAAGGTGTCGACCTGTTCATGGTCGACTCGACCAACGCCGAGGTGCCGGGCTTCACCACGCCGGAGCGGGACATCACCCCGGCCCTCGACCGGGTCTTCGCCACCAGCAAGCAGCGGCTGATCGTGGCCTGCTTCGCCTCCCACGTGCACCGGGTCCAGCAGGTCCTGGACGCCGCCGTCGCCCACGGTCGCAAGGTCGTCTACGTCGGCCGGTCGATGGTGCGCAACATGGGAGTGGCGCGCGACCTGGGCTACCTGCACGTCCCGGCGGACACGCTGATCGAGCTGCGGGACATCGGCAACTACCGGCCGCACGAGGTGGTCATCATCTCGACCGGCTCCCAGGGCGAGCCGTTGTCGGCCCTCTCCCGGATGGCCAACCGCGAGCACCAGGTGATCCAGCTCGCCGCGGGTGACACCGTGGTGCTCGCGTCCTCGATGATCCCCGGCAACGAGAGCTCGATCTACCGGGTGATCAACGGCCTGACCAAGCTCGGCGCCAACGTGGTGCACAAGGGCAACGCCATGGTGCACGTCTCCGGGCACGCCAGCGCGGGCGAGCTGCTGTACGCGTACAACATCGTCAAGCCCCGGAACGTGATGCCGGTGCACGGGGAGGCCCGCCACCTGGTGGCCAACGCCGATCTCGCCGTGGCCACCGGGGTGCCGAGGAAACGGGCGATCATCGCCGAGGACGGCTCGGTGATCGACCTCCAGCAGGGGACGGCCAAGATCGTCGGCAAGGTCGACTGCAGCTACGTGTTCGTCGACGGCGCCAGCGTCGGGGACGTGACCGAGACGCTGCTCACGGACCGCCGCATCCTCGGCGAAGAAGGCTTCATCTCGGTCATCACCGTGATCAACACGCACTCGTCCAAGATCGTCAGCGGCCCCGACATCCACGCCCGCGGGTTCGGCGAGGACGACTCGGTCTTCGACGCCGTACGGCCGCAGCTGATCGAGGCGCTGGAGCAGGCGATGGCCGAGGGGGTCAACGACGCCCACCGGTTGCAGCAGGTGATCCGGCGGCGGATCGGTCGCTGGGTGAACGACAAGCACCGTCGCCGTCCGATGATCATCCCGGTGGTCATCCAGACCTGACGGGCGTCATCTCGAGCTGACGAAGGGGGATCGGTGAGCTATCGACAGGAGTACTGGCGCAGTCTCGGCGATCCCGAGGAGTTCTGGCGCGAGCAGGCGCGGGCCGTCACCTGGATCCGCAAGCCGAAGCGGATCCTCGACGCGGCCGCGGCGCCGCTGTACCGCTGGTTTCCCGACGCCACGCTGAACACCTGCTACAACGCGCTCGACCGGCACGTGATCGCCGGGCGGGCCGACGAGCCGGCCCTGATCTTCCACTCCGCCATCACCGGTGAGCGGCGGACCTACAGCTACGCCCGGCTGCTGGACGAGGTGGCGCGGTTCGGCGGAGCCCTCCGCGAGCTGGGCGTGGGGCCCGGCGACCGGGTGGTGATCTACCTGCCGATGGTGGCCGAGGCGGCGATCGCCATGCTGGCCTGCGCCCGGATCGGAGCCGTGCACTCGGTGGTGTTCGGTGGCTTCGCCCCGGCCGAGCTCAGCGCCCGCATCGACGACGCCCGACCGAAGGTGATCGTCTCCGCGTCCTGCGGCCTGGAGGCCGGCAAGGTGATCGCGTACAAGCCGATGCTGGACGCCGCCCTCGACCGGTCGCTGCACCGAGCCCGACTACTGCGTGATCCTGCAGCGGCCGCAGCTGGCCGCGGAGCTGGTGGAGGGCCGCGACCTGGACTGGTCGATGATCATGAAACCCGGCCTGTTCGAACCGGCGTCCTGCGTCGAGGTGGCGGCGACCGATCCGCTCTACATCCTCTACACCTCCGGCACCACCGGGAAGCCGAAGGGCATCGTCCGCGATCAGGGCGGGCACGCCGTCGCGCTGGCCTACTCGATGCGGACGGTCTACGACGTCGGCCCGGGCGACGTGATGTTCACCGCCAGCGACGTCGGCTGGGTCGTCGGCCACTCCTACATCGTCTACGGACCGCTGCTGGTCGGGGCGACGACGGTCCTGTACGAGGGCAAGCCGGTGGGCACGCCGGACGCCGGAGCCTTCGCCGCCGTGGTCGCCGAGCACCGGGTCACCGCCATGTTCACCGCGCCGACCGCCCTCCGGGCCATCCGCAAGGTCGATCCCGAGGGCTCGCCTGACCGCCGATCGGGACCTGTCGTCCCTGCGGGCGCTGTTCCTGGCCGGTGAGCGGCTGGATCCCGACACGTACGCCTGGGCCCACCGAGCTGCTGGGAGTCCCGGTGGTCGACCACTGGTGGCAGACCGAGACCGGCTGGCCGATCGCGGCCAACCTCCGGGGACTGGAGCCGATGCCGATCAAGCCGGGTTCGGCGACCGTGCCGGTGCCGGGCTACGACGTCCGGATCCTGGATGCAGCACGGCGAGCGGGTGGCCGGCCGGCGTCGAGGGGGCGATCGTCATCGCCCTGCCGCTGCCGCCGGGCACGCTGACGCACGGTGTGGGGCGACGACCAGCGCTTCGTCGACGGCTACCTGTCGGCCTACCCGGGGTACTACCTGACCGGTGACGGCGGGCTGATCGACGCCGACGGCTACCTGTTCGTGCTCGGCCGCACCGACGACGTGATCAACGTGGCCGGGCACCGGCTCTCCACCGGCTCGATGGAGGCGGTGATCGCCGGCCACCCGGCGGTGGCGGAGTGCGCGGTGATCGGTGTGGCCGACGCGCTCAAGGGTCAGGTGCCGCGCGGGCTGGTGGTGGTGAAGGCGGGCACCGACATCGCCCCGGAGGACCTGTCGGCCGAGCTGGTGGCTCTGGTCCGCGCCGAGATCGGGGCCGTGGCGGCCCTGCGCCGGGTCGACGTGGTGCCGGCGCTGCCGAAGACCCGGTCCGGCAAGATCCTGCGGAAGGTGATGCGCGAGATCGCCGACGGCAAGAACCCGGCCGTCCCGTCCACGATCGAGGATGCCGGGGTGCTCGACGTGCTGCGTCCCGTCCTTGGTCGGCGAGGACTGACGGCGCCGGAGGACGCGAGGAGAACACCAAAAGGACCTGGCCCCGGAGGGACAGGTCCTGGCGACGCGGAGCGTCAGGTGGTCAGCGGGTGACCTTGCCGGCCTTGAGGCAGGAGGTGCACACGTTGAGCCGCTTGGGGGTGCCGGACACCACAGCGCGGACGCGCTGGATGTTCGGGTTCCAGCGGCGGTTGGTCTTCTTCTTGGACCAGGGCACGTTGTGGCCGAAGCCGGGGCCCTTGGCGCAGACGTCACATACGGCAGCCACTGGAGTTCACTCCCACTTACTCGAGCTCATGATGAGGAAAACGAAGGTCGAAGCCCGTCAGGGCAACCTGGCAAGCGTACCCGACGCCGGCGAGGCAAAGCGAATTCGGCGGCGGACCCTGCCGGCCGCGACCGGAGCCAGGACGAGGTCGCAGCCGTCGCGCCTCGACCAGCAGCCGGAACCGCTCGGCCCACCGATGATACCGCGGAGTGCGAGCGCACGGGGGGCGAGTGCCGGCTCGGGGCCCGCGGACAGACCGGGTGCGACGTCGAACGGGACACCTGACACCTCCATCTGAAACATCTGCTTCGAATATCTGAAGCGTAAGCTTCAGATACTGAAGTTGTCAAACGTGTGCTTCACATCGGATGCGCGCTCGCTACGCTGAGCCGGTGACCGACCACGAGCGCGAGGGCTCCGCGGCCCGCCGGCAGACGGAGGAACGCACCGAACGACTCCTCGGTCCGCAACGCGAAGTCACCATCACCGACGCGCGCGCCATCCGGGCGTTGGCCCACGACGCCCGCCAGCGCGTGATCGAGGTGCTGTACGGCGAGCAACGCCCGCGAACGGCGACGGAGCTGGCCGCGGCTGACCGGACTCAGTCCGAGCGCGATGAGCTACCACCTGCGGGCGCTGGAGAAGTGGGGCGTGGTCGAGCGGTCGGCCGACGACGGCGATGCGCGCAACCGGCCCTGGCGGGCGAGCGGCACGAGTCTGCGGATCGACACCTCCCACCTCGGCCCGGCCGCGGAGGACCTGATGGCCGATCAGCTCCTCGGTGGCCTCCGCCGACGGCTGCACGAGCACCGGAGGCGCCCGAGCCCGGGAGCGGATCGGGTCGATGGGCGCTCGCCTCCGGCGAGCTGTGGCTGACCTCGGACCAGGCCGAGCGGCTGTCCCTGTGGCTGGAGAACGCGATCCTGGACGAGCACGAAGCCGGCTGGCGGAACGAGCCGGCGCCCGACCGCGTACGGATGGCCTTCCTCTGGTCGCTCCTCCCGGATCCGCTGCCCGCGGACGATCCCGACGAGACGCCGGACCCGGCCGCGGCCCCGCCCGAGCCCGCGACCTGACGGGACACCCGGATCCCGGTTCGGGGTCGACCGCTCGGTAGGGTGGGCGGGTGTCGTCGGCAGTCACCTCCGGGGGCGGAGTGGGCAGCCTCGCTCCGCCCGAGATCTGGCGACTCTGCCTGACCTGGCTGGAGCGCAGCGCCGAGGTGATCACGGCCTCGGCCGCCGGTCTGAACGCGATCAACGTGTTCCCGGTCGCCGACTCCGACACCGGCACCAACCTGCAGCAGACCCTGACCGGCATCATCGCCCACCTCAGCGGCGAGGCCGTCGACGACGACTGGACCACCGAGCTCGTCACCGGCCAGGGAGCGCCTGCGGCGGGGCGAGCCAGGGAGCGCCTGCCGGCGACGAGCGAGCCGAGTCCCGCCGACCTGGTGGTGCGGGCGGCCGTGCTGTCCGCCCACGGCAACTCGGGCGCCATCGTCGCCGAGATGATCATCAGCCTGAGTCGGGCCCTGGAACGGTCGGGACTGATCGTGCCGACCGAGCCCGAGCGTGGGCTGGCCCAGGTGCTCAAGACCGTCGCCGCGGCGGGCCGCCGTGCCGTCGCCCGCCCGGTCGAGGGCACGATCCTCACGGTGGCCGCGGCCGCCGCCGCAGCGGCCGAGCAGGCCGTGACCGACGGCGTCGCCGACCGGCTGGCCCGTGATCCGGCGGTCGGCATCTCCCGCGTGCTGGCGGTGGCCGAGGTGGCGCGGGCCGCGGCGGCCGAGTCGCTGCGCCGGACGACCGACGAGCTCGCGAGCCTGGCCGCGGCGGGCGTGGTGGACGCGGGCGGGCAGGCGTACGTGCTGCTGCTCGACGTGCTCGTCGAGGTCCTGGGTGGGGCGACCCGCCGAGCCGCTGCCGGATCAGGCCCGCGGTGACCGGACGCCCCGGTGCGGTCGGCGGAGCCCCCTGGCGTACGAGGTGATGTACGCCCTGCGCGGGACCGGGGCCGACGACCTGGACGCGCTCCGCGAGCGACTGTCGGTGCTGGGTGACAGTGTCGTGATCGTGGGGGATCGGACCGTGGCCCAGGTGCACGTGCACCTGGCGGATGCCGGCGCGGCGGTGGAGGCCGGGTTGGCCTGCGGCCGGATCAGCCAGATCACGGATCACGGCCCTGCCTCCGAGCACCGCGGCGGCGGTGGCCGAGCGCGCCCTGGTGGCGGTGGTGGCCGGCCCCGGGTCTGGCCGACGCCGTCACGGCCCTGGGAGGCACGGCCGTGCTGCCGAGCGGCTCGCACGTCAGCGCCGAGGAGCTGACGTCCGCGCTGCAGCAGTCCTGCGGTGAGGTCATCGTGCTGCCCAACGACATGGAGTGCCTGGAGATCGCGACCCACCTCGCCAACGAGCTCCGAGCCCAGGGACGGCGGGTGGCCGTCATCCCCACCGTGGCCCAGGTCCAGGGGCTGGCCGCGCTGGCCGTGCACGAACCGGGCGCGGACTTCGACTCGGCGGTGGTGGCGATGAGCAGCACCGCCGGACACGCCCGCCACGGCGCGGTCACGATCGCCGAGAGCCCGGCGATGACGATGGCCGGTCGCTGCGAGGTGGGCGACGTGCTCGGGCTGGTCGACGGCGACTTCGTGGAGATCGGTGACGACTCTCACCGAGGTCGCCTGGCGGGTGATCGAGCGGCTGCTCACCTCGGGCGGTGGTGAGCTGCTCACCCTGGTCCGGGGCCGGTCCGCGGATGATCGGCTGATCGGCCAGCTGCGCGCGCGGATCCGCGCCTGGTCGCCGTCGATCGACGTCGAGCTGATCGACGGGGGACAGGCGCGCTATCCCCTGCTGGTGGGACTGGAATGAACCGGCACCTGCGGCTCGTCCCGGAGCTGCCCGCGCCGGCCGCGAAGAAGACCGCCAAGAAGAAGCCGGCGGCCGACGCCTCGGCGGCGGCCGAGCGTCCGCCGGCACAGTTCTGGCGCACCACCGGCTTCACCCGTCTCGCGCGTCCCCCTGAGCGGGGTGCTGGGCGGCAAGACGGCCAAGGCGTTCGAGTCGCTGAAGCTGCGCACGGTCGGCGACCTGATGCTGCACCTGCCCCGCCGGTACGTCTCGGGCACCGAGCTCAGCGATCTGCGCAACCTGACCGAGGGTGACGACGTCACCGTGCTCGCCCAGGTGCGGCACGCCTCGGTGCACGGCATGAGCCAGTCCTCCCGCGGAGCCGGCAAGTTCCGCCTGCAGGCGGTCATCACCGACGGGCGCGGCGAGCTCAACCTGACCTTCTTCGGGGCCAAGCACCTGGTCGACTACTGGCAGGCCCAGCTCCGGCCCGGAGCCCGCGGGATCTTCGCCGGCAAGGTGGGGGCGTTCCGCGGGGAACCCCAGCTCACCCACCCCGACTTCGTCGTCGTCGACGAGGACGGCAACGTCATCGGCGGTGCCCAGCGCAACCTCGACCTGGGCAAGGTGGCCGGTGCGTCCGGCCGGATCGGGCTCTACCCGGCAACCGCCAAGCTGCGGACCTGGACGATCGCCAGCTGCGTCTCGCTGGCGCTGGACAGCCTGGACGGGATGGAGGATCCGCTGCCGGAGTGGGTGCGGCGCGAGGCCGATCTGATGAGCCAGCCGACGGCGTACCGAGCGGTGCATCGCCCCGACACCGAGGACGAGGTCACCGCCGGGGTGGCCCGGGTGCAGTTCGACGAGGCGTTCGGGCTGCAGCTCGCCATGGCTCGACGTCGCGCCCTGGCGGCGGCGGACGGAGCCGTTCCGCGGCCCCGCGTCGCCGGGGGCCTGCTGGACGCGTTCGACGCGAGGCTGCCGTTCGCGCTGACGGAGGGTCAGCAGCAGATCAGCGACGAGCTGTTCGCCGACCTCGCCCGACCGCACCCGATGCAGCGGCTGCTGCAGGGGGAGGTGGGCTCCGGCAAGACGGTGGTGGCGTTGCGGGCCATGCTGACGGTGGTCGACAACGGCGGTCAGGCCGCGCTGCTGGCGCCCACCGAGGTGCTCGCCGCCCAGCATCACCGCACGATCACCGCGATGCTGGGTGACCTGGTCGGCGGGGACCTGCTGTCCTCCGGCGCGACGCGGCACCGGCGTCACGCTGATCACCGGATCGATGCCGGCCGGTCGTCGGCGCGAGGCCGCCCTGGCGGCGGCTTCGGGCGAGGCCGGGATCGTGATCGGCACCCACGCGCTGCTGACCTCCGGCACGCAGTTCGCCGACCTCGGGCTGGTGGTGGTCGACGAGCAGCACCGGTTCGGGGTCGAGCAACGAGCGGCGCTCGCGGCCAAGGCCCAGCAGCGCCCGCACACCCTGGTGATGACCGCGACGCCCATCCCGCGCACCGTCGCCATGACCGTCTTCGGCGATCTGGAGACGTCCACGTTGACCGAGATCCCCGCCGGCCGCGCCGACGTGTCCACCGTCGTCGTCAACTACCAGCTGCATCCCAGCTGGCTCAAGCGGACCTGGCAGCGGGTCGTCGAGGAGGTCGCCGAGGGTCGGCAGGCGTTCGTGGTCTGCCCGCGGATCAGCGACGGCACCGCGGACGACGACGGCGGTGCCGCGGTCGAGGACGTGTACGCCCAGCTCGCCGAGGGCCCGATGCACGACCTGCGGGTGGCGATGCTGCACGGTCGGCTGCCGGCGGAGGAGAAGGAGGAGGTGATGGGGCGCTTCGTGGCCGGCGAGCTCGACGTGCTGGTGGCCACCACCGTGATCGAGGTCGGGGTCGACGTGCCCAACGCGTCGGTGATGGTGATCTGCGACGCCGACCGCTTCGGGATCTCCCAGCTGCACCAGCTCCGTGGTCGGATCGGTCGAGGCGCCCATCCCGGCGTCTGCCTGTTGCTCACCGCCACCCCGCCCGGTCTGCCCGCGCTCGACCGGCTCGACGCCGTGGCGGAGACCCGGGACGGTTTCGTGCTGGCCAAGGTCGACCTGGCGCAGCGCCGGGAGGGGGACGTGCTCGGGGCCGAGCAGTCCGGTGTCCGCTCCGGTCTCCGGCACCTCCGGGTGCTCGACGACGAGGACCTGATCGTGTACGCCCGGGACCTGGCCACGGCCTGCCTGGAACGGGATCCGGAGCTGACCGACCCCGGCCTGGCCGACATCGTCGACTCGGTCGAGCTCCGGGCCGCCGGCGACTGGCTGGAGCGCACATGAGGGGGCGAGTCATGGAGGCTCCGCTCATGACACGGATCGTCTCGGGATCGCGCGGCGGACGCCGGCTCGCGATGCCCCCCGGGGACCAGACCCGGCCGACCTCCAGCAAGGTGCGTGAGGCGCTCTTCTCGGCGCTGGCGTCGTGGACGGGCGGCTCGTCCGGTGCCGCCGACGTCGCCCTCAAGGGCTGGGCCTTCTGCGACCTGTTCGCCGGCTCCGGGGCGGTGGGGCTGGAGGCGGCCAGTCGGGGAGCCGGTCCCGGTGCTGCTGGTCGAGTCCAGCCGCCGGGCGCTGCGGACCATGGAG
The DNA here is from genome assembly GCA_963759915.1 of uncultured Actinomycetota bacterium. GTDB lineage: Bacteria > Actinomycetota > Actinomycetes > Propionibacteriales > Propionibacteriaceae > Microlunatus. The sequence continues at coordinate 61,969 of CAVXBJ010000090.1, read as the reverse complement.
CAGAACGTGGCCACGGTCGGGCTCGACGTGGACGTGCGGCGGGACGCCGTCGAGGACGTGGTGCGGCGGCAGCCGGCGTACCCGTTCGACATCGTCTTCCTGGACCCGCCGTACGAGCTGGCCAACTCCCGGGTGGAGGCGATCCTGCGCGACCTGGTCACCAACGGCTGGCTGACCGCCGAGGGCCTGATGGTCCTCGAGCGGTCCGGACGTGACCCGGCGCCGCGCTGGCCGGACGTGCTCGGGGACAGCTGGGACAAGAAGTACGGCGAGACCGTGCTCTACTTCGCCGCGGGATAGGTTCGTCTCCCGTGAGCCGAGCCGTCTGCCCCGGATCCTTCGACCCCGTCACCATCGGTCACCTCGACGTGATCGGACGGGCCGCGGAGCTGTACGACGGTGTGGTGGTCGCCGTGGGGTCCAACATCAGCAAGAACGCCCTGTTCAGCCCGGACGAGCGGGTGGCCATGCTGCAGGAGTCGTGCGAGCGGTGGCCAACGGTCTCGGTCACCCTGTTCTCCGGCCTGCTGGTCGACTTCTGCGCCGCGAACGACGTCGACGTCATCGTCAAGGGCCTGCGCTCGGGCGCCGACTACGACTACGAGCTGGCCATGGCGCAGATGAACCGGAAGCTGACCGGCGTGGACACCGCGTTCCTGCCCACCGCCCCGCAGCTGGCGTACGTGTCGTCCAGCCTGGTGCGCGAGGTCGCCTCGCTCGGAGGCGACGTCAGCCCGTTCGTCACCCCCGCCGTGCTCGACCGGATCGCGGCCCGGCTGGCCGAACGCGCTGACCACTGATCAGAGCGGACACCTGATCAGTCGACTCGTCCTGAGCCAGGCCGCGATGCGGGCCGGCGTCGGTACGGGAGACCGGTGGCCGCCGCCGAGTCGGAAACGGCGAGACCGTAGGCGTCCGGGGCCCGCCGGATACCCCGGCAAGTCAGCTACGGGAAAAACCTGTGTGCACGTCAAGCGCATTGGCCGCCGCCGAGTCGGAAACGGCGAGACCGTAGGCGTCCGGAGCCCGCCGGATACCCCGGCAAGTCAGCTACGGCGAGACCCTGAGGTCGCCATCCGCAACCCCGCGGGTGTTGCAGCACCAGCGAAGACGGCAACGGGTCAGGCTCGGCACTCCGCGGGTAATACCTCACCTGCGGAGTCGGTCGGGACCGGGCTCAGGCTGCCCGTACTACGCTCTACGTCGTTCAGCCCCAGAAGAAGGACACATGGCCGACCAGAAGACCGCCGAGGCGAAGCTCGCCCGGCTCCGCGAGCTCGTCGCACACGCCCGCTCGATGCCGATGTCGGCCTCGTGCGTGGTGAACCGCCAGGACGTGCTCGCCGCCATCGACGACGTCATCGACAACCTGCCCGACGAGATCGCCGAGGCGCAGGACGTGATCGAGAACTCCCGCGACGCCCAGGCGGCCGGTGAGGCCCAGGCCGAGCGGATCGCCCAGGAGGCGCGGGAACGCGCCGCCGAGCTGGCCACCGAGACCGAGGTGATCAAGGTCGCCCAGCAGGAGGCCGACCGGATCGTGGCCGAGGCCGAGGCCGATGCGGCTGCCCTGCGCCGCGAGGCCGACGCGTTCGTCGACGCGCGGATGGCCAGCTTCGAGTCGGTGCTGGCCCGCACCACCAGCCAGGTCCGCACCGCTCGTGCCCGGCTGGCCGAACGCAGCAGGCTCGACCGGCACGAGGACGACGTCGTCGCCGACGAGCCCTCGGGCGCCGGTGCGGGGACCACGGCCGACCTGGGGATCTCGGTCCCGTGACGTCACCGCACCGACGACTGGACCGCCGCTCCGGTCTGGTTCTGGACACCCACGACCTCCGGCGGCGCGCCGGCGAGATGCGTACGGTCCAGAACACCGTGCCGGCGCCGAACGAGCTGGGCATCGCGGTCATCCGGGTGCCCGAGGGCTCCCCGCTGGAGCTCGATCTGCGGCTGGAGGCGGTCGTCGAGGGCGTCCTGGTCACCGGCACCGCCGTCGCCCAGCTGGAGGGGGAGTGCGTCCGCTGCCTGACCGGGATCTTCGACGAGGTCGAGGTGGACGTCCAGGAGCTGTTCACCTACCCGGGCAGCGAGGCCACCGACGAGGAGGCGTCGCACCTGGACGGTGAGCTGATCGACCTCGAGCCGGTGCTGCGGGACGCCATCGTGCTGGAGCTGCCGTTCCAGCCGGTGTGCCGCCCCGACTGCCGCGGACTGTGCCCGGACTGCGGTCTCGATCTCAACACCGTCGACCACCACGACCACGACGACGCGGTCGATCCGCGGTGGTCGAAGCTCGCCCAGTTCGAATCCGACGGCGAAACGTCCTAGACTGTGCAGGTTGCTCGAACGCTGCTGCGCGCCCTGAGGCCGTTGTGCGCCTGGTCGAGCAGCCACCTGAACGCACTGTACGAACGAACGAGGAGAAGATCGTGGCCGTCCCGAAGAGGCGCTTGTCACGCAGCAACACGCGGCATCGCCGTTCCCAGTGGAAGGCTTCGGTGCCCACGTTGGTCACCTGCACCAACCCTGCTTGCCGCGAGAAGCACTTGCCGCACACCGCCTGCCCGTCCTGTGGCCAGTACGGTCCGCGTGCCAGCCGCCGTCAGGTGCTGGAGTCCTGACAGAGTGGGCTTGACCGACATCGACAGCTCCGACGCCTCGGGTCAGTCCCGGGCGTCGGTGCCTGTGTCGGTCGGCCTTCCCGCCGGTCCCGGACCGGTGCGCGAGGTCCTGGTCCGGCTGGGCCTCGTCGTCGACGGTGAGCTGTTCGATCGCGCGCTCACCCATCGTTCGTTCGCGTACGAGCGCGGTGGCCTGCCCACCAACGAGCGCCTGGAGTTCCTGGGCGACTCGATCCTCGGCCTGGTGGTGACCGAGCACCTGTTCGTGTCCTACCCGGACCTGTCGGAGGGCCAGCTGGCCAAGCTGCGCGCCGCGGTGGTCAACTCGCGCGCACTGGCCGACGTCGCCCGCGGTCTCCAGCTGGGGGAGCTGATCCACCTGGGCCGGGGCGAGGAGAGCACCGGCGGCCGCGACAAGTCCTCGATCCTCGCCGACACGATGGAGGCGGTGATCGGGGCCGTCTTCCTGGAGCACGGCGTCGAGGGCGCCCGCGTGTTCGTCCACGACCTGTTCGACGACCTGATGGCCGACGCGGCCACCCGTGGTGCCGGCCTGGACTGGAAGACGAGCCTGCAGGAGATCGCCTCCCTGGGTGGCCACGGCGTGCCCGTCTACGAGGTGACCGAGTCCGGTCCCGACCACGCCAAGACCTTCGTGGCCACGGTCGGCCTGGGCGATCAGACCTACGGTCCGGGCTCCGGCCGCAACAAGAAGGAGGCCGAGCAGAAAGCCGCCGCGCTCGCCTTCGCCGCCATCAGTCCGCAGACGCTCACGGTGCCGGTGTCCGACATCGTCGGCGCCTGACGGCTGCTCTCCGGCCCCCGGAACACCCGCCACCACCGTGCCCGAGCTGCCCGAGGTCGAGTCCGTTCGCCGGGGTCTCGCCGATGGCCTGACCGGTCGCACCATCGCCGGCGTAGCCGTGCTCCATCCCCGACCCGTCCGCCGGCACCTGCCCGGTCCCGAGGACTTCGCCGCCCAGCTGATCGGACGCACCTTCGCCGAGCCTCGCCGGCGCGGCAAGTACCTCTGGTTGCCGTTCGTCGACGGCGACGCGGTGCTGGCCCACCTGGGGATGAGCGGCCAGTTCCGCTTCTCCGCGGCCGACGCCCCGTACGCGCCGAACACCCGCGTGCTGGTCGACTTCACCGATGCCGGTCTCCAGCTCCGCTTCGTCGACCAGCGCATGTTCGGTGGGCTGTCCCTGTCCGAGGACGGTGCCGAGCTGCCGGCGGAGATCGCGCACATCGCGCGCGACCCGTTCGATCCCGCGTACGACCTCGACGACGTCGTCCGCCGGCTGCGACGGAAGCGGACCGGAGTGAAGCGGGCCCTGCTCGATCAGCAGCTGGTCGGCGGGGTGGGCAACATCTACGCCGACGAGGCGTTGTGGCGCACCCGGGTGCACTACGCGCGAGCGACCGACACGATGTCACGGCGGACCGCCGTCGACGTGCTGACCGCGGCCGCTGCGGTGATGGCGGAGGCCCTCCAGGTCGGTGGCACGTCGTTCGACAGCCTGTACGTCAACGTGAACGGGACGAGCGGTTACTTCGACCGCTCCCTGGCGGCGTACGGGCGAGAGGGAGAGCCCTGCCCCCGCTGTGGCACCCCCATCCGGCGCGAGGCGTTCATGAACCGCTCCTCCTACCGCTGCCCGCGGTGCCAACGGACTCCCAGCGCCGCCCACGCCCGCTTCTGATGGCGAACATCACGCGTCGCGGCCTCTCGCATCGGCGGGTCCGAGGGCTAGGCTGATCCGATCGTGAACCGTCTGCACCACTACGTGACCGTCCGTCACCGCCACAACTGGAAGCTGCTGCTCCGGTTCGGGCTGGTCGGTGGCTCAGGCGTGCTCGTGAACATGGCGGTGCTGATCCTGGCCAACAAGCTCGGTCCGAACGCGCACGCGGTGGCGTGGGACCTGCCGGGCACCGACTTCAACATCCGCTGGTACCACGTCTACTCGACGATCGCGTTCATGATCGCGAACCTGTGGAACTTCCAGCTCAACCGCTGGTGGACGTTCAAGAGCGCCCAGCACTCCGGCTGGTGGCGGGAGTACCTGCCGTTCCTCGCCGTCGGGCTGCTCGCCCTGATCGCCAACCTGGGCATCCTGACCCTGCTGATGCACCCCGGGTCGCCGTTCGCGCTGTCGCCGTCGTTCTTCGACGACTCCACCGGCTTCCGGACCCGGCTCTACTGGGGCCAGCTGATCGCGATCGCGATCGTCACCCCGCTGTCGTTCCTGCTGAACAAGATCTGGACCTTCTCCTCGGTCCGCGGGCACGAGAAGCTGCCGTCGTCCGAGGTCAAGGAATCGGTGCCCACCGAGCAGTGACGGGCCGAGCGATCGGACGGCGGCCGCCGCCGAGAGGCCGCAGCAGCTGAGAAGCAGCCGCAGCTGAGAGGGAGTCGAGGACCGGCCCGGCAGTCGCCTCGCGGCGAGTGGCGCAACGCGGCTCCAGCCGAACGGTATTCCGCGAAGGCAGTTCTTCTATGGGGCCCGGGGACATGATCCGGGCCGGTCGATGAGTCCAACCGGCCGACCGATGCTGCTATTCCCGGACACGCCGACAGTCGGCGGGTGCGAGGTGCCGAGGATCGCCGGTGTCCGCGGCTAGGGTGGGCAGCGCCTTCCCCGGCGACAGTGACTCCCGCCCGTACGAGTGGGATCGAACCGGACGAAAGGTCCGTGGTGTACCTCAAGAGCCTCACGTTGCGCGGGTTCAAGTCCTTCGCTTCGGCCACCACACTCAACTTCGAGCCGGGCATCACCTGCGTCGTCGGTCCCAACGGCTCCGGCAAGTCCAACGTGGTCGACGCCCTCAGCTGGGTGATGGGGGAGCAGGGCGCCAAGTCGCTGCGCGGCGGCAAGATGGAGGACGTCATCTTCGCCGGCACCTCCGGCCGGGCGCCGCTGGGCCGGGCCGAGGTGCTGCTGACCATCGACAACACCGACGGCGCGCTGCCGATCGACTACACCGAGGTCACCATCTCGCGGACCATGTTCCGCAACGGCGGCTCCGAGTACGCGATCAACGGCCACCCCGCCCGGCTGCTCGACGTCCAGGACCTGCTCAGCGACTCCGGCATCGGCCGGGAGATGCACGTCATCGTCGGTCAGGGTCAGCTCGACTCCATCCTCCAGGCCACGCCGGAGGGCCGGCGCGGCTTCATCGAGGAGGCCGCCGGGGTCCTCAAGCACCGCAAGCGCAAGGAGAAGGCGCTCCGCAAGCTCGAGGCGTGCGAGGGGAACCTGACCCGCCTGCAGGACCTGATCACCGAGATCCGCCGCCAGCTGAAGCCGCTCGGACGGCAGGCGGAGGTGGCCCGCAAAGCGGCCGTCGTGCAGGCCGACGTGCGCGACGCCAAGGCTCGGCTGATCGCCGACGACCTGGTCCAGGTGCAGCTGTCGATGGCCTCGGACCTGGCCGACGAACGGGCGATGAAGCAGCGCCGGCTCGAGCTGGAGACCGCGCTGGAGACGGCGCGGGCGGTCGAGGTCGAGGCCGAGCAGGCCGTGCGCGCCTGCGTACCGCGACTCAACACCGCCCAGGAGACCTGGTACTCGCTGGCCGCCCTGAAGGAGCGGGTCGCCTCCACCGCCTCGATCGCCCGGGAGCGGATGCGCAACGCCGACAACGACCCCGGTGAGACCCGGGTCGGCCGGGACCCCGACGAGCTGGAACGGGAGGCCGACGCCGTGGCCGCCCAGGAGGCCGAGCTGGGCCGCGAGGTGGCTGAGCGTGGCCAGACCCTGGCCGACGCGACCACCCACCGGACGGAGACCGAGCTCGCCCACCAGCGGGAAGAGGCCCGCCTCGCCGGCTTGGTCCGGGCCGCGGCCGACCGCCGTGAGGGACTGGCGCGGTTGACCGGGCAGGTCAACTCCCTGCGCAGCCGGGCCGAGGCGGCCGAGGCGGAGATCGGTCGGCTGGCCGGGGCCCACACCGAGGCCGTGCAGCGGGCCGAGCAGGCCGGCCGGGCGTTCACCTCGCTGGAGACCCAGGTCGCCGGGCTGGACGACGGCGAGCTGGGCCTGGACTCCGCTCACGAGGAGGCGCTGGAGGCCAAGGAGCTCGTCGAGGCCGAGCTCGCCGCCCTGCGCACCGAGGAGCGGGCGGCGACCCAGGAGCGGGCGGCGCTGGCGGCCCGGCTGGAGGCGCTGCAGGTCGGGTTGCTGCGCAAGGACGCCCCCGGTGCCCTGCTGGCGGCCACCGAGCCCGTCCAGGGTCTGCTCGGCTCCGTCGCCGCGCTGGTCACCGTGCGGGGAGGGTACGAGACGGCCGTCGCCGCCGCCCTCGGGGCCGCCGCCGACGCGGTCGCCGTCACCGACGTCGACGCGGCGCTGGGCGCGGTCGCGCTGTTGAAGACCGAGGACCTGGGCCGGGCCGGTCTGCTGTTGGCCGGTCCGGGAGCGACCGGCGACGCCACCGACGACCGCGCCGCGTGGCCGGCCCTGCCCGAGGGTGCGGTGTACGCGGTCGACGTGGTCGAGACCCCCGCCGACATCGCCGGTGCGACCCGACGGCTGCTGCGCAAGATCGCCCTGGTCGACGACCTGCCGGCGGCGCGCTCCCTGGTCGACCGGCTGCCGGACCTGACGGCCGTCACCACCGATGGCGACCTGCTCAGCACCCACTACGCGGCCGGCGGCTCGAGTGCCCAGCCGAGCCTGATCGAGGTGCAGGCCGCCGTGGACGACGCCGAACGGCGGCTGGCGGAGGCGCATCACCGGTGCGAGCGGCTCCGGTTCGGCCAGACGGAGCTCGAGGAGCGGCTCCGATCGAGTCACCAGGCGGTGGAGGCCACGCTGGCCCGGCTGCACGAGTCGGATGCCGCCATGGCCGCGCTCGCCGAGGAGCTGGGCCAGTTGAGCTCGGCGTCGCGGTCGGCGCACGCCGAGGCCGACCGGCTGCTGCAGGGGATGGCCCGCGCCGAGGAGGCACGTGATCGCGACCTCGGCGGCCTGGCCGATCTGGAGCGCCGTCTCGAGCTGGCCGAGGAGGCTCCCGAGACCGAGGAGCCCGATCCGGCCGAGCGTGACCGGCTCGCCGAGGCCGCCCGGCAGGCCCGGAGCGCCGAGATGGACGCCCGCCTCGCGCTGCGGACCATGGAGGAGCGCGTGCGGGCCCTGGCTGGCCGCTCCGACGCCCTGCGCCGCGCCGCCGCGCACGAGCGGGCCGCGCGGGCCAAGGCCCGGGCCCGCCGGGAGCGGATGCTGCGCGAGGCGAAGGTGGCCGCCGGGGTGCACGCCGGCGCCGGCTACCTCGCCCGGCGGATCGAGACGTCGATCGCCCTCGCCGGAGTCGAACGAGCCGCCGCGGACGCGGCTCGGACCGACGCGGAGGCCGCGTTGGCCGAGATCCGGGGTCGGCTGCGGACGCTCACCCACGACTTCGAGTCCCTGGTCGACACCGTGCACCGCGACGAGATGGCCCGGGCCGAGCAGCGGATGCGGCTGGAGGCGCTGACCGAGAAGGCGATGACCGAGCTCGGCCTCGAGCCGGACGGCCTGGTCGCCGACTACGGTCCCGACCAGCCCGTGCCGGTGCTGGCCCGGCCCGACGGCACGGCGCTGGGGCCGGACGACGAGGTGCCGGAACCGATCCCGTACGTGCGCGAGCAACAGCAGAAGCGGCTGCGGACGGCGGAGCGGGCCCTCGCGGTGCTCGGCCGGGTGAACCCGCTGGCGTTGGAGGAGTTCGACGCGATGGCGGAGCGGCACAAGTTCCTCTCCGAGCAGCTCGACGACCTGAGGAAGACCCGCGCCGACCTGATGGACATCATCACCGAGGTGGACAGCCGGGTGGAGCAGGTGTTCGCCGAGGCGTACGCGGATGTGGAAGCGGCCTTCGGCCGGGTGTTCTCGCGGCTCTTCCCTGGCGGCGAGGGCAGGTTGGTGCTGACCGAACCCGGCAGCTGGCTCACCACCGGCGTGGACGTGGAGGCGCGGCCGCCGGGCAAGAAGGTCAAGCGGCTGTCGCTGCTTTCCGGTGGTGAGCGTTCCCTGGTGGCGGTGGCCTTCCTGGTCGCCCTGTTCATCGCCCGGCCCAGCCCGTTCTACATCCTGGACGAGGTCGAGGCCGCGCTGGACGACACCAACCTGGGCCGCCTGCTCGAGATCTACGAGGAGCTCCGGGAGAACAGCCAGCTGCTGGTGATCACCCACCAGAAGCGCACGATGGAGATCGCCGACGCCCTGTACGGGGTGACCATGCGCGGGGACGGCGTGTCCACCGTCATCTCCCAGCGCCTGCGCGAGACCGCTTCGGTGGCGTGAGCGGGAGACCGCTTCGGTGGCGTGAGACGCTCGCGACCGGTCGGGCGTGACCTCGGTCGGCCGGACCACGCGATCGTGACCTAACCGAGAGCCGACACGCCCGCGACCTGCGAGCGCTGGGCGGGTGGATCGGATGAAGATGCGGGTACGGGTTCCTCCGGAACGCGATCGACAGTGACCTTCCCCAGGCCGCACTGTCATGTGGCCCACTGTCCGAAAGGGTGCCTTATGACCGCCATCCTCGTTGCCATGATCATCGTGCTGACCATCGCGGCCGGCATCGCCGGACTCGTCGTGTTCGGGATGCAGGGTCGGGGCAGCCAGCACGTGCCGAAGCTGACCGACCAGATGTCCCGGGTCGCTCGTCACCTGAACGGCGAGGGTCAGCCGCCGCGGTCCCCTCACGCACTCCCGCTGACCCCCGGGGCGGGTCGGCCGCGGGAGCACGGAGGGCGGCTCCCGCGCCCCTAGGATGTGCCGGTGGATCCCATCACCCTCTGGTACGTCGTCGGCGGCATCGTCCTGGCCGCCCTCGTCATCGTCGGCTTCGTCGCCGTCAACCGTCGCGCCGCGCTGCGTCGGGCGGAAGAGCGCCGGCAGCTGCGCCCCGGTGAGGCGGCGGCCGGTGGCTCCGGCGGCGACGGGGGAGCAGTCGACGTCCTCGACCGTCCGTCCGGCACGCCGTCGGCCACGCCCGAGGTCGACACCGAGGCTGACGTCGTGGTCCCGGACGTCGTCGTCCCCGAGCTCGACCGCCCGGACGCCACGCAGACCCGGCTCGCCCGCCTGCGTCGTCGGCTGGCTGGATCGAACAACGCGCTGGGTCGCGGCCTGCTGATGCTGCTGTCCCGGGACCAGATCGACGAGCAGACCTGGGAGGACTTCGAGGACACGCTCATCACCGCCGACCTGGGGGTCGGCCCGACCACCGAGCTGGTCGACAACCTGCGCACCCGGTTCCGCATCGAGGGTGTGGCCGACCCGGGTAAGGCCCGCGAGATCCTGCGGTCCGAGCTGCTCGCCCTGGTCGACCCCAGCATGGACCGGACGATCCGCGCCGACCGGACCGAGACCCCGGCGGTGATCATGGTCGTGGGGGTGAACGGGACGGGCAAGACCACCACCGTGGGCAAGCTCGCCCGGGTGCTGGTGGCCGAGGACAAGGACGTGCTGCTCGGCGCGGCCGACACGTTCCGGGCCGCCGCCGCCGATCAGCTCCAGACCTGGGGCGACCGGGTCGGCGTGCCCACCGTCCGCGGGGCGGAGGGTGCGGATCCGGCCAGCGTCGCGTTCGAGGCGGTGAAGAGCGGCATCGAGGGCGAGGTCGACGTGGTGCTCATCGACACCGCCGGCCGCCTGCACACCAAGACCGGCCTGATGGACGAGCTGGGCAAGGTGAAGAGGGTCGCCGAGCGGCTGGCGCCGGTGGGCGAGGTGCTGCTGGTGCTCGACGCGACCACGGGCCAGAACGGTCTCACCCAGGCCCGGATCTTCCGCGAGGTCGTCGACGTCACCGGCATCGTGCTGACCAAGCTCGACGGGTCGGCCAAGGGCGGCATCGTGGTCCAGGTGCAGCGCGAGCTCGGCGTACCGGTGAAGCTCGTCGGTCTCGGCGAGGGGGTCGACGACCTGGCCCCGTTCGACGCCACCGTGTTCGTGGACGCCCTGCTGGAAACGGCTTGACCTGAGCATCGACAAGGAGGATCGGTCTCGCACCGCGGCCCGCTGGCGTGTCCCGAGCTCCTTCTCGGCGCCCGGGCACGAACAGCCCCGGCTCGCTCGAGCGCAGCCATCTCTCACTGAGCTTGTGATGCGCCACACGACCTGAGAGGGAGATCACGGCCGGGAAGGCCCGGGACCCCTTCGGTGCCCGGCAAAACCGAACTACATTCGGTTCTAGTCAAATGCGTGTCCGTGATCGTCGGGCGCCGACCGATGAGGGTCAGCGCCACGATCGCCACCTTGAAGGACGTCACCGTGGTCACCCCACAGGTGCAGACGGCAGCCTCGTCGCACCGAACCTCATCCGATCCGTCCCACCACTCGCCGTACGAGCGTCTGCTCGCCGTCGGCCTCGGCGTCGCGCTGGCCCTGGTGGCCGCCCTCGCCCTGATGGTGCCCACCAGCACGAGCGGCTCCGCCCGGGCGTCGGTCACCGACTCCGCCGTCACCGCGGTCCAGGCGACCGCGCACGGCAAGGCCACCCCGCGGACCACCTCGGCCGCGACGACGGGCGGCGGCTCCACCTCGATGGAGTGAGCCCTAGGCGGTCGACGACGCGCTCGAGGCGCCGTGGTTCACGGCTTCGAGCAGTGCGCCGATGAAGGCCGGTAGGTCGTCGGGGTTGCGACTCGTGATCAGGTTGCCGTCCGTGACCACCTGCTCGTCGAGCCACTCGGCACCGGCGTTGCGCAGGTCAGTCTGCAGACTCGGCCAGGACGTGATCCGCTTGCCGCGCACCACGTCGGCCTCGATCAGCGTCCACGGGGCGTGGCAGATCGCGGCCACGGGCCGGCCCGACTCGACGAACGTCTTCACGAAGGCGACGGCGTCGGCGTCCATCCGCAGGGCGTCCGGGTTGGCGACCCCGCCCGGTAGCACCAGGGCGTCGTAGTCGTCGGGCGAGGCGGACCCCACCTCGGCGTCGACGGCCTGGGTGTCGGCCTTGTCGAGGTGGTCGTAGAGCTGCACCGAACCACTGTCCGGACTCAGCAGCACCGCCGTGTGCCCGGCGTCGGTGACCGCCTTCCAGGGATCGACCAGCTCGACCTTCTCGATGCCCTCGCTCGCGACGAGGAACGCGACCTTCTTCGTGTCTGTCATGCCGCCAACGTAGCGCTTACGGTGTAAACCTCGACTCGGTCGGCCTCAGACGAGCAGGGTCCGGGCGATCCCGCCCGGCAGCCCGGAGGTCTCGGCGAGCACGGCTCCGCTCCGCCCGAAGATCGCGGACCGACCGGCGGTCTCGTCGTACCCACCGGCCGTCGGTCCGGCGAAGCTGGCGAAGCCCACGTACGCGCCGCACGTCGTCGCGATCGTGGCCGCCCGTTCGCGCTGGACGCCGAGGTCGTCGGGGTGGTCGACGAGTCCGGCCACGTACAGGTCGATGCCGGCGTTGGCGAGCTCCTTGACGTGGTCGCCGATCCCGGTGTCGCGGCAGACGCCCAGCCCGACCCGCCAGCCGTCGAGCTCGAGCACCACCGGTCGCGGGCCGGGGGTGAAGTGCTCGGACTCCGCCGTCCCGAGATGCTGCTTGCGATAGACCACCCGCGCGCCGTGGGCGTCGACCAGCAGGATCGCGATCGCCCGGCCGCCGACAGCGCCGTCGTCCGCCGGCACTTCGATCGGTGCGCCCACGAGCGCGATCGTGTTCATGGTGCCGCAGGCGTCGACGATGGCCGCCAGGACCGGGTCGTCGGCGGCGACGGCGGGTGCCGCCAGGTCGTACCCGGTGAGGGAGAGCTCGGGGAACACCACCAACCGGGCCCGGGCCGCGAGCACCGTCAGGGCGTGTGCTTCGGCGTTCGCCGTCAGGGCTCCGGTCACGCACGGTGGCTGGGCGACGGCGATCTGCAGGGGCGCGGGCACCTGCCCATCATGGCCTCCGCGACCGCGGCCTGCGACGCACCCGGTGTCTCAGATGGTGTGGCCCCCGTTGACGGTGATCCGCTGAGCGGTGACGAAGCCGGCGGAGTCGCCGGTCAGGTACGCCACGGCGCCGGCGATGTCCTCCGGGGTGCCGATCCGACCGAGCGGGACCTCGGCCAGGTAGTCGGTGGTGTCCGCTCCCACGTGCCGCTCGACCGGGATCCAACCGGGCGCGACCAGGTTGACCGTGATCCCGTACGGTCCCAGCTCGCGGGCCCAGATCTTGACCAGCTCGGCCTCGGCGGCCTTGGCGGCCGAGTACGCCGACCAGCCGGGCTTGGCTCGATCCACCATGTCGGAGCCGATCAGGACCACGCGCCCGAAGCGGTGCTCCTTCATCGCCGGCAGCACGGCCCGCGTCAGCAGGGTCGGGCTCTTGACGAAGAAGGTCAGCTGGTCGAGGTGGTCCTGCCAGGTCAGGCTCTCCAGCTCGGTGACCGGCTGCGGCCCGGTGGCGTTCGCGATGACCGCCAGCACCGGTCCGAGGTCGGCGGTCGCCCGGGCGACGAGCTCGGTCACCGCCCCCTCGTCGGTCACGTCGGCTGCGTACGCGGCAGCAGATCCGCCGGCCCGACGGATGCCGGCGACCACCCGCTCCGCGTTCTCGGCGCCGGAACGGTAGTTGACCGCGACGGTCCAGCCGTCGACGGCCAGGCGGCGGGCGATGACCGCGCCGAGCCCGCGAGAGGCACCGGTCACGAGGGCGACGCGTTCAGAGGACACGACGGAACGGTAGCGGTCACGGCCGGAGGTTCGTCGGGGTGAGGAACTTCCGGTCGCGACCACTGCGGACTGCCGCAAGGCACCCACGACCGCTACGATCACCGCAGAGCGTTGTGAGAGCGCTCCTACCTCCGCGAGGTGAGAGCGCTCTGACCATCAGGATCAGGTAGGAGAGACGTGGCGAAGAAGCCGTCGCAGCACCAACGGGTACGGCCGAAGCCCGCGAAAGTCGTCCTCGCCGAGTCGGCTCCCGCCGATCCGGGTCGACCACCGACGCTGGAGACGGTGGCGGCGCTGGCGGGTGTCTCTCGGGCCACGGCATCGAGGGTGGTCAACAACCTCGATCGCGTCGCGCCCCATGTCGTCGCGTCCGTGAACGCCGCCATCGACGAACTGGGATACGTGCCCAACCAAGCAGCACGATCCCTCGCCCGGCGGCGGACCGCCGTCGTCGCGGTCGTCATCCCCGAGTCGACCGAGCGGCTGTTCGCCGATCCGTTCTTCGCCACCGTCGTCCAGGGCGTGGCGGCGCACCTGGCGGCCACCGACTACACCCTGAGCCTGGTGCTCGGCTCCAACGAGGGCGACAAGAGCCGTCGCTACCTCACGGGCGGGAACGTGGACGGTGTGCTGGTCGTCTCCCAGCACGAGGGTGACCTCCCCCTGACCCGACTCGGGTTGACCGTGCCGATCGTCTTCGCCGGCCGACCGGCCGTGGACTTCGGTGAGCACGGCCACTTCGTGGACGTCGACAACCGGGCGGCGGCGGCGGTGGGTGTCCGGCACCTGCTCGACCAGGGACGGACCCGGATCGCCACGATCGCCGGGGCGCAGGATCTGGCCGCCGGCCGGGACCGGCTCAGCGGCTGGCGCGATGCCCTCGCCGCTGCCGACCTGCCCGCTGACCTGATGGCGGAGGGCGACTTCAGCCCGGAGTCCGGCACGGAGGCGATGGAGCGGCTGCTCGCGGGACCGGTGTTCGATGCGGTGTTCGCGGCCAACGACCAGATGGCGTTCGGTGCGATCTCGGCGCTGACCCGGGCCGGACGGCGGGTGCCCGACGACGTCGCGGTGGTGGGCTTCGACGACGACCAGTTCAGCCGGGCGGCGCGCCCGACGATCACGACCGTGCACCAGCCGGCCCACGAGATGGGTGAGGTGATGGCGGCCCATCTGGTGACGTTGATGGCGGGCGATCCGGTCGAGCAGGTGACCTTGCTGCCGACCCATCTGGTGGTGCGGGAGTCCAGCTGAGACGCGGGCCGCGCGGCGACGCACGTTCGCCCCGGGTGGGGTGCCTTCCGCAAACCCCGTTGGTGTTGCACCACCAGCGAAGTCGAGGAGGTCTGGGGACGCGAAACGCTCACGTCGTCGTCGACGTGAGCGCGGGGGAATCGTCAGTGATCCGGTGCTGGGTCAGTGGTTGAGCGTCGGATCGGCGTTGAACGCCAGCAGCGTCCAGTCGTCGGCCCAGTGCAACGCGGTGCGGACGGCATGGCCGGTCCTCGTCACCAGAGTGATCATCACGAGTTCACCCCCTCCTGTGGTCGTCCTGCGGTCTGTTGTCGTGCAGGTTCCAGCCTGGCACGCTCGGTCGCCGCAACGGGAAGATCGTGACTCGGGTCATGAGGCCACTGCCGGGCGTGGTGACGCGGACTGCGCGATCGTGCACGTGTGCACGTCAACACTGCGCGAATCGGTGCCGGAACTCTCGACCGGGGCGCCAGGGTGGTGGCCGGGATCAGCGGTCGCAACCGCCGTCCTTGTCCGGGCGCGAGTAGGGCTTGCTCACCTCGACGGTTCCCTTGTACGCGTACGGGTCCTCGCCGGCCACCAGGACGATGTCGCGGAAGTCGGCGATGGCCATGTGCTCGTCCGGGCCGGGAGGGGACCACGGCAGCAGCGACTCGGCACTCATGTAGTGGTTGGCCAGCGCCCGTCGGTAGCCGTGACGGCCGGAGTTCTCCAGCGAACGGTGCAGCAGGTAGCCGTTGAAGATCAGCGCCGTGCCCGCCGGGATCTCCACCGGCACCGCGTCGGAGTCGGCGTACGGGAAGTCGTAGGACTCGGTGGTGCAGTCGAAGCGGGGGTCGTCCTGGCTCCGGGCCGGGTAGATGACGCCGCGACGGTGCGAGCCGGGCAGCACCCACAGGCAGCCGTTCTCGATGGTGGCGTCGTCCAGGGCGATCCAGACCGCGGTGAGCGAGCGGTCCCGGGTGGGGATGAAGAACTCGTCCTGGTGCCAGGCCTGACCGGGCTTGCCCTCGCTCTTGATGAAGAGCATCGACTGCATGGCCTTGACGTTCGGCCCGATCACCGAGACGAGCGCGTCGACGATCTTGGGCGTGTGCAGCGCCCGCTCGGCGGCCGGGGACAGCTTGTGCGGGTAGTGGATGCACAGGTACTTCCGCAGCAGCTCCTCGTCGGAGTCGGCGACCGACGGGGCGTCACCGTCGGCGGTCTCGGTGCCCCCGGAGTATCCATAGGTGATCGTGCCGTAGTCGCCCCGGCAGATGCGCAGTGCCTCGTCGTTGATCTCGGCGACCTCCGACGCGGACAGGGCGTTCCGGAGCAGCGCGAACCCGTTCTCGGCGAAGTACGCGGCCAGCTCGGGCCCGGCCGCGTCGAAGAAGGTGAGATCGGGGGTCGTACGGGTGGAGACGGCGGTCATCGGCAACCTTCCAGGGGGGTCGTTCGGAGTCTCAAGCCTGGCATCCCGGTGATGCCGGGGGAATGTCGAGGACGATCCGGTTAATATCCGATCGTGACATCGCCGCCCCTCGCCATCGTCCGGCGACAGTCAGTCCGCGCCGCCGACTACCCCGCCGGAGCGACCTTCGGTCCGCGGGAGCTGTACGACGACGAGTTCGTCTGGTTGTTGCGCGGCTCGGCCATCTGGACCGTGCAGGCGGGACCCGGTCAACCCGGGCAGCAGATCCTCCTTCGGCCGGGCATGCTGGCCCTGTCGCGACTCGGCACCGTCGACCACCTGCAGTGGGACCCCCACGTGGTCTCGACCCACGGGTACGCCCACTTCACCGTCGAGAACACCGAGCGCCTGGGTCCCCGGACCGGCTGGCCGAGGGTCCGCGACATGGCGGCGGCGCCACTGCTCAGCGGGCTGACGACGTATCTGCTCGAGCTGGCCAAGCTGCCCGGGGAGCCGGCGGCCCGGCGCACCGACGAGCTGCTCGCGCTGCTGCTGGACCTGTTCGTCACCGGTCCGTTCGGCAGCTCCCCGTGGGACGGGCTGCCCGGCCCCCTGCTGGCGGTGATCGACGCCACCCGGTCGATCTGGATCGCCGAGGGGATGCGGATCGTCTCGGTCGAGGAGCTGGCGACCCGGGCGAGCATCTCGCAGGGCCACGTCTTCCGGCTGTTCCGCGAGACCTACGGGGTCGGCCCCGCGCGGGCCCTCGAGCTGGTCCGCCTGGTCCGGGCGGCGACCTGGCTGCAACGCAGCAACAGCACTCTGGCCGACATCGCCGCTCGGGCCGGGTTCGCCAACGCCTACCACTTCTCCCGCCGCTTCTCGGGCGCGTACGGCTCCGCCCCCGGCGCCTTCCGGCGTCGCGGATCCACCTCCGACCCGTACGAGATCCTCCGTTCGCCCGCCCTGGTCTCGCTGGCCCAGGGCCTGCTCCAGGCACCGGCCCAGCCCGCCCGGGTCCGCCGGGACGGTCAGCTCGTCGGCTGAGGCACGGGCCCGAGCTCCTTACCGAGGCAGACGACCTGGTCGGAGCCGGCGTAGTAGCCGAACGGCGGGACGTCGGTGTAGCCGTGCCTGCGGTAGAAGGCGATCGCCTCCACCTGGGGCCGGCCGGTCGCGAGGATGATCCTGGTGACGCCGTGCCCGGCCGCCTCCGTCTCCAGGTGGGTCAGCACGGCCCCCGCCAGGCCCTGCCGCCGGACGGCGGCGTCGACGTACATCCGGCGGATCTTGGCCACCCGGTGAGCCGGGTCGCCGATCGTGAGCGTCCAGCCGCCCATGGCCGCGGGAGCGTCGTCGAGGTAGCCGACCACGAAGCCGCCGGACGGTGCGGCGAACTCGGCGGCGGCGAGCGGGTCGTCGTCGCGGCCGCCGTACAGGGCGACGTAGTACGCCTGGGCCCGCTCGGTCAGCTCCTGGGCATCGGGATGGTCGTACGACACCGGGCGCAGCGCGAACACGCCGGGGAGCCTAACCCCGCGTCGGGACCTTCGGCCCACGCATCGGACCGGTGGCCACTGCCGGGGGCCGGCGGGCGGCGCCATCCTGGCAGTGACGGGTCGACGGCCCGTCCGAACCCGAGGACGTGACCGGATGGGCAAGATCGTGGTGGGGGTGGATGTCTCGCCGTCGTCGACGGCGGCGCTCGCGTGGGCGGCGGACTACGCGCGGCTGACCGGCGACACCCTGGTCGCCGTGCACGCCATGCCGATCCCGGCGGCGCTGGCGTCGGTCGGCGTGCTGGGGATGCCGGCGCCCGCGCCGCTCGACAGCCTCGACGAGGTCTACCGGCGCGATGTCGAGGACGTGTTCTCCGCGGTGGACCCGGACCCCGACTGGCGGCTGGAGTTCTACCACGACGATCCCGGCCCGGCCGTGGTCGGGGCCGCCCGGGATGCCGCGGCGATCGTGGTGGGCACCCACGAGCACACCGGCCTCGGTCGGCTGGTCTACGGCTCGGTCAGCCGCTACTGCCTGAGCCACGCCAAGGTCCCGGTCGTCGCCGTGCCCGTGGTCGCCGCGCGCAAGGCCACGACCGACTGAGCGCTGCCCGATCCCGACGTCGCTGGTGGTGCCGCACCCCGCGCCGTGGGAGCCGGACGGTCAGGCGAGATCGACCACCAGCGCCAGGTGGTCGGAGACGGCCAGCCGGACGGCCCGGGTGGCCAGCACCTCCGGCCCGCGGCCGCGCAGCAGGATGTGGTCGAGCTGGCGACTCGGCTTGGCCGCCGGGTAGGTCGCGTGCTCGGCCAGCGGTCGGTAGCCGGTGATCATCCGGGGCAGCGGGCCCCACATGTTGAAGTCGCCCATCAGCAGGACCGGGTCCGGGACCTCACCCAGCGCCCGGGTCACCTCCTGGAGCTGACGCACACCGGACCCGGGGATCCAGGTGAGATGGGTGTTCACCACGGCCAGCGGGCCCGACGGGGTGTCGAGGTGGGCGACGACCGCGGCGCGCGGTTCCTCGCCGACGGTCAGGTGCTGGCGCAGCACCGGCACCATGACCCGGAAGGACGGTCGCAGGGCGGGCAACGGGATGTCCTGCCAGCGGGTGACCCGGTAGCGGGACAGCAGGGCGATGCCGTACTCGCCGGCCGGCCGCCGGGTCGGCGACACGGCCCACATCGCTCCCGGTGTGCCGGCCAGGGTCGGCACGAACCGGTGGTCCTGGGCGCCCATCGCCTCGGCCGCGACCTCGGCCAGGTCGGCGTGCTGGGAACGCGACTGGCTGCGATCCACCTCCTGCAGGGCCAGGACGTCGGGATCGAGCTCGATGATGGCCGCCCGCAGCAGGTCGAGGTCGACGCTCGTGGTCCGCCGCCGCTGCCGGCGGCCGACCGCAGGACCCTTCGGCGTGACGGACCGCCCGCTCCACAAGTTGAACGTGACCACCCGCACGCCATGACGGTAGCCGCTCGCTCGGATCGACGAGCCGTTGGGGACTCAGCGGGGGAGGGGCGACTTCTTGCGGTTGAGGAAGACGCCGATGAACACCGCGGCGAGGAGGGCGAAGGCCACGTACATGCTGATCTGCGCGTACGCCTCCACGACCCGGCGGGCCGGCTCACCGAGCCAGAACCCGAGCGCCACCCAGGTGCACTGGATGACCACCGCACCGATGATGTTGACGATCCAGAACTTCTTCCAGCTCATCCCGGCCATCGCGACCGTCGCGTAGATGACCGCCGCCGGGATGGGGATGGGCAGGTACGTGATCAGGACCGCCGGCACGCCCCAGCGGCGGGCGAGCCGCTCGGCCCGGTCGGCGTTCCTGGCGGCGCGCTTCGATCGGCCGCCCATCAGCTCGATCAGCCCCCGGCCCCAGAGGCGTCCGGCCAGGAAGTAGATCCAGTCGAACTTGACGATGCTGAGGATGCCGAGCACGAGGCCCAGCCCCCAGAGCGGGTTGTCGGTCACCCCGAGCACGACCAGGGCCGATCGCGATCCGGTCAGCGCGGCCTGCAGCACCGGGTTGGCCACCACCAGGTAGGCGCGCAACGGCAGCATGATCAAGCCGTAGACCCCGACCACCGCGATACCGATCCAGCAGACCAGGTCGGCCCGACCGGGCCTGCCCTGCCAGGGCATCCGTGGGTCGTCCCACCACTCCTTCTCGGTCTCGCCGTCGTCGGTGGTCTCGGCGAACGGTTCGGTGCTGTGCTCGGGATAAGTGGGTTCCGGCTCGGCTTCGGGGGTCGGCGCGTGATCCTCCGGGTCCGGGCTCTCAGGTGCCTCCGGGTCGGCGAGCTCGCGGTCCCGCTCGTCGCTCACGCGTTCCCTCTCCCTGGACGGCTTCCCGCGGTCTCCCCGCCGGATCAGCCTCACACGGTAGTCGCCCACCGGCCGAATCGGCTGGCCCGGCGGTCCGGGAGGGACCAGACTCGGCTCCCTACCGACTCCGCGGGTGCTGCATCATCCGCGGAGTGGGAGAGAAAGGGGGCCGGGATGGCTGACGGGGTCGATCGGCAGGGGGTCGATCAGCAGGGGGTCAATCGGCAGGGGGTCGATCAGCAGGGGGTCGATCAGCAGGGGGTCGATCGAGCAACGGGCGGTGCTGGAGCGGGTGCTGGCCGAGTCGCTCGGCTTCCTGGGCGGACTCCCGCACCGGCCGGTCACCGCCCGGGCAGACGTCGACGAGGTGGCCGCCGCGCTCGGTGGTCCGTTGCGGCGACAGGGTGCGGACCCCCTCGCCGTCATCGACGAGCTGGTGGCCGGTGCCGAACCGGGTGTCGTGGCCATGCCCTCGCCCCGGTTCTTCGGCTGGGTCATCGGCGGGGTGCTGCCGGCGGCCCTCGGGGCCGACTGGCTGACCTCGCTCTGGGACCAGAACGCCGGACTGCTGGTGTCCTCGCCGGCGGCCGCCGGCGCCGAACGGGTGGCCGGTGACTGGCTGCTGGACCTGCTCGGGCTGCCCGCGTCGTCCGCGGTCGGATTCGTCACCGGCGGCATGATGGCCAACTTCACCTGCCTGGCCGCGGCCCGGCACGCCGTGCTGCAGAGGGTCGGCTGGGACGTGGAGGCGGACGGGCTGCTGGGCTGCCCGCCCGTACGGGTCCTCGTCGGTCGCGAACGCCACGACACCATCGACCTGTCCCTTCGGCTGCTCGGACTCGGCGCCGGACGGGCGATCGAGGTCGACGTGGACCAACAGGGCCGGATCGTGCCCGCCTCTCTCGCCACCGCGCTCGACGACGGGCCGACCGACGTCGCCACCATCGTCTGCCTGCAGGCGGGCAACGTGCACAGCGGTGCGTACGACCCGTTCGAGGAGACCATCGCCGTCGCCCACCGGCACGGGGCCTGGGTGCACGTCGACGGGGCCTTCGGGTTGTGGGCGGCGGCCTCGCCCACCCTGCGTTCGCTGCTGGCCGGTGCCGAGGGCGCCGACTCCTGGGCCACCGACGCCCACAAGACCCTCAACGTCCCGTACGACAACGGGATCGCGATCGTGGCCGATGCGGCCTCGCTGCATGCGGCCATGGGCGTCCACGCGGCCTACCTGATCCAGGACTCGCGACCCGACCCGATGGCGGCCGTGCCGGAGTTCTCCCGCCGGGCCCGCGGGTTCACCGTCTGGGCGGCCCTGCGGTCGCTCGGTCGTGACGGGGTGGCGGCGATGGTGGACGGCCTCGTCGCCCGGGCGCGGCGCTTCGCCGAGCGGCTCGGTCGCGGTGGACGGCGTGGAGATCGTCAACGACGTCGTCTTCACCCAGGTCTGCGTGTCCTTCGGAGCCGATGCGGTCACCCGCGAGGTCGCCCGGCGGCTGCTCGCCGACGGCACGGCCTGGATGACGACATCGACCTGGCACGACCGGGTGGTGCTGCGCATCTCGGTCTCGAACCACCGGACCACCGACGCGGACGTGGACGCCTCGGTCGCCGCCCTGACCCGGATCCTGGCCGACGTGCGCGCGGACCGGGACTGACCGCCAGGCAATCGCTCAGGCGGGCGAATACCGGCGTACGGCAGGTTGAGTAGGCTGATCCGAGCATCTCCACCAGTGACGACGATCGAGGAACGCTGTGTTCGACACTCTGCAGGATCGCCTGGCGGCGACGTTCAAGAGCCTCCGGGGCAAGGGCCGCATCACCGAGGCCGACATCGACGAGACCGCCCGGGAGATCCGTCGCGCCCTGCTCGAGGCCGACGTCAACCTGGCCGTGGTCAAGGACTTCGTCACGGCGGTCAAGGAGCGCGCCCGCGACACCGAGCTGCACGCCGCCCTGAATCCGGCCCAGCAGATCGTCAAGATCGTCAACGACGAGCTGGTCACCATCCTGGGCGGCGAGACGCGCACCATCCGGTACGCGAAGCGCCCGCCGACGGTGATCATGCTCGCCGGCCTGCAGGGCGCCGGCAAGACGACGCTGGCCGGCAAGCTCGCGGTCTGGTTCAAGGGTCAGGGGCACTCGCCGCTGCTGGTGGCCGCCGACCTGCAGCGACCCAACGCGGTCAACCAGCTGCAGATCGTCGGGCAGCGGGCCGGTGTGCACGTCTTCGCCCCGGAGCCCGGGAACGCCTCGTCGAACGACGACCTCGACAAGCCGAGTGGCAACCCGATCGAGGTGGCCAAGAACTCCATCACCGAGGCCGAGCGCCGGCTGTACGACGTGGTCATCGTCGACACCGCGGGCCGGCTCGGTATCGACGCCGAGCTGATGCAGCAGGCCGCCGACATCCGCGACGCGGTGCACCCCGACGAGGTGCTGTTCGTGGTGGACGCGATGATCGGCCAGGACGCCGTCAACACCGCGAACGCGTTCGCCGAGGGCGTCGGCTTCGACGGGGTCGTGCTGACCAAGCTCGACGGCGACGCCCGCGGTGGTGCCGCGCTGTCCATCGCCCGCGTCACCGGCAAGCCGATCATGTTCGCCTCCAACGGCGAGGGCCAGAAGGACTTCGACGTCTTCCATCCCGACCGGATGGCCAGCCGGATCCTCGGCATGGGCGACATGCTCACCCTGATCGAGCAGGCCGAGAAGACCTTCGACGCCGAGCAGTCGGCCAAGGCCGCGGCCAAGCTGACCGGGCAGGGCGGCGAGTTCGGCCTGGCGGACTTCCTGCAGCAGATGCAGATGGTCCGCAAGATGGGTCCGCTCTCCAAGATCTTCGGGATGCTCCCCGGGATGGGGGAGATGAAGGACCAGCTGAACAGCATCGACGAGAAGGAGGTCGACCGTCTCGAGGCGATCATCCACTCGATGACGCCGGCCGAGCGGGACAGCCCCAAGATCATCGACGGCTCCCGCCGGGCCCGGATCGCCAAGGGCTCCGGCACCCAGGTGAGCGAGGTCAACAACCTGGTCGACCGGTTCTTCGAAGCCCGCAAGATGATGACCGCCATGGCCAGCGGCAAGATGCCCGGCATGCCGGGTCTGCCCGGCATGGGCGGCGGGCAGAAGAAGCAGCAACCCAAGGCCAAGAAGAAGAACGCCCGGGGTGTCTCCGGCAACCCGGCCAAGCGCAACCAGCAGCCCGCGCCGGCCGCCGTCGACCCGGCCGCCGCGTTCGGCGTCCCGCAGAACATGGATCCGGCCGAGCTGCAGAAGGCCTTGGGCGACTTCCAGCTGCCGCCCGAGCTGACCAAGCGGCTCGGCAAGTAGCCCGTCGCCCGGGACCGGGAGACGGCGGCGTGCTCGGCGCGGACCGGCTGCACCTGCGCGGGGTGGTGCTGCCCGACGGGGAGCCCCGTGACGTCTGGGTCGTCGACGGCCTCGTCCGGCTCGAACCGGTCCGGGACGCGATCACCCTCGTCCGGCAGGGTTTCCTGCTCCCGGGATTGGTGGACGCGCACTGTCACGTGGGGCTGGAGTCCGACGGGGCGGTGCCGGACGAGCGGGCCGAGCAGCATGCGCTGGCCGAGCGGGCCGCGGGAGCGTTGCTGCTCCGCGACGCCGGCAGTCCCGCCGACACCCGCTGGATCGATGACCGGCCGGACCTGCCGCGGCTGATCCGGGCCGGGCGGCACATCGCCCGCCCGAAGCGGTACCTGCGCCACTACGGAGCCGAGGTGGAGCCCGACGAGCTGGTCGCCGAGGTGGAGCGGCAGGCGGCCCGCGGAGACGGCTGGGTGAAGCTGGTCGGGGACTGGATCGACCGCGACGTCGGCGACCTGGCCCCGCTGTGGCCGGTCGAGGCGGCGCGGGCGGCGATCGACCGAGCCCACGAGCTCGGCGCCCGGGTCACCGCGCACGTGTTCGGCGAGCAGGCCGTCGCCGAGCTCGTCGAGGCCGGGATCGACGGCATCGAGCACGGCACCGGGATCGACGCCGACGTGATCGCGTTGATGGCCGAGCGCCAGGTCGCCCTGGTGCCGACGATGCTGCAGCTGGACAACTTCGAGACGCTACGCCGAGCAGGGTCAGGCGAGGTTCCCGCGCTACGCCGCGCACATGCGCGCCCTCTACGCCCGGCGGCTGGACACGTTCGCCGCCGCCCACGACGCCGGCGTACCGATCTACGCCGGCACCGACGCGGGGGGCTACCTGCCGCACGGGCTGGTGGCGCAGGAGATCGCCGCACTCGCGCCGATCCTCGGGCCGGAGGCTGCCCTGGCCGCCGGCTCCTGGGCCGCTCGGCGCTGGCTGGGACGCCCGGACGCGCTGGTGGACGGGGCGCCGGCGGACCTGATCGTGCTCGACGCCGACCCCCGCCGCGACCTGGCGGTGCTGCAGCGGCCGCAGTACGTGATCCTGCGCGGCCGGGTGGTCGAGGCAGCTGCGTCGAAGTCGCCCCGACTGGGGCCGAACGGGTCCGACACGCCGTGATCTCCGCCGGTCGGGGCGACTCCTCCGCAGGCCCGGCCGCGAGACCACCCGGCCTTGGGGCTGCGTGGTGGGATGGGTGCGTCATGAAGTCAGCGTCCTTCCCCGCCACTGTCCGCCGCCTGCTGCTGACCGACCCTCGCCGGTGTCGGCGCCCTGCTGATCGGGGTCGGACCCGCCCTGCTGCCCGCCTACGCCGACGATGCCCCGGTCACCGAGATCACCCTGCAGACACCCGGCACCCCGGAACCGGACGGCGAACCGGTCAGCCTGGACACGTCGGTGTGGACCACCGATCCGGGCGTGCCGAAGCCGGCCATCGTGCTCGCGCACGGGTTCGGCGGCACCAAGGACGACGCCGCCCAGATCGCCGCCACCCTGGCCCGGACCGGTTACACCGTGATCACCTACACGGCCCGCGGCTTCGGCGCCTCGGGTGGACTGATCCACCTCGGCAACCCGGCGTACGAGGGCCGGGACGCGGTCCGGGTGGTCGACGAGGCCGCCGCCCGACCGGAGGTGGCCAAGGACGGTGGCGATCCGGTGATCGGCTTCGCCGGCGCCTCGTACGGGGGAGCGGCGGCCCTGCTCGCCGCCGGGCTCGACCCGCGGGTCGACGCGATCGTGTCCGCGTTCACCTGGCACAGCCTGCGGCAGGCGCTGGTGCCGCAGCACGCGGTCAGCGGAGCCGGCACCTCGCTGGCGGACGTGACCCCCGACGACGAGGTCGGGGTGTTCAAGCAGCGCTGGGCCGGGTTGTTCTTCCTCAGCGGGCTGCAGGGCGGCTCCGACCCGGGCGGGACCCCGGGACAGGGCGTCAGGGACAGGGCGGCCAGGGACAGGGCGGCCCAGGACGGGGCGGCCCGGACGGGGCGGCCAGGGAGCCAACCTGTGCGGCCGCTTCGCCACCGACATCTGCCAGGAGTACCTCCAGACGGCGCTCACCGGTGATCCGTCGCCGGGGCTGCTCAACCTGCTCGACCGCTCCTCGATGGACCGGGTGCTGGGCCAGATCACGGCACCGACCCTGATCGTGCAGGGCGAGGACGACACCCTGTTCACCCTCGATCAGGCCGACGCCAACTTCCGCGGGCTGCCCGCCACCACCCCGGCGGCGATGGCCTGGGTGGAAGGCGGCCACGACGGGGGCATCGACCTGGAGAAGCTGCTGCCGCAGTGGCAGTCGTGGTTCGACCGCTACCTCCGCAACGACCAGAGCGCCCCGGCGCCGGCGACCTTCAGCGCAGCCGTGCCCGCGACCGCCCTGGTCGGCCGGGACCAGGACCGCGACGAGCCGACCACCGTCACCGCCGCCGACTACCCCGGTCGGACCGGCGGAACAGTCGAGCAGGTGACCCAGGCCCTGGACGGGGAGACGCAGCAGGTGGTGTCACCGCCCGGTGGGGTGCCGACGGCGATGACCAGCCTGCCCGGTGGTTCCGAGGCCGTCGGCGGAGCGGCGGCCGTGGCGGCGTACCCGCTCGCCGTGCTGCCCGGCCAGTCCGCCGTCTTCACCTCCCCGGTGCTGGAGACGCCGCAGACCCTGCTGGGCAGCGGTCGGATCCGACTGGACGTGACCTCGTCGGCGACCAGCGCCACCCTGTTCGTGTCGCTGTGGGACCTGGGTCCGGACACCACCCCGGCCAGCCCGACCCCCGGTGGCTCGGGTCCGGGGGCGGCTCCGGGTGAGCAGTCCGGAACACCCCAGACCGCCGTGCTGCCGCAGTCCGTGGTGGCGCCCGTGCACGTGGTCGGGCTGACCCCGGACCGGGCCACCACCGTCGACGTGGCCCTGCCCGCGGTGGCCCACCAGGTGCCGGTCGGGCATCGCCTCCGGGTGGTCGTGTCCAGCACCGACCAGGCGTACGCGAACCCCAGGGCCGGGGCCGTCTACGACATCCAGCTGGCCGGACCCGCGCAGCTGACGCTGCCGCGGCTGCCCACCGCGCAGGTGGTGCCGCAGACCCTCGACGTCTCGTGGCCGCTGGTGCTGGTGGTGTTGGCGCTGGTCCTGCTCGCGATCGTCGGCTGCGCTGCTGCTGGGCCGCCGCGAGCGGTCGGGCACCGTCCGGGAGGACCTGCGCCCGGTGCCGCTCGTCGTGGAGAACCTGGAGAAGACGTACGCCGACGGGCTGCGCGCGGTCGACGGGGTCTCCTTCCGCGCCGAACCCGGGCAGGTGGTCGGACTGCTCGGACCCAACGGCGCCGGCAAGACCACGGTGATGCGGATGCTCGTCGGGTTGATCCGACCCGATGCGGGCACGGTCTTCGTGCACGGCGAGTCGGTCAGCGAGGGCGCGGAGGTGCTGCGCGACGTCGGGGCCTTCATCGAGGGTCCGGGCTTCCTGCCGCACCTGACCGGTCGGCAGAACCTGGACGCCTACTGGGAGGTCACCGGCCGGCCGCCGGCGGAGGCCCACCTGGACGAGGCACTGGCCGTGGCCGGTCTCGGGCCGGCCCTGGACCGCCGGGTGCGTGCCTACAGCCAGGGCATGCGGCAGCGGCTCGGCATCGCCCAGGCGATGCTCGGGCAGCCCCCGTTGCTGCTGCTCGACGAGCCGACCAACGGGCTCGATCCGCCTCAGATCAACGCCATGCGGGCGGTGCTGCGCGACTACGCCGCGAGCGGGCGGACCGTGGTGGTGTCGAGCCACCTGCTCGGCGAGGTCGAGCAGACCTGCACCCACGTGGTGATGATGACCGGTGGTCGGGTGGTCCTGACCGGATCTGTCGAACAGCTGACCAGCGGCCACACGGTGTCCCTGGAGCAGGTCTTCCTCGACTCGCTGACCGGAGCCGGGCGATGACCGGCCTTGACCGGAGCCGGTCGTACTGACCGGAGCCGGTCGATGACGGCCTTGACCGGAGCCGGTCGATGACGGCCTTGACCGGAGCCGGTCGATGACCGGCCTTGACCGGAGCCGGTCGATGACCGGGGCCGCTCCCGCGGCCGTCGCGCGCCGCCAGCCGCTGCCGCTCCGCGCCGAGATCGTCCGCCAGCTGCGCCGCCGCCGCACCCTCGGCGTGCTGATCGTGCTGGTGGCCCTGCCGTTGATCCTGATCGCCGCGTTCGCGCTGGCCGGCGACGACGGTGGTCCGGGCCCCCGGTCCTTCGTCGACCTCGGGCAGGAGAGCGGGGCCAACCTGACCGTCTTCGCCCTCTTCGCCTCGACCGGCTTCCTGGTGATCGTGGTCGTCGCCCTGTTCGCCGGCGACTCGGTGCCGACCGAGGCCTCCTGGTCGAGTCTGCGGTACCTCCTGGCCGCCCCCGTGCCCCGCACCCGGCTGATCCGTCAGAAGCTGATCACCGCCGCGATCTTCTCCACCGCGGCGCTGATCTTCCTGCCCGCGTGGTCGCTGCTGGTGGGCGGCATCGCGTACGGCTTCGGTCCCTACATCGGGCCGACGGGGGAGCAGATCGGCTGGCCGGCGTTCGCCGGACGGCTGGTGATCATCGTGGTCTACCTGCTGCTCAGCCAGCTGGTCGTCGCGGCCCTGGCCTTCGCGTTCGGCGTCTGGACCGACGCCCCGCTGGGAGCCGTCGGCGGCGCGGTGGTGATCATGATCGTGATGGCCATCCTGGACACCATCTCCGCCCTCGGTGACCTGCGGCAGGCGCTGCCGGGTCACTACGCGTACGCCTGGGCCGACGCCCTGTCCGCCCGGATCGACCCGTCCGACATGATCAACGGGGTGCTCTGGTCGGTCGGTTACGCGGTGGTCATCACGTCCGCCGCCGTCTGGCACTTCCTGCGCAAGGACATCACCAGCTGAAGGTCACGCCGGGAGACTGGCCACCAGAGCTCGGGCGGCGGTGGTGCCCAGCTGGAGCACGAGGTCGACGGGTTGGCCACGGTCGATCTGGCGGAACCCCGCATCGAGGATGCCGACGGTCAGGCCGGCGGCGACGGGAACGCGGTCGGGGTGGGCGCGCAGCAGGTCGCCCCAGGCGCCGGTGAGGGTGTCGCGCATTCCGGTGTGTGCCTGCGAGATCGACTCGTCGATCGTGGCGTTCGGTGTTCGGGCGGCCTCCATCAGCCAGCCGTGACCGGTGGCGGCTGCCTGCTCGAGGTTGCTCCGGACCCAGGCCACGACCCGGTCCTCGGGAGTGCCGGCATCGGCCATGGCGGCGGCGACCGCGGTCAGCCAGTCGGGCAGGTAGCGGCCGAGGACCAGACCACGGAGATCATCGACCGAGTCGACGTAGCGGTAGATGCTGTTGCGAGCGATACCCGCCGTCGCGGTCACCGCACCGGCGGTGAGCTGGACGGAGGGTTGGGCCCGGAGGATCGCTTCGGCTGCGTCGATCAGACGTGTCCGGATCATCTCGCGATGCTCGGCGACGGTCGGCGCATCGATTCTCGGCATCTGAACGTCCTTCCGCGACGGTCCGGTGAGGTTTTCGCGGGTCGCCCACCTCGTCCCATGTTAGCGACATCACTGTCCGCAAGTTGCGGACAGATCGTCTCCAAGACTACGGTGGAGAGCACTTGGAGACAGGTTGTCGCAATCTGCGGTGGTGGGCGAGGGCTTCACCTCGCCTCTGCTGTCGCAAACGACGCCTGACCAGCCGTGGACACCGATCCGCGGAACCACCGAACCAGATCTCAGGAGAAGTCGTGCTCGTCCCGGCCGTCGTGATCATCACCCTCGCCCTCGTCTTGTACTCGATCGGCATCTGGGGCGAACGGATCCAGGGCATCCTCAAGCCCTGGCACGCGGTCTTTTTCGGTCTCGGACTCACCGCCGACGCCACCGGCACCTTCCTGATGACCCAGATCGCAGCCGGCCGCCGAGTCGAGGGGATCGAGGCGAGCGGGCTCACTGCGGTGATGGCCGTCAGCGGCACCATCGCCATCGTGCTGATGGCGGTCCACCTCGTCTGGGCCGTCGTGGTGCTCGTCCGCGATCGCGAGCAGGAGAAGCTGACCTTCCACCGGTTCAGCCTCGCCGTGTGGGTGCTCTGGCTCATCCCGTACGGCATCGGTGCCGTCTCCGCCATGTCCTGACGGGCCAGCGATGCGTCGCTCGGAAGGACAGGTCCGTCGCCCTCGAGAGAGGCCTCGGGACGCCGCCGGTTAACCGGAAGAGCTGCTCCGCCTCGGCTTCCGCTTGCCCAGGGTGTCTGTCCACGCCGGCCAGCCCGCCACCACGAAGGCGCGGGTGACCATGAGCAGTCCGGTGCCGGTCAGCACACTGGCGAGCACGGCGTCGGCGGCCAGGATCGAGACGATCGTGTCGTTGAAGCCCTGCCCGAGGAACCGCTCAGCCACCCACTGGAAGGCGAAGCGAGCCAACAGGCCCAGCAGGATGGCGAACGTGCCGACGATGCCCAGCACCCGTGGTCGGCCCCGGGCGCCCTTGATCACCAGCAGCAGCGCGACCACCACGCCGGTGATCGCGATCGCCACGGCGACGAGCTGGGTGACCGCCATCAGTGACGCCCTCGTGTCCTGCTCGCGGAGCGGGCCCCGGTGACCGCGAGGGCCAGCACCACCAGACCGGCGGCGAAGAGGATCCCCACGATGATCGAACCCACCGCGAAGGCGAGAGAGTCCCGTCCGTACGCGCCGGCCATCGAGCCGTTGAACGCCTGCATCATGGTGCTCGCCAGGACCAACGAGACACCCAGCACCGCCAGGGTGCGCGGGCGGCCCGCGGCCTGCATGCTGATGATGATCACGGCGATCAGGTAGCAGACGCCGATCACCCCCGCGGACAGGAGCTCCGCGGCCGGGATCCAGTACTCGGTCATCCCCTCGACTCCTGCGCGTCCGCTGGCCGGATCTGCCCGGCTGACGGCAGCCGGTCGTGGCCGATCGGATCGTACCCCGGGCCATGGTGTCGGAACGGAGCACGGCGATCGAGGCCATCACGGTCCGCCGTCCCGAGGCCCGGCTACGGTGGCTGACATGGCGCTGGATCCAGCACGCGCACTCGGCTGGCGTCTGCGTCGGCACTCCCTGGACCCGTCGGTGGCCACGACGGCGATCGATGTCGTGGGCCGGGTGCTGGCTGTGCGCGGCTGGCCCGGCGGCACGGCCGACCTCGCGGTCTGCGTGCGGCAGGCGAAGTCCGGCTCCGGTGAGCTGGAGCGTGCGCTCGACGCCGGTGATCTCGTGCAGAGCTACGCGTTCCGTGGGGGCTCGTACGTCTTCACCCCGGACATCGCTGCGTTGGTGCTCTCGGCGCGGACCGTGACCCGGATCTGGGAGACGCGGCGGTGGCAGCACCAGGGCGGGTTCGAGCTGGACGACTGGGAGCCGCTGCGCGAGGAGCTGTGCGCCGCGCTCGCCGACGGGCCGCTGACGCGTGAGCAGATCGCCGCGCGGCTCGCTCAGACGGGGCTCAGGCATCTCGCCGACGCGGCCGCTGGGGCCGGCGCGGACTGCTTGTACAAACCACTGCACTGGTGGGGTGACATCTGCTTCGGCCCGCGGCGGGACGGTGCGTCCACGTTCCGGCTGCTCCGCGGTGATCCGCGCTGGCCCGGGCCCACAGCGATCGAGGACGCCGGTCCCGAGCTCGTCGCTCGCTACCTGCATGCCTACGGCCCGGCGACCCCGGACAACCTGTCGTACTGGCTCACGGCGGGTCTCGGAGTTCCGCGTCGCCGCCTCCAGGAGTGGCTGACCGATCTGGGCGAGGTGCTGGCGAGGGTGACGCTCGACGGGACGCCCGCGTACGTGCTCGAGGGCGACCTGGACGCGATGCACGCGGCGGAGCCCTCCCAGGCGGTGCGGCTGCTGCCGGCGTTCGACCCGTGGATTCTCGGGCCGGGCACGGCCGACGCTCACCTGGTCGCCCCCGACCGGCGTGCCGGGTTCTCCCGGGGGGCCAACCCCGTCGTCTGGCGAGGTGTCGTGGCGGGCACGTGGCGGCTCGAGGGGGACACGGCCCTGGTGTCCTGGTTCGGTGAGAGCGGCGATGCCCCGAGGGGTGCTCTGGAGGAAGCCGCGCACGTGCTGGCGCGGATCCGGAGCCGAGACCTGACCGTCGCGGTGTCGACGATCTGAGACGAGCGCGTCCGAGGCGGGACCCTGCTGGTGACCGTGGTCGCGGCGTCGGTTGCCTTCCCCTCGGGACCCTGCTGGCCGTCGGGCTCGCGCTCAAGTCTTCAGGTGTCGACCGAAGAACGACTCGATCCGCCCCCAGGCGTGCGCGGCGGCCTCCGGATCGGGACCGACGTGGGCGATCTTCATCAGGGGGCGGGCCAGCACCGGCCCGACGGGTGCATCGTTCAGGAACGAGTGGCCGGCGGTCCGGTAGATCTTGAGGTCGTAGTCGACCCCCTGGCTCTCCAGGGCGGCAGCGAGCTGCGGTACGGCCGCGCTCATCCGGTCCTTGGCGCCGTAGCTGCCGACGATCGGGCACGCGCCGCGGAGCACCTCGTCGACGTCTGCGGGGATCATCCCGTAGTTCACCGAGGCGGCGTCGAAGCCGTCCGCGGCCACCACCAGGGCGAAGCCGCCACCCATGCAGAACCCGATCACCCCGACCTTGCCGTTGCACTCCCGGCGCTCGGCCACCCAGGACCTGGCTTCGGAGATCACCTCGAACGGGCGCCCCTGCCGGGCGGTCAGCGCCTGGAAGGCCCGCTTCATGCAGCCGAACCGGGAGCCTTCGCCGAGCAGGTCGGGGGCGACGACCAGGTAGCCCGCCGAGGCCAACCGTTCGGCCTGCCGGCGAAGCACGTCGTTGATCCCGAAGGCCTCGTGCAGCATCACCACACCCGGCCACCGGCCGGCGCCGGTCGGACGGCTGAGCACCGCCACCCGGTCGCCGATGGTCACGTCCTCGGTCTGGGTCTCCATGGCGGCACCGTACGCCGGTGAGGCTCTGGGCTGCCCGCCCCCGGCCCCCGACGCGAACATTCCGTGACTGACGGAAACGCAGGGCAGTCCGGTCCGCCCTGCGGCCCCCGCGATCTCGTCGGTTTCGTGTCCCCGCCCGGTGTCTGGCAGAATGGGCTGCGCTTCTGTGTCGTGTGGTGCCCTCTCATCGCCGTCCGACACGGAACCATCCGATTCCGTCGGCCGGTGACCCACGCCGAACGCCGGTGTCACCCGTACTGACTGGGTTGTTTCCCAGGCACACCACACAGGAGTATCCACACACGTGGCTGTCAAGATTCGTCTGAAGCGTCTGGGCAAGATCCGGTCGCCGCACTACCGCATCGTCGTCGCCGACTCCCGCACCAAGCGGGACGGTCGCGCGATCGAGGAGATCGGCAAGTACCACCCCAAGAACGACCCGTCGGTCATCGAGGTCGACTCCGAGCGTGCACAGTACTGGCTGTCCGTCGGCGCGCAGCCGACCGAGGCCGTGGTCGCGCTGCTCAAGCGGACCGGTGACTGGCAGCAGTACTCGGGCGACACCTCCCCGTCCGGAGTGGACCCGCAGAAGCAGAAGAAGAACAAGCTCGACGCCTTCAACGCGGCCCTGGCCGAGGCGGGCAACGAGCCCAACACCTCCGCCATCTCGACCAAGAAGTCGAGCAAGGAGACGGCCGAGCCCGAGGCCGACGCCGAGCCCAGCGAGGCCTGAGCATGCTGGACGACGCCCTCGAGCACCTGGTGCGCGGCATCGTCTCGCACCCCGACGAGGTCCGGGTGCGGGACAAGCAGCTGCGGCAGGGCCGGATGCTCGAGGTGCGGGTGAACCCGTCCGACATCGGCAAGGTCATCGGCCGTTCCGGTCGCACCGCCACCGCCCTGCGGACGGTGGTGGGCGCCCTCGCCGGCGGACAGTCCGTCCGGGTCGACTTCGTCGACGTGGACAAGCCGCAGCGTCCCGGGCGTCGCTGAGCCGTCACCGACGGCTGAGTCGCTCGACACGATCGCCCCGGAACCCGGCAGGGTCCGGGGCGTTCGCATGCGCTGGCACGTGACACCGTGGGGCGGAGCAGATCGGAGGAACTGTGAGTGACACCGTCGAGGTGATCGTCGGCATCGTCGGCCGCGCCCACGGGATCAAGGGCGAGACGGGTATCGACGTCCGCACCGACGAACCGGAGCGCCGCTTCACGCCCGGCGCTGTGCTGCGCCGCGAGGCCGGGGGGCCCGAGCTCGTGGTCGAGTCCGCCCGGGATCACAGCGGCCGGTTGCTCGTCCGCTTCCGGGGTTACCCCGACCGCACCGCCGTCGAGACCCTCCGCGGCACGGTGCTCGTGGTCGACGTCGACGCCGGGGCGCGCCCCGCCGACGAGGAGGAGTACTACGACCGCCAGCTGACCGGTCTCCGGGTGCTGGACGCCCACGGCGCCGAGGTCGGCCGGGTCGCCGACGTCATCCACCTGCCGGTCCAGGACGTGCTCGAGATCCGGACGCCGACCGGCACCCGGTTGGTGCCGTTCGTCCGGGCGCTGGTCCCCGAGGTCGACCTCACCGCCGGCACCGTACGGCTGGCCGACGTGCCGGGGTTGCTGACCGATCTCGACGAGACCGCCGAGAAGACCGGATCCGACCCGGACCTGACGTCCCGCCGGCCGAGGACGCCTGATGCGGCTCGACGTCGTCACGCTGTTCCCGGACTACCTGGCTCCGCTGCACCTGTCGCTGGTCGGACGGGCGATCGAGCGCGGCACCGTCGAGCTGGGGGTCCACGACCTGCGGGACTGGACCCACGACCGCCACCGGACCGTCGACGACACCCCGTACGGTGGCGGCGCCGGCATGGTGATGCGACCGGAGCCGTGGGGGGAGTGCCTGGACACCCTGGTCCCCGCACCTTCCCCGGACGACGCCGGCCCGCGGCTGATCGTGTTCACCCCGTCCGGCCGCCGGTTCGACCAGGCGCTCGCCGACGAGCTGGCGGGCGAGCAGCACCTGATCCTGGCCTGCGGCCGGTACGAGGGCATCGACGCCCGGGTCGTCCCGTACGCGAGGACCCGGGTGCGGGTCGACGAGATCAGCCTCGGTGACTACGTGCTGAACGGCGGTGAGGCCGCCGCCCTGGTCGTGATCGAGGCCGTCGTACGGCTGCTGCCCGGGCGTGATCGGCAATCCCGAGTCCCTGTCCGAGGAGTCCCACTCCGCCGGCCACGACCGGCTGCTGGAGTACCCGATCTACACCAAGCCGCCGTCCTGGCGTGGACTCGACGTGCCCGAGGTGCTGTTCTCCGGCCACCACGGCCAGATCGCCGCCTGGCGCCGGGCCCAGGCCCTGGAGCTGACACGAGAGCGTCGCCCGGACCTGCTCCCGCACCCGCCCGGCGGCAGCGCTGAGGTCGTCGTCGGCCCGGCGGTCGCGGCCGACGCCGGGGAGCTGCTCACCCTGCAGCGGGCGGCCTACGTCGCCGAGGGCCGGCTGCACGACTCGTTCGACTTCCCTCCGCTGACCGACGACCTGGCCGCCGTCGAGCAGCTGATCGCCGACACCACCTGCCTGGTGGCCCGGCGCGACGGACGGCTGGTCGGCTCGGTGTTCGGCCGCCGGGAGGCGGACGACAGCTGGTTCATCGGCCGGTTGATGGTGGCTCCGGACCTGCAGGGCGGTGGCATCGGGCGCCGGTTGCTCGACCTGATCGAGGACGCCGCCCCGCCCGCGACCCCCCGCTCCGTGCTGGTCACCGGGGCGCAGAGCTCGTTCAACCAGACGTTCTACACCCGGCGCGGCTACCGCGTCGTGGCCGAGGAGATCCGCGGCTCGGTGCCGATCGTGGTGATGGAGCGGCCGCGGGGCTGAGCGCCGGATGTGGCCGGCGCCACAGCGCGGGGTGCAACCGCTGTGCCGCTCGTGTGAGATCGACCACCCGTGTTCGGCGGCCCCCGCGGAAAACACCAGTAGGCAGGGTGGCCTTACCTGTGTTCAGCGGCATGTTGGATCTAGGGTGACGTTGTGGCGACTACCTCCTTGACCCGGTCGCAGCAGGCGGCCCGGTCGACTGTGGCGATGAAGGCCATGATGGCCGTCAGCGGGTTGATCATGATCGGCTACCTGCTGGCGCACATGTACGGCAACCTCAAGGTCTTCGCGGGCCAGGAGGCCTTCGACGACTACGCGCACCACCTGCGCACCCTGGGTGAGCCGATCCTGCCGTACGGCGGGGCGCTCTGGATCATCCGGATCGTGCTCCTGGTGGCGATCGGCGCGCACGTCTACTCGGCGGTGACGCTGTGGAAGCGGGACCGCAAGGCCCGCGGCGGGACGTCCCGCTACGCCAGCAGCAAGGCCAGGCGCGGCGTCCAGCGGTCGTACGCCTCCTTCACCCTGCGGTGGGGCGGCATCGTCATCCTCCTGTTCGTCGTCTACCACCTGCTGCACCTGACCTGGAACGTGGTGGCGCCCGGTGGGGCGTCCGACAGCCCGTACCGAGCGGCTGGTCAACGGGTTCCAGATCTGGTGGCTGGTGGTCATCTACACGATCGCCCTGCTGGCGGTCGGCTTCCACCTGCGGCACGGCGTGTGGAGCGCCCTGACCACGCTCGGGGCCAACACCAGCGCCACCACCCGCCGTCGGCTGAACCTGCTCGCCTACGTGGTGGCGATCGCGATCACCGGTGGCTTCCTGCTCGTTCCCTTCTCGATCCTGTTCGGAGTGGTCAGCTGATGAGTGACGTGATCAACTCGGTCGACGCGGACTCGGTCTACCTCGAGGGCGAGGACATCGCCGACACCAAGGCGCCCGCGGGGCCCATCGAGAAGCGCTGGGACGAGCGACGTTTCAACGCCAAGCTGGTCAACCCGGCCAACCGCCGCAAGCTCTC
Organism: uncultured Actinomycetota bacterium; assembly: GCA_963759915.1. Lineage (GTDB taxonomy): Bacteria > Actinomycetota > Actinomycetes > Propionibacteriales > Propionibacteriaceae > Microlunatus. Next base: position 26,007 of record CAVXBJ010000090.1, on the reverse strand, counting down.
GGTGATCATCATCGGCACCGGTCTGGCCGGTGCCTCGGCGGCGGCCACCCTCGGCGAGGCCGGCTACCAGGTCACCAGCTTCTGCTACCAGGACTCGCCGCGGCGGGCGCACTCGATCGCCGCCCAGGGCGGCATCAACGCGGCCAAGAACTACCGCAACGACGGCGACTCGATCTACCGGCTCTTCTACGACACCGTGAAGGGCGGCGACTTCCGCGCGCGGGAGTCCAACGTCTACCGGCTGGCCCAGACCAGCGTGGAGATCATCGACCAGTGCGTCGCCCAGGGTGTCCCGTTCGCCCGTGAGTACGGCGGTCTGCTCGACAACCGCTCCTTCGGCGGCGTGCAGGTGTCGCGCACCTTCTACGCCCGCGGCCAGACCGGCCAGCAGCTGCTGATCGGCGCGTACCAGGCCCTGGAGCGCCAGATCGCCGCCGGCACGGTGACGATGCACACCCGGCACGAGATGCTCGAGCTGATCGTGGCCGACGGCAAGGCCCGTGGCGTGGTCATCCGCGACATGGTGTCCGGGGAGATCGAGACCCACTACGCCGACGCCGTGGTGCTCGCCTCCGGCGGCTACGGCAACGTGTTCTTCCTGTCCACCAACGCGATGGGCTGCAACGTCACCGCCACCTGGCGGGCCCACCGCAAGGGTGCCTACTTCGCCAACCCCTGCTACACCCAGATCCACCCCACCTGCATCCCGGTGTCGGGGGAGTACCAGTCCAAGCTGACGCTGATGAGCGAGTCGCTGCGCAACGACGGCCGCATCTGGGTGCCGAAGTCGGGCGAGGACAAGCGGCCCGCCCCGGACATCCCCGAGGCCGACCGCGACTACTACCTGGAGCGGATCTACCCGGCCTTCGGCAACCTGGTGCCGCGTGACATCGCCTCCCGGGCCGCCAAGAACGTCTGCGACGAGGGCCGCGGGGTGGGACCGGGAGGACTCGGCGTCTACCTGGACTTCGCCGACGCGATCGCCCGGCTCGGGCGCAAGGCGGTCGAGGCCAAGTACGGCAACCTCTTCGACATGTACGCCCAGATCACCGGCGAGAACCCGTACGAGACGCCGATGCGGATCTACCCGGCCGTGCACTACACGATGGGCGGGCTCTGGGTCGACTACGACCTGCAGTCCTCGATCCCGGGCCTGTACGTCACCGGCGAGGCCAACTTCTCCGACCACGGGGCGAACCGGCTCGGTGCGAGTGCGCTGATGCAGGGTCTGGCCGACGGCTACTTCGTGCTGCCGAACACGATCAACGACTACCTGTCGGCGGGCCCGTTCGAGAAGATCGACGACTCCCACCCGGCCGCCGCCGAGGCCGTGGCCTCGGTCAAGGGCCGGATCGAGAAGTTCCTGTCCATCAACGGATCCCGCACCGTCGACTCCTTCCACAAGGAGCTCGGTCACATCATGTGGGACTACTGCGGCATGGAGCGGACCGAGGAGGGCCTGCGCAAGGCGATCACCCGGATCCGCGAGCTCAAGCAGGAGTTCTGGTCCGACGTGCGGGTGCTGGGCACCAACGAGGAGCTCAACCAGGCGCTGGAGCGCGCCGGTCGGGTGGCCGACTTCATCGAGCTCGGCGAGCTGATGTGCATCGATGCGCTGGTCCGACGCGAATCATGTGGTGGGCACTTCCGCGCGGAGTCGCAGACCGAGGACGGCGAGGCGCTGCGGCACGACGACGAGTACGCGCACGTGTCGGCCTGGGAGTTCGGTGGCGAGGGTGGCAAGCCGATCCTGCACAAGGAGCCCCTGGTGTACGAGTACGTCGAGATGAAGCAGCGGAGCTACAAGTGACGGCTTCCCTTCTGGGGAGCAGAAGCGATTGGAGCGCCGACGCTGTCATGACGAGTGAGTCGAGCGGACACGCTTTTCGTCCGCGAGCGAACGAGGAAGACAGCGTCATCGGGCGCGTATTGAGCGCGAGCCAGAAGGAGAATCTGTGAACATCACCGTGCGGGTGTGGCGGCAGGCCGGACCGAAGGACGCCGGGAAGATGGTCTCGTACGACGTCCCCGACGTGAGCGAGCACATGTCCTTCCTGGAGATGCTCGACGTGCTCAACGAGCGGCTCACCATGGAGGGCGACGACCCGATCGCCTTCGACAGCGACTGCCGTGAGGGCATCTGCGGCATGTGCGGTGTGGTGATCAACGGCGTGCCCACGGCCGCGGCGACTCGCCGGTGCAGACCACCACCTGCCAGCTGCACATGCGCTCGTTCTCCGACGGGGACGTGATCGACGTCGAGCCGTGGCGGGCCGATCCCTTCCCGGTGGTCAAGGACCTCGTGGTCGACCGGTCGGCGTTCGACCGGATCATCCAGTCCGGCGGCTTCATCTCGGCCCCGACCGGCACGGCTCCCGACGCCCATGCGGCGCCGGTGCCCAAGGCGGCGGCGGATCACGCCTTCGACGCCGCCACCTGCATCGGCTGTGGCGCCTGCGTGGCGGCCTGCCCGAACGGCTCGGCGATGCTGTTCACCGCGGCCAAGGTGACCCACCTGGGTCTGCTTCCGCAGGGCCAGCCGGAGCGCAAGGCCCGGGTGGTCGGCATGGTGCCACCAGCACGACGAAGAGGGCTTCGGCGGCTGCACCAACATCGGTGAGTGCACGGCGGTCTGCCCCAAGGGCATCCCGCTGGAGACCATCTCCCGGCTCAACCGCGACCTGCTCGGCGCGCTGCTGAACCCGCAGACCTGAGCCGGGCCGCCGGCCGGGGCACCCAGGCGGCGGCCGGCACCGCTACTCGGCGAGCTTGAGGGCACTCTCCTCGATCAGGATCAGCTGCGGGTGGATGAAGTCCCCGTCGCTGTCGTCGAAGGTGCCGGGGGTGTCCTCGCCCCAGCTCAGGCTGACGGTGATCATCAGCCGGTCCTTGACCTGGGTCACCCCGGCGCTCTCCCAGTACAGCCGCTACGGCGTTGGTCGCGCCGGGCTTCACGTACGCCACCATGCCCGCCTCGGCCTGCCCGCCGTCGACGTCGATCGCCGTCGGCTTGAGGCTCTGCCCGGCGTCGACGGAGTAGCCCTTCTCGGTCAACGTGTCCGGGCACGCCTTGATCCAGCTCACGTACCGCGACCGGGCCGCTGTGGCCGCGGCCGCGTCGGGGAACTGGAGTGCCTGGGTGTAGATGATCGGCTGGTTCTTCAACGGGCTCTTCGGATACGGATCGAGCTCCTTGTCGGTCACCTGTAGCCGAAGTTCCGGGTGACCATCGCCGTGGCCCCCAGGGAGGCCAGCCCGTCGTCGGGCAGGCAGACGTAGCTCTGGTTGATGGGCCGGCCCACGCCCTCCGGCGTCTCCACCGCGGTCTGGTAGGCGGGATCCAGGTAGACGTCCTCCGTCGTGAGCAGGTTGGCGGCGGTCACCGAACGGGCCGGCGCGGCGTGGGGGACGCGCTGCCGGGCTCCTGGCTGCCGGCGCCGCCGGGGCTCGAGGCGGCCTGCGGTGCGGCGTACCGGAGCCGTTGCCGCCGTCGGGCGGGGTCGTCGGTGCCGGGGGTGCCGCAGCCGGCCAGGACGAGCGCGGCGAGGGTGCCCGCCACCGCCAACGTCCGCCGGGCGCCACGCTCGCGGCCGACCGCCCTGCGGGCGGGGGAGTGGTCGGCCATGGGCGTCCTCTCGTCGGTGTGCTGACACCAGGATGCCCCTGCGGGCCGCCCGGTGGGTCCATCCTCGAGCCCGTACGGGTGCTCCGGGCGCGCAGGGCAGGCGGTCGCGCGTGTCCTGCGCCGGTGGGAACGGTTGAACCGCCGTCCGGGGGCCGACTAGCCTGAGTCGTCGTTCCCGTCGAGAGGTTGACGCCCGTGTCCCTGTGAGTCGCTGACCCTGCCGAGCAGTGCCGTGTCCCGTAGCGGACCCGCTGCTCCCCCGTCATCCTCGACTCCTGGAGCACCGCATGCCGTCCCTCGTCTGTCACCACCTCCGTTTCGACTGGCCGAACGGGGAGCCGGTCTTCGCCGACCTCGACGCCAGCTTCCCCGAGGGATCACCGGCCTGGTGGGCCGCAACGGCACCGGCAAGTCCACCCTGCTGCAGATCCTGGCCGGCGAGCTGACGCCCACCGCCGGTGCGGTGTCCGGGCCGGAGCGGATCGCGTACCTGCCTCAGCACCTGGTCCTGCAGGCCGACCGCACCATCGCCGACGTGCTCGGCGTCGAGGACCGGCTGCGGGCCCTCGACCGGGTGACCGCCGGCGAGGGCACGCCCGACGACTTCGAGGCGATCGGTGATCGCTGGGACCTCGAGGGGGAGATGACGGCCACCATCGAGCGGCTCGGCTTCGACGACCTCGATCCGACCCGGCGGATCGGCACGGTCTCCGGCGGCGAGGCCGTCCTGCTCGCCCTGGCCGGGCTGCTGCTCGCCGAACCCGACGTGCTGCTGCTCGACGAACCCACCAACAACCTGGACCGGCGGGCCCGGGGGCTGCTGACCGAAGCCGTACGACGGTGGCGCGGCCCGCTGATCCTGGTCAGCCACGACCGCGAGCTGCTGGAGACCGTCGACGACATCGCCGAGCTCCGCGACGGTGAGCTGCGGGTGTTCGGCGGCACCTACTCCGCCTACGTCGAGGCGCTCGCCGTCGAGCAGGACGCCGCGCAGCGGGCCGTGCGCAGCGCCGAGGGCGACCTGAAGCGGCAGCAGCGGGAGCTGGCGGAGATGCGGATCAAGCTCGACCGGCGGCAGCGGTTCGCGAAGTCCCAGGCCGGCAACATCCCCCCGATCGTGGCCGGGGCGAAGAAGCGCGCCGCCCAGGTGTCGGCCGGCAAGCTCAAGGGCGGTCACGAGGGTGACGTCGCCGAGGCCCGGAGCCGGCTGGAGGAGGCCGAGGAGCTGGTCCGCGACGACGACGTGATCCGGATCGACCTGCGCCGCACCGCCATACCGGCGGGCCGCGACGTGCTGCTGCTGGACGGGGTGGTGCTGCGCAACGGCGCCCGCGTCGACGCCGCACCTGCGCGGGCCCGATCGCGTCGCCGTGGTGGGCCCGAACGGGTCCGGCAAGACGACCCTGATCGACACCATCGTCGGCTCCATCCCGCGCGGTGGAGGGCCGGGTCGACCTCCGGGTGCCGACCCGGCTGCTGCCGCAACGACTGACCGTGCTGAACGACGCCGACACCGTGCTGGCCGGGGTCTCCCGGCTCGCCCCGACCGCCGACGACAACACCCTGCGCGCCGAGCTGGCCCGCTTCCTGCTGGACGCCGAGACCGTCGTCCGCCCCGTCGGCACCCTGTCCGGCGGCGAACGCTTCCGCGCCAGCCTGGCCGCCCTGCTGCTCGCCGAACCGGCGCCCCAGCTGCTGATCCTGGACGAGCCGACCAACAACCTCGACCTGGACAGCGTGGCCCAGCTGACCGCCGCCCTGAACGCCTACCAGGGCGCCCTCCTGGTGATCAGCCACGACGAACCCTTCCTCGCCGACCTCCACCTCACCGCCCGCCTCGACCTCACCACCTCCCCCGCCGTCGTCACGCCGACCTTCTGACCGATCCGTCTCGGGGCTGGGGGCGGGCTGGGGAACTCTGAACTTTCCGTCAGTCGACGGGGTGTGGTGACACCCGGGAGCGCGGGATCTGAACTTTCCGTCAGTCGACGGAATCTGGGTGACACCCGGGAGCGAGGGATCTGAGCTTTCCGTCAGTCGACGGAATGTGCAGGCATCCATCACGTCCAAGGCACCGTATTCCGCCAGATGACGGAATGTTCGGCCATGTCGACCCGACCGCAGCTCCCCCTCGAACCCGTACGCGTGGCGCTGCACCCGTTCCAGCCCTCGGAACACCAGTGGGCACCCCGAGCAAGCCGGCCACGCCCACCCGTACGAGCAGAATCCGCACCCGGGCCCGTGGGCACGAGCGGTCTGGTCTGGGGGTGGGGTCGAAGGACCGTGGACGGGCCTGGCAGGAGCCCGAGCCTGCGAGGGCGGGTGGTTGTCCGAGACCCCACCCCCAGACCAGACCGCGAACCCGCACCGCACAGCAGCCCAGAGACCACAAGGATTTCTGCCCGTACGGTCCCGTGTGGCAGACTTACTCGGGTTGCCTACTGGTCGTGACTCCTGCCGTGGGGGGATCGTTCAGGACCGTGGGCCCATCGGAACTCCAGACGACTCGGTGACCTACGGCACTGGCGAGGAAACAACATGAGCAAGCTGATCGACGCGATCGATTCCCAGTCCCTGCGGGACGACATCCCCGCCTTCCGACCCGGTGACTCCGTCAAGGTGCACGTGAAGGTCGTCGAGGGCAACCGTTCCCGGATCCAGGTCTTCGCCGGCGTGGTCATCTCCCGTACGGGTGACGGCATCCGCCAGTCTTTCACCGTCCGCAAGGTGAGCTTCGGCGTCGGCGTCGAGCGGACCTTCCCGCTGCACAGCCCGATCATCGACAAGATCGAGGTCGAGCGTCACGGCGACGTGCGCCGCGCCAAGCTGTACTACCTCCGTGGTCTGCGCGGCAAGGCTGCGAAGATCAAGGAGAAGCGCGACCGCTGACGCGTCTGCCGTACGTGGCATCCACGTACGGCCGGGCTCCGGGCGGTCGCCCTGCAGCAGCTGATGGGGCGACCCCGGGACTGAAGGGCACGACATGGTGAACGACCGCGGTGCCCGGCGCGCCCGCAACACCCCGGCGAGTCCCGACACGGCTGCGCCCGATCCGGACAACGACCCGTCGATCCTGCCGTCCAAGGGACAACAGTCCTTCGGTCAGCACGCCGGCGCCTTCGTGCGTGAGCTGCTGGCCGTGGTCATCGGTGCGGTGATCGTGGCGTCGTTGCTGCGGGGCTTCGTCGGGCAGATGTTCATCATCCCGTCGATCTCCATGCAGAACACGCTGCAGATCGACGACCGGGTCGTGGTCGAGAAGCTGAGCTCGATCAAGCGCGGCCAGGTGGTCGTGTTCGCCAACCCCGGCGGCTGGCTGAGCGGGGTCGTGCCGACCGAGCGAGGGCCGGTGGGTCAGGCCCTGGAGTTCGTGGGCGTGCTGCCCGACACCAGCACCGAGCACCTGATCAAGCGGGCCGTCGGGATGCCCGGTGATCACGTCGTCTGCTGCGACGCCCAAGGGCGGATCACCGTCAACGACGTACCGCTGGACGAGACAGTCCTATCTCTTCCGCTCGCCGGACGGGGTGGTCGCCGATCCGTCGAAGATCCGCTTCGACGTGGTCGTGCCGGCGGACCGGATCTTCGTCCTCGGCGACAACCGCGGAGCCAGCCGCGACTCGCGCTGCCACCTCAACGACACCGGTCCCGGGACAGCCGAAGGGCGAGAACGCCTTCGTCCCCCTCGACCTGGTGGTCGGTCGGGCGATCGCGGTGGCCTGGCCCGTCGGCGATGCGCACCGCCTGGCGTTCCCGCGACGTACGCTGGCGTCCCGGTTGCCGTCGAGCCGGCACCGGCCAGCCCGTGATCAAGGCCGGACCGGAGGCCAGCTGTTGAGCCGGCCCGGTTCGCCACCGCGACGGGGCGCGTGGATCGAGACGAGGGAGAGTCGGTGAGCGGCGACACGGCCACCCAGAAGCGGCGCGGCGGGAGTCGATTCGGCTCGTTCGTCCGCGAGCTGCTGATCGTCGTGATCGGCGCCCTGGTGGTGTCGTCCCTGCTGCGGGCCTTCGTGGGTCAGATGTTCATCATCCCGTCGGAGTCGATGGAGAACACGCTGCTGATCGGCGATCGCGTCGTGGTGCAGAAGATCTCCGACGTCCAGCGCGGCGACGTCGCCGTCTTCGAGGACCCGGGTGGCTGGCTGGACAGCGAGCCGGCCGGCGATCCCGGTCCGTTGGACACGCTGCTCGAGTTCATCGGCTTCCCGACGGCCAGCAGCCCGGAGCACCTGATCAAGCGGGTGATCGGGATGCCGGGCGACCGGGTGGTCTGCTGCGACGCCGACGGGCGGATCACCGTCAACGGCAAGCAGCTGGACGAGACCAGCTACCTCTACACCGATCCCGGACGGCATCCAGGTCGAGCCGTCCGACATCGCGTTCGACGTCACCGTGCCCGCCGGTCGGCTCTTCATGATGGGGGACCACCGCGACCTGAGCGCCGACTCCCGCTGCCACCTGTCCGACCTGTCTCTGGACGGTCCCGAAGGGCTCCGTCGCCTTCGTGCCGCTCGACAAGGTGGTCGGCCCGGCCTTCGCCATCGCCGCTCCCGTTCAGTCGCGCCCAGATCCTGCACCGACCCGCCACCTTCGCGCCCGTACCGGCCCCGACCGAGCCCGCCCCGGCTCAGGCGGTGATCAAACCCGACGACGTGACCTGTTGACGGGCGAGACGACGATGACCACCACCCCACCGACGGTCCGGGTCCGACGAGACAGCGGTCTGTACGGCTACGAGCGGGCCCTGTCCCGGGTGGGTCTGGCGCCGGTGGCCGGCGCCGACGAGGCCGGTCGCGGTGCCTGCGCGGGCCCGCTGGTGGCCGCCGCAGCGATCCTGGCGGACTCGAAGTCGCGACCGATCAGCCTGCTGCGCGATTCCAAGCTGCTGTCCGCGGCGCAGCGGGAGCGTGCGTACGCCGAGATCACCCGCAAGGCCATCGCCTGGTCGGTGGTGATCATCGAGCCGGGGGAGTGCGACCGGCTCGGTATGCACGTCGCCAACGTCGAGGCCCTGCGGCGGGCTCTGCACCGGCTGGAGGTGGCGCCGACGTACGCGCTGACCGACGGCTTCCCGGTCGACGGTCTCGGGGTGCCCGGACTGGCGGTCTGGAAGGGCGACCGGGTCGCGGCCTGCGTCGCCGCGGCGTCGATCATCGCCAAGGTGACCCGGGACCGGATCATGTGCGAGCTGGACGAGGTCTACCCGGCGTACGAGTTCAAGATCCACAAGGGCTACTGCACGCCGCTGCACCAGGAACGGCTGGACACGTACGGACCGTCGGCCACGCACCGGATGCGATTCGAGAACGTGTCCCGGACGGCTAGTGTCGAGGGCCGCGGCGCTAGAGTCGAGTCGTCATGAGGAAAGTGCAGGGACAGGTGTGAGCGCGGAAGACCTCGAGCAGTACGAGAGCGAGCTGGAGCTACAGCTCTACCGCGAGTACAAGGACGTGGTCGGGATCTTCACCTACGCCGTGGAGACCGAACGACGCTTCTACCTGTGCAACGCGGTGGACCTGAAGGTCCGCTCCGAAGGTGGCGACGTCTACTACGAGGTCTCGATGGCCGACGCCTGGGTCTGGGACATGTACCGCCCGGCCCGCTTCGTGAAGAGCGCGAAGGTCCTCACCTTCCGTGACGTCTCGATCGAGGAGATCGCGCACAGCGACCTCGAGGTCCCCAAACCCGCCTGACCGTCTGGGCCTTCCGCGCTCGCTCGAACCGGGTTCTGGTTCGTCTGGGCGGGCCTTGTGCGCGCTTTGACCGTTGGTGGCTCGGCGGTGGTATCCGGCGTCTGACGCGCCGCCGCCGGTGTGACCGTCTGGTGGCTCGGCGGTGGTATCCGGCGTCTGGCCCCGCCGCTGGTGTGACCGTTGGTGGCTCGGCGGTGGTATCCGGCGTCTGACGGCGCCGCCGGGTGACCGTCTGTGGCTCGGCGGTGGTATCCGGCGTCTGGCCCCGCCGCTGGTGTGACCGTTGGTGGCTCGGCGGTGGTATCCGGCTCGCCATCCGCCTCGTCGGGCCGCTCGTAGCTCGCCGGTCGTATCCCGTCGCTGACCCCGACAGCGGCCGCAGTTATCCACAGATCCGACGACCCGATTCCGTCATCCACAGATTCCCGATCACCCCGGTCATTTTCGTCCGACGTCCCCAGTGTGGAGATGAGGGATGGAGGTCGATGTGACGGTGCGACGGACGCGCAACGAGATCGGCGCGGAGGGGGAGACCCTGGCCGCGCTCGAGCTGGAACGCCAGGGTCTGGAGATCCTGGACCGCAACTGGTCCTGCCGCTGGGGTGAGCTCGACGTGGTCGCACTGGACCGCAGCGAGGGCCGACGGACGGCCGTGTTCTGCGAGGTCAAGTGCCGCACCGGTCGCAACTACGGCGACCCGCTGGAATCCATCACGCGTGCGAAGGTGCGAAGGCTACGTCAGCTGGCAGCCGAGTGGATGAACCAGCACACGCTGCAGGTCGACGGCATGCGGCTGGACGCCATCGGGGTGCTGCTGGAGCGCGATCAGAAGCCGGTGCTCGTGCACGTCGCCGGAATCGGGGACCAGTGAGTCTCGCGTGTGCGTACGCAGTGGCCCTGGTCGGGCTCGACGGCCGGATCGTCGAGGTCGAAGCCCACACCGGTCCCGGTTTGCCGCGCACGATCCTGGTCGGACTGCCGGACACCTCGCTGTACGAGGCGCGGGACCGCTGCAAGGCGGCGGTGCACAGCAGCCAACAGACCTGGCCGAACACCCTGCTGACCATCAATCTCTCGCCGGCGACGCTGCCGAAGCAGGGCAGCGGGTACGACCTGGCCATCGTGACCGCCGTGCTCGCTGCGGCCGACGTGGTGAAGGCCGTCGAGCTGCGCGACACCGTGTTGCTCGGGGAGCTCGGTCTGGATGGACGTGTCCGCCCCGTTCGAGGTGTGCTGCCGGCGACGCTGGCCGCCGCGCAGGCCGGGTTCCGTCGCGTGATCGTGCCGTATCGCCAAGCCGGGGAAGCCCAGCTCGTCGACGGCATCGAGGTGCTCGGGGTCGCATCGCTGGCTCAGCTGATCGCCGTCCTCCAGCACGAGCCGGTGCCGGACGCCGAGCCGGTCGACCTGGCGCCCACCAGTCAGCGGATCGGTACCGACGTGGCTCTCGACCTCGCCGATGTGGCCGGCCAGCTGGAGGCCAAGTGGGCGGTCGAGGTGGCGGCGGCGGGTCGGCACCACCTGCTCTTCACCGGTCCGCCGGGAGTCGGCAAGACCATGATCGCGGCGCGGCTGCCCGGGCTGCTGCCGGACCTCACCATCCCCGAGGCCTTGGAGGTGTCGGCGGTGCACTCGCTCGCCGGCTTCGACCTGTCCGACGGACTCGTGCGACGCCCGCCGTACGCCGAGCCGCATCACTCGGCGTCGATGGCGAGCATCGTCGGCGGCGGACCGGGGCTCGCCCGGCCGGGCGCCGTCTCGTGCGCCCACCGCGGGGTGCTGTTTCTGGATGAGGCCCCCGAGTTCTCGGTCAAGGTGCTGGAGGCGCTGCGGGTGCCGCTGGAGTCCGGGATCATCAACCTGAACCGCAGCCACGGGCTGACGCGCTATCCGGCCAGGTTCCAGCTGGTGATGGCTGCCAATCCCTGCCCCTGCGGCCAATCCGGCATGGTCGGGGCGTCGTGCCTGTGCCCGCCGATGGCGGTCCGGCGCTACACGGCGAAGCTGTCGGCGCCGATCCGGGATCGGGTGGACATCACCCAGCACTTCCGGCCGCTGAAGCGCCATCAGCTGAAAGCCACCCTCGCCCAGGGTGAGCCGAGCGCCTCCGTGGCCACCCGGGTCGAGCAGGCTCGCGAGCGGCAGGAACGCCGGCTGGCCGGAACAGGCTGGCACGCCAACAGCGAGGTGACGGGGGCCTACCTCCGTCACCATCTTCCGCAGCCGGATGGTCTGCACCTGCTGGACCGAGCGGCCGAGCGGGGACTCCTGACCCCGCGCGGGATCGACAAGGCCTGGCGAGTGAGCTGGACGATCGCGGACCTCGCCGGCAAGGACAAGCCCGGCGTCGACGAGATCGGCATCGCGCTGGCCATGCGCCAAGGCGATCAGCTCGGTGCCAGATCGAACGTCCGGGAGGTGTCATGACGGCATCGAGCAGTGAGGCTCCCGACCCGAGGATCGGCCCGACCGAAGCCGCCGGATCCGCTGCCGACCTCGGCCGCGGTTCTTCCGGCAGATCGAGCCGTACGGCTGGCCCTGAGCTGTGTGATCGAAGGCGGTGAGCCGGCCGTAGCCGAGGTGACCGCCATCTCCGGGGCGGCGGCCGCGTGGCAGCAGGTGATCGACGGACGGTTCGGAGAGGGACTGGCCGAGCGCGCGGCGCAGCTCGACCTCGATCGGGTGCTGGCGCGGGCCGCCCGCGAGCCGGGCCCGGTTCGTGGTGCCGGGCGACGAAGAGTGGCCGGAACGGCTCGGTGATCTGCGCTACTGCGACGAGGTGCAGCGACGGGGTGGCGTGCCGTTCGGCCTGTGGCTGCGCGGGCCCGGGCACCTCGCGCAGCTGGCGGAGCGGTCGGTGGCGATCGTCGGATCCCGGACCGCAACCCCGTACGGCACGACGATCGCCACCGATCTGGGGGCGGAACTGGCCGAGGCGGGCATCACTGTCGTGTCCGGCGGCGCGTACGGCATCGACACCGCCGCCCACCAAGGGGCGCTCGCCACGGCTGGACCGACGGTCGCCGTGGTCGCGAACGGGGTTGACGTCGCCTACCCGCAAGGCAACCGGAGGCTGTTCGACTGGGTGGGCGAGCACGGGCTGATCGTCTCCGAGCTTCGCGCCCGGCACCCATCCGAGCAGGGTGCGGTTTCTAGCTCGCAACCGCCTCATCGCCGCGATGAGCGTCGGGACGATCGTGGTCGAGGCGGCCCTCCGTTCGGGCGCCCGCAACACGGCCAGCTGGGCGCTGGGCTGCGGACGGGTGCTGATGGCGGTGCCGGGATCGGTGGAGTCGGCGATGTCGGCGGCACCGCACCTGATGATCCGCAACGGCCAGGCGGTGCTGGTCAGCAACGCTGCCGAGGTTCTCGAGCTCGTCTCGGAGTCCGGCCAGGCGACGCTGCCGATCCCGCACGGGCCGGTCCGCGACACCGATGTCCTCGATCCTGTTCGGCTCTCGGTGTACGAGGCGGTGCCGGCCCGCCGCCGCGTCGGTGCGGGGGAGATCGCCCTCGCGGCCGGTGTTTCGGTGCCGACCGCGCTGGCCCAGCTCAGCGCCCTCGAGGACGTCGGTCTGGTGGTCTCCGACGACGAGGGGTGGCGGGCGGTGGTGCGTCGCTGACTGTCAAACACGGCGTGCCCTGGTGGCTTCCAGTGCGCGCATCCGGCCGGCGTCCAGCTCCCGTGTTCTCGGGATCAGCAGGCAATAGCCGGCTCCGAAAGTCCCAGACCTTCCTATCGACTCCGAAAGAAGCTGTCCATGATCACGAACTCCCGTTCCAGCGTGCCCTCCGAATCGGGCCCCGACGGCCATGCTCGTCAGTCGTCCGATGGGCTGGTGGTCTCGCATCGCGCCTGGCTCGCCGCCCGGAGGCACAGAATCGCCGCCGGCGTAGCCGCGCTCGCTCTCGGCGCCGGTGTGCTCGGCTCGGCGCCGGCCCCCGCAACACTCGCCGCCGGATCGTCGCTGACGCCCACCTACTCCAGCGCAGTCGCAGCCACACAGCCGCCGGCTGCCGGGCGAGCGGCCCCGCTGCCCGGGCGATCTCGGCCGATCCTCCCTGCTGGACGTCTCGAGCTCCGGCAGCCTCGGCACGGATGTCCAGAAGCGGAGCCTCAAGCCGATCCTCGACTGGCTCAAGAAACACGCCCCGAAGCAGTACCAGAAGGTGAAGGCGGCCGCCAAGAAGGGAAAGGCGGCGGTGAAGGAGTGGTACAACAAGCTGCCGAAAGCCGTCCGGGTCACCATCCAGTTCCTGTGGAGCGGCAGCGTCTGGTCGCTCATCGAAGCCCTGTGGAAGTACTTCACGAGCTGATGCAGTCACCACGCGGCCGTCGGCACGGCGGCAGCTCGGCTCTCGAGCTGTCGCCGGGCCCGGTCGCCGTACTGCTGCGATCAGCACGAGCCGTCGTGGTGATCACGGCCTACGTTGCTCTGACGACTGGGATCTTCCTGTGCTCGGGGTTGGCGCTCCTCGAGTACGGCGTCGAGTCCGAGGTGCTGTTGTCCGCTGGGCTGGTGATCTCGGGGGCGGCGGCCTTCACGATCATCGGCACGTGCTTCCGCTGGCGTTCTACGAGGTCTGGATCCCCATCTGCGAGAGCAGAACTGACCTTCGGGTGGGTGGCTCTCGCGACATCGGCCGTCTGCGTCAGTGTCGTGAGCAACCGGCTGGAGGCGTCGGCGGTCGTGCTGTTGGTGTCGTCTGCGCTCGCAGAAGAACTGGTGTTCCGGCGTCTCCCGGCAGAGTGTCAGCTCAGGATGGGAGTGTCGGGTTGGGGAGCGACGCTTGTCTTCGCTGGCGCAACGACAGTCGTGTTCGTCATCAGCCACGGTGGGGCACCCGTCCTGCCGACGATCGAGAAGCTCGTCTTCGGGGGGTGTGCATATCTCATCTGCCTGAGGACAAGGTCGCTGGTGCTGCCGTCAGCCCTGCACGTCCTGGGCAACGCGTCAGCCTCCGTCTGGGTCAGCCACTCCGGATCGAGCGCTGGCGCCTGGTTCTCACTCGTCAGCATCTTCGTGTCCCTCCTCGCCCTCTGGTGTGCGACGAAGCCCAGATCAGCCGACGTCTCGAAGAGCCGATCTCACGATCTTCCCTACTAGATGGCAACGCCATCTACTAGGTGTTACCTTCTAGATGTGGCGGATGAGGAGGAGTGGCCGAGCGCGTGGCATCGCGCCATTCTCTGGGCATGCACTCTCGGTGTCATCGACGAGCTGGGGGACAACGCGTACGGGTACAGCGTGGGGATGCGGTTGCACGAGCACGACCTCGGCAGCGTGACTGGCGGAACCCTTTACCCGATCCTGAAGCGACTCGAGGCAGACGGTTTCGTCACGACGATGTGGCGTGACGGCGATCGTGGACCAGGCAGGAAGCACTACCGACTGACCGCGAGCGGTCGAACCCGGTTATCTGAGGTGGCTGAGGAGTGGTCGAGGTTCTCGACGATCTCGGCCCGAGTACTGAGAGGACAGCACGGTGAGTCATGAGGAGTACCTGAAGGATTTGGCGCAGAAGCTGCGCTGGCGCAGGATCGACGACGACACCGTCGCCGACATCCTTCGCGAGGTGGCGAGTGAGGTCAGTGAGACGGGCCGAACGCCGGAGGAGAGCTTCGGCACCGCGGCGGACTACGCAGAGAAGTTCGAGCGGGGACACGCCCTGTCAGCAGGTTTCGTGGCCGGCACTGTCGTGGCACTGCTGGCCACCCTCGCCGCCGCCGCTCACGCGGCCCGCGCCATGTTCGGGGTGAGTGCGCCGTCCCTCGGTGCGTCGGCTGCCATCTACGCCACCTGCCTCATCGCGCTGATCAGCGCGGTGATCGCCGGTCAGCGCTACGACCGCAGGCTCCCCGGACGTCTGAGAGCATGACCGGGATCGCCGTCCGAGGGCTCAGCCGAGAGTACGGTCGCATCTCGGTCCTGCGCGACGTGACTTTCGACTGCCCGCCGGGTCAGATCACCGGCCTCCTCGGGCCGAACGGTTCAGGCAAGACCTCGATCCTGAGGCTCCTCACCGCACTGAGTCCTGGCGGCGTCGGGACCGCTACCTTCGACGGTCGGTGCTACCGGGAGATCGAGCGCCCGGCCCACGAGATCGGCGTGCTGCTCGACGCGAGCGCTCATCATCCGGGTCGTTCTGTCTGGGAGACGGTGCGCGGCGCAGGGATCCTGATCGGAGTCACCCGCGACCGCGTACGGGAAACGGTCAGCCGGCTGGGTCTCGGGTCCGTGGAGAGCCGACGCTTCGGCGCGTTGTCGTTGGGGATGAAGCAGCGGGTGGGTTTGGCTGTCGCGCTTCTGGGCTCCCCCCGGTACCTCATCCTCGACGAGCCCATCAACGGTCTCGACGTCGAGAGCATCCGCTGGCTGCGCGAGATGCTGGTGAGCTTCGCCGAGGCGGGCGGAACGGTGCTGATCTCGAGCCACGTGTTGCAGGAGCTCGAGTCGTACGCCCATCGGGTGGTGATCTTGAATCGCGGACAGGTGGTGATCGAGGAGAGCATGGAGTCGCTGAGATCGGCTGTCACCTGCGAGGTGGTGGCCGATGATCCTGACCGACTGCGAGCCCTGCTCGATGATGGTGCCATCGGCTGGCGCCCTACGCCGACCCCGAATCGGATCGCCGTGGAGGCGGACTCGCGGGTGCTCGCGCAGCTGGCCCTCGATCAGCGCGTTCTGCTGACGGAGCTCGTGCCTGGTCGAAGAAACGCCTTGGAAGACATCTACCTGAAGGCGACATCTGGCGAGTTCGCCGCTGCCGGCTTGGAAGTGGAGTCGCGATGAATTCCGGTTCGGTGCTCGCACGCATCGCAGTCCTGACCGTCGTCGAGCTTCGCAAGGTTCTGTACACGAGAGGTAGCCAGGTGGTGCTGTTGTGCACGCTCGCACTGGGGCTGCTCATCTCGGCGGCTCTGACCCTGACCGGAGCGAACGCCACTGGACGGGTCGACCTGTCCGGTCCCATGGTGTCCTTGAGCCTCGCTGTAGCGCTCGGAACGCCGCTCATCGGAGTGCTGATCATGACGGGTGACTGGAACAGCCGAGAGTCAATAACCCTGTTTCTGCTTGAGCCCAGGCGAGGGGTTGTCTTCGCGAGCAAGGTGGTGGCCACGATCGCGTTGTCGGCGGTGACGGTCGTAGCGGTGATTCTGCTCTCGGGTGGAGTCGCCGCTGTCGCCGCTATCGCTCTGAGGCTCCCCCTCATCGTGGGGGACGCACCGAGCGCGATCGGCCCGCTGCTGGTGGTCTGCTTCGTCGGGGCCATCTCGGGCTCCGCCCTCGCCTCCGTCATCATGTCCACACCGCTCGCAGTTGCCGCCGTGATCATCCAGACGGCTGTGGTCGACCCGGTCCTGAGTCTCGCTCCCGTCAGCTGGGGTGCGTACCTGGCCCCCTCCTCGGTGGCCAACTATCTCGAGGGAGCCGCGTGAACTCGGTCCGGCCATCACAGCCCTGGCCCTCTGGATCGTCTTGCCGTTGAGCATCGGCCTCTGGCGCACGTGCCGCAAGGAAGTCCGCTGACGACGAGTCAGACGACCGTCAGCGAGCCCCCTTCAGGAACTCCTTCAGCAGCGGACCCGGCGGTCTTCGACCCCGACTGCCCGGTGTTCACGAAGACCGCGACGGCGAGGTCACCCTGCGCCGCGATCATCCAGGCGTGGGTCTTGAGCGGGTCGTCGTTGCCGTACTCGGCGGTGCCGGTCTTCGCGATCACGCCCGGACCGGGCAGGTCGGCCAGGCTCCGGCCACTGCCTTCGGTCACGACCGCGCGCATCATCGACTGCAGGGACTTCGCCTCGTCGGCCGTCAGCGGAGCCGCGGTGGTCTTCGCGGCCTTGCCGTCGACCAGCACCGGGATGATCGTCCGCCCGCCGCTGACCGAGGCGGCGACCGCGGCCATGGCCATCGGCGAGGCCAGCACCGTGCCCTGACCGATCATGGCCGCCGCCCCGCCGGTGCCGGAGGCGTCGTTGGGCACCTCACCGAAGAAGGACGGGAAGCCGGTGTCGTAGTCGGCGCCCAGGCCGAGGGAGGCGGCCGCCTGGGCCAGGTCGCCGTCGTCCAGCTTGGTCCGGGAACCGATGAACGCGGTGTTGCAGGACTGAGCGAGGGCGGTCTTCAGCGTGATGGTGCCGAGCTGGCTGCTCGGGTAGTCGCTGTAGTTCTTGAACCGCCGGCCGTCGACGGTGACGGTCTCCGGGCACTTCACCTCCGAGGACGGCTTCACGCCGGCCCGCAGCAGAGCCAGAGCCGAGACCACCTTGAAGGTGGAGCCGGGCGCGGCCTGACCGGTGGTGGCCAGATTCTGATCCTTGTTCCCCGCACCGTTCGCGGCCGCCAGCACGGCCCCGGTCGACGGCCGGATCGCCACGATGGCACTCGCCGGCTTGGTGTCGGCGAGGGTCTTCTCGGCCAGCTCCTGCAGATAGACGTTGAGAGTCAGCCGCAGATCCTTGCCGGCCACCGGCTTGGCCTCGAACACCGTGACCGGGGCGGCCGGGCTGGCGCTGGCGCTCGGGCCGCTCGACGGTGCCGGAGAGGTTGCTCCGGACGAGGATCCAGACGGTGACGGCGACGCCGACGAGGAACCTGATGTCAGCGGCAGCAGTCTGACCTGAACCCCCGGTGTGCCGCGGAGGGTGCTGTCGTACCGCTTCTGCAGCCCGGACAGCCCCACCTCGTCGCCGGCCACGACGGCGCCGTCGGAGTCGTCCACGATCTCCTTGGTCGCCTGTCCGACGATGCCGAGGATCGGCCGGGCGAAGTCGCGCGTGGGCGCCAGCATCTGCTCGCTCTGGATCGGCAGGGCGCCCTTGATGGCGAACACCTCCGAGTTGGCCGGTCGCGCGTCGTCGGTCTCCCGGTAGGTGATCGCCTCGACGAACGCGTCACTCCCGGCGGCCGCGACCTTCTTCGCGTACGCGGCCGCGTCGATGTCGACGAGCTTCGCCAGCTTGGTCGCGGCGGTGGCGGCGGCCTCGCCATCGACAGCTGTCTTGTCGATGCCGATCCGTACCACCGGGCGGCGCTTGACGATGACGTCGTCGTCCTCGCCCAGCACCTCGCCCCGGTCGGCCGCGACCCGCCGTTGGCTCAGCCGGTTCGAGCCGTTCAGCTGGGGGTCCACGATCGAGGCCTGCCAGGCGGTCTTCCACCGTCCGGCGTCGTTCTGCAGCTGAGCGGTGGAGGTGTACGTCCACTTCTGCGGCACGCCCGGGAACGTCCAGCTGACGTCCAGCGTCGCCGTGGCCCCCGACCCCGACCGGTCGACCTCGCTGACACTGACGGTGGGCGTCACGGGTCCCATGCCGCGCACCAGGGTCTGGAAGGACGCATCCACCTCGCTGCTGCCGGCGGCCACGAACTCGACCGGCTTGAGGTCCTTCTTGGTCAGCCCGGACGCCAGCTCGCTCGCGGCGCGTTCCGGGTCATCACCGTTGGGGGTGGGTAGACCTCCGTTGGTGCAGCCGGTCAGCAGGAGCGCGGCGGCCAGCAGCCCGGCGAATGCTCTCCGCCGGCCGCGAGGCTCACCCCGCCGGGTGGTGTCGCATCTGTCATCTCCTGAGCCGAACATCCGGGCCATCCTGCCATCCGCGGAGAAGGGCACCAGGGCGACACCGCCGAAGTCGCGGGCCCGAGCGAATTCCTCCCCTGACGTGTCGCCTCGATGTCAACCCTTGTCCGCTGGCCCCCCTTCCACTTGGATGAGGGGGTGAGGCGCCAGCAGATCGAGACACCGTTGGGAAGCGGGATCGACCGGGAGATGCACATCATCACGTACGGCCACTACGGCCGTCCGGTGCTGGTGTTCCCCTCCGAGGCCGGTCGGGCCTGGGACTTCGAGAACAACGGCATGGTCGGGGCCGTCGCCGACCTGGTCAACGCCGGTCGGGTCAAGCTCTACTGCGTGGACTCCCTCGACGCCGACACCTGGTCGGACAAGGGGCTGCCGATCGAGGAGCGCGCCCTGCGGCACGAGGTCTACACCCGCTGGCTGACCCACACAGTGGTGCCCCACATCCACGCCGACACCACCGCCGGCGCCGAGCTGATCACCACCGGCTGCAGCATGGGCGCCTACCACGCGGTGCACTTCGCCTTCCAGCGCGCCGATCTGGCGCCGTTGGCCATCGGCATGTCCGGCAACTACGACGTGATGACCTGGCGGTCCTGGGGCGACCGGGGCGATGCCACCTACTTCGCGAACCCGACCGACTACGTCCCCAACCTGCACGGTGACCACCTGGAGTGGCTGCGCAAGCAGCTGTCGGTGCTGCTGGTGGTCGGCCAGGGAGCCTGGGAGACCCATCCGACCGGGTCTCTGCCCTCGACCGTGAAGCTGGCTCAGCTCGTGCAGGAGAAGGGCATCCGCTGCGAGCTCGACCTGTGGGGCTTCGACGTCAGCCACGACTGGGAGTGGTGGCAGCAGCAGCTCGCGCACCATCTGCCACGCTTCTGCTGAGGTCCCGTCCCGCGCCAGCTGTTCCCGCGCACGAACGTTCATCTAGGAGAGGAGTCGCGGTGTCCGACACCCGTCATCTGATCGGTCTGCTGCTCGGCGCGGAGGAGGACTGGCCGCGGGCCTTCGAGGCCATCGTCGAGCGGGTGGGCGCCTTCTCGTACGGCAACCAGTCCCACGCCCTCGACACCGAGCGGGTGCACATCTCCCCGTTCAACCTGCGCGACCCGGCCCGCCACACGCTGGTGATCGATCGCCTCGCCTACTGGTACTACCACCCGCGGGAGTGGCTGAAGAAGGTCGCCCTGATGGACGACGTCTACCTGATGAACTCGCCGTTCACGTTCCAGTCGCTGGAGAAGCACGCCGCCTACTGCGCGCTGATGCGCCTCGGCATGCACGTGCCCGACACCGTCCTGGTGCCGTACAAGAACCCGGTCGACAACACCCGCTGGGCCTACACGTCGCAGAACTACAACGACGCCTTCGACCTGCCCAGCATCGCCGCCGAGATGGGCTACCCGCTGTTCATGAAGCCGTTCGACGGTGGCGGCTGGCGCGGGGTGTCGCGGATCAAGGACGAGAAGGCGCTGATCGCGGCGTACGACGAGTCCGGCGAGATGCTGATGCACCTGCAGAAGTCCGTCGAGCCGTACGACGTGTTCGCCCGCGCGCTGACCATCGGCCCGGAGACGATGGTGATGCACTTCCGGCCCGACGAGCCGATGCACGACCGGTACGCCGTCGACTACGACTTCCTGTCACCGGCCGCGGGTCAGGAGGCGATCACCATCGCCCAGACCGTGAACGCGTTCTTCCGCTGGGAGTTCAACTCCTGCGAGATGCTCGTGCAGGGCGACACGGTGCTGCCGATCGACTACGCCAACGCCTGTCCCGACGTGGCGGTCACCTCGCTGCACTACTACTTCCCCTGGGCCATGCGCGCGCTGGTGAAGTGGGCGGCCTTCTGCGCCGCGACCGGCCGCAAGGCGAGGCTGCACGTCGATCCGACGCCCTGGTTCGCCGTCGCCGACGACCCGGACCTGGACTACGGCGCCAAGCTGGGGCACTACCAGCGGCTGGCCGACGAGCACTTCGACACCGAGCGCTACAACGAGTTCTGCGCCAGCGCACTGCCCGACATCGACGACATCGTGCTGGAGTGGGTCTCCTCACCGCACTTCGACCAGATGCTGGTGGACACCGTCACCACGACCTATCCCGAGAACGAGCGGGAGCGGTTCCTGGGTCACTTCCGGGGGTTGGTGGGCCTGTGGGTCAGTGACGAGAGGACGCGACTCGGCTGAGGTTTCGCACGACACTGCCTAGCGGCGCGGCTGTTGCCGTCCAGCAGGTCGGCGTAGCCGGGGTGGGACGAGATGAAGTCGGCGGTGAACGGGCAGCGGGCCACGACGTGCAGACCGCGGGTTCGGGCGTCGTCGAGTGCCGCCTGCGTGACCTGGGCCGCGTAGCCCTTGCCGCGCCAGCGGTGCTCCGTCCCGGTGTGGATGACGATCATGGTGTCGCCGCGCAGCACGTAGTCCACGAGGCTGACCAGCTCGCCGTCGTGTCGACCTTCGTATCGGGAGCGCGCGTCGTTCCGCTCCACTGCCAAGCTGCTCATGGCGGGAGCCTACGCCGTCCGCCTCCGCCGTCAATCCCCCTGGTCAGAGCGTGACTCGAGGCTGGACTCCAGGCGTCGCCGGGCATCCGGCCACTCGGCGCTGAGCATCGAGAACTGCACCGTGTCCCGCCAGCTCCCGTCGCGACGGATCCGGTGGTGGCGCAGCACCCCCTCGCGGACGGCTCCGAGTCTGGTGATCGCGGTCTGAGACCGGACGTTGCGGATGTCGGTGTGCCAGACCACCCGCTCGGCGCGCAAGCCCGTCGAACGCGCGCTCCAGCATGATCAGCTTCGAGGCCGTGTTGACGAAGGTCCGCCAGTGCGGGCGCGCGACCCAGGTGTGCCCGATCGCCAACGCTCGCAGGGATGGGTTGATCTCGTAGTACGAGGTCGACCCGACCAGCTCACCGGTGGCGGTCAGGCGTTGGGCGTACGCCAGCCGATCCTGATCATGAACGGCCGTCTCGATGATCTTGGTCGCGTCGAGCCAGATCGACCGGTGGCGCGAAGGTCAGGTGCGCCACCACCTCGCACGCCTCCTCGGGCGACCCCAACGCAGCCAGGAAGTCCTGCCGCGTCACCGACCTCCAGCGGAGTGAGCGTCAGTCCGAAGCCCTGCAACTGAAGCGGTTCATGCCAGTCGGGTGTTTCCGGCGCGCCTGTGGTGAAGATCACGAACCGTTCCGTTGGCCGACCACGAAGATCCTCCGGAACGGCAGCACGGTCCCGTACGGCTTCTCGGGGTAGGCCTCCCGCAGCCGCCCCTTGTAGTCGCTCTCGAAGGTCTCGCGCAGCTCGTCGGGCAGTGCCTGCAGCACGGGCCGCGCGCCGGTCGAGGAGATCCAGGTGAAGACGGGGTCCTCGCCGGTGAGCACGTGCAGGTACGTCGTCTCCCAGGCGTCGACGGCGCAACCGAGGGCGGTCAGGTCGGCGAGGTACTCCGCCGGTTCGGCCGATGCCGGCCGCAGCACACCCGCTGTGTGCTCCGCGTACGGCTCGGTGTCGGCGAGCTCGTGCAGCAGGGCGTGGCTGGGCTCGCCGAAGTTGCCGGGCACCTGGAACGCGATCCAGCCGTCGGGGGTCAGCCGTTCGACGAACCCGGGGAGCAGCTCGCGATGGCCGGGCACCCACTGCAACGCGGCGTTGCTGATCAACACGTCCGTACCTGGTTCGGGGCGCCACTCGCGGAGGTCCCGTTCGAGGAAGCGAAGGTCGTCGACGCCCTTGATGGTGCGTGCCTTCTCGATCATGGCGGGCGAGGAGTCGACCCCGACGATCTCGGCCGTCGGCCAGAGGTGGGCCAACGACGCGGTCAGCTCGCCGGCGCCGCAGCCCAGGTCCACCACCCGGCGGGGCCGTTCGGCGGCGATTCGGCGGACCAGGTCGCCGTACGGTCGCGATCGCTCATCGGCGTACTGGCCGTAGTGCGCGGGATCCCAGTCGTTCATCGGCCCTCCTCGGCTCGTCCCCAGCGTAGTGATGTCCTGACGCCGGTTCGGGAACGGCGGATAGGTTCGAGATCATGACCGAGACCGTTGGCCCGTCCGCGAGTGACCACCTGGCCGACCGCCGGATCGAGATCGTCACCGACGACGGGCCGATGCCGACTCAGCTGTGGTTGCCACCGCAGCAGACCGGAGCCGCCGTCGTGGTCTTTCAGGAGATCTTCGGCGTGGGTCGCTACATCCGGAGCCGGTGCGCCGATCTGGCTGCGCTCGGGTACGTGGTCCTGGCCCCGGAGATCTACTGGCGGCTCGGCGTCGTCGCGGTGGACGAGAACGCCGACGACCTGCTGGCACAGGGAATGGGCCTGATGCAGCAGGTCGACTGGGACGTCGCCACCTCCGACGGGGTCGCCGCCGTGCAGCACGCTCGAGGGATGACCGAGGTGACCGGAGACGTCGGTGCTGTCGGATTCTGCTTCGGGGGCGGGCTGGCCTTCAACGTCGCTGCCACAGAGCCGCTGGACGCCCTGGTGAGCTACTACGGTTCGTCCCTGCCGCAGCTGCATCCGCTGGCCCCACGGGTGACGGCACCGAGCCTGCACCACTTCGGTGACGCCGACACCTTCATCCCGCTGGAGACCGTCCGCGAGATCGAGGCGGCGGTGACCGCGCAGCCCGACGTGATCTTCGAGATCCACCCCGGAGCCGGTCACGCGTTCGACAACCCGGCGCCGCTGTTCCACCACGCCGAGGCGTCCACAGCAGCATGGGCGAGCACCGTCCGGTTCCTTTCTGACCACCTGCGAACCAAAGCGCAGTACGCTACCGAGTGATCTGGCGGTCGCCTCACGCGCTCGAGCGGTGCCCGCTGGCGAGCACAGAGCTGTAGGGGGCGCGGATGACCGGACTGATCGAGACTCGGGGAGGGTCGGCGTCGACGGACGACGGCGGCAGTGAGCAGACCACGCATCGTCCGGCGCTGTCGATCCTGATCACCGTACGGGGAGCGTTGCCGAACCTCAGACCCGCCGAGCAACGGGTGGCGGAGCTGGTGCTGTCGGACCCGGCCGGGGTGTCGGAGAGCTCGATCACCGCCGTGGCCCGGCGCTGCCAGACGTCCGAGACGACCGTGCTGCGCTTCTGCCGGGCGATCGGGTTGGCGGGCTATCCCGAGCTGCGGATCGCCCTGGCGCGCGCTGCTCTGTGGGAGGAGTCCGGGCAGGCCCCGGGACACCCGACGACCGGGCAGATCGATCCCGGCGACTCGCTGGCCGACGTGGTCGCCAAGATCACCCATGCCGACGCGTGCGCCATCGCCGACACGGCGGCCGCCCTCGATCTCGACGTGCTGGAGCAGGCCGTCGTGGCCGTAGCGGGGGCGCGGCGGGTGGACATCTACGGGATCGCGGCGAGCGGTCTGGTGGGCGCGGACCTGCACCAGAAGCTGCACCGGATCGGCAAGATCTCGTTCGTCTGGTCCGACCCCCACCTGGCTCTCACCTCGGCCGCGGTGCTGGAGGCCGGCGACGTGGCTGTGGGCATCTCCCACACCGGCACCACCCTGGACACCGTCGACGCGATGAGGGTGGCGCGCGGACGGGGGGCGAGGACGATCGCGATCACGAACTTCGCCGGGTCGCCGATCGCCGGGCAGGCCGATCTGCTGCTCACCACGGCCGCCCGGGAGACCACTTTCCGCACGGGTGCGATGTCGAGTCGCATCGCGCAGCTGGCCCTGGTGGACTGCCTGTTCGCCGGTGTGGCGCAACGCTCCTACGACCAGGCGATCACGGCGCTGGAGTCCACCTACGCGGTGGTCCGCAGTCGGCACAACGAACGTACGCCGCTGTCCGTCGACTGAGCTCGGCCGGTCCCGGCGAGACGCAGAGGAGCCGGAGGTCCGCCCTGGCACAGTGAGCACGTGCCGAGCCCGACCGAACCGCCCACCGACTCCGGTGGCGGTCACGTCGTCCGCGATCGGCACCCGCGGCGCACCATCATCGTGCTGGGAATGCTGTCCACCTTCGGACCGATCTCGCTCGATCTCTACCTGCCCGTGCTGCCGGAGCTCGCGACCGACCTGGGGACCGGTGCCTCCAGCGCGCAGCTGACGATCACCGCCTGTCTGCTGGGACTGGCGGTCGGGCAGCTGGTGGCCGGTCCGTTGTCGGACCAGTTCGGGCGGCGTCGCCCGCTGCTGATCGGTCTGGTCTGCTACCTGCTCACCTCGCTGGCGTGCGCGTTCGCGCCGAGCATCGAGGTGCTGTTGGTCCTGCGGTTGCTGCAGGGACTCTCGGGAGCTGCCGGTCTGGTGATCGCTCGCGCCGTGGCTCGTGACCTGTACGAGGGCCGCGCCCTGCTGATCGTCTTCTCCCGCTTGATCCTCGTCTCCGGGTTGGCTCCGGTGGCGGCACCGCTGCTCGGTGGTCAGCTGGCGCGGGTGACCGACTGGCGCGGGATCTTCCTGGTGCTGGCGGGTTTCGGACTCGTGCTGGTGCTGGCCGGGCTGTTCGGCGTACCCGAGTCGCTGCCGCCGGAGCGTCGTAGTGCCGGTGGTCTGGGCGACAACGTGGTGGGGTTCCGCGAGCTGCTGGGAGACCGGCTGTTCCTGGGCGCGGCGTTCTCCTCGGGACTCGCCGGGGCGGCCATGTTCGCCTACATCGCGGGCTCGACCTTCGTGCTGCAGCGGGTCTACGGGATGTCGCCGCAGGGCTTCTCGTACGTGTTCGGTGTCAACGCGCTCGGCATCATGGCGATGTCGGAGCTGGGGGCGCGGCTGGCCCGCAGCAGACCGCCGGCGCAGCTGCTCGGTGCCGGTCTGGTGATGAACCTGTTCGGGTCCGTCGGGGTCCTGGTCAGCGCGGTCACCGGGGCGGGGCTGGTGCCGCTGCTGATCTCGCTGTGGGTGATGGTCAGCCCGGTCGGGATGGTGTTCCCGGCGGCGACCACGATCGCGTTGGCCGACTATCCGCATCAGGCCGGGCGGGCCTCGTCGCTGCTCGGACTCGGCCAGTACATCGCCGGTGCGCTGGTCGCGCCGCTGGTCGGACTGGGTGGGGAGCAGACGGCCGTACCGCTGGGGGTGGTGGTGGTCGGGGCCAGCCTGCTGGCGGCTCTGGTGTTCTGGCGGCTGGTGCTCCGCACGCT
>CAVXBJ010000089.1:0-22395 GCA_963759915.1 uncultured Actinomycetota bacterium | reverse complement strand
CGCGCTGGCCCAGGGCAAGGGCTCCGACGACGACGCGCTGCAGGCCATGATCGCCGGACCGGACACCTGGACCGTCGTCGGCTGACAGCCACGCCGAGTGCTTCTCGAGCGCACCTTTCGGCGCTGGTCAGTCGGGAGCGATCGGCAGCCGGACCTCGAAGCGGCACCAGCCGTCGGCGGTGTCGACGACTCGCAACACCCACCGCCTGCCGGTGTTCTTGATGCGCAACGCCGGTACCGTGGTCAGCAAGGGGCAGATCCTGGACAACGTCTGGGACTCCGCCTACCAGGGTGCCGACAACGTGGTCGAGGTCTACATCGGCTACCTGCGCGCAAGAAGATCGATGTCCCCTCCGGGCTCAGCACCCTCCAGACGGTTCGCGGCTTGGGCTACCGGCTCGACCCCGACACGCCGACGACCTCGGGCACCTGATCCTGCTGAGACCACCGGTCCTCAGGTTGGTCACAGCGGGCACGGTCATCCTGGTGATCTCCGCAGCAGCGAACGGACGGGATGACCAGTGAGGACTCCGATGACCAGCCACGAGCAGCGTCCCGCGACCGCAGCCGACGCCCAGCCGCTCACCGCACAGCCGGCTCCCGACCAGCCGGTCCCAGCCCTGTCCTCGATGCCTGCTCGGTCTTCCGAGCTGTGGGTCGCCGACCCACCACCCGGCGAACGCCGAGCGCAGTGGCGGGCGGTGGTGGCCGAGGACCCAGACGCCCTGCCCGAGCACGCACCGGAGTGGGTGGATGCGATGTGCGCCGGCGGAGCCTACGAGGACGCCACTCGGCTCTACGTCTGTGCCGACGGGCGACGCTTCGTCGTTCCCCTGGTCCGTCGCACGGGTCTGCCCGGGGCCGGCGGGTGGTTCCTCTCCCCGCCCCCGGCCTGGGGCATGGGCGGCGTCGTCGGCCGGGATCTGGACGAGGGGACGCTGCGGCGCATCCTCGCCGATCTTGTCGATCTCGGCGCGCAGCGGCTGTGGTTCCGACCCGATCCGACGCGCGCCGAGCTCTGGGCCGCGGCCACCGCGACGCTGCGCTGGCGGTCCGCCGGCACGCGCATGTGGTCGACCTCAGCGGTGGGGTCGACGCCGTCTGGTCCCGCGTGCACCGTGGAGCCCGGAAGTACGTGCGTCGCGCCGAGCGAGCCGCGGTCCGGATCGAGGTCGACCGGGCCGGAGCACTCCTGGAGACCTACTACGACCTGTACCTGACCTCGGTGGGACGCTGGGCGGCTCGACAGCACGAGCCGCTCCGTCTGGCTCGCTGGCGCGCCGGCCGTCGCGATCCGCTCGAGAAGCTCGCGTTGATGGCCGACCGGCTCGGTCCCGCCTTCGTGCTCACGATGGCCTACGTCGAGGACCAGCCGGCGTACGGGTCGATCATGCTGCTGGGCCAGACCGCCCACGTGACCCGGAGCGCCATGGACATCGAACGGGTCGGCTCGACCAAGGCCGGCTCCCTGGTCCAGTGGAGCATGCTGCGGCTCGCCTGCGCCGAAGGCTGCCGCACCTACCATCTCGGCGAGTCCGGACAGTCACGGCCTCTGGCGCAGTTCAAGGAGAGCTTCGGCGCCGTCGGGATCGACTACGCCGAGTACCGGTACGAGCGTCTGCCCTACACCCGGGCCGACCAGCTGCTGCGCTCCGCGGCCAAGAAGATGCTGCGCTTCCGTGACGTCTGAGTCGACGGCCGGCCGCGTCCGTCGGATCTCCCGGCGCCTCGGCGTGATCGCCCTGGCCCTCGCCGGGTCGCTCGCGATCATCACGGGGTGCGCCGCGCCCCCGGAGGGCTCCCGATCGGTCACCGCCGGAGGCCAGGCCACGCCCGCCACGTCGTCTCGGGCCGGCTCACCGTCCAGTGCCGGCACGCCGTCCAGTGTCGGCACGCCGTCGACCACGCCCGGAGGGACCGCTCCGGTCTCGGTGGACAAGATCCTGCTGATCATGGAGGAGAACCGCAGCGTCAGCGACGTGGCCGCCCACCTGCCCTACCTGACGTCCCGGGCGCACCGGTACGGCTCCGCGACCGCCTACGACGCGATCACTCACCCGTCGCTGCCCAACTACCTGGCCATCGCGGGGGGCTCGACCTTCGGCGTCCACGACGACGAGGACCCCGACGTCCACCCGATCGGTGGTCACTCGGTGTTCGGTGAGCTGCTCGCCGGCGGGCACACCGCCAAGACCTACGCCGACGGGATGCCCACCAACTGCGCGACCCGCAACCACGGTGACTACGCAGTCCGGCACAACCCCTGGGCCTACTTCTCCGACGCGAGCGAGCGGAAGGCGTGCCGCCAGCTCGACGTACCGGCCGGGTCTCCCACGCACGGCGCCCTGGCCGACGACATCACCGCCGGCCGGCTGCCCGACTTCGGCCTGCTCGTTCCCGACGTCTGCCACGACGGCCACGACTGCTCGGGTGCCGTCACCGACCGGTGGCTGAGGTCCTGGCTGCCCACGATCGCCGACGGGCCCGACTTCACGTCCGGCCGGCTGGCCGTGATCATCACCTGGGACGAGGACGACGACCACTCGGGCAACCGTGTCCCGCTGGTCGTCCTGCACCCGTCCCTGGACGGTCGCACCGTCGACGCCGGCCTCGACCACTACGCGCTGTCGGGCAGCATCCTGCGGATGGCCGGGGAGAAGCCGCTCCACGAGGGTGCCGGGACTCCCGATCTCCTGAGGGCGTTCGGATTGCGCTGATCGTCGGCCCTCGGTCCTGGCGCCCTACCGGCACAGATCGCGGCCGCTCGACGGCCGCGTTCGGGCTGACCCGGCTGACCGACTCCGGTGTCCCGCGGCTCGAAGGGCGTCGTCGGCGACGTCGAGGCACCGCCGGTCAGCCGCGCAGCCGGGTCATCTCCGGGTCGTAGAGCGGCTCGGCGGTGACGGTGGCCGGGATCCGGGTGCCGAAGTACTCCAGCTCGACGGCGGTGCCCACCGCCAGCCCGGCCGGGAGCCACGCGTACGCGATCGGCTTGCGACGCTGAAGCCGTACGCCGCACTGGTCACGTAACCGACCGGCTTGCCGTCCAGTACACCGGCTCCTTGCCCAGCACCAGGCTGCGGCCGTCGTCCACGGTCAGGCACCGAGCTGCCAGGTCGGCGGCTCCGCCCCTTGCGATCGCCGAACGCCCGACGTACCCTTCACGTCCTTGACCGCGAAGCCCAGACCGGCGGCGGCGGGCGGGTGTGCTCCGTGCTCATGTCGGTGCCCCAGGACCGGTAGCCCTTCTCCAGCCGCATGCGTTGAATGCCTCCCGGCCCGCGGCGACGATCCCGTGTGGCCTGCCCGGCCGCCCACACCATGTCCCAGAGTCGCAGCCCCGTATTTCGGCGCTGGTGTAGAGCTCCCAGCCGAGCTCGCCGACGTAGGAGACCCGCAGGGCGGTGACCGGCACACCGCCGACGGTGATCTTGACGCAGCGGAAGTACCTCAGCGGTCCGTCGTTGGACAGGTCGTCGCCGCAGACCTTCCCGATGACTTCGCGGGCCAGCGGCCCCCACAGACCGATGCAGCAGGTGCTCGCCGTGATGTCGCGGACCTGCACCCACTGGGCCGGATCCGCCGCGGTGACCGCCGCGCCTCCCGCGTCAGGTAGTCGATGTCCATACCGGAGTTGGCACCGACCTGGAACTGTTCCTCCGCCAGCCGGGCGACGGTGACGTCCGAGCGGATGCCACCGGCGTCGTCCAGCATCAGGCAGTACGTCACGGCCCCGGGCTTGCGGGCGATGTTGCCCGGTCCTCGGCCGCTGCAGCAGCGCGACCGCACCGGGACCGGTGATCTCGATCCGCTTCAGCGGGGTCATGTCGAACATCGCCACACCGGTCCGCGTCTTCCACGCCTCGACGGCGGCGATCGGCGACGAGAACCTGGCCGCCCACGCGTCCCGCTCGGGCGGCTGCCATTCGGTCGGCAGCTCCGCGAGCAGGCCGGCGTTGGCCCCGAACCAGTGCGGGCGCTCCCAGCCGCCCGCCTCGAGGAAGAACGCACCCAGCTCGCGCTGCCGGGCGTTGAACGGGCTGACCCGCAGATCCCGGGGGGATACCTTGGGCTCCAGCGGGTGCAGGATGTCGTAGACCTCGACGAAGTTCTGCTGGCCCGTCTCCCGCACGTACGCCTCGGTGGTCTGCACCGCCTCGAAGCGGGCGGCGTCGGAGCCGGCCAGGCAGATCTCCGAGCGACCGTCGACCAGCAGCTGGGCGACCGCCCGGGCGACGCCGGCGGAGTGGGTGACCCAGACCGCCTCGGCGAGATAGAAGCCGTCGAGGTCCGGACTCTGACCGACCAGCGGGTCGCCGTCGGGGGTGAAGGAGAAGATCCCGTTGAAGCCTCGCTGATGTCGGTCCCGCGCAGGCCGGCAGCAACGCCCGGGCCTCCGCCCAGGACGGGGCGAAGTCGTCGGTGGTGAAGGTCAGGCTGGACGGCATCGCGGTCGCGGTGACCTCCTCCGGCGCGTAGCGGCGCAGATCCCGGTCCAGATCGACCGGCATCGGACGGTGGGCGTAGGAGCCGATGCCGATCCGGTCCCCGTGCTCGCGGTAGTAGAGGTCGGCGTCCTGGTGGCGCAGGATCGGCAGACCGGCACCGTTCGGGTCGGCGTGGCGACCGCGGAGAGCGTCGACCGGCGTGGTGATCGCGTACTGATGAGCCAACGGCAGCAGGGGCACCGGCATCCCGACCATGGCCCCGATCTTCGGGCCCCAGAAGCCTGCGCAGGAGACGACCAGATCGGCGCCGATGGTGTCCTCCTGCACACCCGAGCGGACGCGTACCCCGGTGACGCGACCGCCGGACTGCTCGATCCCGATCACCTCGGTGCCGCCGTGGAAGACCACGCCGGCGCTCCGACTGCGAGCGATCAACAGCTGCACCGCGCGCGCCGCGAGCGCGAGCCCGTCGGTGGGCGTGTGGTAGCCACCGAGGAGCTGGTCGCGGTCCAGCAGGGGGTGCAGGCGTACGCACTCCTCCGCATCGACCAGGCGGGCGTCGATCCCCCAGGACTGGGCCCAGCCGAGCTTGCGCTGCAGATCGGCCCACCGGGCGGGCGTGGTGGCCACCTCCAGACCACCGACCTGATCGAAGCAGGAGCGGCCGTCGGCCGACACGTCCAGCAGCTTCTGCACGGTGTAGCCGGCGAACAGGGCCATGGAGCGGGACGGGTTGGTCTGGAACACCAGTCCCGGAGCGTGGGAGGTGGAGCCACCGGGGGTGGCCAGCGGACCCTGCTCGACGACGGTGATGTCGGTCCAGCCACGGGCGACCAGCTCGTCGGCCAGGTTGGCGCCGACGATGCCGGCACCGATGATCACCACACGAGGGCTGCTCATGATCGACTACTCCTCTTCCTGGACGAGAGATCCACCGACACTCAGCGGAAGACCACGGTGCTCGAGCCGTTGCGCAGCACGCGGCGCTGGCCGTGCCAGCGCACCGCTCGCGACAGCGCCAGCGCCTCGGCGTCACGGCCGACGGTGGCCAGCGCGTCGGGATCGAAGGTGTGGTCGACCCGGATGATCTCCTGCTCGATGATCGGACCCTCGTCGAGCTCGGGTGTCACGTAGTGGGCGGTGGCGCCGACCATCTTCACCCCGCGGGCGTACGCCTGGTGGTAGGGCCTGGCGCCCTTGAAGCCGGGCAGGAACGAGTGGTGGATGTTGATCGCCCGGCCGTCGAGGCGGGTGCACAGTCCGTCACTGAGCACCTGCATGTAGCGAGCCAGCACCACGAGATCGACGTCGTACGCGGTGATCAGCTCCTCCAGCCGGGCCTCGGCCGCGGGCTTGGTGTCGGCGGTGATCGGGATGTGCACGAACGGGAGTCCGGCCGCCTCGACCATCGGCCGGTGGGTCTCGTGGTTCGACGCCACCACGGCGATCTCCGCCCCCAGGCTGCCGGCCCGCCAGCGGAAGATCAGGTCGTTCAGGCAGTGACCGAGCTTGGACACCATGATCAGCAGGCGATCCGGGGTCGCGTCGTGGAAGCGTGCGTCCATGCCGAAGCGATCGGCGATGGACGAGAAGGACCGCCGAAGATCAACAAGGCTGTCGGCGTCACGCCCGGTGAAGGCCGTCCGGAGGAAGAGCGTGCCGGTGACCCGGTCGTCGAACTGCTGGTGCTCCTCGATGTCCAGGCCGTGCTCGACCAGGAACGAGGTGACCGCGTTGACGATCCCCGACTGCTGGGGACAGCGGAGCGTGAGCACGTCGTGGCGGACGCCCGTCTCGGCGGGCTGCGGCAGGGTGGCGGTCTCCCGTACGGCGGTCGCGGTCATCCGTCTCCTTCGCTCCGGCAGCTGACCGCGGGGCCCGCAGCCAGATACACTAGTGATATATCAGTATGCGGCTCTATGCTGGGCAGGGTCAAGACAGGTCGTCGAGAGGAGCGCAGGTGAGCACCATCGACGTCGGCGCAGCCCCGCAGTCCCTGGCCGACCTGGCCTACGAAGGGCTGCGTGGCCGGCTGGTCACGCTGGAGATCGCGCCCGGTTCCCCCCTCAACGACGAGACCCTGGCCGCCGAGCTGGGCGTGGGTCGCACCCCCGTCCGCGAGGCGCTGAAGCGACTCGAGCAGGACCGGCTCGTGGTCACGTACGCGCGCCGGGGGACGTTCGCCACCCGGGTGGAGATCACCGATCTGGCCTACCTGTCCGAGATCCGTGCCGAGCTGGAGCCCCTGGCCGCTCGACGGGCCGCCCGCTACGCCACCTCGGCGGCCGCCGCCGCCCTGCGGGCCGCGATCACCGATCTCGACGACCTGGACGACAGCGTCGACGTGGTCACGCTGCTGCAGGCCGACGCGGCCGTGCACCGCGCCATCTACCGGGCGGCGGCGAACCCGTTCCTGGAGGACTCGCTGGTGCGCTTCAACAACCTGGCCACCAGGATCTGGGTGCTGGTGATGGACCGCCTCGATCACGTGGCCGGCCATCTGCACAGTCACACCGACCTGGTGCACGCGATCCTGGACGGCGACGCCGACCGGGCCGCCCTGCTGGCGCGCACCCACGTCGAGCGCTTCGAGCAGTCGGTCCGGGCCGCCCTGTAAGTCGAGTACGCACACCCACTCCCACTCCGCGCGGGTTCGAGCACGCGCGCAGTCACCCATGTCCCACTCCGCGAGGGTTCGAGCACGCGCGCAGTCACCCATCCCCCACTCCGCGAGGGTTCGAAGCCGCGCGGAGTCGATATCGGTGCAGAGGTCAGAGTGCGTACTCGACGGCGGCGTCGAGGAGCCAGTCGGCCAGGTGACGGGCGAAGGTGCTCCGCACGTAGATCGCCGCCGAGAGCTCGGCCGCCGAACCCAGCGCCGGCTCCCCGTTGGCCTGCACCGCGATGACCACCGGGACGTGGGCCAGCAGGGCCGGGGCGGCGAAGCCCGCCGAGACCACCCGTGGGTGCAGGTCGAGGGCACAGCCCTTGGCCAGCACCTCGCGGGCGTACGGTCCGGAGAGCTCGATCACGGTGCGCTGGCCGGAGACGTCGACCACGGCACCACCGGCCGGACGGAGAACCTGCGCCAGCGCCGCCGCGTCGGCCGAGCCGACGATCAGCCACTCGTCCGGACCGAGCCAGTAGACCGTGACCCCGGCAGCTGATGCCGACCGGCCGGCCCTCGGCAGCCGCACCCCGATCAGCTGCTCGACCGCGGCCGCGGCGGGCAGCTCGGGATCGATGCGCACCGACAGCTGACTCCCCGGCACCACCGCGCCGATGGTCAGTGCCGACGCCGCGAACCGGTCGGCACAGCCGTCCAACGGTCCTCGCGCGGTGAGTGCCTCAACCGTCACGACGGGCTCCTTCCGGGTCGTAGAGCACGTGGGACGTCACCTCGACCGGCACCCCCACGCCGTTGTGCACGGCGGTCAGGGTCGAGCCGATCCGCGCGAAGCCGTCATCGAGCAGGGCCAGGGCGAAGGGCCGTTCCAGGGCGACACTCGCGTACGACGACGTGACGAACCCGAGCATCGCCACCGGTCCCTGGCGGCGTGCCGCCTCCAGCTCGGCGGCCCCCACGGCGACGAGCTGGGACCCTTCGGTCAGCACCGACGACCGGTCGGTGGGCAGCAGCCCGACCAGCTGGCGCCGGCCCGGCGCCGTGGTGATCGGGCGCGCCAGGGACCGCTTGCCGATGAAGTCGATCTTCTTCTTCGACACCGCCCAGCTCAACGCCAGATCGTGCGGCGTGACGGTGCCGTCGGTGTCCTGTCCGATGATCGGATAGCCCTTCTCGGCGCGCAGCACGTGCATGGTCTCGGTGCCGTACGGGGTGAGCTCGTACGGCCGGCCGGCCTCGATGAGGATCTCCCAGAGGTCCAGCGCATAACGGGAGTCGACGTTCACCTCGTACGCCAGCTCGCCGGAGAACGACACCCGCGCCAGCCGGACCGGCACCGCACCCAGCGACGTCTCGCGCACCGCCATGAACGGAAAAGCCTGGTTGCTGACGTCGACGTCGGTGAACACGGAGCCGATCAGCGCCCGCGACAGCGGACCGACGACCGGGAACGTCGCCCAGTGGTCGGTGAGCGAGCACAGCCGGACCCGCAGCTGCGGCCACTCGGTCTGCAGCCACTCCTCCATCCAGTCGAGGATCTTGGCCGCGCCGCCGGTGGTGGTGAAGACGATGAACCGATCCGGCGCGAGCCGCAGCACCGTGCCGTCGTCGATCACCATGCCGTCCACCCCGCACATCACGCCGTAGCGGACCATGCCGGGCTTCAGCGAGCTGATCAGGTTGGTGTAGATCAGGTCCAGGAACACCCCCGCGTCGGGGCCCTGCACGTCGATCGTGCCGAGCGTCGAACCGTCCAGGATCCCCACCCCGGAACGGACAGCGGCGGTCTCCCGACGTACGGCGTCGTCCATCGACTCCCCGTCGAGGGGATAGTGGCGGGGGCGCAGCCACTGCCCCACCGGTTCGAACTCGGCGCCGTGGGCGACGTGCCAGTCGTGCACCGCCGTGACCCGGACGGGCTCGTAGAGATCCCCGCGATCGCGGCCCGCGAGGGCGGCGAAGGGCACCGGCGCGTACGGCGGCCGATGGGTGGTCGTGCCCAGCCGGCCCAGCGGCAGACCGGTGAGCTCGGAGACGATCCCGGACGCGAGCACACCGGAGGTCTTTCCCTGATCATGAGCGGTGCCGATCGTCGTGTACCGCTTGACGTGCTCCACCGAGCTCATCCCGGCACCGACCGCACGGGCGATGTCGGCGACCGTCGCATCGCGTTGCAGGTCGACGAAGTGGGTGGTCAGCGCCGTCGGGTCCGCGCCCTCCGGGCGGATGCTCCAGCACACCGCTCCCGGATCGACCGAGGTCGGCGCGGCCACCGGTCCGACCCGCTCCACCGCCGCCGTCGCCCCGAGCCGACCGACGACGTCCTCCGCGCGCGTGCGGGCCTGCCGGAGCACGGAGCCCTCGTCGAGCGCGCCGGCCGCCGACCCGATCACCGTCACCCCGTCCACCGGTCCGGCGGGCACGAAGGCGCCGAGCCGATCGTCGTAGTGGAGCTTCCCACCGCCCTGGCTGAACAGGTGCACGGCCGGGTTCCAGCCCCCGCTGACCAACAGGGCGTCGCAGTCCAGGCGTCGGCCGTCGGTCAGCACGACTCCGGTCGACCCGGCGCATCGCCGAGCACCCCGGCCACGGCCGACGCCCCTCGCGGACGTCCACCACGGCGACGGTCTCGGCCCCGGCGGCTTCCAGATCCGGCAGCAGCAGGCGGGCGGCGTCGTTGGTGGTCAGCAGCACGATCCGGCGGCCGACCAGCACGCCGTACCGGTGCAGGAACTCGTACGCCGACCGCGCCAGCAGCACACCCGGACGGTCGTTGTCGGCCACGGCGATGGTCCGCTCGTGGGCTCCGGTGGCCAGGACGACCTCGCGGGCGCGGATCCGCCAGATCCTCGCTCCCGCGGGAGGTTCTCGGGCGAGGCCCTCGAGGTGATCGGTGCGCCGCTGCAGCGCCAGCAGCAACCGGTCGTCGTAGAGGGCGAAGGCGGTGGTGCGCTGCAGGACCCGTCACGTCGGGCGAGACGGCCAGCTCGGCCTCGGCCGCGGTGACCCAGTCTCGGGACCGGCACCAGGGATCCGCCGGGCGCCGGACGCTCGTCGACCAGAGCCACCCGCAGCCCGGCCCTCGCCGCGACCAGAGCCGCGACCAGACCGGCGGGTCCGGCACCGACCACGGCCACGTCGACGTGCAGGTGCACGCTGTCGTAGCGCGCCCGGTCCGGCTCCGAACTCAGCCTCCCCTGACCCGGCAGACCCCGTGCAACGAGACCCCTCGACCAGCTCGATCGTGGTCGCCAGGCGCATCGGCTCCGCGTACGGCCGCCTCGATGTCCACCAGGGAGCAGGGATCCTCGGCGCCGGCCGCCACGATGCCGCGCGGACGACCGAGACCGACGCTGCGGCCCAGGGTCGTGACCCCGTTGGCCAGCAGCGCACTGGCCAGGGTGTCCCCCGGCGAACCCCGTGTAGGGCGAGCCGTCGAAGGTGAAGGCGATCGGCCGATCCCGGTCCACCCGCTCACCGAAGCCGTCCGCCCGCCTCCACTCGCGTGCACTCATGCGGTCACCGGCGGCTGCTGGTCGGGCCGGTAGGTGGCGAGGAAGCGGTGCGTGGCCGTGTCCCGGGCCGCGTTGAACCAGCGCCGACAACCCGCCGTGTGGTGCCAGCGTTCGAGGAACAGCCCCCGCGGGTTGCCGCCGGACGAAGACGTACTCCGCCCACGCCTGATCATCGAGAGCGGCCGGATCGCCCGGGTAGGGCACGTGGGCCTGGCCCCCGTAGGAGAACTCCTCCTCCTCACGGTCCCCGCACCACGGGCAGGCGATGAGCTGCATGATCGACTCCTGGATGACCTTGCTCGGCACGGATTCAGTGGGCCACGGCGGCGGCGCCGTGCTCGTCCACCAGGCGACCGGTGACGAAGCGGTCGAGGGCGAACGGCGCGTTCAGCGGGTGCGGCTTGCCGGTGGCGATGGTGTGCGCCAGCACCCAGCCGACGCCCGGCGTGGCCTTGAGCCGCCGGTTCCCCAACCGCAGTTGAGGAACAGGTTGTCGTACGGGGTGAGCCCGACGATCGGTGACGCGTCCGGGGTGACGTCGACGATGCCGCCCCAGGTCCGCAGCAGGTGGGCCCGGGCGAAGACCGGGAACAGCTCGACCGCCGCGGCCATCTGCCGCTCGATGATGTGGAACGACCCGCGCTGGCCGTACCCGTTGTAGCTGTCCACCCCGGCGCCCATCACGAGCTCTCCCTTGTGGGCCTGGGAGACGTACACGTGCACCGCGTTGCTCATCACCACGGTCGGGTGGATCGGCTCGAGCAGCTCGGAGACGAGCGCCTGCAACGGGTGACTCTGGATCGGGATCGAGATGCCCAACGCGTCGGTCAGCAGCGAGGTGCTGCCGGCGGCCGCCAGGGCGACCGCCCCGGCGGCGATGTCGCCCTGGGTGGTGCGGACGCCGACGACCCGGTCCCCCTCGGTCAGGAACCCGGTGACCGCGGTGTTCTGGATCAGGTCGACCCCGGCCCGGTCGGCGCTGCGGGCGAACCCCCAGGCGACGTAGTCGTGCTTCGCGATCCCGGCCCGGGGTTGGTAGGTGGCTCCGAGCACCGGGTAGCGGATGTCCGGGCGGATGTTGACGATCGGACAGAGCTCCTGGACGCCGGCGGCGTCCACCCACTCGGCGTCCACCCCGTTGAGCTGGTTGGCGTTGACCCGCCGCACCGAGTCGCGGACGTCCTGCAGGGTGTGGGCCAGGTTCAGCACCCCGCGCTGGGAGAACAGGATCGGGTAGTCCAGCTCGGCCTCGAGACCCTCCCACAGCTTGAGCGCGTGCTCGTAGATCCCGGCGCTCTCGTCCCAGAGGTAGTTGCTGCGGATGATCGTGGTGTTGCGGGCCATGTTGCCCCCGGCCAACCAACCCTTCTCCAACACCGCGACGTTCGTGATGCCGTGGTTGGCGGCCAGGTAGTGCGCCGTCGCGAGTCCGTGCCCGCCGCCGCCCACGATGACCACGTCGTAGCGCTTCTTCGGGGCCGGGTTGCGCCACAGGAAGTCCGGATGGGCCGGCAGATCCGCCCCGGGCGGCAGGGGTGCATCGACGGGCTTCACGGTCGCGCTCCAGGAGTAGTCGACGACTGATATATCAGTCATCAGCCTAGGTGCCGCCGGTCCGTTCGGTCAACCGCAGCGGGTCGGCCGGGCCTCACGGGGAACGGTGACGCACTCTTGAGTGCACTCACGCGGCCACTGCATCACGTGCGTGACGGCCCGGAGGAGTGCGTCAGCGAAGTGGCGGGGGCGCCGAGATACCGAGGTCAGCCATCGGTGCCGAAGCCCATCCGCGCACTGGCGTCGGCGCCGGCGGCCAGCATCGCCGCGGTGACGGCCGGATCGGTGGGGTCGAACCGGATGTCCGGTCCCGAGAGGCTGATCGAGCCGACCACCACGCCCCGGTGGTCCAGCACCGCGACGGCGACCGCGTTGAGTCCGGCGACCAGCTCGCCGCGGGTGCTGGCCAGCCCTCGCTCGGCGATCTCCCGCAGCTCGGCGTCCAGCTCGCGTCGGCTGGTCACGGTGGCGTCGGTGGTCCGCGGCAAGGGGCGCCGGCCCAGGGTGCGGGAGCGCTCGGCGGGCGACATCGCGGCCAGCATGATCTTGCCGCTGGCCGTGGCGTGCAACGGGGTGGCGTTGCCGATCCAGTCGTACGTCATCAGCGGCGACCGGCCCATCGCCTGATCGACGTTGACCGCCTGACCGGAGCGGCAGACAGCGAGATTGGCCGTCTCGTCGAACTCGTCGGCCAGCCGTTCCAGCACCGGCCGGACCCGCTGCACGATGCTCAGCCGGGCACTCACGGTGCTGGCCAGGCGCAGCAGACCGACCCCGACGTCGTACTTGCCGCGTGCGCTGTCCTGCTCCACGAGGCCGCGGCTCTCCAACGCGTTCAGCAGCCGCGAGGCGGTGGACTTGTGCACGCCGAGCTCGGCGGCCACCTCCCCGACCGCGGTCCGACCGTTGCGCGCGAGCAGCTCCAGGATCAGCACCGCGCGATCGACGGACTGGATGCCACCGGCCCGGGACTCGTCGAGGTCCAACGGCACCAGGTCGGCGATGCCGCTCTGCGCGGCCCTCACCGGAGGCCACCCGCCTGTCCGGCGCGGGCCGCCTCGACCGAGGGACCGACCCGATCGAGGATCCAGTCGTGGAAGGCCCCGATGTGGTGCTCGCTGGGCACCAGCACCCCGCCGCCGGCGTAGATCCGCGACGACATCGCCGGCTGACACCGCTCACAGGCCTCGAAATCCTGCTGGTTGACCCGGTGGAACAGCTCCACGGACGCGTCGAGGTCGCGCTCTTCCGCCACCACCGAAGGAAGATAGAGCCAGTCGCACTCGACCACCGTGCGGTCGACGGCCAGCGGGAACATCCGGTGGATGATCACGTGGTCGGGCACCAGGTTGATGAACACGTTCGGCTTGATCGTGATCGCGTAGTAGCGGCGGTCCTGGTCCTCGGCGATCCCCGGCAGCCGATCGAGACCCTCCGAGCCGTCGACCGTGAACCCCTGGATCTCGTCGCCGAACTCCGCCCCGTGACCCACGAAGTACTGCGCGGCCAGACCGTCGGCGAACTCCGGCAGCACCTCGGTGAGCTCGGGGTGGATGGTCGCGCAGTGGTAGCACTCCATGAAGTTCTCCACGATCAGCTTCCAGTTCGCCGCGACGTCGTAGACGATCCGTCGTCCCAGCGCCAGACCGGCCACGTCGTAGCCGTCGATCAGGTGCTCGTCACCCAACCGATCGCGGACCGCCCCGATCACCTCGTCGTCGAACGACGGCGGCTCCTCGGCCAGGCAGATCCACACGTAGCCGAGGTACTCCCGGACGTGCGGCTGGACCAGCGAGTACGTCTGCCGGTCGACGTCGGGCATCTTGGTGAGGTTGGGGGCCGCGATCAGCGTGCCGTCCAGGTCGTACGTCCACGCGTGGTACATGCACTGGAACGCCCGCTTCACCTGACCCTCCGGCTGGGCGCAGAGCCGTACGCCGCGGTGCCGGCAGATGTTGAAGAACGCGCGGATCTCCCCCCGCCGGTTCCGCGAGACGATGACGCTCTCCCGGCCGATCTGCACGGTACGGAACGATCCCGGACCCTCCAGGTCGGCGGCGCGCACCGCGCAGAACCACGCCTGCTCCAAGATCGCCGCCTGCTCCGCCGCGAACACCTCGGGCGCGACGTAGCTCATCCCGGGCAGCGTGGAGATCAGGCTCTCGGAGATCTGCGCGCGGACCGCGGCCAGCGACGGGTCGAGCACGGTCACGGGTGCCTCCAGGGGTCGAAGTGGGTGGTCGAGGTCGAGCTCAGCCGACCGCGACACGGTCAGCCGATGGCGCCGCCGACCGCTGGTCCGGCAGGTGCCCGAGGCTGGCGGTCAGCTGCTTGCGCCAGCGGGTGAAGTCACGCGGTCGGCCCACGGACACGACGGCCACAGGCTCGTCGCCGCTTCGGTAGACGCCCAGGAACCCGGCGGCGACGTCTCCGGTCTCACCATCGATCTCGATCCGGTCGGCCAACGCCGGATAGCCGGCCAGCTGGATCTTGCGACCGTACTGATCCGACCAGAAGTACGGCAGGTGCGGCCGAGCACGGACCGCCGGCACGCCGAGCAGGGCCGACACGAGCGTCGCCGGCCGTTCCAGGGCGTCGGTCCAGTGCTGAGCGCGATGATGGCGACCCAACCGGGGATCCCACCACGAGGCGCAGTCCCCGACGGCGCCCACGCCGGGCACCGACGTCAGGCCGTGCTCGTCACACACCACCCCGTCGACGATCGTGAGACCCGAGTCGGCCAACCAGGCGACGTCCGGAGCCCCGCCCACCGACAC
Organism: uncultured Actinomycetota bacterium; assembly: GCA_963759915.1. Classification (GTDB taxonomy): domain Bacteria; phylum Actinomycetota; class Actinomycetes; order Propionibacteriales; family Propionibacteriaceae; genus Microlunatus. The sequence continues at coordinate 7,475 of CAVXBJ010000089.1, read as the reverse complement.
CACCACCACGTCCGCGCGCACCCGTCGCTCGCCGTCGGGAGTGCCGACCCGGAGCTCGCGGACGCCGGCGTCCGACGGCACACCGGTGACCGAGGTGCAGAACACGAACTCCGCCCCGTGCTCCCGGTGCCAGTCCAGGAACACCTCCCCGAGCGCGTCCCCGTACAGCCGGGCCAGCGGGTTCGCCTCGTTGCTCACCAGCGTCACCGAGCAGCCCAGGGTGAGCGCCGCCGACGCGAGCTCGGAGCCGATCAGCCCCGCGCCGACGACCGCCACCGCGGCACCTGGCCGGAGCCGCGACCGGAGCCGGTCGGCGTCGTCCAGGGTGCGCAGGGTGAGCACGTTCGGGCCCTCGACGCCGGGCAGCCGCCGGGCCGTGGACCCGGTGGCCAGCACCACGGCGTCCGCCTCGAGGACGGAGCCGTCGTCCACGGTCAGTCGCCGGTCGGCCGCGTCGAACGCGGTCGCCACCGTGCCGAGCCGCCAGTCGACCGCCAGGTCCTCTGTCGAGCCCTCGAGACCGAGGTCACCGACGCCGACCGTGCCCAGCAGGTAGTCCTTGGACAGCGGCGGCCGATCGTACGGTCGGTGCGTCTCGGCCCCGACGACGGTCAGCGAGCCGGCGAAACCGGATCGCCGGGCGGCGCGCGCAGCACCGAGGCCAGCCAGACCGGCACCTACGACGAGCAGGGAGGGGACACACTCAACCGCCTGACAAGTAGCACATTGCGGAACGCGTCGATCCTAGCGCAACAGCGCCTCGGCGCACCAGAACGCTCAGTTCCTTGTCAGCGCCAGGTTCGGGCGGCTTTACAACTGTGTGACAGGTGCAGGATCCGCATCCTTCGTCCTTGACAGAATTGGGTCGAGGGGCGGATTCTCTGGGTACCTCTGCAGTCGAACGACCCCCACTACCTCGACGGAGGCTCGAGTTGCTCGAAGTCGGTCCCCTCACCGCCATCCCGCCGGGCGAGGGTGCGCGGGTGGACGCCGTGCCACCCATCGCCGTCTTCCACACCGACGACGGCGCGGTGTACGCGATCGACGACACCTGCACGCACCAGGACGCGTCCCTGGCCGACGGCTGGCTCGAGGGCTGCCTGATCGAGTGCCCGCTGCACGCCTCCTGCTTCGACCTGCGCACCGGGGAGGTCGACCAGCCACCGGCGAAGCGTCCCGTCCGCACCCACCGCGTCGAGGTCGTCGACGGCGTCATCTTCGTCGAGCTGTCCTCCGTTGCCCCCAACCTGCCGCCGGGCGTCACCCTAGGAGACACCGTCCATGACTGACACACGCCACGTGACCACCGACAGCGGGCGCGCCGTCGATCCCGTCGACGAGGAGGAGTACTCCGAGGAGTCGGTCAACCGGACCGAGAACGAGGGTGACCGGGCCCTGCTGCGCCGCCTCCTCGACCACCGGCCCGACAACCTGAAGCTCGACGCCATCGGCAAGGGCGTCGACAAGGTGATCTTCGGCGTGGTCGCCGTGCTGACGATCGCGTTCGTGGTCTGGGGCTTCGTCGGCACCGAGAGCCTGTCGACCGCGTCCACCACGGCGCTGGGCTGGGTGATGAACGCGACCGGCTGGGCCTTCGTGCTGACCGCGTCGCTCTTCGTGGTCTTCGTCCTCTGGCTCGCCGCCAGCCGCTTCGGGAACATCCCGCTGGGCAAGGACGGCGAGAAGCCGGCGTTCAAGACCTGGTCCTGGATCTCGATGATGTTCGCCGCCGGCATGGGCATCGGGCTGATGTTCTGGGGTGCGGCCGAGCCGCTCTACCACTACGTCAACCCGCCGCCCGGCACCGTCGACGGACAGACCGCCGAAGCCGCCCGGATCGCCATGGCCACCTCGCTGTTCCACTGGACGCTGCACCCGTGGGCGATGTACGCCGTGGTCGGCATGGCCATGGGCTACGGCACCTACCGGATGGGTCGCCGCCAGCTGCTGTCGGACATCTTCACCCCCTTGTTCGGCAAGAAGGCTGTCAACGGCGCCGGCGGCAAGATCATCAACATGCTGGCGATCTTCGCCACCCTCTTCGGCTCGGCGGCCTCCCTCGGTCTGGGAGCGATCCAGATCGCCTCGGGCCTGCAGGCGAACGGAGCCCTGGCTCAGCCGAGCGGCGTCCTCTACGTGATCATCATCGCCGTTCTCACCTGCGCCTTCGTCGCCTCGGCGGTGTCGGGCATCGAGCGTGGCATCCAGTGGCTGTCCAACATCAACATGGTGCTGGCCGCCGCCCTCGCCCTGCTGGTCTTCGTGGCCGGCCCGACGATCTTCATCCTGAACATGATCCCGACCGCGGTCGGCGAGTACTTCCAGGATCTTCCGGGCATGGCGTCCCGGACCGCCGCGGCCGGCGGGCCGGAGATGTCCGCCTGGCTGTCGAGCTGGACGATCTTCTACTGGGCGTGGTGGATCAGCTGGACGCCCTTCGTCGGCATGTTCATCGCCCGGATCAGCCGGGGCCGCACCATCCGGCAGTTCGTCTGCGGCGTGCTGCTGGTGCCGAGTGGGGTCTCGCTGCTCTGGTTCGCGATCTTCGGCGGCTCCGCCATCGGCCTCCAGGAGGCGGCCCAGGCGGCCGGCACCACCACTCCGCTGGTCACCGACGTCGACGGCACCCCGACGGTGGAGACCGGCATGACGCTCTACAACCTGATGGACGCGTTGAACATGCCGGGCGTGATCACCGGGATCAGCATCGTGCTGATCATGGTCCTGGTCGGCATCTTCTTCGTCACCGGCGCCGACTCGGCCTCGATCATCATGGGCTCGATCAGCTCGTACGGGGTCGAGGAGCCGCGCAAGCCGATCATCATCTTCTGGGGCGTGATGATGGGCGCGGTCGCCGCGGTGATGCTGCTGGCCGGGGGTGACGACCCTTCCGAGGCGTTGACCGGTCTGCAGCAGATCACCATCGTGGCCGCGCTGCCGTTCGTGGTGGTGATGGTCGGGATGTGCATCGCCTTGACCAAGGACCTGTACGCCGATCCGCTGATCCTGCGCCACAAGCTGGCCGCCTCCGTGGTGACGCGCAGCATCCGCAGCGGCGTCAGCCAGCACGGCGGCGAGACCTTCGACATGGTGACGCTGCCCAACGCGATGCCGAGCTCAGGATCCGCCGGCGGCGACCGGAGGTCGTCCGAGGTCACCCCGGCCGGCACCGTCGTGTCGGACCCGAAGGACTGACCCACCGACTCCGCGGGTGCGACGGCACCCGCGGAGTCGCACGTCCACCTCCGCGCCGCCGGACGTACACTCCCACCGGCCCGGTCGAGGAGGGGATGAGACGTGGACGAGCGAGAGCGGCACCGCCGCGGGATCGCGTACGGGCTGGGCGCGTACGGGCTGTGGGGCCTCGTCCCGCTCTACTGGCCGCTGCTCGACGCGGCCGGTCCGCTGGAGATCCTCTCCCACCGGATCGTCTGGTCCCTGGTGCTGGCCGGTCTGCTGCTGCTGGTGCTGCGGCGCCGCGGCTGGTGGCGCTCGATCGCCCGGCCGCGGACCCTGCTGCTGCTCACCGCGGCGGCCGCCCTGATCGCCGTCAACTGGGGCGTCTACATCTGGGCGGTGAACAGCGGTCACGTGGTGGAGGCCGCCCTCGGCTACTACATCAACCCGATCCTGTCGGTGCTGCTCGGTGTGGTCGTGCTGCGCGAGCGCATGGCCGTGGGTCAGTGGGTCGCGGTGGGTCTGGCCGGCGTGGCGGTGCTGGTCCTCGCCGTCGAGTACGGTCACCCGCCGTGGGTCTCGCTGATCCTGGCCGCCAGCTTCGCCACGTACGGGCTGCTCAAGAAGCAGATCGACTCCGGCGCGCTGGAGACGCTCACGGTGGAGTCGGCCGTGCTGACCCCGGTCGCCGTCGGCTACCTCCTGTGGCTGCAGGCCACCGGCAGCCTGGTCTTCGGCCACCAGGGCGTCGGACAGTCCCTGCTGCTGGCGTCCTCGGGCCTGGTCACGCTGATCCCGCTGCTGCTGTTCGCGGCGGCCGCGACCAGACTGCCCCTGAGCACGGTCGGGCTGCTGCAGTACCTCACGCCCACCGCCCAGTTCCTGCTCGGCGTCCTGTACTTCGGCGAGACGATGTCCCCGGCTCGCTGGTTCGGGTTCGCCCTGGTGTGGGCGGCGCTGATCGTGCTGACGGTCGTCGGTCTGCGTCGCGCCCGACGGCCGGGACCGGCTGAGGTCGTCGAGGCCACCGAGCCGGTCTGACGCACCCAGCAGTCCCACCGAACCCGGTCGCAGCAGAGGTCACAGGGACATAACCGTCCCGCTCAGCCCGCGCGTCCGGCGAGCGACCACGACCCGAACGGTCCAGGATGTGATCGTCCCCTGCGAGAAGCGGGCCTGTCAGAAAGGACCGTCATGTCCACCCTCCCGTCCAACCCGATCTCCGCGCAGTACGCCGAGATCGCCAAAGGTGCCTGGATCTGGGCCGTCGTCCGCGGCGCGTTCCTGATCCTGTTCGGCATCGTCGCCATGGTGCTGCCCATCGGCACCGCGGTGGTCCTGGCCGTCGTCATCGGCATCTTCGCCATCGTCGACGGCATCATCGACCTGATCGACGCCATCCGGCACCGCGGCGCCTCCGGTGTCGGGCTGCGCGTCTTCCTCGGCATCGTCAGCCTGCTGTTCGGCATCATCATCTTGGTGTGGCCGGGCAAGACGCTCGGCTTCGTGGTGATCCTGATCGCCATCTGGTCGATCCTGATCGGCGCGCTGCAGATCATCGCCAACGTCAGCATCCGCAAGGAGGCGCCCGGCGCCTGGGTCTGGGGTGTCGTCTCCGGTGCCCTCGGTGTCATCTTCGGCATCCTGCTGCTGGTCTGGCCGGGCATCGGCCTGGTCACCCTGATCTGGCTGATCGGCATCTGGGCGATCGTCTTCGGCGTCGCCTTGATCGTGCTCGGCATCCAGGTCCGCAAGGCGTCCAAGGCGGTCACCGCCGGCTGAGCCGCAGCTCCGTGCGTCTCGCAGCAACGGCGTCGATCCCCCGGCGGGGATCGGCGTCGTTGCATTTGTACGCATCATTCACAATTTCCGTCGGATCCTGCCGCTGGCCCTGTCGTTCGGTAACGTCGTCCGGGTCACTCGGAGTCCAGCACCCATCCGCTCGGCCGAGCTGCCCCGAACTCCGGGTCAGTCGCCGCGCCCAAGGTCGGCTGACCCACCACGACAAGAGCGAAGCGAGTCACAGTGAGCGGGAACAACCCCTACGGAAACCAGCCCGGGCAACCCCACCAGGGGCCGCCCAACCAGGGGCCGCCCCACCAGGGCCAGCCCCACCCGGGTCAGCCGACCCCACCCGGTCAGCCGTACGGCGGCGGCCCCGGCTACTCCGGGCCGGCGTACGGTCAGCCGACGCCCAGCGGTCCCTACCCCGCGTACGGCCAGGGTGGCCCGCAGGGACCCGGCGGTCCGCAAGGCCCCGGCGGTCCTGGCGGCCCTGGCGGCCCCCAGGGCCCCTACCCCGCGTACAACCCCGGTGGGCAGCCACCGAAGAAGTCCAAGACGGTGCCGATCATCATCGGCGCGGTCGTGCTCGCGCTCATCGTGGCGGCCATCGGCATCGGCGTGGCCGTGAGCCGCGGCGGGGAAGATCCGGTTGCCGGGGGCGGCACCGGCGGTGGGGGCACCAGCAGCGCACCGCCGGTCGAGGCCAAGAAGGCGTCCGACGCCGTCCAGGGCTACCTCGAGGCGATCGCCGCCGGGGACGCCCAGGCCGCGCTCGCGTTCGCCAGCACCGCGCCGCCGACACCACGTTCTTGACCAACGAGGTGCTCGCCGCCTCCAACAAGACGGCCCCGATCACCGCGATCAACGTGCCCGAGGTCGACGACGAGTACGCGTACCGCGTGGCCGCCTCCTTCTCGATGGGCAAGCAGGCCGTCAACACCGACTTCTCGGTCGAGAAGGACGGTGACGTCTGGAAGCTGCGCGACGTCGCGGCCGACCTGGATCTGCGGTCGAAGCGGGCCAAGACGCTGCCCATGCTGATCAACGGCGTGAACGTCGAGACCGACAAGGTTCTGCTGTTCCCCGGGTCGTACACGTTCACCACCGGCAGCAAGTACGTGGACTACGGCAAGAGCAACACCCTGGTGCTGAAGAGCCCGACGGAGTACCCCGACGGTCTCCGACATCCAGGCCACCCTGACCTCGGCCGGTGACAAGGCGTTCACGAAGGCGGTCGAGGACAGCGTGAAGAAGTGCATGAAGTCCAAGGACCTCAAGAACCCGGGTTGCCCGAACAACGTGACCAAGGTCAGCGGCGCGACGCCGAAGGAGGGCACCTTCAAGTGGAGCTACGACGAGGACTCCCTGGACAATCTGAAGCCCCGGCTGGACTACGACAACCCGGCCGTGGCCGAGGCGTCGGTCTACCTGAGCATGAAGGCCGAGGGTGAGTGCAAGGGTGGCGGCTGCCGGATCACGCCCTTCAGCCAGCCGAAGCCGGTGGTCAACATGACCCAGAGCCCCCTGAAGGTCCTCTGGAAGCGGACCTAGGTCGTCGGCTGAACCGCGGACGACCGCGGAGATCGAGGGCCGGGCGTGGGTAGCATCGCAGACGTGACGCAACCCACCCCGGCCCTCGACTTCTCCACCTTCGACACCGACGTGCGGGTCCAGGACGACCTGTTCCGGCACGTCAACGGCACCTGGATCGAACGGACCCCGATCCCTGACGACAAGCCGCTGACCGGGTCGTTCATGGTCCTGCGGGACGACGCGGAGGCAGCGGTCCGCGACATCATCACGGGGATGGACCGGTCACAGGCGCCGGACGGGAGCGACGAGGCGAAGATCGCCGACCTGTACGCGAGCTTCCTGGACACCGACGCCATCGAGGCCGCCGGGGCGCAGCCGCTCAGCGAGGTGTTCGCCCGGATCGACGCCGTCACCGAGGTGCCCGAGCTGATCGAGCTGATGGGCGCACTCGCTCGGGTCGGGGTCCGCGGACTGATCGGTGTCGACACCGAGTCCGACCCCGGCGACCCGAACCGCTACGTGATGTTCGTCGGGCAGAGCGGCCTGGGGCTCCCCGACGAGGCCTACTACCGCGAGAGCCAGTACGTCGGGATCCGCGAGGCCTACCTCGCGCACATCGCCCGGATGCTGGGGTTGGCCGACGTCGCCGGTGTCGCCCACAGTGCGCAGCAGATCCTCTATCTCGAGACGGCGATCGCCGCCTGCCACTGGGACAAGGTCAAGACCCGCGACATGAAGCTGATGTACAACCTGATGTCGCTGGCCGAGTTCAGCGACGGGAGCGCCGCCCTGCACTGGCGTACGTTCATGGCCGGGGCCGAGATCGACGAACGACACATGGCGGAGCTGGTCGTCGAGCAGCCGTCCTTCTTCACCGACGTCGCCGCTCTGCTGACCGAGGACCGGCTGCCGGTCTGGAAGCTCTGGCTGACGTGGCGCGTGATCGGGTCGTACGCGCCGTATCTGGCCAGCGCCTTCGT
>CAVXBJ010000088.1:0-24483 GCA_963759915.1 uncultured Actinomycetota bacterium | reverse complement strand
TCTTCTGCTCCTTGTCCTGCACCAGCTCCGACCACTGCGCCAGCCAGCCCGGCGTGCGGCCGATCGCGAACAGGACGGTGAACATCTCCGGCGGGAACTCCAGCGCCTCGTAGATCAGGCCGGAGTAGAAGTCGACGTTGGGGTAGAGCTTGCGCTTGATGAAGTACTCGTCCTCGAGCGCGATCTTCTCCAGCTCCTTGGCGATCGCCAGCAGCGGGTTGACCCCGGTCACCTCGAACACGTCGTCGCAGGCCTTCTTGATGATGGTGGCGCGCGGGTCGAAGTTCTTGTAGACCCGGTGGCCGAAGCCCATCAGCTTCTCCTTGCCCTCCTTCACCCCCTCGATGAAGCCGGGGATGTTGTCCACGGTGCCGATCCGCCGCAGCATCCGCAGCACCGCCTCGTTGGCGCCGCCGTGCAGCGGGCCGTAGAGCGCGCCGACGCCGGCGGCGACCGCCGAGTAGGGGTCGACCTGGGAGGAGCCGACCGAGCGGACCGCGTTGGTCGAGCAGTTCTGCTCGTGGTCGGCGTGCAGGATGAACAGCACCTCGAGCGCCTTCACCAGCCGCGGGTCGGCCTGGTAGGTCGGCTCGCTCATCTTGAACAGCATGGCCAAGAAGTTGGCGGAGTAGGACAGCCGGTTGTCGGGGTAGACGTACGGCTTGCCCTGCTGGTGGCGGTAGACGAACGCGCCCAGGGTCGGCATCTTGGCGATCAGCCGGGTGATCTGCGCCTGCCGCACATCCGGGTCGGCGATGGTGCCGGCGTCGGGGTAGAAGGTGGACAGCGCGCTGACCGAGGCCATCAGCATGCCCATCGGGTGGGCGTCGTAGCGGAAGCCCTCGATGAACTGCTTGCAGTTCTCGTGCAGGAACGTGTGGTAGGTGACGTCGTGCGTCCACTGGTCCAGCTGCGGCTGGGTGGGGAGCTCGCCGTGCAGCAGCAGGTAGGCCACCTCGAGGAAGGTGGAGTGCTCGGCCAGCTGGTCGATCGGGTAGCCCCGGTACTCCAGGATGCCCTTGTCGCCGTCGATGTAGGTGATGGCGCTGCGACACGATGCCGTGTTCACGAAGCCGGGGTCGTAGGTGGCGATGCCGGGATCTTCCTCGCCGGCGGTGATCTGCTTCAGATCGGCGGCGCGAATGGTCCCGTCGGTGATCGCGAGCTCGTAGTCGCGGCCGGTCCGGTTATCGCGGATGCTGAGCGTATCCGTCATAGCCGTAACCTACGCGGGCCCAAGTTGCCGCTGCCAGTCGGGAGCAGGTGACCCCGCACACACGAGGGCCGTGGGCGCCGGCGTGGCCGGGGGTACGCCTGGCAGTGCCTCCTCGGAGGGGTCCGGCGGCGACGTTTTGACCCAGCCGAGGGCGGCGAGTAATCTTGGTCGCTGTTGTGCCTACGCATGCCCGCGGCAGTTGCCGTACGGGTCCGGGCGCGCATCAGATTTCGCACATCTCATGGAAGCTGGTCAACGACCGTGTCTACGTACAGCCCCAAGCCGGGTGACCTCACTCGTGACTGGATCGTCATCGACGCCGACGACATCGTCCTCGGTCGTCTGGCGGTCACCGCGGCGACGCTGCTGCGTGGCAAGCACAAGCCGACCTACGCGCCGCACATGGACGGCGGCGACTTCGTCGTCATCGTCAACGCCTCCAAGATCGCGCTGACGGGCAACAAGCGCAACGACAAGCTGGCCTACCGCCACTCCGGTCGCCCGGGTGGTCTGAAGTCGATCAGCTACGGCGAGCTGCTGGACAACGACCCGCGCAAGGCCGTCGAGCTCGCGGTCTGGGGCATGCTCCCGAAGAACAAGCTGAGCCGCAAGCTCATCAAGAAGCTGAAGGTGTACTCGGGTCCGGAGCACCCGCACAGTGCTCAGCAGCCGAAGCCGTACGCCATCACCCAGATCGCCCAGTAGCCAGATCGTCTCGATCGAGCACCCGCACCCGGTAGGCCCCTCGATCGCAGCTCGAACCAGTGACACACAGCAAGGAACCGCATCAGTGTCTGACACCGTTACCGAGATCGCCGAGGACGAGGTCGTCCCCTTCACCGAGGGCGACCGCGAGATCGCCTACCGGTCCGAGGCCGCCGCCCAGGTCGGCCCCGGCGCCACCGGCCGCCCGGCCGTGGTCGCGCCCGCCGGCGCCACCGGCCGCCGCAAGGAGGCCGTCGCCCGCGTCCGGATCGCTCCCGGTAGCGGTCAGTGGACCATCAACGGTCGCACCCTGGAGGACTACTTCCCGAACAAGGTGCACCAGCAGATCGTCTCCGAGCCCTTCTCGACCGCTGCGGTCCCGGGCTCCTACGACGTCATCGCGCGGATCCACGGCGGCGGGGTGACCGGCCAGGCCGGCGCGCTGCGGCTGGGCATCGCCCGGGCGCTCAACGCCGTCGACGCCGAGGCCAGCCGCCCCGCCCTGAAGAAGGCCGGCATGCTGACCCGCGACGCGCGGATCAAGGAGCGCAAGAAGGCCGGTCTGAAGAAGGCCCGCAAGGCTCCCCAGTACAGCAAGCGCTGATCGCGGGCGGACCACTCGACATGGGTCGACTGTTCGGCACCGACGGTGTCCGGGGGGTCGCGAACGAGGTCCTGACCCCCGAGCTGGCGCTCGACCTGGCCCTGGCGGCTGCGCGGGTGCTGTCCGAGGCCGGCGAGTTCAGCGGTCACCGCCCGTTCGCGGTCGTCGGTCGCGACCCGCGTGCCTCGGGGGAGTTCCTCGAGGCGGCGGTGGTCGCCGGTCTGGCCAGCGCCGGGCGTGGACGTCGTCCGGCTCGGCGTGCTGCCCACGCCGGGAGTGGCGTTCCTGACCGACGTCCACCGGCGCCGACTTCGGGGTGATGCTGTCGGCCAGCCACAACCCGATGCCCGACAACGGGATCAAGTTCTTCGCCCGTGGCGGGACCAAGCTCGACGACGCCCTCGAGGATGCGATCGAGGGTCGGCTCGGCGAGCGCTGGGCCCGGCCCACCGGTGCCGACGTCGGGCGGGTCCGCGACGACCCGGCCCTGGCCGAGTCCTACATCGCCCACCTGGTGGGCAGCCTGGAGCACCCGGTCAGCCTCGACGGCATCACCGTGGTGGTCGACTGCGCCAACGGCGCGGCCTACCAGACCGGTCCGGCGGCCTTCGAGTCCCAGGGTGCCAAGGTCATCCGGATCCACGCGGAGCCCGACGGCACCAACATCAACCTCAACGCCGGCTCCACCCACATGGACGCCCTGCGCTCCGCGGTGCTCGAGCACGGCGCCGACCTCGGCATCGCCCTCGACGGGGACGCCGATCGCTGCCTGGCGGTCGACGCGACCGGCCGTACGGTCGACGGCGACCAGGTGCTCGCCGTGCTGGCCGGGGCGCTGAAGGAGTCGGGCCAGCTGGCCAACGACACCGTGGTGGCCACCGTGATGAGCAACCTCGGCTTCTTCCGGGCGATGGAGGCCGCCGGGATCACGGTCGAGCAGACCAAGGTCGGCGACCGCTACGTGCTGGAGGCCATGCACGCCCGCGGCTACTCCCTCGGTGGCGAGCAGTCGGGCCACGTCGTGCTGCTGAAGTACGCGACCACCGGTGACGGCGTGCTGACCGGTCTGCACCTGATGAGTCGGATGGCCTAGACCGGACGGTCGCTGGCCGAGCTCGCCTCGGTGATGGTGCGGCTGCCCCAGGTGCTGGTCAACGTCCCCGGGGTGGACAAGGCGCGCGCCGACACCGACCCGGTGCTGGCGGCCGCGGTGGCGGCGGCGTCGACCGAGCTGGGGCGGACCGGGCGGGTGCTGCTGCGGCCCTCGGGCACCGAGTCGCTGGTCCGGGTGATGGTCGAGGCGGAGACGCTGGAGCGGGCCGACGAGGTCGCCCAGCAGCTGGCCGACGTCGTCCGCGAGCGACTCGCCCTCTAGGCCTGCGCCGGTCCGCGAACGTGCGTCGGGACCGATCACCCGGGAAGGTGATCGGTCCCGTCACGTGCGGTGCGGTGTTCCACCGAGTCCCCCGACTCGCTCGGCCACCGAGACCTGACTCCCACGTCCTCCACGGAGCCGGTGGGATCGCGGCCCGCCCCCCGGCTGAGCCGCCCCCGACCACCGTGGATCGTGGCGTTGCGCGGGTCCGTCCCGCATCGTTCGGGTCGGCTGCGCAACGTCTGACCGGCCCCGGGTGAACGGACTCGCTGTCAGGAGAACGCTCAGCTGCGGCTGATACCAGGAGCTCGGGCGAATCGTCACGCGCTCGGACGCCGACCCGGTGGGCCTCGAAGGAACGGAGACCACTGCTCCCGGTGATCCCCCACCCGTGCGGTCCGTGGCGTGCGGACCTGCGGCGATGCCTCAGCGGTCGAGCAGTCCGAGCAGGCTGGTGCCGAACAGCAGCGCGAGCAGCAGGCCGATCGCCCCGGCCACGACGGTCAGCGCGAGGCTGAACACGGTGGCCCCGAGGGCGGCGAAGAAGCCCAGCTTGATGGCCGCGCCGGCGGTGATGTCGAAGGGTCTGGATCCGTTGCGGGGAGTGCTCATGGCCGCGACAGTAGGGCCTCTGCCGGGTCGGGGCGCGACCGGTCCATCCCGGTCGGCGACGCGGCCGGTTCGGTGCGGGCGCCCTCGAAGCGGCCGGCGACCGCCTCGGCCGGGGGGTGCGGCCCAACCCCCATCGGTGGACCGCACCCGACCGTCGTGAATCTGGCGTTGCGCGAGACCGCCCCGCATCGCTCGGTCGGCTGCGCAACCCCTGGCCGACCCCGGGTGAACGGACTCGATGGACAGGAGCCGGGAACCGCGGGTCCTGATACGTCGCGGACCGAGTCTCTCTGCACCGTCCCGCCCGCCGATCGGTCGAGCAGCTGCGGTCGCGGTCAGACCTTGCGGATGCGCACCCACTCGACCCGGTGGTCGGGACCCTTCCGCAGGATCGTGGTCGCGCGGCCGCGGGTGGGCAGGATGTTGGTGGCCAGGTTCGGTCCGTTGATGGTGTCCCACAACGACTCCGCGCGGGCCACGGCCTCCTCGGGGCGTCAGGTCGGCGAACCGGGAGAAGTAGGAGCGGGGGTCGCGGAACGCGGTCTCGCGCAGCGACAGGAACCGGGACACGTACCAGCGGCGGACGTCGGCGGGATCGGCGTCGACGTAGACGGAGAAGTCGAAGAAGTCGCTGACCGCCAGCCCGGTGGTGCCGTCGGCCCGGACCCGGGCCGGCTGCAGGACGTTCAGTCCCTCGACGATGAGGATGTCGGGGCGCTGCACCTGCACCCGCTCGTCGGGCACGATGTCGTAGACGAGGTGGCTGTAGACGGGCGCGCTGACCTCCTCGGCGCCGGACTTCACGTCCATCACGAAGCGGAGCAGGGCCCGACGGTCGTAGGACTCCGGGAAGCCCTTGCGGTGCATCAACCCGCGCCGCTCCAGCTCGGCGTTGGGGAACAGGAAGCCGTCGGTGGTGACCAGCTCGACCCGGGGGTGCTCGGGCCAGGCGGCCAGCAGCTCGCGCAGCAGGCGGGCGGTGGTCGACTTGCCGACGGCGACCGAGCCGGCCACCCCGATCACGAACGGGGTCCGGGCCGAGGACAGCTGGAGGAAGCCGTTGGTGGCGGCGTGCAGCTCGCCGGTGTAGCGCACGTACCGGCTGAGCAGACCGGTCAGCGGCAGGTAGACCTCGCGGACGTCGGTCAGGCTGGTCGGATCGCTGAGCCCGCGGAGCCGCAGCAGGGTGTCGGCGTCGAGGGTCATCGGGGCCGAGGCGGCGAGCTCGGCCCAGTCGGCGCGTCGCCGCTCGAGGTACGGCCCAGCGACGTGCCCGGTGTGGCCTGCTGTCACGTCCGTCACACTAGCGGTTCACCTGCCCGCCGCCGGCCGGTCGTTCACGCCGCACCGGGTGCTGTGCCCGCCCTGCCGGGTCCCGACCAGACGGCCCCGAGGCACCGCGTGAGCCTCGGCGAACAGCCGGATCGGCCGGCGCCCACGCCGTAGAGTGTTCGCCATGTGTGGAATCGTCGGGTACGCGGGCCCGAAGTCGGCGGTGGACGTGGTGGTCGACGGTCTCCGTCGGCTGGAGTACCGGGGCTACGACTCGGCCGGAGTCTGCGTCGTGGCCGACGGTGACCTCGACGTGGCGAAGCGGGCCGGGAAGCTGGCCAACCTGGAGAAGGCGCTGGCGGACACCCCGCTGCCGGTGAGCGGACTGGCCATCGGGCACACCCGGTGGGCCACCCACGGAGGCCCGACCGACACCAACGCCCACCCGCACCGCTCGGCGAACGGCCGGGTCGCTGTGGTGCACAACGGCATCATCGAGAACTTCGCCCAGCTGCGGGCCGAGCTGGCCGCCGTGGGCATCCAACCGGTCTCCCAGACCGACACCGAGATCGCGGCCCACCTGCTGGGCCAGGAGGTGGCGACGGGCGTCGGTCTGACCGAGGCCCTGCGCGCGGTGTGCAACCGGCTGGAGGGGGCTTTCACCCTGGTCGCGGTCGACGCGGAGCAGCCGGACACCGTGGTCGCGGCCCGCCGCAACTCCCCGCTGGTCGTCGGTGTCGGGGAGGGGGAGAACTTCCTGGCCTCCGACGTGGCCGCGTTCATCGAGCACACCCGGGAGGCGATCGAGCTCGGTCAGGACCAGGTGGTGACGATCACGCCGACCTCGGTCGAGGTGATCACCTTCGACGGCGAGCCGGCCGTCGTCCACCCCTACCACGTGTCCTGGGACCTGTCGGCCGCCGAGAAGGGTGGCTTCGACTGGTTCATGCGCAAGGAGATCTACGACCAGCCCAAGGCGGTGGCCGACACGCTGCTCGGCCGCCACGACGCCTCGGGTGCCCTGCGCCTGGACGAGATCCGGATCGCGCCGGAGGAGCTGCGGGCCGTCGACAAGATCATCGTGATCGCCTGCGGCACCTCCTTCTACGCCGGCATGGTGGCCAAGTACGCCATCGAGCACTGGACCCGGGTCCCGTGCGAGGTCGAGCTGGCCAGCGAGTTCCGCTACCGGGACCCGATCGTCGGGCCGACCACCCTGGTGGTCAGCATCTCCCAGTCCGGCGAGACCGCCGACACGCTGATGGCCATCCGGCACGCGCGGGAGCAGAAGGCCAAGGTGCTGGCCATCTGCAACACCAACGGCTCGACCATCCCGCGCGAGTCCGACGCGGTGATCTACACCCACGCCGGGCCGGAGATCGGGGTCGCCTCGACCAAGGGCTTCCTGACCCAGCTGGTGGCCTGCTACCTGCTCGGGCTCTACCTGGCCCAGGTCCGGGGCACCAAGTTCGGCGACGAGATCGCGGTGCTGATCGACGAGCTGGACAGGATCCCGGCGGCGATCGAGCGACAGCTGGCCGACCTCGACGGGGTGCTGCAGCTGGCCGCCGACTTCGCGGACGCGCCCTCGGTGCTGTTCCTGGGTCGTCACGTCGGCTACCCGGTGGCGCTGGAGGGCGCACTGAAGCTCAAGGAGCTGGCCTACATCCACGCCGAGGGCTTCGCCGCCGGCGAGCTCAAGCACGGACCGATCGCCCTGATCGAGGACCAGCTGCCGGTCTTCGTGGTGATGCCGCCGCCGGGTCGCGATCTCGTGCACGACAAGGTGATCTCCAACATCCAGGAGATCCGGGCCCGCGGAGCACGGACGATCGTGCTGGCCGAGGAGGGCGACGAGGCCGCCGTCCCGTACGCGGACGTGATGATCACGCTGCCCAAGGTGCCCACGCTGCTGCAGCCCCTGGTGGCCATCGTGCCGCTGCAGGTGTTCGCCTGCGAGCTGGCCACCCGCAAGGGCCACGACGTCGACCAGCCGCGCAACCTGGCCAAGTCCGTCACGGTCGAGTGAGCGCTGCGGCCGCGCCGCCGGTCGGACCGGGGTGCTGATCATGATCACCTCCGGCCCAGACCCGTCCGGCGCCATGATCATCGGGATCGGCGTCGACGTGTGCGACGTCCGGCGCTTCGCCGAGGCCGTCGAGCGACGACCGCGGATGGTGCAGCGGCTGTTCACCCCGCTGGAGGCGGAGCGCTCGGTGGCTTCGCTGGCCGCCCGGTTCGCCGCCAAGGAGGCGTTGGCCAAGGCGCTCGGCGCCCCGGCCGGGATGGCGTGGCACGATGCTGAGGTGCAGACCGACAGCGGCGGCAGGCCCTTCTTCGTGATCACCGGCACCGTCGAGAACCGCGCCCGCGCCCTGGGTGTACGGACTGTGCACCTGTCCCTGTCCCACGACGCCGGCATCGCCTCGGCGATGGTCGTCTGCGAGGGGTAGTCCGTGCGGTACGCGTACACGGTGGCCCAGACCCGGGCCCTCGAGGCCGCCGCGATGGCGACGGTCGGTGACGGGACGCTGATGCAGCGTGCTGCGCACGGCCTGGCCGTGCGGTCCGCCGATCTGCTGGCCCGTACCCGGGGCACGGTCTACGGCGCGCGGTGATGATCTTGGTCGGACCGGGCGACAACGGCGGGGACGCGTTGTACGCCGGGCAGCGGCTGGCCCGTCGCGGCTGCCGCGGTGACCGCCGTCCAGGGCCTGGGCGCGCCGCACCCGGCCGGCTGGGCGGCCCTGCGGGCGGCGGGCGGTCGACTGGTCGACGGAGACGCCGTGGGCGAGGACGACCTGACCGGGGTCGACCTGATCATGGACGGACTGCTCGGCATCGGCGGCCGGCCCGGTCTTCCCGCCGCAGCTGCTGGCCCTGACCGCCGCCGCCACCGTCCGGGGCATCCCGGTGCTGGCGGTCGACCTGCCGTCCGGCGTGGTGTCCCGACACCGGACAGGCCCCGGCGGGTCGGTCCAGGCGACCCGGACCGTGACCTTCGGCTGCTACAAGCCCGCCCACCTGATCGAACCGGCGGCCAGCCGGTCGGGACCGGTCGAGCTGGTCGACATCGGTCTCGACCTGACCGGCACCGCTCCGGGTCTGGCGGCCTGGGACACCGCCGACGTGGCCGCCCACTGGCCCGTCCCCGGACCGACCAGCGACAAGTACGCCCGCGGGGTGGTGGGGGTCGACACCGGCTCCGACGCCTACCCCGGCGCCGGGGTGCTGTCCACCCACGGTGCCGTCTACGGCGGTGCGGGCATGGTCCGCTACCGCGGGGCCCGCCGGTCCGCAGAGATCATCGGCCGGGACCTGCCCAACGTCGTCTTCGGCGAGGGGCGGGTCCAGGCCTGGCTGGTCGGCTCCGGCTGGGGCGAGCGGGCCGACGGCGACCAGGTGATCGCCGACCTGGTGTCGGGCGGACTGCCGCTGGTGATCGACGCCGACGGCCTGCGCCACCTGCCCGACCGGCTGCCCGGCACCGTCCTGCTCACCCCGCACGCCGGCGAGCTGGCCCGGCTGCTGGACTGCGAGCGCGGCGACGTGACCGCCGACCCGGTGGCCGCGGTCCGGTCCGGCGCCGATCGGACCGGGGCGACGGTGCTGCTCAAGGGGGCCACCCAGCTGGTGGCGACACCGCAGACCCAGACGGTCGAGGTGGCCGTTCCCGGGCCCGCCTGGACCGGACAGGCCGGCTCCGGCGACGTGCTCGGAGGCCTGTGTGCCGCGGTCCTGGCTGCCGGGGTCGGTGCGCGGACGGCCGCGGTGCTGGCGGCGTCGGTGCAGGCGATGACGGCCGCCCGGTTCCCCGGGCCGCTGCCGCCGCAGGAGCTGGCCCGGCACTGCGCGACGGTGATCGGTGAGCTCGGGCGGCTGGCTCGGGACGGGGACCGGGTGGGTCGGGAACGGGGGAGAGGTCACGGTGAGCCCGTACCTGGACCCGCAGACGGCCTCGGCGGTGATCGACCTGGAGGCGTTCGCGACCAACATCGAGGTGCTGCGCGCCCACGTCGCCCCCACGGCGGTGATGGTGGTGGTGAAGGCGGACGCGTACGGGCACGGGATGGTCGAGTGCGCCCGGGTGGCCCGCGAGGCCGGGGCGGCCTGGCTCGGAGTCGCGACCCCCGAGGAGGCGCTGGCCCTGCGGGCGGCCGGCGACCGCGGCCGGGTGCTGGCCTGGCTCTACGGACCGCGGACCGACCTGGGTCCGCTGGTCGCCGCCGACGTCGACCTCTCCGCCCAGTCACCGGAGCAGATCGCCCGGATCGCCGACAGCGCAGGGATCCTGGGCGTTCGGGCACGGGTCCACCTCAAGATCGACACCGGCCTGTCGCGCAACGGCGCGACAGCTGCGGACTGGCCGGCCGTGTGCGCCGCCGCCCGGCACGCCGAGCAGCTCGGGCGGCTGGAGGTGGTCGGCCTCTGGTCGCACCTGGCCGCCGCCGACGAACCGGGTGCCGCCTCGGTGGCCGAGCAGCAGCTGGCGTACGAGGCCGCCTACGCGGTCGCCCGCACAACGGGGCTGACCCCGGGCCTGCGGCACCTGAGCAACTCGGCCGGGGCCTTGCTGCTGCCCCAGCAGGACTTCGATCTGGTGCGGGTCGGGATCGCGGCGTACGGGATCGATCCCGACGTCGGCGTCGCCGCCCGGGCCGGGGTCCGGCTCCGGCCGGTGATGCGGCTGCGGGCCCAGCTGGCCAACGTCAAGGTCGTGCCGAGGGCGCCGGCGTCTCGTACGGGCACACCTGGCACGCGGAGCGGCCGACGCTGCTCGGCCTCGTGCCGCTCGGTTACGGCGACGGCATCCCGCGGCACGCCGGGAACACCGGCGAGGTCGGCCGCGGCGGGGCGGGCGCCCATCCGGGGTCGGATCTGCATGGACCAGTTCGTGATCGACCTCGGTGACCCGAGCGCCGGAGCCGAGGTGGGGGAGGAGATCACCCTGTTCGGGCCCGGTGACCACGGTGAGCCGACTGCGGCCGACTGGGCCGAGTGGTGCGGCACCATCGGCTACGAGATCGTCACCCGGATCGGCGGCCGGGTGCCGCGCACCTACCACCGGGGAGAAGGACGTGATCATGGTTGACGCCCAGCCGCCGGCCGGGGGCCCGCGACCGAGCCGGACGTCGACAGCACCGGATCCGTGCCCGGCCCGGCGTCGACGAGAACTCGGCACATCGGACGGCACCGAGGTCCCGCGCGTACGGCGCCGCGGGTCACCCCGGCGGCCGTGGCCAAGGTCGGCCGCGGCCACGACGCCATCGCCCAGGAGGACCGTGCCCAAGGGGGCGGTGCCCAAGGCGGCTGTGGCCGCCTCGGCCCTGTCCCGGCTCACCTCGTCGGGTCCCCGGCGGCGCCGGTGCGCAAGCGGGCCGGGGCGCTCGGGTTGGCGGCCAGCGTGCTCGCCCTGGCGGGTGGTGGCGTCGCCCTGGGTCTCGAGCTCGAACGACGGATCGTCTCCAAGCGCCTGCATGCCGAGCGTGACGAGGGTGACGACGAGCCGTTCTTCTCGCTGCGCTCCAGCGGACCGGCGGTCGTCACCCCCGACGGCGTCCGGCTGCACACCGAGGTCGACGAGCTCCCGGCCGACGGCGGTGACTCACCGCTGGGAGCCGACGACCCGCTCACCCTGGTGCTGGTGCACGGCTACGCGCTCAGCCTGGACTGCTGGCACTTCCAGCGGAAGCTGTTCCGGAACAAGATCAGGATCGTGCTGTACGACCAGCGCTCGCACGGCCGGTCGGGACGTTCGGACGGCGAGCACTGCCGGGTGCCGCAGCTGGCCGAGGACCTGCTGCAGGTGCTGGACGAGGTGGTCGGCGACGGGCCGGTGGTGCTGGCCGGCCACTCGATGGGCGGCATGACGATCATGCACCTGGCGTTGACCCACCCCGAGCTGTTCGGCACCCGGGTGCACGGCGTGGCCCTGTTCTCGACGGCGGCCGGCGAGATGGCCGACTACTCCCCGATCCGGGGCCTGCCCGGGCGAGCGTTCGGGCGGATCGTGCAGCCCACGATGGCCGCGCTGAACCGGATCCCCGAGGTGGTCGAGCGCGGCCGGACGGCCGGCTCCGACCTCAGCTTCGTGTTCACCAAGAAGGGGTCGTACGGCTCCGACGTGCCCCCCAGCTACGTCGAGTTCATGAACCAGATGCTCGGGCAGACCCCGATGTCGGTGATCAGCGACTTCTACCCGGCCTTCGCCGAGCTGGACGAGTACGAGGCGTTCGACGTGCTGGCCACCGTGGAGACCGCGGTGATCGGGGGAGAGGACGATGCGATCACCCCGATCAAGCACACCGACAAGATCATCGAGCTGCTGCCGGGCGCTGATGTCCGCCGGCTGCCGGACTGCGGGCACATGGGGATCATCGAGCACCACGAGGTGTTCAACGAGGTGCTGGGCGACCTGATCACCCGGGTGCGCCGGAACCTCGCGCACGACGACTGACGTCCTCTACCACGTGGATCGCCGTGGCGGGGCCGACGAGGGAACTCTGGTACGATTGCCTCTCCCGGGCTGGTGATCTGCCTGCTCGGGCCGAGAGAGTGCCGATGGCGGCACCGAAGGTTCGTCTCCCGCCCAGCTGGTTGTGAAGTCCATGGCCGTTGACGTGCCTACCAACCAGCCCGCTCCAGGGCCAGAAGTGAGACCGAGATGTCCGGCAAGACCTCGGGTGCGCCTGCGCGCGCCCACAACCCCAAGCCTTCCACCAAGAGCCCGGCCAAGGGCAAGCGCGCCAAGAGCGTGAAGGCCGACGGCACCCCCAAGCAGCGGTGGAGCGCGGCCGAGCGCCGCGAGTCCAACCGTCCGCCCCGCCGCAGCTCCGGCCGGCAGTACGAGGACCCGCGTTCCGACACGCCTCGCACCCAGGGCCGCAGCTTCGACAACCGGGGCAGCGACCCCCCCCCCCCCGTTCCGACAACCGCGGCTACGACCGGGGTGGCGACAGCCGTGGCTACGACCGCCGCGACGGCCAGCGGTCCGACACCCGCGGCTCGGGTCCTCGTCAGTACGACCGCAGTGCCCGTCCTCGCGAGTACGACCGCAGTGGTCCGCGCCAGCACGACCGCAACCGTCCCCGGCTACCGCACGGACCGCCCCAGCACCGACCGGCAGTCGAACGGCTACCGCTCCGACCGCCCCACGGGCGACCGTCCCACCAACGGCTACCGCGGCGACCGCGCCCGCGACGACCGTCCGCGTTCGTTCGACCGCGACGACCGTCCGCGCTCGTTCGACCGGGGTGCCGATCGTCCGCGTCGTGACGATCGGCCGTCCTATGACCGGCCTCGCACCGAGCGGTCGGATCGTCCGTCGTACGACCGGCCGCGCACCGAGCGGTCGGATCGTCCGTCGTACGACCGGCCGCGCACCGAGCGGTCGGACCGTCCGTCCTACGACCGGCCGCGCACCGAGCGGTCCGACCGTCCGTCCTACGACCGGTCCGCGCTCCGACCGGTCCGCACCTACGACCGTCCGCGGTCGCTGACCGTCCCGCGACGACCGTCCCCGCTTCGACCGTCCGACCGCGGCTCGCGCCGAGTCCAGCGCGCCCGAGTCCGACCAGATGAGCTGGGAGGCGCCCGCCGAGAACGTGGCCACCGCCGCGACCATCGGCGCTGCCGACCTCCGGTGGGCTTCGCCGAGCTCGGCGTGCCCAAGGCCCTGGTCTCGGCGCTGCACGCCGGCGGCATCACCGCAGCCGTTCCCGATCCAGACCGCCACCATCCCCGACGCCCTCGCGGGCCGGGACGTGCTCGGCCGCGGCCAGACCGGCTCGGGCAAGACGCTCGGCTTCGGTCTGCCCATGATCACCACGCTGTCCGGCTCCAACGCCCCCTCGGGCTGCGCCCGGGCCCTGGTGCTGGTGCCGACCCGTGAGCTCGCCCTCCAGGTCGCCGACGTGCTGGCTCCGCTGGCCCGGACCCAGGGCCTCAGCCTGACCCTGGTCGCCGGCGGCATGCCGTACGGTCCGCAGCTCAAGGCGTTCGAGCGCGGTGTCGACATCGTCGTGGCCACCCCCGGCCGGCTGATCGACCTGATGGACCAGGGTGCGGCCGACCTCACCCGGGTCGAGGTCGTCGTGCTGGACGAGGCCGACCACATGGCCGACCTCGGCTTCATGCCCGCCGTCACCCAGATCCTCGACACCGTCCCGGCCGGGGGTCAGCGGCTGCTGTTCTCGGCCACCCTGGACGGTGCCGTCAACCGGCTGGTCAAGCGCTACCTGTCCGACCCGGTCACCCACGAGGTCGACCCGGCTCGGCCAGCGTCGGCTCGATGGAGCACCACGTGCTGCTGGTCCGGCCGTCCGACAAGGCCACCGTGACCGCCGAGATCGCCGGCCGCGACGGCCGTACGGTCATCTTCGTCCGCACCCAGCTCGGGGCCAACCGGGTCGCCGAGCAGCTGCGCGAGGCCGGCGTGCTCGCCGGTGCGCTGCACGGTGGCCTGACCCAGGGCGCCCGCGCCCGGATGCTCGGCGGCCTTCAAGGACGGGCGGCTGCCCGTGCTGGTGGCCACCGACGTCGCCGCCCGCGGCATCCACGTCGACGAGATCGGTCTGGTCCTCCAGGTCGACCCGCCGGCCGGCCCCAAGGACTACCTGCACCGCGCCGGTCGTACGGCCCGCGCCGGTGAGACCGGGGTCGTCGTGACCCTGGCCCTGCCGCACCAGCGTCGTGAGGTCGAGCGCCTGACCCGCCAGGCCGGTGTGCAGACCGTCCCGCTGAACGCCGAGCCCGGCGACACCCTCGTGGTGGCCGCCACCGGCTCCCGGGTCCCCAGCGGCCCGGCGGTGTCCCAGCAGGAGTTCGAGAAGCTCGTCGCGCCGCCGGCGCGGTCCGCCAAGCGGCACCCCGGCCAGGGCAACCGTGGCCGTGGGAACTTCCGTGGTGGCTCGGCCGGCCGTCGTCCGCGCTACTGATCGGCTGATTCCTGATCGGTCGACTGCGGCCCACGGGCCTGAGCTCCATCGCTGACGCCCCGTTTCACCCGCCGACGCCCCCGCTGCCAGGGGCGTCACGGAGCGAGACGGGGCGTCAGCTGTCTCCGCGGGCTGGCTGTCGGTGGGCCGGGCTAGCGTGCCGACGCATGGAGCAACGACTCAGTCTGGTCACCTTGGGCGTGGCCGATCTCGACCGGGCCACCCGGTTCTACGAGGCCCTGGGCTGGCAGGCCAACCGCGACGCCGAGGGCGTCACCTTCTTCCAGACCGGCGGGCTGGTGGTCGCGCTGTGGAGCCGCGCCGAGCTGGCGGCCGACTCGGCGGTGGTCGATCCCGGCGGCTGGGGCGGCGTCACCCTGGCCCAGAACGTCAGTTCCCCGGCGGAGGTGGACGAGGTGCTGGCCACCGCCGAGCGGGCCGGCGCCACCATCGGCCGGCCGGGCGCGGAGACCTTCTGGGGCGGCTACTCCGGGATCTTCATCGACCCCGACGGCCACCCGTGGGAGGTCGCCCACAACCCGTTCTGGGTGATCACCGACGACGGCCGCACCCTGCTCGGTGCCTCCTGATCGCTTACCGGCCGCCCGGGCGTACGCAGAGCAGACGGCGCCGCCGCGCACCCTCGACGCCGACTAGCCTTCCGTCGGTGAACATCTCCGTGGCCGACCTGGTGGTGTCGGTGGCCACCGACGCCGACGCGCCGGGGATGGTCGACGTCATCCACGCGGCGTTCGGCGCCCGGCCCCCGCTCGACCCGCCCTCCACCGCCGTCCAGGAGACGCCGGCCTCGATCGAGGCCGCAGCTCGCCGCCGGCGGCGGGATCTACGCGACCGTCGACGGCGCACCGGCCGGATCGATCCTGCTGCACCCGGTCGACGACCGACCCGGGGTGGTCAGCTGGCACCGGGTCTCGGTCCACCCGCACTTCCAGCGGCACGGGATCGCCACCGCCATGGTCGACGCAGCGCTGGACCACGCCGCCGAGCTCGGTTTCGACACCGCCGAGCTGTTCGCCCGGGAGGAGTTCACCGAGCTGATCGCCTTCTGGCAGCACCGCGGCTTCGTGGTCGACCGCTCAGCCCCCAACGGTGTGGTGCTCGCGCGCCCGCTGCCGGTGGCCGTCGACGTGCCCACGGCCGAGGACATGCAGGACCTCGGTGTCCGACTGGCCGACCTGCTCCGACCGGGTGACCTGGTCATCGCCAGCGGCGACCTCGGGGCGGGCAAGACGACCCTGACCCAGGGCATCGGGCGCGGCCTGGACAGCGAGGGGGCGGTCATCTCGCCCACCTTCGTGCTCTCCCGCATCCACCCCTCCCGGTCCCGGCGACCCGCCCTGGTGCACGTGGACGCGTACCGCCTCGGCAGCGCCGAGGAGCTCGACGACCTGGATCTGGACGCGACCGCCGGCGACGCCGTCACGGTGGTCGAGTGGGGCGCCGGGTTGGCCGAGGGGCTGGCCGACCACCGGTTGGAGATCGACATCCGGCGCTCGGCGGCCGCCGCCGAGGACGACGCCGACCGCCGTCTGGTCATCCTGCGACCGGTCGGTGAGCGCTGGTCGGGACTGGACCTGACCAGCCTGAGGACCGGGAGCACCCATGCCTGACGCCCCTGCCCGTACGGTCGTGCTCGGCATCGACACCGCCACCGTCGTCTGCGTCGGCCTGGCCGTCGACGGCCGGCCTGCCGGTTCCGGCCAGGTCGCCGACCGGATGGCCCACGTCGAGCAGCTCACCCCGCTGGTCCGGCAGGTCTGCGCCGAAGCCGGCATCGACCTGTCCGAGCTGACCGACGTGGTCGTGGGCCTCGGCCCGGGGCCGTACACGGGTCTGCGCGTCGGCATCGTCACCGCGCGGGTGCTGGCCGAGATCGCCGGCGCCCGGCTGCACGGCGTCTGCACCCTGGACGTGATCGCGGCCGAGCACGCCGACACCGAAGCCCCAGGACGGCCGCGGAGAGTTCGTGGTGGCCACCGACGCGCGGCGCAAGGAGGTCTACTGGGCCCGCTACGCCGCCGACGGCACCCGCCTCGAGGGTCCGTCGGTGACCGCGGCCGACGACGTGCCGCGACTGCCGACAGTCGGTCCGGCGACGCTGCTCTACCCCGACCGGCTGCAGGTGGCGGCCGGTCCCACCGCCCTGGACCCGGCCGTGCTGGCCACCGCCGGCCCGCAGCTGGCCGACGCCGGCGTCGAACCGCTCTACCTGCGCCGCCCCGACGCCACCGAACCCGGCCGCCGCAAGTCGGTGCTGGTCCGCCGGAGCCGAGGGTGAGCGCCGCCGGCGTCAGCATCGCCGCCGCCCGCCTCGACGACCTGCCCCAGATCCTGGGGCTGGAGATCGCCGGCTTCACCCCGAGCGAGCAGTGGAGCGAGCGCAGCTGGCAGGGGGAGCTGCTGGGGGACGGCCGCACGACGCTGCTGGCCCGCCGGCACGTGCCGGTCGGGGTGATCGCCCTGCAGACCGTCGGCGACGTCGCCGACCTGCACCGCCTGGTCGTGTCCCCCCGCCACCGGCGGCAGGGGGTCGGGGCGGCGCTGGTCGTGGCCGGTCTGACCGCCGTCCGGCACGCCGGCGCCCGGTCGGTGATGCTCGAGGTGGCCTGGGACAACGACCCGGCCATCGCCTTGTACCAGTGGCTCGGGTTCGAGCAGCTCACCGCCCGCGACGACTACTACGGGCCGGGTCGGCACGCGCTGATCCTGCGGCTGTGGGACCTGCCCAGCTGGACCCCGCCCGACCCCCTCAGTACGCCGACGAAGGAGAGTGCTCCGTGAGCGGGCCGTTGATCCTGGGCATCGAGTCCTCCTGCGACGAGACCGGGGTCGGGGTGGTGCGCGGCACCGAGCTGCTGGCCAACGAGGTGGCCTCCAGCGTGGCCGAGCACGTCCGCTTCGGCGGCGTGGTGCCCGAGGTGGCCAGCCGGGCGCACCTGGAGGCGCTGCTGCCGACCCTGCGTCGGGCCCAGGAGACCGCCGGCATCGACCTGACCGAGATCGACGGCATCGCCGTCACCGCCGGTCCCGGGCTGATGGGCGCGCTGGTGGTCGGGCTGGCGGCGGCCAAGGCGCTGGCGTTCGCGCTGGACAAGCCGCTCTACGGCGTCAACCACCTGGCCGGTCACGTCGCCGTCGACCTGGTCGAGCACGGCCCGCTGCCGCAGCCGTGTCTGGCCCTGCTGGTCTCCGGCGGCCACACCTCGCTGCTGCAGGTCGACGACGTGGCCCGTTCGATCACCGAGCTCGGCAGCACCATCGACGACGCGGCGGGGGAGGCGTACGACAAGGTGGCCCGGCTGCTGGCCCTGCCCTATCCCGGCGGTCCGCACATCGACCGGGCCGCCGCCGACGGTGATCCCACAGCCATCGCGTTCCCGCGCGGACTGACCAGCCGCCGCGACCTGGAGCGGCACCGCTTCGACTTCTCCTTCTCCGGGCTGAAGACCGCCGTCGCCCGCTACGTGGAGACGGCCGAGGCCGACGGTCGGCCGGTGCGCACCGCCGACGTGGCCGCCAGCTTCCAGGAGGCGGTCTGCGACGTGCTCAGCGCCAAGGCGATCGACGCCTGCACCGCCACCGGCGCCACCGACCTGCTGATCGGCGGTGGGGTGGCGGCCAACCGGCGGCTGCGCGAGCTGCTGACCGAACGGGCCGCGGCGGCCGGCGTACGCCTGCGGACCCCGCCGCCCGCCCTGTGCACCGACAACGGCGCGATGATCGCCGCCCTCGGCTCGGCCGTGGTGACCGCCGGTCTGCCGCCCTCGCCCGCCGACATCGGCGCGGACTCCCGGCTGCCGGTCGATCGCATCTGCCTGTGACCCGACCCGCGCCCCACCCACTGGCCACCCCGGCCGGGCGGGAGGCGCTGGCCGCCGCCGCCGCCCACCCCGACCCGGACGGACTGGCCGCGGCGACGGCGCTGCGGTCGCGGTTCCCGCCGGAGCTGGCGGCGGCCGCGCTGACCCAGATCGGGTTGCGGCGAGCGGCCCGGTCGAAGCTGGGCGAGCGGGCCGACCGGCTGCTGCTCACCCGCGTCGGGCTGGAGCAGGCCAGCCGCTCGGCGGTCGCCGGTCACCACGCGGCCCGGTTCGTGGCGGCCGGGGTCCGGCGGGTGGTCGACCTGGGCTGCGGCATCGGCGCCGACGCCCTGGCTCTGCTGGACGCCGGCCTGGACGTGGTCGCGGTGGAGTCCGACCCGGAGACCGCGGCGATCGCCCAGGCCAACCTCGGCGACCGGGCCGAGGTGCTGGTCGGCGACGCCGTCGAGCTGGCCCCCCAGCTGCTGAGCCCCGGCGTGGCCGCCTTCGCCGACCCGGGCCGCCGCACCACCCGGGGCGGCCGGAGCTGGCGGACCGAGGACCTGAGTCCGCCGTGGGCGTTCGTCGAGTCCCTGCTCGCCGGCGACCGGGTGACCGGGGTGAAGCTCGGCCCGGGCCTGCCGCACCGGGTCATCCCCGGCGGCGTCGAGGCGGAGTGGCTGAGCGAGCGGGGCGACACCGTCGAGGTGGGGCTGTGGTCCGGCCAGGGTGCCCTGGCCGACGGTCGGGCGGCGTTGCTGCTGCCCGACGACCGGCTGGTCGTCGATCCGGCCGCACCGCCGCTGACGGCCGGCCCGGTCGGGTCGGTGCTCTACGAACCGGCCGGAGCGGTGACCCGGGCCGGCGGCATCGACCAGGTGGGCCGAGCGCTGGGCGCCCACCGGCTGCACCCCGATCTGGCCTACCTGACCGGTGAGGAGATCCGGCCGACGCCGTACGCGACCGCCTTCGAGGTGCTGGAGGTGCACCCGTACACCGAGCAGGCTCTGCGGCAGTGGACCCGGGAACAGGGGATCGGGACGCTGGAGATCAAGAAGCGGGGTCTCGACCTCGACCCCGCCGTGCTGCGCAAGCGGCTGAAGCTGCGGGGGAGCGGGTCGGCCACGGTGGTCCTGACCCGCACCGTGGACGCGACGGTGATGCTGGTGGTCCGGCGGGTGGCTTCCCCTCCGACCAGGGTGTGAGGCCGACCAGCTCGTGAGGCCGATCAGCTCGTGAGTCCGATCAGCGTGTGAGTTGATGGTGCGTCAGAAACCCTCCTCTCACACACTGTTCGATGCCGGGCCGCGGGTGACTCAGTAGGCTCGCCCCCATGCCCGCCGACCCATCGCCCGCGCCCGCCGAGTGGGGCGACGAGCGTCGCCGGGAGGTCACCTGGCACGACCCCGGCGTCGGCGCCGGGGCGGGGCGCAGCCTGTCGGGTCGGGACTACCTGACCGCCATGCTCGAGGGCCGGCTGCCACCGCCGCCCATCGCCCAGACCCTCGGCTTCACCCTCAGCCGGATCGAGGACGGGCAGGTCTGGTTCACCTGCGAGCCGCACGAGTCGCACTACAACCCGATCGGTGTGGTGCACGGCGGTCTGGTCTGCACCCTGCTCGACTCCGCCCTCGCCTGCGCGGTGCACAGCCAGCTCCCGGCCGGGGTGGGCTACACCTCGATCGAGCTCAAGGTCAGCTACCTGCGCGCGGTGACTCCGGGCAGCGGCACCCTGACCGCCCACGGGCACGTGACCAAGCCCGGCCGCCGGGTGGCCTTCGTGGACGGTGACGTCCGCGACGCCGCCGGCAAGGTCGTCGCCACCGCCAGCGGCAGCTGCCTGATCATCGGGTCCGGCGTGACCACCGGGGCGGGAGACCCGCGGTGACCGACGCCCTGCTGGTCGCGCTCTACGTCGCGGCCGGGATCGCGGCCGCCTGGGACGCCCGCCGGAAGGGCTACGACGACCGGCTGTTCCTGGTCCTGGGCATCATCCTCGGGCCGATCCTGCTGATCATCATGTGGTTGCTGAAGCCGAAGCCGCTGGCGGTCGGCACCCCGGTCCGTCCGGCCGCGCCGATCGCCCTGGACGACGGCCGCAAGATCCCGCCGAGCCACGTCTCGGTCATCCGGGCGACCTCGGTGATCGACGACACCCTGGTCTGCCAGATCACCGCCCCCGACGCCAGCCGGCACTGGGTCGCCCAGGAGGCGCTGACCCGGGTCCGTCACCGCGGCTGACCCGGCGTCGCGCACCCGCCGGCGACCCGCCCGACCGCGCGTCAGGGTTCACAGCCGGCCGTGCTGGCTTTACGGTGTCAACTGACGGCGGCACGCAAGGTCAACCTGACGGCAGCACGCAAGGAGGCGGGCGCATGTCCAGTGACACCTCGATCGGCAAGGCCCTCGACGTCGACCCGGCGGAGACGGGCTTCCGGCTCCGGACCACGCACCTGGGGCCACCCAAGGTCGCTGACCTCCCGGAGCCACCGTCGGGCTGGCTGAAGATCATCGGCCCGGGCATCGTCGGCGCCGGGGTCGGACTCGCGTCCGGCGAGTTCATCCTGTGGCCCTACATCGCCAGCCAGGTCGGCCTGGTCTTCCTCTGGGGTGCTGTCGTCGGCGTGCTCACCCAGTGGTTCCTCAACATGGAGATCGAGCGCTACACCCTGGCCACCGGGGAGACCGCGCTGACCGGCTTCAACCGGCTGGGGCGGCACTGGGGTCTGGTGTTCGCGATCCTGGCCTACTTCGCCAACCTGTGGCCCGGTTGGGCGACCAGCTCGGCGGCCATGCTCTCCTACATCTTCGGCGGCAGCCAGCGCTGGATCGCCATCGCCATCCTGGTCGTGGTCGCCCTCATCCTCACGCTGGCCCCGCGCGTCTACGTCGCCCTGGAACGGCTGCTGACGGTCAAGGTGATCCTGATCGGCGGGTTCTTCATCCTGGCGCTGGCCCTGGTGGTGAAGGGCGACACCTGGTCCGAGCTGCCCCAGGCGGTGACGAACTTCGGTCGCTTCCCGGCGGAGCTCGGCTTCGCGCTGATGATGGGCGCGATCGCGTACGCGGGGGCCGGCGGCGGGCAGAACCTCTGTCAGAGCAACTGGATCCGGGACAAGGGCTTCGGCATGGGCGCCCACCTGCCCAGCCTGGTCAGCCCGATCACCGGGGAGAAGCACGCGGCCCGTTTCGTCGGCGCGTACGTCTTCCCCGACACCCCGGAGAACCGGGACCGGTGGAAGCGGTGGTGGAAGTTCGCCAACGTCGAGCAGCTGGCGACGTTCGTGCTGATCACGATCCTGACCATCACCGCGACCTCGCTGCTGGCCCGCGCGACCCTGTACGGCCGCGACGACGTCGAGAACAACATCAGCTTCCTGCAGATCGAGGGACAGGTGCTGGCCGACACGGTCGGCGGCTGGTTCGCGGTGCTGTTCTGGGCGATCGGGGCCTTCTCGCTGTTCGCGGCCGCCGTGGGCATCGTGGACTACACCACCCGGCTGATGTCGGACGTGCTCAAGTCGACCTACCTGCGGGACAAGGAGATCACCGAGAGCCGGCTCTACACCTACCTGGTGCTGGCCATCGTGGGGATCGGCATCGCCATCCTGCTGGCCGGGCTGGACCAGCCGCTGGTGCTGCTGGTCATCTCCGGCTGCACCGCCGGCGTGATGATGTTCATCTACTCGATCCTGCTGCTGGTGATGAACCGGACCGCCCTGCCGGACAGCATCAAGGTCCGCAGCTACCGGGTCGCGGCGCTGATCTGGTCGACGGTCTTCTTCGGCTTCATGGCGGTGCTGGCGCTGAACGAGCAGATTCGCAAGCTCTTCTGACGGGAACGAGCAGATTCGCAAGCTCTTCTGAGCGAACGGTCGCCGCCCTGGAGCCGCCCTGATCGTCCGCTGAGGTCTTGGCTGCTTCACAGGCTGGTGCTGGCACTCACCAAAGGGGAGTGCTAATGTCGTTTTGGCACTCTCCCCTGGAGTGTGCCAACGGTCGAGGCGGCACCCGCGACGACGCACCGACCACCGTACTCGTACACACACGCACTCCAACTGAAAGGGGTTTGAACGTGTCCACCACGATCAAGCCGCTCGAGGATCGCATCCTCGTCCAGCCGCTCGAGGCCGAGCAGACCACCAAGTCCGGCCTGGTCATCCCCGACACCGCCAAGGAGAAGCCGCAGGAGGGCAAGGTGCTCGCCACCGGTCCCGGGCGGATCGACGACAACGGCAACCGCGTCCCCCTCGACGTCTCGGTCGACGACGTCGTGATCTTCAGCAAGTACGGCGGCACCGAGGTCAAGTACGACGGCCAGGACCTGCTGCTGCTGAACGCCCGCGACATCCTCGCGGTCGTCACCAAGTAACCGAAGGAACCGAAACCCATGGCAAAGATCCTTCAGTTCGACGAGGAGGCGCGCCGCTCGCTCGAGCGTGGCGTCGACATCCTCGCCAACACCGTGAAGGTCACCCTCGGCCCGAAGGGCCGTTACGTGGTGCTCGACAAGAAGTGGGGAGCCCCCACCATCACCAACGACGGCGTGACCGTCGCCCGTGAGGTCGAGCTCGACGACCCGTACGAGAACCTCGGCGCCCAGCTCGCCAAGGAGGTCGCCACCAAGACCAACGACGTCGCCGGTGACGGCACCACCACCGCGACGGTGCTGGCCCAGGCGCTGGTGCACGAGGGCCTCAAGGCCGTCGCGTCCGGCGCCAACCCGATCGGCCTCAAGCGGGGCATCGACGCGGCGGTCACCGCCGTCGTCGAGCGTCTGCGCGAGATCGCCCGGGACGTGGAGACCACCGAGGACATGTCCCACGTGGCCACCATCTCCGCCCGCGACGCCGAGATCGGCACCCTCATCGCCGACGCCTTCGACAAGGTCGGCAAGGACGGCGTGATCACGGTCGACGAGTCGAACACCTTCGGCACCGAGCTCGAGTTCACCGAGGGCATGCAGTTCGACAAGGGCTACCTGTCGCCCTACTTCGTCACCGACCCGGAGCGGATGGAGGCGGTCCTGGACGACCCGTACATCCTGATCAACTCCGGCAAGATCAGCTCGATGAACGAGCTGCTGCCGCTGCTGGAGAAGGTCATCGGCGCGTCCGGCACCCTCTTCATCGTGGCCGAGGACGTCGACGGCGAGGCGCTGTCCACCCTCGTGGTGAACAAGATCCGCGGCACCTTCACCTCCGTGGCCGTCAAGGCCCCGGCCTTCGGTGACCGCCGCAAGGCCATGCTCGAGGACATCGCCATCCTGACCGGTGGCACCGTCGTCGCTCCCGAGATCGGGCTCAAGCTCGACCAGGTCGGCCTCGAGGACCTGGGTCGCGCTCGTCGCATCGTGGTCACCAAGGACGACACCACCATCGTCGACGGCGCCGGTTCCGGCGACGACGTCAAGGGTCGGGTCGCCCAGCTGCAGGCCGAGATCGAGCGGACCGACTCCGACTGGGATCGCGAGAAGCTGCAGGAGCGGGTCGCCAAGCTCGCCGGCGGCGTCTGCGTGATCAAGGTCGGCGCGGCCACCGAGGTCGAGCTCAAGGAGAAGAAGCACCGGATCGAGGACGCGGTGTCCGCGACCCGGGCCGCGATCGAGGAGGGCATCGTCGCCGGTGGCGGTTCCGCCATCATCCACGCGGGTGCCGCTCTCGACGGCGACCTCGGTCTGACCGGTGACGAGAAGGTGGGTGTCGGCATCGTCCGTCGCTCGCTGGCCGAGCCGCTGCGCTGGATCGCCGAGAACGGTGGCTACCAGGGCTACGTCGTCACCTCCAAGGTGGCCGAGATGACGCCGGGCAACGGCTTCAACGCGGCGACCGGCGAGTACGGCGACCTGCTCGGTGCCGGCGTCCTCGACCCGGTCAAGGTGACCCGGTCGGCGCTGGCCAACGCGGCGTCCATCGCCTCGCTGCTGCTCACCACCGAGACTC